>JBKBHF010000017.1:0-74712 GCA_046297695.1 Permianibacter sp. | reverse complement strand
CCCCTGCCAAGGGGAGGGGCGGGGTGGGGTGATTGCCGCTCTGCGATCCGAGTCCGTGCAGAGGCTGATAGATGAAAACCTTCCTTCACTCCGCCCTGACCGAACGCCGGCAAAACGATTTGCTACGCGTTCGCCGCATCATCGACTCGCCGACTGGCGTCAAGGTGCGGCTCGGCGCGCGCGAACTGATCAACTTCAGCAGCAATGATTACCTCGGCCACAGCAATCATCCGGCCGTGGTGGCCGCGACCAAAGCGGCGCTCGACAAATACGGTCTCGGCAGCGGCGCCTCGCATCTCATCACCGGCCACAGCCGCGAGCACGAAGCGCTGGAAGAAGAGCTGGCCGCGTTCACCGGCCGCGAGGCTGCGCTTGGTTTCAGCACCGGCTTCATGGCCAATCTCGGCATCATCGGCGCCCTGGCAAGTGCCAGCGATGCCGTGTTTGAAGACAAGCTCAATCACGCCTCGCTGCTCGATGGCGGCATGGCTTCGGGCGCGCATTTTCAGCGCTACTTGCACAACAATGTTGCCGCGCTGAACGACAAGCTCAGCGCGTCGATGGCTCGGCACAAACTGGTCGTCACCGATGCCGTGTTCAGCATGGATGGCGATCTGGCGCCGTTGCCGGAACTGGCACAGGTTTGTGCCGAACAAGAAGCCTGGCTGATGGTCGATGATGCGCACGGCTTTGGCGTGCTCGGCGAGCGCGGGGCCGGTGCACTCGAACACTTTCAGCTGAATGCCGAGCAGGTGCCCATTTACATGGCAACGCTCGGCAAAGCGCTTGGCACCTTTGGCGCGTTTGTTGCCGGCAGCCGTGATCTGATCGACTACCTGATCCAGTTCTCGCGGCCGTACATCTACACCACCGCGATACCAGCGGCGATTGCCGCGGCCACACGTGCCAGTCTGCGGCTACTCGAAACCGAAAGCTGGCGTCGTGAGCAGCTGCGTAAACATATCGCACTGTTCAAGGCCTGTGCGCGTGCGCGCGAGTTGAACCTGATGCCATCCGACACGGCGATTCAGCCACTGCTGGTCGGTGATGCCGGCAAAGCGCTGGCACTGAGCAAAGCGCTGGATGCACGCGGTTATCTGGTCAGCGCGATCCGGCCGCCGACGGTGCCACCGAATACTGCCCGGTTGCGCATCACGCTCAGTGCCTCGCATGACGAGCGCGATATCCGAGAACTGGTCGATGTGCTGGCGGAATTGCTGACCAGACAAGAAATGTAGGAGCGGCTTTAGCCGCGATAATTATTCGTAGTGAGAACGTGATGTCGTTGCCGTTTGCTGAAACCGTTGGCGAAGGTCCGGAGCTGGTGCTGTTGCACGGCTGGGGCCTGCACGCCGGCATTTACGAACCGATCCGCGCCGACTTGACGGCACAGTTCCGGGTGACCTTTGTCGATCTGCCTGGCTTTGGCCGCAGCGCGGCGCCAAGCGAGCCGTACAGCCTGGCGATGCTGCGCGATCAGGTGTTGGCAGTGGCGCCAGAAAAGGCGCATTACCTCGGCTGGTCACTCGGCGGTCTGGTGGCCACGCAAATCGCGCTTGATGCGCCAGCGCGGGTCAACAAGCTGATCACCCTGTGCAGCAATCCACGCTTCCTGCAAGGCGAAGACTGGCCGCATGCAATGAAGCCGGAAGTGCTCGATACCTTTACCCGTTCGCTCGAAGAAGACTATCAGGCAACGCTGCTGCGTTTTCTGGCGATCTCGTCAATGGGTTCGGAAACCCAGAAAGACGATCTGAAACAATTGAAAGAACGCCTATTCATCCACGGTACGCCGTCAACCGATGCGCTGCGCGGCGGGCTGGCCTTGCTGCACGATGCCGATATCCGTTCGCGCTTGCATGAGATCACGCTGCCGTTCCTGCGTCTGTATGGCCAGCTCGACGCACTGGTGCCGGCCAAGGTAGCGCCGGATGTGCAGGCGCTGAACCCGAACAGCCCGCACCATGTTTTCAGGCACGCGAGCCATGCGCCGTTCCTGTCGCACAAGCGCGAGTTTCTGGCGCTGGTCAAGGAGTGGCTGAATGGCTAGCGCAAATTCGCCAGACTTCAACCAGAACGAACGTTACGCGCTGGAGAAACGGGCAATCGCCAGATCCTTCAGCGCTGCTGCCGCGAGTTACGATGCCAATGCCTTCCTGCAGCAGGAAGTCGGCAAGCGTCTGCTCGAACGGCTCGATTACATGAAGCTGACACCCGAGCGCATTCTGGATATTGGTTCGGGCACCGGCGCCTGCACGCGTGCGCTGCAGAAACGGTTTCCGAAAGCGCGGGTGTTTGGTCTGGATCTCGCATTCGGCATGGCGCGCGAAGCGCAGCGTCGGCGCGGCTGGTTTGCCAAGGAGCAATACCTGTGTGCGGACGCCGAGCGGCTGCCGTTTGCCACCGACAGCGTGGATCTAGTGGTCTCGAATCTGGCGTTTCAGTGGCTGGCCGAACCGGAGATCGCGTTCAGCGAGATTCAGCGCGTGCTGAAACCCAATGGCCTGTTGTTGTTCTCCAGTTTTGGTCCGGACACGCTAAAAGAACTGCGCGCCGCTTGGGCGACGGTGGATGACCGGATTCACGTCAACCGGTTTATGGACATGCACGATGTCGGCGATGCGATGGTGCGGGTCCGGCTCGCCGATCCGGTCATGGACATGGAAGCGCTGGTGCTCACCTACAAGGATGTGCCGGCGCTGCTGCGCGAGCTGAAGGGCATCGGCGCGCACAACATCAACGCCGGCCGCTCGCATGCGCTGACCACGCCGGCGCAGCTCAAGCAGATGATGACGGCGTATGAAACGTTCCGGCGCGCCGACGGCAGCGTGCCGGCGACGTGGGAAGTCGTTTACGGTCACGCCTGGGGCACCGAAGTGCGGGCACGGCCAACCGGACTCGCGAATGAATTTGCGATGCCGATCAGCGACATTCCGATTCGGCGCAAGCAACCGTGATTGGGTGGTGGAATTCACCTGTAGCAGTGGCCTTGGCCGCGATAGATTTTTCAGGACGCTTCACGCATGAAAGCTTTTTTCATCACCGGCACCGACACTGAAATCGGCAAGACGTTTACCACGGTCGCGCTGACCCGTGCGCTGCGCGCTGCCGGTCGCCGGGTGTCGGTGTTGAAGCCGGTGGCGTCCGGTTGTGAGCGCATCGAGGGCATTTGGCAAAATGACGATGCCCGTGCGCTGCGCGCCGCCGCCGACAACGATCAGGATTACGTCAGCGTCAATCCGCTCGCGCTCGTGCCCGCCATCGCGCCGCATATTGCTGCGCAGGAAGCCGGCGTCGAGTTGTCGGTCGCGCGGTTGTTGCAGCTCACCGACGCGACGCGCAGTCGCAGCGATGAGCTGCTGCTGATCGAAGGCGCCGGCGGCTTTCTGGTGCCGCTCAACGCCCGCGAAAGCTATGCCGATTTTGTCCAGGCGCTGCGATTGCCGGTGATTCTGGTGGTCGGCATGCGGCTCGGTTGCATCAACCACGCGCTGCTGACGGCTGAGGCCATCCGCGCCCGCGGGCTGACGCTGGCCGGCTGGGTCGCCAATTCGCCGCAGCCGACAATGAATCGCTATACCGAGAACCTCGCCTATCTGCGCGACCATCTGCCGGCGCCGCTGCTCGCCGAAATTCCGTGGCAGGCCGAGCGGCCAGAGCAGGCGTTTGCCGGCCAGCTGGCGGCGTTGCTCGGATAAGCGGGGTCGGACAGACGGGTTCGGCTAAACGGGTCGGTTGAGCCGGACCGGCGGTAGCGACAGGGTGAACCTCGGTAGCTGTCTCTGGTCAAAAAATGAGCTAGACTGGCGCTGCCGACGGTCATCCCGACCGTGCCGGTTTGCGCCCACGACAGTCGTGTTGTCGTCGTAAGGAGTCGCCCATGGAAATACGTCCTGCGTTTCAGTCCGGCATTGAAGGCTTTCAGCGCGCCACCCAGCGTGCCGCCGAAGCCTCGCAGCAGATCGCCCAGGCGGGTTTGACTGACACAGAAAGCGCCCAGCCTGAACAGGATCTGGTCAAGCCGGTGGTCGAGCTCAAGCAGGCCGAGCAGCAAGCCGCCGCATCCGCCAAGGTCATCGAAACCGAAAACCGAGTGCTGGGCAGCCTGCTCGATATTCGCGCCTGAGCCGGGCCAAGTGAACTGAGTCGCCGCCATGTTGCCTGTAGCGGCTCCACTGACCACGGCACTGCCGCCGACCGTCCAGCCCCAGCTGGACGCGATCCGTCGTGACAACGCCAAATTCGAGCCCATCCCCGAGCCGACCGGCCTTGGTGCCGGCAGCCGCACCCGTGCCGAAGCCGACGATTACGACCGCAACCGTACCGGTCTCGAGGCGCGTGATGCCGCCAGCCGGAACGATCCGGCCGGCCAAGCCAATGCCGGCAACCGGGCCGACAACAATGCTCGCGTCGATCCGGATGGCCGCAACAATCAGAACCCGCAGCAGAATCCGCAGCAGCACAGCCAGCAGGACGCCCGTGACCGGCAGCAGCAGCGGCAGGTCCAGGCCCAGATCAATGAGCTGAAAGGTCGCGATCGCGAAGTGCGCGCGCACGAAGCCGCTCATGCCGCGGTCGGTGGCCAATACGCCGGTGCGCCGGTGTTCCAGTACCAGAAAGGTCCGGACGGCCGCCGGTATGCCGTCGGCGGTGAAGTCAGCATCGACGCCAGCCCGGTTCCGGACAATCCGCAGGCGACGATCCGCAAACTGGAAACGGTGCGCGCCGCCGCGCTGGCGCCGGCCGATCCGTCACCGCAAGACCGGCAAGTCGCCGCGCGTGCCAGCGCGCTGATCGCGGAAGCGCGCCGGCAACTGGCCGCGCAACTGCGCGAGGAGTCGGCAACCGGCGGCGGCACCAACGCGGGCAAAGTGCGGCTTGCCAGCGAAAGCGCTTCCGATGCCGTGTTCGGTTCCGATCGCGAGCTAGCCAGTCCTGCCGAATCGGGCCTGACCGTCTACCCGAATGCCCCGCTGCGCAGCCCCTGCCCGATGTGCAGCAAGCCACACCTGAGCCCGGTCAGCAGCACACCGGTCCTGGCCAGCTCGTTCTCCCTGACTGATCGGCTGCGCACGCTCGGCGTCACCGACTATTCCGCTCGCGATTTTCGCGCCAGTGCCTGAACGCGGTTCGGCGCAGCGTTTGATCAAGTGCCGATCCGGATCGGATCCGTGTGATCCAAATCTGCGTTGCCGTTGATCGGCTGGCAGCTGAAATTCCCAATCAACTGCCTTACACTGCCGGCGTTCACCCCTTGCCGGCTGCCTGTTATCGTGTCCGTTGTCCGTCTTGCTGTTGCCAATCCGGCCGCCACGGCACGTGCCAAAGCCACTCCCAAGCAGCGCCCGTTTCTGAAATGGGCCGGCGGCAAATTCCGGGTGTTGCCGCATATTCTGCTGGCGCTGCCGCCGGGCAAGCGGCTGGTTGAGCCCTTTGTCGGTTCCGGTGCGGTGTTCCTCAACACCGAGTTCGAATCGTACCGGCTCGCCGATATCAATCCGGACCTGATCGGTTTGTATCAAACCCTGCAAGCCCAAGGGGATGCATTCATTGAATACGCCCAGCGCTGGTTCACTGCCAAGAACAATTCGGCCGAGCGCTATTACGCGCTGCGCGAAAAATTCAACAAGCTGGACATCGAAAGGGAAAAAGATCGGCGGGAAAAAGCTGCGCTGTTCCTGTACCTGAACCGGCACGGCTACAACGGTCTGTGCCGCTACAACAGCGACGGCGGCTTCAACGTGCCGTTCGGTAAATTCAAGGCGCCATATTTCCCGGCCGAGGAAATGCGCGCGTTTCACCAGAAAAGCCAACGCGCCGAATTCGTCTGCGCCGACTTCCGCAGCGTGATGAAAGCGGCCAAGAAGAACGATGTCGTCTACTGCGACCCGCCGTATGTGCCGCTGACCGCCACCGCCAGCTTCACCGCTTACGCACGTTCAGCTTTCGGCCCGACCGATCAATTCGATCTCGCTGCTGCTGCCGATATGCTGCGCCGCAAAAGCGTGCCGGTGCTGATTTCCAATCACGACACGCCGATCACCCGTAAGCTCTACCAGGGCGCTGAACTGATCGCCTTCCCGGTCCGCCGCTTCATCAGCTGCAACGGCCCTCGTCGCCACCATGCCAGTGAGCTCCTGGCGCGCTATTGAAACCTGCTTGTCATCTTGCTGCGCTATAGCCATGGTCATGCTGCAAAGGAGCGTGATCATGTCTGCCCGCAATAGTCGGTTCAATCCCAGCAATATCCAGCATGTCACTATTGTCAACGCGGCAATCGCAACGGCGGATCAGAAGAACCGCGGCCGGATCCGTTCGGCGCGCGCGGCCTTGAACGCGCACGGTATCGAGCTGATGCGGCCGGAAGATGACGTGCGGTTGGATCGCTTGGTGATTGATTTGAGTGAGTGGCGATAAACGCTAGTAGTGTTGCTCGCGGTACCGCGTAGATTACCCCACCCCGGCCCTCCCCTTGACAGGGGAGGGAGCTTTGCGCCCCTCCCCCTGTGAAGGGGGAGGCTGGGAGGGGGTAGTGAATTACGCGATGCGCCGGATAATCCGATCACACCTTCACCTTCACATAACTGCCCGGTGCCGGTTCAAGCGCATTTCTGATCGCCCGCGCCGGCTCGCACTGCTTGTCGTCTTGCGTGACCCAGTTGTGCCAGTCGCGCCACCATGAGCCTTTGTGCTGGATTGCTTCTGCTTGCCAGAGCAGCGGATCTTCCGGCAGTTCGTCATTGGTTTGATAACCGTATTTGTCGCTGCCATCCGGGTTGATCACGCCGGCAATGTGACCCGAGCCACCGAGCACGAAGCGGACCGGGCCGCTGTGCAGCAGCGCACCTTTGTAGGTCGCGGTCCACAGTGCGATGTGATCCTGCTCGGTCGACAGGAAATAGGCCGGTGTCTTGATCTTGCGAATATCAATCGGCGTGTCGAGTAACGTGATGCCGTCCGGATCCTTGAAGCGGTTGTGCAGGTACATGTTGCGCAGGTAGAAGCTGTGCATCTTGCTGGGCAGATTGGTGGCGTCGCAGTTCCAGTACAGCAGGTCGAAGGCCATCGGCGTTTTGCCGAGCAGGTAGTTGTTGACCCAGTAGCTCCAGATCAAATCATTTTCGCGCAGGCTGTTGAATGCGGTCGCCATGTTGCGGCCGTTGAACACGCCTTCTTTCTGCATCTGGGCATCGAGCAGATCGAGTTGCTGTTCGTCGATGTAGGCGCCGATCTCACCCGGTTCAGAAAAATCGATCAGCGTGGCCAGATAGGTGGCGCGGGCAATCGGATGCTTTTTCTTGGGTTGCGCGGCGAAGTAAGCCAAGGTGCTGGCAAGCAAGGTGCCACCGAGGCAGTAGCCCATCGCGTTCAGTTCTTTTTCGCCGGTGATGTTCTGCACGGCTTCAATAGCAGCCAACGTGCCTTCACGCAGGTAATCGTCGAAGCCTTTGTCTTTGTGCGCGGCGCCGGGGTTGACCCAGGAGATCACAAATACGGTATGGCCTTGCTCGACCGCCCAGCGCACCAACGAATTCTGCGGCCGCAGATCGAGGATGTAGAACTTGTTGATCCACGGCGGCACGATCAAGAGCGGCCGTTGGTAGACCTTGTCGGTGGTCGGGGTGAACTGCAAAAGCTGGATCAGATCATTCTGGAACACCACCGCGCCCGGTGTCGCCGCGACGTTGACGCCGGGTGTGAAGGCATCGAGATCGGTCATCTTGATGTTCAGGCGGCCGCCGCCACGAACGGTGTCCTCCAGATAATTGGCCACGCCACGCAGCAAGCTCAGACCATTCGTGCGCTGCGCTTCGGCCCAGACATCCGGGTTGGTCAGCGGGAAATTGCTCGGGCTGAACGCGTTGATGGCTTGCCGGGTGAAAAAGCGCAGCGCTTCGGTTTGCTCGCGTTCGCTGACATTTTGCGGCTGCAGCACCCTGAACAGCTGCTCGGCATACATCAGATAGCTTTCGCGCAGCAGCGCGTAGTAACCCTGATTCCAGTGCTCGCTCTTGAAGCGTTTGTCGCTGCTCGGTGTGGTTGCCGCCTGACTCAGCCGCTGCGCGAGCTGCTGTCGTGTCGCCGCCGGATCCGTGAACGCTTGCGGGCTCGGGTGTTGCGGTCCGCGCGCCTGCCAGAGCGCCCAGCTTTCCTGGAAGCAACGCGCCCAGATCGCAGCGAGCCTCGCCATGTCCTGGCTGAAGTCGGCACCGCCTTGGGCATAGATGGCAATCAGCTGCTGCCAAGCCTTGCTGATCCGGGCCATCAGTTCGGCCTGTTCCAGCATCGGTTCCGGGCTGGCAACGGCTTGGTCCGGTTTCGGGCTGCTCATTCCTCTCTCCTTATTCCAGTTCTGGCCGACCGCTCGCGATCGGCTTATCTGGTTTATTTGTACCGATTAGCCTGTCTGTGCGGCCAAGCGGGCGTCTTCAGACTGTCATGCTGGCAGATTATTGTTGCAATGCAACAAAATCGAGTCTATGCTGCGATGCAGCAAACTGCCAAAAGGAGGCAATGCCATGTGGAACAATCTGTTTAACTCGATCAACGAACAAGGCCGTTCGTTCTACCAGCCGGTGGTGGAGTTTAACCAGCTGGTGTTGCGTCAGGCAGAAAAGCTGGCCCAGGCCCAGCTCGAAAGCTTCAACGCCTATGCGGCCATCGGCCTCAAGCAGCTGCAAACCGCGGCCAAGGTCGGCGATGCCGAACAGCTCAAGACGCTGGCCAGCCAGCAACTCGAAGTGCTGCAGGCGCTGCAGGCCAAAGTCAGCGAAGACGCCAGCAAGTTTGGCGCGTTGATTGAAGAGAACCGCAAGGAAATCACCGGCTTCGTTGCCGAGCGTTTCCCGGTTGCCGATGCCGTCGCCAAGCCGGCCAAGACCAGCAAAGCGGCCTGATCGGCGCGTGGTTGAGCAGTAGTAGTGAAGTATTGCAGTAACCGAGCGACTCACCCGGTGTCGCTCGGACCCCGGCAGCACAGGATGTGCTGCCCGCTTCTGAAGTTCTGACAGTCTGCGGGATTCCATCCCTTCTCGAAGCCCCGGTCGGCGTCATGCCACCGGGGTATTTTTTTACCTCCCAGGGAAGGGGGGTATGTCGTAGTGGTCAGGAACCAATACGGCCGCCTGCAGGGATGGCAGGTGTGCCGGAATTGTCGGGAACAATTCCGGCGGCCCCAAGGAAGGGGGTATGCCATAGTGGTCAGGATCCAATACGCCGCCTGCAGGGATGGCGGGTGTGCCGGAATTGTCAGGAACCGTTCGGGCCTCTTTGACGCCAGGCAAAGCGATCAAGGCGAGTTGTCGAGCCATGCGGGCTATTTCGCTGCGCTGTCCAGCACCATATTGACGATCACCACCAACGTGATGATGAACACGATCACGAACACGATGCCCAATGCGATGTAATCGCCCGCTTTGCCGTGCTGGAAATCCTGTTCGCGTTTTTTCTCGCTCTGCACGCCAAAGGCGGCGGCGGCGACACTTTGCAGCATGCTCAGCAGACCCGGACGTTTGGCCTCCGCTTGCTTATCCGGTTGTGATGACGTATCCGTTTGTGGCTCGGACATGGTGACGGTACTCCGCTCAACTGTGGTCACGATGACGTTATTGTCACCGATCTGCGCCGCTCTTGCAGTTGCCGGTTTTTTTAAGTCTGCAGAAATGAAAAAGCCGGCAATCGCCGGCTTTTATCGGTGAGTGTGCGGAATTCAGCGCACAAACAGCTCGAGAAAATCGATGAAGTGCAGGCTCGGCATCTGGTGCGAGCCCAAGGCCCAATCAAACCAGCTCACATCGTCCTGCTTTTTCTTGCATTCTTCTTGCGGCGGCTGCGGGCACGGTTCGCCTTGCTGCGGGGCCGTTTGCTGCTGGCCTGGCACCGGCGCCGGGCACAGGTTTTCCGCGGCCAATACGCCAACAGCACTAAAAGCCAGAAAGGCCAGCACAGGTAAGCGTTTCATGAACAGACTCCATCCGAGGGATGACGGACAACGGGCGATCCCACTCCGACCGCACCGGGCATTGTAGGCCCACTCCTCGCGATCCGATCACACCATTGGTCGGCAAAATTACCGAACTTGTGCGTTCGTACTGCCAACTGCTGACAGCCGGCCTTGCCGCAGCCGGACGATGGCTAAGGCCATTTCCAGCGCCTGCTCGCCGTTGAGGCGCGGGTCGACCAGGCTTTCGTAAGCGCGGGTCAGGTCCTGCTCGGCCAAACCGCGGGCGCCACCGGTGCATTCGGTGACGGCCTCACCGGTCAGTTCGAAATGGACGCCACCGAGGATCGAGCCGAGCCCGCGGTGGATGGCAAAAGCCTGTTCCAGCTCGGCCAGAATGTCCTCGAACCGGCGCGTTTTGAGCCCGCTGGCGGTCAATTGTGTATTGCCGTGCATAGGGTCGCAGCACCAGAGCACGGGCTGGCCTTCCTGCCGGACTGCATCAATCAAACCGGGTAAATGCTCACCAATGCGGGCGGCGCCAAAACGGTGGATCAGGGTCAAGCGCCCTGGGATGCGGCCGGGGTTCAGTCGCTCACACAGCGCACGCAATTCGCTTGCCGACATGCCGGGGCCGATCTTGACCGCCACCGGATTGGCGATGCCGCGCAGGTATTCGATATGGGCACCGTGCAGCGCAGCGGTACGCATGCCGACCCAAGGCAGATGGGTCGACATGTTGTACCAGCGGCCGGCTGTGCTGTGATGCACGTCGGCCCGTCGGGTCAGCGCCGACTCGTAGTGCAGGTGCAGCGCTTCGTGACAGGTAAAAAACTCCCGGCGCTCGCGCGGCGGCGTGGCGCCGGCCGATTGCAGCAGGGCAAACGCCCGCCGCACTTCCTCGACGATCTGCCGGTATTCGGCCGCCCGCGGGCTGTCGGCCATGAAATCGAGGTTCCAGTGTTCGGCTTCGGCCAGATCGGCAAAACCACTGTCGGTCAGCGCGCGAATGTAGTTCAAGGTCAGCGAGGCGAGGCTGTAACCGGTCAGCAGCCGTTGTGGATTCGGCGTGCGGGCGTCGATCGAGAACTCCGCCGCGTTGATCAGATCGCCGCGATAGCTCGGCAGCGTGACGCCGTCGCGGGTTTCGCTCTCATCGCTGCGCGGTTTGGCGTACTGGCCGGCAATGCGACCGACCCGAATGATCGGCACATTGAGACCGTGCAGCAGCACCAAACTCATCTGCAGCAGAATTTTCAGCTTGCCGGTAATGCGTTCGCTGGTGCAGTCACTGAAGCTTTCGGCGCAATCGCCGCCTTGCAGCAAGAAGCGCTTGCCGGCAGCGGCTTCGGCGAGTTGCTGTTGCAGCAACTCGATTTCATTGACCGTGACCAGTGGCGGCAAGCGGCGCAATTCGGCCGTGGCGCCGGCCAGTGCGGCCGGGTCCGGGTAGGGCGGAAACTGGCGCAGCGGCAAGGCTTGCCAGGAGTCAGGGTGCCACATGGAAAGCTGCCATCCACCGGGGAACCGGTGGATTTCACGACGTGGGCAGCGCGCGTCTGCAATTCATCAATGCTGTCATGGTACTCCGCCAGCCTGGCATTTGCATGACGCGGATCAGCGCGCCATCAGAATGACAGGCCCTGGCTCAGTGCCGCCTGTGCCGGTTCGGTCAGTTCGAACAGGCTGCCGATGCCAACCAGCCGGTTCAGTTCGCTGCGAAACGCCGTGGCCCGGTGCCGGGAGTTGCCGAGGATCGGCAGCAGCGCGTCATTGAGTTCGCGCACCGGCAGGCTAGGGACCGGCGTCAGGATCAGGGTGAACAGCCGGCAGCCCTGTTGCAGCAAGCTGTGCAGCTGGCGGGCGGGCGTGTCTACGGCCAGCACCTGCCATTGCAGGCTCGGCTGGGTTTGCAGCAGCAACCGCCGGTAGACCACCCGGTCGACCGCGCCGACCGCGTTGCAGCAATCGGCCAGTATGTCGTACAACACCGGCAGATCCGCCAGGGCGCCGAGCACACTGCGGCCGTCGTCGCCGGCAAACGGCGCTGCCGGCGGCTGGCCGTGTTGGTGGGCGAGCGCCAGCAACTGCGGATGCTTGTCGTCATCGCGGGCAAAGAACAGCGGAATGGCGCTGATGCCGTGCACCAACACCTGCTCCGACAATTGCGATTCGGTGGTTTCCTGCTGCTCCCTGTGACAGGTCGGCAGCCGGCCGCGGTTTTGTTGAATGACATGGGCGAAGAAGCGCGCGGCCCGGTGCCCGACCACGCGAAAATCACGCTCCAAGGTCAGATGCCGGCCCAGCTGGCGGACCACCCGGTAGGGCTGATCGGCCAGCTCATCCGGCTCTTTCACTTTCTGCTGCAACACCGGGAAGCTGACGTGCAGCAGTTCGCGCGGTGCCAGAGCGCTGTCGCTGTGCAATTCGAGACCAAGACCGTTGATGGAAAAATCGATCGACTCACCGGCCAGTTCGGCGCCGTTCTCGCGCCGCAGCAGCATTGGCGTCTGGTAGCGGAAACGCTCCTGCTTGCGCGCGCCGCGCAAGCCCATCGCGGTCAGTGGCGCGCTTTCGCCGGGCGCTTGCAGGCGATCGGGCATCAGCGCGAATTCGCGCAGCCAGTCGGGCAAGGGCAATGCGCAGGGCTCGCTTGGCAGCGCTGCCAGCGGCACGATGCTGGCAGTCAGGTTCAGCTGTTGCAGACGCTGTTGCCAGCCGAGCACAACGCTCGCGAGTTCGTCCGGCAGCAGTTCCAGAAACGGCTGGGCAATGGCCGGATCGAGCGGGCGCTGCGGTTGGCAGATCACGGCCAGCGCGACCGCGTACGGCTGCAGCGCTTGCCAGCTGGCGTGCCGCGCGGCAGTAAGCGCGGTGGCCGGCACCAGATAGTCGCCGCCAATGCCGCGCAACCAGTACTGCAAGGGTGACACGGTTCGTCGGCCGGTAACGGCAGGTAGCTGGCTGGCAAGTTTTTCCGCCAATCGCGGCAAGGTTTGCAGGTTGTGCTCGCGCTGCCAGTTGGCCGCGGTGGTGACAAACAGCAATTCACGCGCCGCAGTGGTGGCCGTGGCGCCGAAATATGCTTGGGCATACCACACGCTCTGGCTGTACAGCCGTTCATAGATGCGCGCGTAAGTCGCCGGCAGCGCATCTTTCAAGTCCATCTTGTAGCGTGCCAGCTGTTGTTCGATGAAGCCGGGTACAAAGGCATCGAATGCGTGTTCACCACCGCGCATCAGGCGCTTCAACCGGACGATTTGCCGATCACCTTCGCGCTCGCAGCCAAGGATTCGATAGGCGATGCTGTCGAGTGGCTCGCCGGCTCGTTGCTGCAGTTCATCGTAGTGCAGCAGCAGATCGGTCTGCGGCGTGAGTTTGTGTTCCAGCGCGATCTGGACGCGCACGCCGAGCAGCGACAAATCCAGCGTCTTGCCGGCCAGGCGAGACGTGCTGTTGCCGGTGTCGATTTCCAGCGTTACCGCCGAGACGTAATTCATGCGCGACTCATGCCGGTGTGGCCGGTAACCAAACGGAATGCGGCGGATTTTTTCCTCGGCCTCGACGGCGATTTCGCGCTGACTGGCGAGCGGGGCTGCGCTCTGGCTGTCGCTGGCGAGCGTTTGCTCGTACACGCCGATGGTGTAACGGCCGTTGAACGCGGCCAGCGCCTGTTCGAAGGCCGCGATGGCGGCGTCGTCGAGCCAATGGGTGCGACCACCGTGCGGATAGGCGCGACAGCGCTTGCCGCGTTCTGGCCGCAAATCAATGGTGCGCAGACAGGGTTGTTCGAGGCGGCGGGCTTCCAGCGGGTCGCCTGCCGGTTTGCGGGTGACCGGTGGTTTCGGGTCGGCCATTTGTTGTTCTCATCGGGTACGGCGCCGTGTCGATTCAAGCATAGCCGGATATCGCTTATTCGGTGCGATGAGCTCGGCTCAATGTATTCATGTGCATCGAAGGCGTATCAAATTGTAGCGTTGTGTCAGCCGGCTTTACGCACGCTGCGCCATGGGCGGGGCGGCTTCGGCCAAGTCGTTGATTTTATTGATGGTGCAGACATGGAACGCATATTGCTTTTCCGAGTTCGGCGGCATGGGCTAGGTCAGGCCGCGACACTGCTTGAGGATAAAGGACGATGAACGTAGTAAAGAATTTTGGTTTGGCCGCCCTCGTGGCTGCAGGCACGATGCTGGCAGCACCGGCCCACGCCATTGTGATCACCTCGGAAAACGATGCCAACGCACTGGCCAACGCCCTGCTGGCGGGTGGCGGTGCCGGTATCGATCTGAGCTCGGTAACGGTTTCGGTCAGCGGCCACAACAACGGTGTCGCGTATTCGACTGGCATCTACACCAATGCCTCGAACACCTATGGCATCGGCAACGGCATCGTGCTGTCGAGTGGTGATGTCAATGCCTACAACGATGGCCCAAACAACGCGTCCGGCACCACCACCAACTACGGTGTCAGCGCGACCGGGGCCGAAGAAGCCATTCTGGATCCGATCACCGGTGGCAGCTTCAATCACTACGACGTCACCAGCATCACGCTGACGTTCAACATGCTGGCTGGTTTCGACAGCGTCTATTTCAACGTCGTGTTCGGTTCGGACGAGTACCCGGAATACGCCAACAGCAGCTTCATCGATGCCTTCGGCCTGTTCGTCAACGGCACCAACGTCGCGTTTGCCAACGGCGCTCCGATCAACATCAACAACCCGGGCATGGGCGCACCGGCCGGCACCGAGCTGGACGGCGTGTTGGGTGGCTCGACCGGCGAATTCGGTCAGTGGGTACACACCTTCGGTACCTTCGTTGGTGATGGCGCGCAAAACGTCACCGTGACCTTCATCATTGCTGACTCGGGCGACACCGCGCTCGACAGCGTTGCCTACATCAGCCAGCTCGGTGGCTCGGAGCCGCCGGTGGAAGTGCCGGTGCCGGCCACGCTGGCGCTGTTCGGCCTCGGCTTGGCCGCGCTGCGTGCGCGTCGCAAATAAGCGGCCGCTTGGCAAGTAAAAATGGCGACCCTCGGGTCGCCATTTTTTTTGCCACGCTGGCGCGTTCGCCGGCGGGGGCGCAGTAGTGACAGGATGTTGCGTCGCCGTCGGGCGCATTGTTTTCGCTGCAAAGCCCGTTAAGCTGGCGGCCCTTGTCATCAGCGTCTGTAACCGCAATGGCCAAAGCCAAAACCGTGTACGCCTGCGCCGCCTGCGGCGCGATCAGCAGCAAATGGGCCGGGCAGTGCAGTGACTGCGGTGCCTGGAATACCTTGAGCGAACAGGTCGAAGTGGCGACGCCAGCGCGCAGCGGTCGCTTTGCCGGCTACAGCGGCACAGCCTCGCAGGTGACCCGACTGACTGCGGTGGCGCCGGGCCAAATCGAACGCTGGCCAACCGGTGCCGGTGAATTGGATCGGGTGCTCGGCGGCGGTCTGGTGCCGGGTTCGGTGGTGCTGCTTGGCGGCGACCCCGGCATCGGCAAATCGACCTTGCTGACCCAGACCCTGTGTCTGTTGGCGCAAACTCGGCCGGCCTTGTACGTTACCGGTGAAGAATCACTGGAGCAGGTTTCCTTGCGGGCGCAGCGATTGGGCCTCGGCGAATCGCCGCTGGCGCTGCTGGCGGAAACCCAAGTCGAGCGCATCATCGCCACCGCCGAGCAGGAAAAGCCGCAAGTCATGGTGGTCGACTCGGTGCAGACGCTGTACACCGAGCAGCTGCAGAGCGCACCGGGCGGTGTCTCCCAGGTGCGCGAGAGCGCGGCACAACTGACCCGTTTTGCCAAACAGACCGGCACCGCCCTGTTTCTGGTCGGCCATGTCACCAAGGATGGCGCGCTGGCGGGGCCGCGTGTGCTCGAACACATGGTCGATGCCGTGCTCTATTTCGAAGGCGAAAGCGACGGCCGTTACCGGCTGGTGCGGGCGGTCAAGAACCGCTTTGGCGCCGTCAATGAGCTCGGCGTGTTCGCGATGACCGAAGCCGGCCTCAAGGAGGTGAAGAATCCGTCGGCGATTTTCCTGTCGCGCAGCAGTGAGCCGGTCGCCGGTTCGCTGGTGACGGCGACTTGGGAAGGTACAAGGCCGCTGCTGGTCGAGGTGCAGGCGCTGGTCGATGAAACCAAGGCCGGCAATCCGCGCCGGGTCGCGGTCGGCCTCGACAGCAACCGCCTGGCGATGCTGCTGGCGGTGCTGCACCGTCATGGCGGAGTGATCACCTACGATCAGGATGTGTTCCTGAACGTGGTCGGTGGCGTCCGGGTGTTGGAGACCGGCGCTGACCTGCCGCAGCTGCTGGCGGTGCTGTCATCCCTGCGCAACCGGCCGCTCGATCCCGGCCTCATCAGTTTTGGCGAAGTCGGTCTGGCCGGGGAATTGCGGCCGGTGCCGAATGGCCAGGACCGGCTGAAAGAAGCAGCCAAGCATGGCTTCAAGCGGGCGATCGTCCCGGCGGCCAATGCCCCGCGCGCAGCGATCCCGAACATGCAGGTTCAGGCGGTGAAAACCCTGGCCGAAGCCTTGGCAGTGGCGTTCGATTAAGTGCTGGCGTTGGCGTATATCCGTTGGCTCGGGCGTGTTCGCGGTCAAACGTGCGCACCGGGCAAACCCCGGCCGGGTCAGTTCAGATCAGATGGGGGCGGTACCGCAGTGCTCAGCGGTCCTGTCAGGCATGCAGCGCCGGCAGTTCGCGTTCAAGCAGGGAGCTGTCGCCGAGGTTGAGTTCCACCAGCCGGCGCAGATGGGTGATGCTGTCGACGTCGATGTTTTCGCATTCGAGGCCATAGACGCCTTCGCGCTCATGCGCGATCTGCACCTGCATGCGGATCTGGTGCTCGGCATCGAGCGGGATCTCCAGCGTCAACGGGGTTTCCAGACTGACATCGCGGTAGTCCGCGGCGATGGCGACCAGGGCACCATGCAGGGACAGGTCATGGACGTCGCACGGAACCCGGCCGTTGGCATCGCTCAGCACGGCGTCGGTGAAAAAATCTACCCGCCGGAACCGGCGGCGGTCATCGTGACTGGTCATGGGCGTGTGGCGGCGGGAATTCCTGGCTCCAAGTATAGAACCCTCCGCCCGACCTGATCGGCAAAGTTCGACTTGGCGTAATCGCCACATGCACTATCCTTGTGGTCGGGCCGGCGGCGCTGCCGGCGCTTTGCACACCTTGTGGGACTTTCATGAACCTGATTGTTGGCGCACTCATTGTCTGGGCTGCCGTGATCACCGGCTATCTGCTGTCTGGCGGCCAGTTGCTGGCGTTGTGGCAACCGTTTGAATTGATCACCATCTGCGGCGCCGCGTTCGGCGCCTTCTTCATCAGCAACCCGATGAAGGTCATCTCCGCCACCATCAAGGGGACGCTCGGTCTGCTCGGCGGTTCGCCGTACAACAAGACCCTGTACATGGAGCTGCTGGCCTGTCTGTATGACGTGTTCCAGAAAATCCGCAAGGAAGGCCTGATCGCCATCGAGGCCGATATCGAAGATCCGAAAGCCAGCGCCATTTTCAGCAAATACAAGCTCATCACCAAAGACCATCATGCAATGGATTTCATCTGCGATTACCTGCGCCTGATGGTGGTAGGCGACATGAGTGCACACGAACTGGAAGCGCTGATGGATGCCGAGCTGGAAACCCATCATTCCGAGGCACTGTTGCCGGCCGGTGCCTTGCAGAAGGTGTCGGACGGTCTGCCGGGCTTCGGTATCGTCGCGGCGGTGATGGGAATCGTGATCACCATGGGCAGCTTGGGCGGTCCGCCGGAAGTGCTTGGCCACCATGTTGGCGCCGCGCTGGTCGGCACCTTCCTCGGCATCTTGTTCGCGTACGGTTTTGTCGCGCCGATGGCCGGCCAGATGGAACACAAGGTGCGCGAAGAAGGCAAGTTCTACGAGTGCATCAAGGTGTCACTGCTTGCCTGTGTATCCGGCGCGCCGCCGCAGATCGCCGTCGAGTTTGGCCGCAAAGTCCTGTACAGCACCGAGCGGCCGTCGTTCACCGAGCTGGAAAAGCGGGTGCGCGGTGGCTAATCAGCGAGCTGCAATCGGGTAAATGAGAGCACGACATGGCCGCTGACGGCAAAGAGCCCATCATCATCAAAAAAGTAAACAAAGGTCACGGCGGCCACCATGGTGGCGCCTGGAAAGTGGCCTTTGCCGATTTCACCACCGCCATGATGGCGTTTTTCCTGTTGCTGTGGTTGCTCGGCAGCACCACCAAGGAGCAGAAAGCGGCGATCTCGAAATACTTTCAGGACCCGGGCGGTGCATTGATTGGCGAAGGCGGCGCCAACGCTTCGCTGATCGATCTGGGGGAGCCCAAGCTGCCGACCTCGCAGGACAGCCCGGAAGTGCTCGCGCCCGGTGCCCAGGCCGATACCGAGCAGGAAGGGCCGGCGGACGAATTGGCGATGCAGAAAAAGCTGGAGCAGGAAGAGCAGGCCCAGCTGGAAGCATTGAAGCAGCAACTGATGGAAATGGTCGAGAGCAACATGGCCTTTTCCGATTACAAGGATCAGGTGCTGATCGACATCACACCAGAAGGGCTGCGCATCCAGATTGTCGACAAGGACAAGCGGCCGATGTTTGATTCCGGCAGCGCCCAGATGCAGTACTACTCGATTGCGATTCTGCAGAATCTCGCCAAGCTCATTGCGACCGTGCCAAACCGGATCTCGATCACCGGCCACACTGACGCCACACTTTTTTACGATCAGCCGGATTATTCCAACTGGGAGCTGTCGGCCGACCGCGCCAATGCCGCACGTCGCGCGCTGCTCAAGGGCGGTGTGCCGCCGACCCAGATCGCCCGGGTCGAAGGCTTCTCTGACTCGCTGTTGTTCAACGAGGCGGATCCGAATGATCCGATCAACCGTCGCATCGCGATTATCGTGCTGAAGAAAAAAGTCGATGATGCCTTGAAGAGCAATGCGCTCGGCGATTGGGCAAGCCCTCCTGCAGGTGAAGCTGCGCCCGCCTCGAAGCCGCCGCCCGCCACCGACAACCTGCCCGCGCCACTACCCGGCAACGGCTGACAAAAAAGGCGACCGCGAGGCCGCCTTTTTTTCACCGCGACGCGGCTCAGAAATGCCAGCCGAGACCGACACCGATGGCCAGCGGATCGACATCCAGCGAACTGATCTTGGTGCCGTCCAGATAGACATCGGTACCGATCATGATCTTCTTGACGTCGACGTTCAGCAGCCAGTCCTGGTTGATGGCCCAGTCGAAACCGATCCGGTACGCCGCACCGATGCTGTCGTTTTCGAGCGTGACTTCGGCGGCGCCGACATTCATGTCCTCGTCCATGAACAGGGTGTAGTTGACGCCGGCGCCGACATAGGGACGGAAGTCACCGCCTGCGTTGAAGTGATAGGCCAGCGTGAAGGTCGGCGGCAGGTGCTTGAAGGTACCGATTTTGCCGACGCCATCGACTTTGACATCGTGCTCCTGCGGAATGGTCAGCACCAGTTCGGCGGCCCAGCTCGGGCTGAAGAAATAGCTGATGTTGATATCCGGAATGACCTTGTCGTTGACCGAAATCGCATCGGCCGGCAGCACTTCACCGCTCGATTGCGAATCCATGTCCAGATTCAGCGCGCGCACACGCACCAGCCACGGACTTTCTTCAGCAAACGACAGCGAGCTGGCGGCAACCAGGGCCAGGGCAACAGCGGTTTTGAGATGGCGCATGAGAGAGCTCCTTTGGAAATAGCCACAATGAAACCGCGGCTATTTTCGGAGCCTGTCGAGAACAAAAGTTTGCGCTAACGCAAATGCCCTTGCGAATGCGCCATGCCGACGCCACCCATCCCATCAAGTTTGATTGGCCGCAAGAATGGCCTGATAACTCTGCCAGCGGCTGCTGGCGATGGCGCCGCTGTCGGCCGCCGCGCGTACCGCGCAGCCGGGCTCCTTTTCATGCGCGCAGTTGCGAAACTTGCAGCGGGTGGCCGCGTCGGCGATGTCGCGAAAACCACGGGCAATTTGATTTTTATCAAGGTGCCAGAGACCGAATTCGCGGGTGCCGGGCGAATCGATCAATTGCCCGCCTTCCGGCAGGAAATGCATGCGTGAGGCGCTGGTGGTGTGCTGACCGAGTGCCGAACCGTCCGATACCGCACCGACATCCTGACCGGCGTCGGGCAACAGCGCGTTGATGAGACTGGATTTGCCGACACCGCTCTGGCCGACGATGACGCTGCAGCCATCCCGCATGTGGGCGCGCAAGGCCGCGAGGCCGTCGCCGCGCCGGCTGCTGATGGCAAACACCGGGTAGCCCAGTGTCCGGTACAGCTGCAGCCGCTGTTCCAGTTCCGCCCGGGCGTCGTCGGTCAGCAAATCGATTTTGTTCAGCACGATGGAGACCGGAATGCCGGTCACTTCCGCTGCGACCAGATAGCGATCGAGCAGCACTTCCGACAGCGTCGGCACGGGTGCCACGACGACGATCAGGTGATCGACATTGGCCGCGATGATCTTGAGGCCTTCGTACGGATTCGGCCGCTCCAGCTGCGAGTGGCGCGGCAACAGATTGACCACCACCGCACTGCCTTCGCTGTCTTCGTACCACTCGACGCGATCACCGACGGCAGCGCTTTTCAGGTGTTGCCGCAGATGGCAGCGGCGCTCGCGGCCGTCGTCACCGCGGACATCGGCCTGCTGGCCAAAGCGGCTGACGATGAGGCCCGGCCGCAGCGGCTGGTCGTCGGCGGCCTTGGAATACAGATCGCGCTTGCGCTGATCGCTGCGACCGGCTTTGCGATCGCGATCGGTGGTGCGGATTTCCTTGGCCATGTCGCGACGCTTTACGCCAACACCGGGCCGACATTGCCCACGGTCAGCAAGGCGTCGATTTTGGCGCAGCAGATGAAGTCATTGCGGGTCAAACCGCCGGCATCATGGGTGCTGTAGCGCACCAGTACGCGGCCATAACTCACCTCCAGATCCGGATGATGGCCCTCCTTGTTGGCGATCCAGGCGATCGCGTTGACGAAGCTCATCACGTGGTAATAGTTCTTGAAGCGGAATTCGCGACGCAGTTCGCTCGGACTGCCGACCACCTGCCACTGTGGCAGCTGGCTCAGCAAGGCCTGCTGTTCGCTGGCCGACAGCTGCGGCGGCACGCCAGTCACACAGGTTTCTTGCAACAGGGGATTGCTCATGACGGTTGGCACTCTGCAGTTTTGCCGGTCAGGGGCCGGATGCGCCGGAGCCGGCGGTGCTAGAATCAGGGCCTGCATTGTAGCCCGGCTGACCGGGAGAGGCCCATGACTGCCACCGCCGAATGGTTTCATCCGGACAACCTGATCTGGATCGATCTGGAAATGACCGGGCTCGATCCCTTGTCCGATCGCATCATCGAGATCGCCACCATCGTCACCGACAAGGACTTGAACGTGCTCGCCGAAGGCCCGGTCATGGCCATTTACCAGAGCGAGCAGGTGCTGGCGGCGATGGACGAGTGGAACCAGAACACCCATGGCGCCTCCGGTCTCATCGCCCGCATTCGCGACAGCAGCATCACCGAGGTCGATGCCGAGAAAGCCACCATCGCCTTTCTCGAACAGTGGGTGCCGAAAGGCAAATCGCCGATCTGCGGCAATTCCATCTGTCAGGATCGGCGCTTCCTCGCCCGCCACATGCCGGAGCTGGAGAGCTATTTCCATTACCGCAATCTCGATGTCAGCACGCTCAAGGAGCTGGCCCGGCGTTGGCGTCCGGACGTGCTGAGCGGGCTGAACAAAAAGAACAGCCACACCGCGCTCGAAGACATTCGGGAATCCATCGACGAGCTCAAGCATTACCGCAGCCAGTTCTTGCGTCTGACGCCGTAAGCTCTTGCCTCATGACCCTTGCAGCCCTGCCGTTTCCTGCCGGCGCGCCGGTATTGGCGCCGGCCGCCGTGCGCGCGCTGGAGCAGCAGGTCGCCAGCGATGACGGCATTCCAACCGGTGAACTGATGGCGCGTGCCGGCGCTGCCGCATTCGCCGTGCTGCGTGAACGCTGGCCAGAGGCGCAGCGCATCACCGTGGTCTGTGGCCGCGGCAACAACGCCGGCGATGGTTATGTGCTGGCACGCCATGCCTACCAGGCCGGGCTGCAGGTGCAGGTGCTGCAAGTGCCGGGCGAGTTGACCGGCGCGGCGGCAGCGGGCGATGCGGCCGCGGCCTTGGCCGCCCTGCCGGTACCGCCAGAGGGGTTTGAACCGGGCAAACTCGCCGATGCCGATGTCATCGTCGATGCCTTGTTCGGTATCGGCCTACGCGGCAAGCCCAATGCCGCGGCGGCATTGGTGATCGCCGCGATCAACGCCAGCCACAAGCCGGTGCTGGCGCTCGACATTCCGTCCGGGCTCGATGCCGAAACCGGCGCCGGCGTCAGCCACGCCGTCCACGCCACGGCGACGGTCACCTTCCTTGCCGTCAAACCCGGGCTGGTCAGCGGCCGTGCGGTCGAGGCGGTCGGCGAGCTGATCTTCCGGCCGCTCGGTCTTGCCGCGAGCCGGCTCGGTTCAGCGGCCGATTGGCTGGCGCTGGCCGATCTGCGGCCGCGGCTGCCGCTGCGCCGTCGCGCCAGCCACAAGGGCGAACAGGGTCATGTGCTGGTGATCGGAGGCAGTGCCGGCATGGGCGGGGCCGCACGGCTCGCCGGCGAGGCGGCGCTGCGCTGCGGTGCCGGTCTGGTCAGCGTGTACTGCCACCAGGATTATGCCGGCCCGATGCTGGCCGCACGGCCGGAGTTGATGGTGACCGGCTACGCGCCGGTGCCGGATTTCCTGCAACTCGATCCCCTGCTCGGTCGGGCCGATGTGCTCGTGCTTGGCCCGGGGCTGTCGACCGCAGCCTGGGCGGCGCCGGTGCTGGAGCATGTGCTGGCCGCCGCGTCCGGCAAGCCCCTGCTGCTCGATGCCGATGCGCTCAATTTGCTGGCGCGGCGACCGCCGGCCAAGCCGCTCGAGCGGGTCATCCTGACGCCGCATCCCGGTGAAGCCGCCCGCTTGCTCGGTGTGACGACGGCCGAAATCGAAGCGGATCGCCATCAGGCGGTGCGCCACCTGCAGCGTCGTTACGGCGGGGTGGTGCTGCTCAAGGGCGCCGGCAGCCTGGTGTTTGACGGCCAGCGGCTCAGCGTCATTGCCGGTGGCAATCCGGGCATGGCCAGCGGCGGCATGGGTGATGTGCTGGCCGGGGTCATTGCCGCGCTGTGCGCTCAGGGTTTCAGCCGGTTCGATGCCGCACGGCTGGGTGCGGCGCTGCATGCCTGGGCAGCCGATCAGGCGGTGGCGCAGCGCGGCGGTGAGCGAGGTTTGTTGGCTTCGGATCTGTTCGGGCATTTTTCTGCTGGCCTGCAACCCGATAGCCAGATGCCATGATCATTCTGTTTGTCGAGAAACCGGTATGACGATTGGTCGTTTCCTGCCCGATGAAGCTGCCACCGAGGCGGTTGGCGCGGCGCTGGCGCCGCTGCTGCGCGGTGGCGAGCTCATCGCCCTGTCCGGTGATCTCGGTGCCGGCAAGACCACGCTGGTGCGGGGTCTGCTGCGCGCGCTCGGTCATGGCGGCGCGGTCAAAAGCCCGACCTACACGCTGGTCGAGAGCTATCGGCTGCCGGCTTTTGAGCTGCACCATTTCGATCTGTACCGGCTCGCCGACCCGAGTGAGCTCGATTACCTCGGTTTGGACGAATTCCTGCATCCGGGGGCGGTCTGCCTGTTTGAATGGCCGGAGCGCGGTGGCGGTGTGCTGCCGCCGGGACTGCGTATTTGCCTGCGCCGCGACGGCAGCGGTCGGCAGTTGCAGGTGCTGGCGGAGGGGCCGGCTGCTCAGGAATTGGTCAAAAAACTTGATTTTTCAATGAAATCAACAGACTATTTAAAAGTCTGAAAGTTGTTTGGCAGGATCTGGCCATGTTCAGGACCCTACTCATGAGCGCGCTGCGTGCGTGTGCAAGCCTGCTGCCGTTGGCGCTGGCCGGCACCGTTGCGACCGGCATTTGGGCGGTGGCTGAGGCCGCGGAAGTCAAAGGCCTGCGCGTCTGGCAGGCGCCGGACAATACCCGGGTGGTGCTCGATCTGAGCGCGCCCACCGAATTTTCGGTCAGCACGCTGACCGGCCCGGATCGGCTGCTGATCGATCTGAAAAGCGGCAAGCTGGCGGTCAATCTGGACACGCTGGCGCTCGACAGCAATCTGGTCAGCAAGGCCCGGACCTCGACTCCACCGGATGAACAGACCTTGCGGCTGGTACTCGATTTGGCGCAAGCCGTCGAGCCGAAAGCCTTCGCCCTGAAACCGTTTCAGCAATACGGTGACCGGCTGGTCATCGATCTGAAAGGCAAGCAGGAGATCAGCAAACCGCAGCCGGTGATCGAAGCGGCGAAAACCGATGCAAGCCGCGATGTGATCATCGCGGTCGATGCTGGTCACGGCGGTGATGATCCGGGGGCGCTGGGGCCGAAAGGTACCCGGGAAAAAGACGTCACGCTGGCCATCGCCAAAAAGCTGGCCGCGCGCATCAACGCCACACCCGGCATGAAAGCCGTGCTGACCCGCTCCGGCGACTACTTTGTCCCGCACCGCAAGCGCACGGCGATCGCCCGCGAGCAGCGTGCCGATCTGTTCATTTCCATTCACGCCGACGGCTTCAAGGACCAACGCGCCCGCGGTTCCTCGGTCTGGGTGCTGTCGCACCGCGGCGCCCAGAGCGAAATGGGTCGCTGGCTGGAAGAAAAGGAAAGCGCTTCGGAATTGCTCGGTGGTGAAGATGCACTGAGCCTGGCCAACTATGACGATGACGTCGCCAAGGTGCTGCTGGATCTGTCGATGTACAACGCCGTGGGTTCCAGCCTCGACGTCGGCTCGCATGTGCTCAACGAGATCAAGGGCGTGGTGCCCAAGCTGCACAGCAAACGGGTGCAGCAGGCCGGTTTTCTGGTGCTGAAGAACCCGGACATTCCGTCGATTCTGGTCGAAACCGCATTCATTTCGAATCCGCAGGAAGAAGCGTTGCTGAAGGATGGCAAGCACCAGGACAAGCTGACCCAGGCGATTGTCGATGGCGTCAAAGGCTACTTTGAGCAGCGGCCGCCGGAAGGCAGCCGGTTTGCCCAGATCAAGCGCAGCAAGCATGTCATCGGCCGCGGCGACACCCTTGCCGATCTCGCCAACCGTTACAAGGTCAGCGTCGAAGCCATCAAGGCCAAAAACGATCTGAAAAGCGATCGCCTGTTGGTCGGTCAGGTGTTGATGATCCCCTGAGCCGGTACTGGCAGCGCCAACGGCCCGCCATTGCCGGGCCGTTTTTTTGCCACCGTTTTGTCATGCCGGGCCGCCGGGCTGGCGGTGATTTCGGTACACTGGCGGCCGCCATTTCCTTCGTTTGCCGAGTCCTGTGTCCGCCGCCCGCATCCAGTTGCTGTCGCCACGTCTTGCCAACCAGATTGCTGCTGGCGAAGTGGTCGAGCGGCCGGCGTCCGTGGTCAAGGAACTGCTGGAGAACAGCCTCGATGCCGGCGCCACCCGCATCGATATCGAGATCGAGCGCGGCGGTATCCAGCTGATTCGGATCAGTGACAACGGCAGCGGCATCCATCCCGATGATTTACCGCTGGCGCTGGCCCGGCATGCGACCAGCAAAATCGCCAGCCTCGACGATCTGGCGGCGGTGATGTCGCTCGGCTTTCGTGGCGAGGCGCTCGCCAGTATTGCCTCGGTCGCCAAGCTGTTGCTGATCTCGCGCCGGCGTGGCGAGAGCGCCGCCTGGCAGGCGTTTGCCGAAGGCGCCGGCATGCAGGTGCAGGTACAACCGGCTGCGCTAAACGAAGGCACGCGGATCGAAGTGCGCGATCTGTTTTTCAACACGCCAGCGCGGCGGCGCTTTCTGCGCAGCGAAGCGACCGAGTTCGCCCACATCGAAGATGTCGTGCGCCGTGTTGCGCTGGCGCGCGCGGACGTCAGTTTCAGCCTGAAGCACAACGGTCGCGGCGTTCGCCACTGGCGTGCCGGTCGCGCCGACCAAGCGCTGGCCGAACGGCTCGGCGCGGTGCTGGGCCGCAGTTTTCTGCTCACCGCCCAAGCGATCGATCTGCGGCTCGACAAGGTGCATTTGCATGGTTATGTCGGTCATCCGGCGCAGCATCGGGCGCAGGCCGACGGCCAGTTTGTGTTCGTCAACGGCCGCGCGATACGCGATCGGGTGGTCAGTCACGCCATTCGCGCCGGTTTCGCCGATCGCATTCCGCCGGGGCGTTCGCCTTGTTATGCGCTGTTTCTTGAGTTGCCGGCGACGGATGTCGACGTCAACGTCCATCCGACCAAACATGAAGTGCGGTTTCGCAACGCCCGCTGGCTGCATGACTGGTTGACCCGATCGGTTGCCGATGCGGTGGCGCGCACGCAGGAACAGATCGACACCGAGACCGGTGAAGTGATCGCCGCGCGGTACCTGGCCAGCGCAGTGGCAATGCCGGCGACGGTACGGGAATCGCCGGCGACATTTGCCGCGCCGCTGGCGTCGGTTGCCGGCATCGCCACGCGCGCGCGCGTCGCACCGTCATGGCCGACACCGTCGGTGCCTGTTATTGATCTGCCGACAAACGACACGGCAGCGCTCAACCGATCACCGATCAACACGATGCCACTCACGGCAACGGCCAGCTGCGCTGACGGCGCTTGGCTGCAGCGGGTCAGCCCGACGCTGTTGCTCGATGCGCGGGCACCGGCGCGGCTCTGGCCGCTGGCACCGCTGCTGCAGGCCTGGCTGGGCGCGCATTGGCTGGCGGCGACGCCGGTGCCAACCTTGCCGTTGCTGTTGCCGGTGGCATTGCCACCGTTGGCCGCGTTGGACCGGGAGCGGCTGCGCGCGCATGGCTTTCAACTGAACGGC
Organism: Permianibacter sp.; assembly: GCA_046297695.1. Classification (GTDB taxonomy): domain Bacteria; phylum Pseudomonadota; class Gammaproteobacteria; order Enterobacterales; family Permianibacteraceae; genus Permianibacter. The sequence continues at coordinate 47,883 of JBKBHF010000017.1, read as the reverse complement.
GACAGTCTGCTGGCGGCGCCGCGTTGCTTGCGCGGCGCCGATTGGCCCGGCCTGGTGCCGACACTGGCGTTGGCGCCGGTCGAGGACTGGCTTGCGATGACGGCGCGCCATCTGCTCGGGCAGCGCTGCAGCGAGTCCATCGCGTTTTGGCAGGGCATTGTGACTTGGGCGGACACGGCCGCCGCCGCTGTTGCGGTAGTGCCGACTGCCGAGCAATGGGAGGCGCTGTGGCAACGCTGAATGCAGCCGCGGGGCAACCGGGCGCGTCGCTGTCACCACCGGTGCTGTGCCTGATGGGACCGACTGCTGCCGGCAAGACCGCGCTCGCCGAAGCGATCGCCGATCGCTTGCCGGTTGATCTGATCAGCGTCGACTCCGCGTTGATTTACCGCGGCATGGATATCGGCACCGGCAAGCCCGACGCCGCCGAACTCGCGCGCTATCCGCACGCGCTGATCGACATCTGCGATCCGCGGGAAAGCTATTCCGCCGCCCGTTTCCGCAGCGATGCACTGGCGCTCATCGCGCACGCCCATCAGCGCGGCCGATTGCCGCTGCTGGTCGGCGGCACCATGTTGTACTTCAAGGCCTTGATCGAAGGCATCGCCGATTTGCCGGATGCCGATCCGGTGGTGCGGGCGCGGCTGGAGCAGGAACGCGAACAGCTCGGTCTGACTGCCTTGCACGCCCGTCTGCAACAACTCGACCCGGCCGCGGCGGCGCGGATCCACCCGAATGACCCCCAGCGCTTGCTGCGGGCGCTGGAAGTGATCGCGGTGACCGGTCAGCCGATGTCGGTGCTCTGGCAGCAGGCCGCGGCCCGGCCGGCGTCGCACCGTTTTGTCCAGATCGGTCTGCTGCCGGACCGGGCCTGGCTGCATCAGCGTATCGCCGAACGTTTCGATGCCATGTTGGCGGCCGGGCTCATCGACGAGGTCGAACGGCTGCGCCGGCGTGGCGATCTGAACCCGGACCTGCCGTCGATGCGCTGCGTTGGCTATCGCCAGTGCTGGGACTGGCTGGATGCCCGCGACCATGGTCAGCCCTCGCCGCTGGCGGAACTGCGCGAAAGCGGCATTGCCGCGACCCGGCAACTGGCCAAGCGCCAGTACACCTGGCTGCGTGGCTGGCCACTGACCCTCGCCCTCAGCGACTACACCGGCGAACGGTCGGATGCCGCGTTGGAGCAAGTGCTTACTTTGCTAAAGCCCTGAATCAAAACAGGGCTTTTAGCTCGAAGGCGGTTGATATGAATGATCTTGAATTCAGTCACGGCCGTACCCATCTCACCGGCAGTGGGCCAGCCCATCGGCTACAATTGTCCAGCGGCGCCCGATTTGCGCCCGTGGCATTTTATTGTTTATCCAGTCTGCAAAAAGGCCCGCGCAAGGCGGTAAGCGCGGCGACAACACAATCAACAAGGAGAATCCCATCATGTCCAAAGGGCAGTCGTTACAAGACCCTTTCCTGAACGCCTTGCGCCGTGAGCGCGTTCCGGTTTCGATATACCTGGTCAATGGCATCAAATTGCAGGGCCAGATCGAGTCGTTCGATCAGTTTGTCGTGCTGCTCAAGAACACGGTCAGCCAAATGGTTTACAAGCACGCCATTTCGACGGTAGTACCGGCCCGCAATGTCCGGCTGCCGCATCACGGCGGCGCAGCCGGTGCCAGCGGCACCGAAGCGACGGAAGATGAAGTCAGCCAACCGGGCAACGAATAATCCGTTACCACACAGCCGGCGGGTTGACCGCCGGCTGTCGCTGATGCCCTCAGCGACATTCCTCTCATTGATGAAGTTCCCGCATGTTTGACCGTCATGCCGGTGGCGAGGCGGCCGTCCTCGTGCATCTGGATTTTGCCAACGGCGATTACGCCGAAGACGTGGCCGAGCTGAAAGAGCTGGTCCGTTCGGCCGGGCTGACGGTACTCGAATTGATCACCGGTTCACGCAAGGTCCCGGACCCGAAGTACTACCTCGGCGAAGGCAAGGCCGAAGAATTGAAGGCGGCCGTGCAAGCGCACGGCGCCCAAGTCGCGATCATCAATCACCAACTGTCGCCCGCACAGGAGCGAAACCTGGAGCGTCTGCTGCAATGCCGGGTGGTCGACCGGGTCGGCCTGATTCTCGATATTTTCGCCCAGCGCGCCCAGACCTTCGAAGGCAAGCTGCAGGTGGAGCTCGCCCAGCTCAAGCACATTTCGACGCGACTGGTGCGCGGCTGGACCCACCTCGACCGCCAGCGTGGCGGCGGCGTCGGCATGCGGGGGCCCGGGGAAACCCAGCTGGAAACCGACCGCCGGCTGGTGATGGCGAAAATTGATCAGATCGAAAAGCGCCTGGAAAAAGTCGCCGAACAGCGCGAGCAAAGCCGGCGCGCCCGCCGTCGCAACGAGGTGCGCACGGTCGCGCTGGTCGGCTACACCAATGCCGGCAAATCGACGCTGTTCAATGCGCTGACCACCAGCGAGGTCTATGCCGCCGATCAGCTGTTCGCGACGCTCGACCCCACGCTGCGCAAACTGCCGGTGGCTCGGGTTGACGCGCTGCTCGCCGACACGGTCGGCTTTATCCGGCATTTGCCGCACGATCTCGTTCACGCCTTCAAAGCGACGCTGACCGAAACCCGCGAAGCCGATTTGATCGTACAGGTGGTCGATGTCGCCGACCCGATGCGTGACGACAAAATCCGCTCGGTGGAAGGCGTGCTGGCGGAAATCGGCGCGCACGAAGTGCCACGGCTGACCGTGTACAACAAAATCGATCTGCAACCGGAGTTGACGGCACGGGTCGACCGTGATGAAAACGGCATGCCGGTGCGCGCCTGGGTCTCGGCGCACAGCCGGGCCGGTTTGCCGGCATTGCTCGACGCCATCGCCGAGCGGGTCGCCGATACCGAGCTGAACCTGACGTTGGCACTGCCGCCGGCGGCGGGCAAATTGCGCGCCCGTCTGTATGCCGCGCATGCCATCCAATCCGAGCAGATTGATGACGACGGCGTCAGCCATCTTTCGTTACAGATTAAAGCGGTCGACTGGGCGCGCATGCAGCGCGACCCGGACTTGCAGCCGTATATCCCGGCACCGCACAATTCCGGCTCCGACGAACCGGACGATGCGCCAGAACAGGCGCCGGAACGTACCCAGATTTCATCCGCTTCAACAACTGAAGCTTTTGCCTACGTGGAGCACTAGCCATGCCTTGGAATGAACCCGGTGGCGGCAACCAGGACCCTTGGGGTCAACGCCGTAAACCGCAGGGAGGTCCGCCGGATCTGGACGAAGCGCTGAAACAGTTCAGCAAGAAACTCGGTGGCATTTTTGGTGGTGGCAATGCAGGGGGTAACGGCGGCACCGGCAAAGGCGGTGGTGGCGTCATGGGCGTTGCTGCGATCGCCGTGATAGCGCTTGTCTATGTTACGGTTGGTTTTTATACCGTCGACGAAAAAGAAAAGGCACTGGTGCTGCGTTTCGGCGAATACAACCGCACCGAAGGTGCCGGTCTGCATTGGCGGGCGCCGTTGATCGAACAAAAGGAAATCGTCAATACCAGCTCGGTGAATCAGGAATTGATTCGTGGCCGCATGCTGACGGAAGACGAGTTCCTGGTCGATGTCTCGCTGTCGGTGCAGTACCGGATCAGCGATCCGCAGGCATTCAAGTTCAATCTGGTGGACCCCGATTTCACCGTGACCCAGGCGGCCGAATCGGCGCTGCGCTCGGTGATCGGCCGGTCGACGCTGGATGACATTCTGACGGTCGGCAAGGCCGCCATCCAGAGTGAAACCCGGGAGGAAATGCGCACGATCCTGGAACCGTACAACGCCGGCATTGATTTGGCCGACGTCAACTTCCAGGAAGCGAAAGCGCCGGATGCCGTCCGGGCCGCGTTCGATGACGCCATCAAGGCGCGCGAGGACCAGGACCGGGTGGTGAAAGAGGCCGAAGCCTACCAGAGCAAGAACATTCCGCTCGCCGAAGCACAGGCACAACGCGTGCTGCAGGAAGCCGAAGCCTACAAGCAGCAGGAAATCGCCCGTGCCAAGGGTGAAGTGCAGCGGTTCGAGAAACTGTTGCCGCAGTATCTGGCGGCGCCGCAGGTCACCCGTGACCGGCTCTACATCGAAACGATGGAAGAGATCATGAGCAAGGTCAGCAAAGTCATGGTGGATGTCGAGAAAGGCAACAACATGCTGTATCTGCCGCTCGACAAGATGTCGGGCCGGCGTGACAACGCCGCAGCCGCTGCCGCAGCCGAAGGAGCTCGCTGATCATGGGTACGCGTACACTTTCGTTACTGCTGCTGGTCGTGGTGCTCGGCCTGGTCGCTGCCAGTACCCTGTTTGTCGTCGATCAGCGTGAACGCGCGCTGGTGCTGGCGTTTGGTGAGGTGAAACGGGATGCCGATGGCAAGCCGACCGTGTTTGGTCCTGGCCTGCATTTCCGGATGCCGTTTGTCGACACCGTGCGCCGGATCGATGCCCGAATCCAAAACCTGGAAGGCGAGCCGGATCGGGTCGTGACCCAGGAAAAGAAAGACGTCATCGTCGATTCCTTCGTCAAGTGGAAAGTCGCTGACGTCTCGCGCTTCTATCTGTCGACCAACGGCGATATCCGTCGCGCCGAAGATCTGCTTGAGCGCAAGATTGACGCCGGCGTCCGTGATGAGTTTGGTAAGCGCAATATTCGCGATCTGGTATCGGCCAACCGACTGGAGGCGATGGGCTCGCTGCTGGAAACGGTCAAGAAAGACGCGGCCGATTTGGGTGTCGAGATCGTCGACATCCGGATCAAGCAGATCAACCTGCCGGAAGAAGTGTCGGAATCGGTGTACAGCCGGATGCGGTCGGAGCGGCAGAAGAAAGCCACCGAGCTGCGTTCTGACGGCGAAAAGCGCGCCAACATCATCCGTTCGCAGACTGACGCCAACGTCAAGATCATCCTGGCACAGGCGGATCAGGAATCGCGCCGGATCCGCGGTGAGGGCGATGCCCAGGCCGCCAAGATCTACGCCGATGTCTATCAGCGCAATCCGGAATTTTATTCCTACCTGCGTTCGCTCGATGCCTACAAGGCGACGTTCAAGAGCGAACAGGATGTCATGGTCATGGATCCGGACAGCGACTTCTTCAGATATCTGAAGAGCAAGAATGGTCGCTGACTTCGCTTGGCCGCAGGTGTGGTTCGCCGGCGGCCAATCTGCTTTCCTCTCTGATTTTCGGTACGGACCATGAACATCTCATGGTCCGTTCTCTGCGCCGGTCTCGCGCTTGCCATGGTGCTGGAAGGCTTGCTGCCATTCCTCAGTCCGCAACGTTTCCGGCTCAGCCTGTTGCAGGCCGCGCAACTCCCCGACAACACCTTACGCTGGCTCGGCTTGCTCTGCATGCTGGCGGGCGCGCTGGCTTTGTATTGGATACGTTGATGAAACGCTTGCCGGCGCATGCGCCGGATGCTGAGCATGGGGAACCGCAGCCATGGATCTGCTGATCATTCTTTTCCTGATCGTGCTGAACGGCGTGTTCGCGATGTCGGAAATCGCCGTGGTGTCGTCGCGCAAGGTCAGGCTGCAGCAGCGCGCCGAGGCCGGCAGCCATGGTGCTGCGGCGGCGTTGAAGCTGGCCAATGAGCCGGGCCATTTCCTGTCGACCATCCAGGTCGGCATCACCACCATCGGCATTTTTTCGGGTGCCTTTGGCGAGGCGACGCTGGCTGCACCGTTGGAGACGTGGTTGCTGCAGTTCCCGCTGGTGGCCGACTACGCGCGGCCAGTGGCGGTGGTGTTGGTGGTCATGCTGATCACCTACCTGTCGGTGGTGCTGGGCGAGCTGGTACCGAAGCGCTTGGCGCTGCACAACCCGGAAGGGCTGGCGACCATCTTCGCGCGTCCGCTCAATGCACTGGGCCGGATCACGTCGCCGTTGGTGGCCCTGTTCAGCAAATCGAGCGAGCTGCTGCTGCGGCTGCTCGGCTCGAAGCCGGACCGTGATGCGCCAGTGACCGATGAAGAGATCAAGGTGCTGATGCAACAGGGCACCGAAGCGGGCGTGTTCGAGTCCAGCGAAGGCCAGTTGGTGGCGAACGTGCTGCGCATGGATGATCTGAACCTGAGCCAGATCATGACGCCGCGCATCGATGTCTCGGTCATCGATGTTGCCGATTCGCCGGAACAAATCCGTGATCAGATTCTGGCCTGCAATTATTCCCGGTTGGTGGTGTGCCGGGACGGTCTCGATCAGGTGATCGGCGTGGTCTACGCCAAAGATTTGCTCAATCAGTTGCTGAGTGGCAAAACCCTGGATGTCCAGGCCGACATGCGGACGCCATTGTATGTGCCGGAAACCGTGGCGCCGATGCAGTTGATGTCCCTGTTCAAGCGGCACCGGGAAACTTTTGCGCTGGTGGTCGATGAATACGGCGACGTGCAAGGGGTTGTGACGCTGGCCGATATCATGGAAGCAATCGTCGGCGATTTGCCGTCCGAAGACGCGACCGAAGAGGCCGATATCGTCCGGCGCGAAGATGGCTCACTGCTGGTCGATGGCTTGCTGGCCATTGATAAGCTCAAGGACGTGCTCGGTCTGAGTGAACTGCCGGACGAGGAAAGTGGCGACTACCACACCGTTTCCGGTTTCGTGATGACCGTGCTTGGCCGGTTGCCGAAAACGGCGGATCATTTCGATTGGCAAGGTCACCGCTTCGAAGTGGTCGATATGGACCGCAACCGGGTCGACAAGCTGTTGGTGGTGCCGCCGCTGGCGTCCCGACAGCCGGAATAACACGGCCAACCGGAGCGGGGCGCACGAATTTTGCACTAGCGTCTCAGTAAGGCAGAGCCGGCCCGCCCGTTTGCTTATTCCGGTCCGGCCTGCCGGCTCAAAAAGCAGGCATCCGGCAGCAAGAAGGCGTAAAATCCGCCCCTTCGCCTGCCGGTTCAGCCGGTGGGTGACTATTCTCTTTTCCGTTTCAGCTAAACGAGGTTTCAGTCCGGTCATGGCCAAATCCGTCGTCGTTCTCGGCACCCAGTGGGGTGACGAGGGCAAAGGCAAGATTGTCGATCTCCTTACCGACCGCGCCCAAGCGGTGGTCCGTTACCAAGGCGGCCACAACGCCGGCCACACGCTGGTGATCGACGGCAAGAAAACCGTGCTGCACCTGATCCCGTCCGGCATTCTGCGCGACGGCGTGGCCTGCTATATCGGCAACGGCGTGGTGCTGTCGCCGGCGGCGCTGCTGAAAGAAATGAATGCGCTGGAAGCGACTGGTGTGCAGGTGCGCAGCAAGCTGCGTATTTCGCCGGCCACCCCGCTGATCCTGCCTTATCACGTCGCGCTCGATAACGCCCGTGAAGCCAAGCGCGGCAAGTCCGCCATCGGCACCACCGGTCGCGGTATCGGCCCGGCCTACGAAGACAAGGTCGCCCGTCGCGGCCTGCGTCTTGATGACATGTTCAACTTCGCCCGCTTTGAAGAAAAGCTGACCGAAGTGCTGGACTACCACAACTTCGTGCTGACCCATTACTACCACGCGCCGGCGATCGACAAAGCGCAGCTGCTGGCCGATTGCGAACTGTGGGCAAAAGAATTGCTGCCGCTGGTTGCCGACGTGCCGGGCCTGCTGCATGACGCCCGCGTCCGTGGCGACAATCTGCTGTTCGAAGGCGCGCAGGGTACCGGTCTCGATATCGATCACGGCACTTTCCCGTTCGTGACTTCGTCGAATACGACCGCCGGCGGCACCGCCACCGGTTCCGGTTTCGGCCCGCGTTACATCGACTACGTGCTCGGCATCACCAAGGCTTACACCACCCGCGTTGGCGGTGGCCCGTTCCCGACCGAACTGACCGATGCGCTCGGTGAGCAACTGCGCCAGACCGGTCATGAATTCGGTGCGACGACAGGACGGCCGCGTCGCTGTGGTTGGCTCGATCTGGTGAGCTTGCGCCGCGCCATGCAAATCAACTCGGTGTCGGGTCTGTGTCTGACCAAGCTCGATGTGCTCGACGGTATCGAAACCGTCAAGATTTGCGTCGGCTACAAGTGCTCGAAGAACGGTCAGCTGACCCATCCGCCGGTGTCGGCCGACGAATTCGCCAGCATCGAACCGGAATACATCGAAATGCCGGGCTGGAAACAATCCACCGTCGGCGCCAAGAAACTGGACGATCTGCCGAAGCAGGCCCGCGCCTACATCCAGCGCATCGAACAGGAGCTCGGTGTGCCGGTCGACATCATCTCGACCGGTCCGGACCGCAATGAAACCATTCTGCTGCGCCATCCGTTTGATGCCTGAAGCCTCGGCGCTTAGACAGCAATGAAAACAGCGGCTACGGCCGCTGTTTTTGTTTGGTTACTGCCGGCCGGCTCAGCTAGGCTTGTTCACACCTCATGCCTGTATACCGCGCGCCATGGCTGAACCCGACACCTCATCGCTCAACAGCTGCCCGCATTGCGGTCAGCCTATCGCTGAGCAGTTCTGTGCGCAGTGCGGCGAGCACCGACCGGTGCCGTTGAAACTGGCGGAGCTGGCGCCCGGCGTGTTCGAGCAGTTGCTGCAGTTCGAATACCCTTTGGCGCGAACACTGAAATTGTTGGCGTCGCGACCGGCCGAATTGGTTCGGCGTTACTGGGCCGGTGACCGCAGGCATTTCACCCATCCGTTCAAACTTTGCTTCTGGGCGGCCACGCTGGATTTCGCGCTGGTCATTGCCTTGGGTCTGGTCAACACGTTGGTGATCGGCGCCGAAACTGTCGACAGCTCTGAACTGCTGCTGATGCTCAGCATCGGCCAATACATGCAGTTTCTGTATTTCATTCCGGTGGCCTGGTTGGTGGCTTATCTGCTGCGTCCGAGCGTGACTCCGCTCGCTGGTTATGTCGCATTACTGTATGGCTTTGCTGCGATTCATCTGCTGAAAGCGCTAACGATAGGCATCGTCTTGCTGCACAGTGAAATCGGCTTTTGGTTGCACCGCCTGATCACGCCGCTGTATGTCATCTGGCTGTTCTGTGGTTTGCTGCCGGGCGCGATGTGGGCGCGAGTGGCGCGGGGACTGCTCATTTATCTGAGCTATGTGCTGTGTCAGATCGCGGTCAATTCGCTGTCGGTGTTTTTGCAACGCGCCTGGCAAAGCGTGTTCTGAGGCGTTACGGCTTACGCCATCCAGCGGCAGTCTTCCGAATTTCAGAATTGCCACTGCAGTGACAGCGTCCACGCGGTCTGATCCGGCAGCGTGAGTCTGTGTTTGTCACCGTTCTCGAGCGCGTACCGCAACTGCTGGGAAAGATTGCGCTGCAGACCCAGGCGCAGCTGCCCTTGTTCGTGCAGCTGCCAATGCAACTCGCCACCGAATTGCCATTGCCGAAAATACAGTTCGCTATCACGCGACCGGGTTTCATCGTAGACATGCCACTGCGCGCCCGCCGGCATGACAAAACCATGCCATTGCCACGTGTCAGCAAATGACCAACACAGCTCGGTGCGTGGCCAGCCGAGTTGCAGTTGCACGCCGGTCGGTAGCGCTGGCTGCCAGCTGAAGCCGGGATACCAACGATAACGGCCGAGCTGATCATCGAGCCGCAGTGCAAACCGCCATGTTGCTTCGGTGTCGGCTGAAAATCGTAATGCCCATTCGCCTTGCCAGCGCAAATCGTCACTGTGCAAGGCCCTGTCGCGCAGCGCATTGGATGAGGTGGCGATGACCGGTTGCAGTCTGAATTGCCATGGCGATTGTTCGAACGTCAGCGCCAGCGAGAGCTGATGCAGGTGACCGTTATTGGCCGGCTCAGCCGGCGATGCGGGAAAGGCAAGAATGCGGTAATCGTGATGCCATTGCAGCTGCCACGCAGGTGCTGCCTGCCAATCCCACTGCAGTTGCGAGCGCCGTTGTTCGCCTTCGTCTGCGGCGGAGGATGTGGTCTGCAACAACAGCGTGCTGTCCGCGGCAACGTCGGCCAGCGGCAACAGCAACAGAAGCGGGAAGGCGTTCATGGCCCCGACAAGTATAGTGCGCCGCCGCGGTGGCGAACTGTCGAGCAAGGAGACAAAAAAACGGCGGGATGGCCGCAACGACGTCCCGCCGAAACTGTTGCGATGGCATGCGATTAAGGCATGCCGTCAAGCTATGCCATCAATGCAACAGCAGACTGGTGGTCAGGTGCATTGTTGCGAGGCCGGTTTCAGCGAGCTGACCGGTTTGACCGGCGCACTGGCAGCGGGTTGCTTGCTGCGACCGTGCAGAATCAGGAACTGGCCAAGGCCGATCGCCAGCACGCCAAAACCGCTCGACAGATGCCATTGCAGGTCTTCAAAAATGGTCGAAATCAGCAGCGCGACAATCGGCGTCAGCACCGCAATGTACGACGCGCGCGACGCGCCGATTTTGCCGACCAGCGCAAGGTAGCAGCTGAACGCAATCACCGAACCGAACAGCGCCAGGTACAGCAGCGACAGGACATAGCCGCTGCTCCATTCAAATGCGAACTCGGCACCCGACAGCGGCACCGCAACCGCCATGAAACCGGCACACCAGAGCATCCACCAGGCATTGGTGGTCAGTACCGGCAGGCCGGCTTTGGCGTTGCGCATCGCGACCATGTTGGCGCAGGACGCACCGAACGAACCGACCAGCGCATAGATGACCCCGAGCGTGCCATCGCGGCCGGAAAACGCCGCCACTTCCGGCCAGAACACCAGCAGCATGCCGAGCACACCAAGACCGGCGCCGATGGTCAGTTCGCGGGTGATCGGCGAGCCGAACAACCAGCGCGACAACACGATATTGAAAAACAGCATGGCCGAGCCGGCGACGGCGACCAGACCGGAACTGATCTGCATTTCGGCGCGGTAAATGAATGCGTAGTTGACCGCGTAGAACAGCCCGAGCAGCGCCATCCACAGCTGCTGGCGACCATTCAGCGCCAGCGATTCGCCTTTCAGCCGCGCCCACAGAAACAGCGCACCGCCCGCGAGCAGGAAGCGGTAAGTTACCGAGGCTTCCGGCGCGACCGTGCCGAGCTGAAAGGTAATGGCGATCCAGGTCGTACCCCAGATCAGGGTTGAAATCAGAAACTGCTGGGCGGTGCTCATGATGACGGTCGGGCTGCAGGTGCCGTGGACGACGGCGGGTGCTACGGGACAGCGCAAAGTCTAGGCAGGCTTGGGTGGCCAGTACAGATGCAGTATTCTACAAATTGAACCGGTACAGTTTTCTTGCTGGGCAACTGTACTGCTGGCTGAGGGGCAAACTGTGCTGTACGAGCAAATTGCGGAAACGGTCCGTAGCCGGATCCAGTCCGGTCTCTACGAACCCGGTGACCGGCTGGTGTCGGTGCGCAAGCTGGCGACCGAGCAGGGCATCAGTGTCAGCACCGCGGTGCAGGCCTACCAGCTGCTCGAAGACGAGGGTGTCATCGAGGCACGGCCGCAATCCGGTTACTACGTCAAGGCGCGGCAGGCGCCGCCGATGCCGACCACCCGGCTGCCCAAGCCGGCCAGCCGGCCGATGAAAGTTTCGACCGGCGAGATGATCATGGACGTGCTGGAAACGCTGAAAGATCCGTCGCTGGTGCCGCTCGGTGCGGCGCAACCGGCGGCCGAGCTGCTGCCGGTGGCGGCGCTGAACCGCTGCGTTACCGACGTGCTGAGGCAGGAGCCAAATTGCCTGTTCCGCTACGAAGGCACGACCGGCAATGCCGAGCTGCGCCGGCAGATCGCCCGGCTGATGCTGCAGGCTGGCATCGATTGCGGTGCCGATGACATCGTCATCACCAACGGCGGTCAGGAAGCGATGCTGCTGGCCATTCGTGCGGTGGCCGAACCGGGCGATGTCATCGCGGTCGAGTCGCCGACCTATTACGGTGTGCTGCAGGCGATTCAGTCACTCGGCATGAAGGCGCTGGAGATCCCGACCGATGCCAAAGAGGGCATGAGTCTGGATGCGTTGAAGCTCGCGCTCGAACAATGGCCGATCAAGGCCGTGTTCGCCATGCCGACCTGTTCCAATCCGCTTGGCTCCAGCATGTCGGAAAGCAAAAAAGCGGCGCTGCTGCAATTGCTGAAAGAGCACGATCTGCCGCTGATCGAAAACGACGAACACGCCGAGTTTGCCAGTGCCGGCAGCCGGCCACCGGCCGCCAAGCACTATGACAATGACGGTCGGGTGTTGCTGTGCACGTCATTCTCGAAAACGCTGGCACCGGGTTGCCGGGTCGGCTGGATTTTGCCGGGTCGCTATCAGGAACAAATCACCTATCTCAAATACGTCAGCAATCTGGCGTCACCGATGCTGACTCAGCGCGCCATCGCGCGCTTTCTCGATGGTGGTGGCTACGAGCGCCATGTCCGCAAACTGCGGCAGTTGTATGTGCGCCAGCAGGAGCGCTTGTCACAGGCGATTTTTCATTGTTTTCCACCGGGCACCAAAAGCTCGCACCCGGAAGGCGGCATGGTGACCTGGGTTGAACTGCCCAACAAGTTATCCGGTTTCGAGCTGTATCAACGGGCGCTGGCGCGCGGCATCAGCATCGTGCCGGGGCGCTTGTTTTCGGTGCAGAACAAATACGAGCATTTCATCCGGCTGAGCTGCGGCGGCAGCTGGTCACCGACGATCGAGCGGGCGGTCGCCACGCTGGGTGAGCTGGCGCAGCAAATGCTGAGCGAGAGTCAGCGCAGCGCCTGAGTGCCTTCGGCGAGCACGATACGACCGCGTCCGGTGGCCTTGGCGTGGTACAGCGCGCGATCCGCGCGGCTGAAGCTGTCTTCTGGCCGGTTGTCGGTGGCGACCAGCGCCGCAATGCCAAAGCTCGCCGCCAGTGCAACGGCCCGCTCGCCGTCCTGAACGACATGCTGACGCAGGTGCTGCAGGCATGCTTCTGCCAGTTGCTCGGCATCTGCTGGCGTTGTCCCGGGCAGCAGCACGGCGAATTCCTCGCCGCCGATCCGCAGCACATGATCGCTGTGCCGGCGGAAATGCTGCTGCAACACGCTGGCAAAATGCTGCAGGCAGCGATCGCCAAACGGGTGACCATGGCGATCGTTGATGGCCTTGAAATGATCCAGATCGGCCAGTACCAACGTCAGCGGCGTCTGCGTGCGCCTGGCCTGATGCCAGAGTGCCGGCCACACCTCGTTGAACCGGCGCCGGTTGTACAAACCGGTGAGCGCATCGGTTTCGCTGAGCCGGAGAATTTCGGCGCGGCTGCGCAGCAGCGAGTATTCGAGTTCAAGCTGGGTGCGGAAGGTGCGGCTGTAGCGTCGACCAGCCGCGGTGAGATACAGCAGGAACACCAGCAGGGTGACGGCAACGGACAGGTGATCGCGCAGTAGGTGCTGGCCGATTTGCGGCACGAACAAGACGCCGATGGCCAGCATGTTGCGGGAAAAATCCAGCGCAAACGCGCTGGCGCTGGCCGCGCCGAAGGCCACCGTGCAAAGCGTCACCACGGTGGTGGCGGTGCTGTTGCTCGGCGCCTGCAAATGAATGAGCGCGGCAAATCCGGACCAGCTGGCGCAACCGAGCAGAATCAGCAGCCAGTGCCGGTTGTACCAGCGCTGATAAGGCGCCACGGCGCTGGTATCGTGTGGTGGCTTGTTGCGCCAGCGCAGCGCCACCAAAGCCGCCATCAGCAGCGGAAACCCCAGACTCAACCCCAGCTGTTGTCGCAGCAGCGCTGAACTTTGCGTGGCGACCACACAGCCCAGCACATAAAAAATCGGGCCGACCAACGCTTGCTGGTAAAACTCGGCCGCGATGCGGCCACGCGCATAGGCATCGGCATCGGGCACCGGTGCGGTGACCGGCGGCTCGGTTTGGTCGGCGGCAGCGGGCGTGGCCATGGCACCGGTTCAGAACGGTGAGCCGAGAAACAGGTAGATGGCGTCGTCACGGGCTTCGGTGCGGCCATAACCGAGGTACAGCGGACCAAAGGTGGTGTCGATACCGAGATACAGGGTGCCGGCAACCAGCGCGTCATCCGCGTCGATGTCGCTGCGCGCGTCCCAGACGTTGCCCCATTCCAGCGTGCTGCCGAGATAAACCGGCGTGTCCAGCGTTGCGCTGATCTCGTTGTCGAGCCGGTAGCGATAGATCACATTCATGAAGCGCAGATGCGGGCCGACCAGATTGTTCTTGGCGATGCCGGACAGGCGCTGGAAACCGCCCAACTGAAACTGTTCCTGAAACGGCGCTTCCTCGGTGATGAAACTGCCGGCGAGCAGTTGCAGACCGAGCGTGTGCCGGTCGCGTGAGGCGACCTGAATCCAGTCCAGTGTCCATTTGGTGTAGGCCTCGTCGGCGCCGAGGCCGCGTTCACCGCGGGCATAGGTCAAAGTGCCGGCCCGGCCTTTGCGCGGGAAGTAGCGATGGTCGAGCTTGTCGATGCCAAGCTCAAGATAGGACTCGCCGATGTCGAGATTGCGTAGCGCCAGATCGGTCGAGCCGATGCGTTCATCCAGCTCACCGGTGCCGGTGCGAACACCAATCAGGCCGTGGCCATTGCTGCTGAATTGACGACCGAAATTCAGCCGCGATTCCCAGCCCGTGTATTGCAGTTCGGTGATGATTTTTTCATTGTCGAGATCCACCACCGGTACCCGCAGCCGTTCCCACTCCAGGCTGGCGCCGACAAACCAGGCGCCATCGAGCGAGATCGGCTGGAACCATTCGGTAAACAGGCGCGGGTTGTCGCCCATCTGCGCTTCGTTGCGCCATTCGCCGCCGTAACCGTTGGCTGGCATGTAGGTGTGGCGAACGCCCAGGTTGTACTGGTTGTCGCCGCTGAAATTGTCTTCCAGCTCGACGCCGAAGCGGAAATAGTGCGGCCCGACCGGGTTGTCCGGCAGTTGCAGGTGCAAGGCGACGTTTTCGTCGTCACCGTCGAGCCGGTAGCGGGTGACGCCGAATTGGCCGGTGCCGTACAGATCGTTCAGATCGCGGTGCAGATGGCTTTGGCTGAATGGTTCACCAAGCTGCTGACGTACGCGCGCCAGAATGACCTCGGTGTCGAGACCGCTGCTGTTGTCGACGGTGATGCGGTTGACCACCGGCTGGGTTACCGGCCGGGCCTGCTGCAGCGGCGCCTGTCTGCCGGTTTCAGCGGCCAGCATGGCCAGCGCGTGCGGAATGGCCTGCGCTGCCGCGAGACCGCGATCGATGGCGGTGCCAATCTGGCTGAAATCGCCGGCGAGAATGCCGTTCAAATCGGGCCGGATCAGCAGATCGCGGGCATCGAGCGAGGCGATGCTGGCATCGGTGTTGCGCCGGGTCAGGATGGTCGAGAGCTGATCCAGCACGTCGACCACCGAGTCGAGTTCGTTGCGCTTCAGCAGCGGCGAGCCGACGTCGACCGCAATGACGATATCGGCGCAGAGCTCGCGCACCGTCTGCACCGGCAGGTTGTCGGCGACGCCGCCGTCGACCAGCAGGCGGCCGTCACGCTCGACCGGATTGTAGACGCCGGGGATCGCCATGCTGGCGTGAATGGCATCGGCCAGATCGCCGCTGGCAATCGGCACCGCTTCGCCGGTTTCCAGATCGGCGGCGACCGCGCGGAAAGGAACCGCCAGCCGATCAAAATCATGCACCGTGGCGACCGGTCGGGTCAGAGTTTTCAGTACCTGATTGAGATTCTGGCCTTCGAGCAGGCCGCGTGGCAGCTGAAATTCGCCATCGCGGAAGCCGATGTCGAGATCGACCAGGTAGCGGCGGTCATCCTGCTTGCGGCGGAAGCTCAGGTCGCCGCGTTGCGGTTTGTCGCGGAAGCCGCTGCTCCAATCGAGCTGGCGGTAAATGGCGTCGATCTCGTCGATGGCATAGCCGGCGGCGTAAAGACCGCCGACCACGGCGCCCATGCTGGTGCCGGCGATGCAGTCGATCGGAATGCCGCGTGCTTCGAGTTCGCGAATGACGCCGATATGGGCGGCGCCCCGGGCACCGCCACCGGACAACGCCAACCCTACTTTCGGCCGCTCGGCGGCATTGGCGGCAGCGGCACCGAGGCCGGTCAGCAAGGCCAACGAGACCGAGGCAACAAGCAGTCGGGTGACGAACAAACGGGCGGCGCGCACGGAACGGGTCTGGCAACGGACAGTGGCGCCGATTGTAGCAGCGTACAGCGGCACCGGCAGTGGCCGGGGCGGCAGACGCAGAAAACAAAAAACCCAGCGGTTTCGCTGGGTTTTTGTTTGATAGTGGTGCCGAGAAGAGGACTCGAACCTCCACGGGTCGCCCCGCCAGTACCTGAAACTGGTGCGTCTACCAATTCCGCCACCTCGGCACAGAGGCCGCGCACTATACCGATGGCCCCCTACCTTGTCAAACCCTCCAAAGCGAATTTTCCGGCAGCCAATTTGGCTCGCACGTGCAGAAGCGGCGACGCAAGCGCCGCCAGCCTTTACACTTGTCGGTAGCTGCAAACCGAGACGGAAATTCCATGGCGCGTAAGCCACCGGCCGACCCGCATTTCGAGCGGGAAAAAGCCAAGTACGACAACCCCATCCCGAGCCGGGAGTTCATCCTGGCGTTCCTGACCGAGAAAGGCGCGCCGCTGCCGTTTCCGGCCATCCTGAACGGCCTCGGCCTTTTTAGCGAAGAGCATGAAATCGCGCTCGAGCGCCGGCTGCGGGCAATGGCCCGCGATGGCCAGCTGGTGCAGAACCGGCGCGGTCTCTGGTGCCTGCCCGGCAAGATGGATGTCAAGGCCGGCCGGGTCGAAGGCCATCGCGATGGTTTCGGATTTGTCATCCTCGACGAAGGCGGCGACGACTGGGTGCTGTCCGAGCGGGAAATGCGCAAAGCCCTGCACGGCGATCGGGTGCTGGTGGCGGCGCAAGGGCGTGATCGCCGCGGCCGCATCGAGGCGCTGATTGTCGAAGTGCTTGGCGCCGAAGCGCGCCATGTCGTCGGCCGCTATTTCCGTCAGCGTGGCGTGGCCTTCGTCAAGGCCAGCGATCCGCGCATCAGCCAGGAATTCATTGTCCCGCCCGGTGACGAGCTCGGCGCCAAGGATGGCCAGATGGTGGTGGTCGAGCTGGCGCCGCGGGTGTCGGCGCTGACCCAGCCACTCGCCAAAGTGGTGGAAGTGCTGGGCGATCATCTGGCACCCGGCATGGAGATCGAAGTGGCGATTCGCCAGTTCGATTTGCCGCACCAGTTTCCGCCGGCAGTCGACAAGGAAATCGCCGCGCTGGCGCCGGTGGTGCGGGAAGAAGACAAGGCCGGTCGCATCGATCTGCGGGCGCTGCCGCTGGTCACCATCGACGGCGAAGATGCCAAGGATTTCGACGACGCGGTCTATTGCGAGCGCAAGAAAGCCGGCGGCTGGCGGCTGTGGGTCGCGATTGCCGATGTCAGTCATTATGTCCGGCCGGGCACCGCGCTCGATGCCGAAGCGCTGAACCGCGGCAACTCGGTGTACTTCCCCGGCTTTGTCATTCCCATGTTGCCGGAGCTGTTGTCGAACGGGCTTTGTTCGTTGAAGCCGGAGGTCGACCGGCTGTGTCTCGTCTGCGAGATGACGGTGTCGGATGCCGGCAACCTGTCCAGCTACCGGTTCTATCCGGCGGTGATGCGTTCGCAGCAGCGCTTCACGTATACCCGGGTCTGGGCGCTGCTCAATGGTGAGCCGGCCGCCAGCGACAAGGAAGTGCAGTTGTTACCGTGTCTGCGCGAGCTGCAGGCGCTGTATCAAACCCTGGCGGATGCGCGTCGCCAGCGCGGTGCCATCGAACTCGACACCCGCGAAACCAAGGTGCAGTTCAACGACCAGCGCAAGATCGAAAAAATTGTCCCGGTGCTGCGCAACGATGCGCATCGCTTGATCGAAGAATGCATGATCCTCGCCAATGTCGCGGCTGCGCGCTTCCTCAACAAACACGACATGCCGACGCTGTTCCGTGTCCACCAGGGACCGAATCTGCGCAAACTGGAAATGCTGCGTGAACAGTTGGCGGTACTGGGTTTGCGCCTCGGTGGTGGCGCAGAGCCGACGCCAAAGGATTATGCCCAGCTGATGGCGCGCATCGCCGAACGGCCGGATGCCGATACCATACAGGTGCTGTTGCTGCGGTCGTTGACGCAAGCGGTCTATCAGCCGGACATGGAACCGCATTTCGGCCTGGCGCTGACTGCGTATGCGCATTTCACCTCGCCGATCCGGCGCTATCCGGATCTGGTCGTGCACCGCGGTATCAAGGCCATTCTCGCTGCCAGCGACAAGGCGATGGTCGGTAACGACGGCGCCGTCCGCTACGATCCGGCTACGCTGGCGGCGGTAGGCAGTCAGAACTCGATGACCGAGCGGCGCGCCGACGAAGCCAGTCGCGATGTCACTTCCTGGCTCAAATGCGAATACATGCGCGACAAGCTCGGCGAGCGTTTTGTCGGCCGGGTGACGGCGGTGGTCGGTTTCGGTCTGTTCGTCGAGCTGGAGGAAATCTTCGTCGAAGGCCTGGTGCATATCAGCAGCCTGCGCAACGATTATTACCATTTTGATGCGGCCCATCAGACCCTGACCGGTGAGCGCAGTGGTGAGCGTTTTGCGCTTGGTGATCGGATACAGGTGCGGGTTGCCGATGTCGATCTCGAGCAGCGCAAGATCGATTTCCAGTTCATCGAGCGGGCACGCGAACCGGCAGGCCAGCGCGCCGGCAGTCGTCGCACGCGCGGCGGTGACGCCGAGCCGAGCGATGCCGAAATGAAAGCCCGGCGCATGGCAGCCATTCGCAAAGCCTTGGCGCGCGACGGTGGCGGCCCGGTGCCGGAGAAAATTCAGCGCGAAAGCGGTCGCGGCAGCGATGCCGGCCGACCCCGCAAAGCGGCGCCGCAGGAAGCCGAACGTGACGGCGCGGCCTCTCGGGCGCCGCGCACCAGCGCCGGCAAAAGCCGCGCCGGAAAAGACAGTGCCGGGTCGAGCCGACCGAGCAGGGCCGATACGCGGTCCAGCAGGCAAATCGGCGACAGCACGCGTGGCAAAAAAGCCGGCAAGGCCCCGAGTGCGGTACGCAAACAGAAAAAACGGGGTCGGCGCTGAATGGCGCAGATCTGACGGAGAATCCAGGTGGAACGAATTTTTGGTGTGCACGCGGTCAGCTCGCTGCTTGAAGCGGCACCGGAACGCATCATCCGGCTGTATGTCCTCGATGGCCGAGACGATCACAAATTACAGGCGGTGCTGCGCCGCGCCGAAGCGCTCGATGTCAGCATTGCCCGCCGTGATCGCAAGGCGCTCGATCAGCTGACCGACGGTGCGGTGCATCAAGGCGTGGTGGCGGAATGCAAACCGGCGCCGCAACTGCGCGAGGATGATCTGGACGCATTGCTGGATCGGCTCGATGCGCCGCTTTTGCTGGTGCTGGATGGCATCACCGATCCGCACAATCTCGGCGCCTGCTTGCGCACCGCCGACGCGGCCGGTGTGCACGCCGTGATCGCGCCAAAAGATCGCTCGGCAGCGCTCAACCCGACCGTGCGCAAAGTCGCCTGCGGCGCCGCCGAACGGGTGCCGTTCATCACCGTCACCAATCTGGCGCGGACCTTGCGGCTGCTGAAGGACCGCAATGTCTGGGTGGTCGGCACTGCCGGTGAAGCCAGTGATTCGATTTACCAAAGCAAATTGACCGGTGCGCTGGCGCTGGTGATGGGCGCCGAAGGCGAAGGCATGCGCCGACTGACTCGCGAGCATTGTGATCAGCTGGTGCATATCCCGATGTTCGGCACGGTCAGCAGCCTGAACGTATCGGTGGCGACCGGCGTTTGCCTGTTTGAAGCTGTCCGGCAACGGAGCGCACGCGGATGAACCGGACGGTGTGGCATCGGGCGATTGCCGCTGCGCTGCTCACGGCAGCGCTGCTGGCGGTGCTGTTGCTGCAGCATTTGCACCGTCATTGGCAACAGCAGGCCTTGCTGCGCAGCAGCCAGCAGAACGAGCAGCTGGCGCTGCACATGGAAACCTTGCTGGAAGGTTTGCAGAATCACGTCAAACGCCTGCAACACAGCGCCCATCTGGCGCTGCACAGTGGCAATGAACCGCCGGCGCTATTGAAGTTTCTGCAGCCGGCGTTGCCGGCCACGGCCGATGGCTATTCGCTGGATGTTCTGCAGCAAACCACGCCGACCGCACAGATCGGCAATGTCTATCTGGCGGCGGAGCCGAGCTCGCCGGCCATTCAGGATGAACTCAAAATCATCTGGGCCTTGTTTCCGCTGGCGGCGACCAGTCATTTGACCGACAGCGCCCTGCAGTGGAGTTACTACAACTCGCTGCAATCGCCGTTGCTCGGGGTGTTCCCCTATCGCAGTACCGAGCGCTTGCTGCGCGACAACAACATGGCCGATCTGCCGGCTTTTTTTGCCCGTTTTGTCGGCCCGGATTCGCAGCGCTCGCTGGTCAGTCAGTTGGCGGATCAGCACGAACCGAGCTGGCGCAAACCGCATGTCGATGCGGCCGGCGCCGGCTGGGTGGTGCCGCTGGTGGCGCCGGTGCGCCAGGCCGGCCATATCATTGGAGCGGTGTCGGCGGACGTGCGCCTGCCTTTCCTGTCGGAACATCTCGCCAAGCTGACGGCCGCGCCGGAGCGGACCTTGCTGATGAACGACGAGCAGATTGTGCTCGCCGACAGTCGCTTGTCGCTGGAAACCAGTAATCGCCTGGCCAAGCTCAGCGAACGCTTGCCGGCCTCGCTGGTGCCGCTGGTGCCGCAATTGACCCGGGCCCAACCTGGCTGGTCCCGCGCCGGCGATTACCATGTGATGCTGCGCCCGCTCGCGCACAGTCAATGGTCGCTGGTTCGGCTGACGCCGAGTGATGAACTCCTGTTCGATGTCCGGCTGCGGGTGCTGGCGGTCGCGTTGCCGCTGGTGCTGCTGTGGCTGCTGGCCAGCTTTTGGTGGTGGCGTCGTCGCGAACGCCACAAATATCATCCACATTGAGAGGTTGCTTGGATGAAGACGGTGGTGCCGCCGCGCGAATATCGCTCGCCTTATATCACCCGTGAAGGGGCCGAAACGCTGCGCGCGGAGTTGCTGCATCTGCTCAGCGTCAAGCGGCCGGAGGTGACCGCCGCAGTATCGGCGGCAGCCGCACTCGGTGACCGCTCGGAGAACGCCGAATACATTTACGGCAAGAAAATGCTGCGGGAAATCGACCGCCGCATCCGTTTTCTGGAAAAGCGCCTGCAGGAACTGAAAGTGGTCGATCAGCTGCCGGCCGAGCGCGACCGCGTCTTCTTCGGCGCCTGGGTGACCCTGGAAGACGAGGCCGGCGCACAGCACTGCTACCGGATAGTCGGGCCGGATGAAATCGACACCGAACGCGGCTGGATCAGCATCGACTCACCGCTTGCCCGTGCCTTGATCAAGAAATCACTCGACGATGAAGTCAGTGTCCGTACCCCTGCGGGCGAGACGGTTTACATCATCGTGGCCATCGCCTATGGAGCGGCGCCGGAGTTGCAAGCGAAATGATCCAGTTTCTGATTATCCGGCGTCTGATTGGCGCGATGCTGATGATCTTCGGCTCCTCGATGTTGCCGCCGCTGGCGGTGTCCCTGATCTACGCCGACGGCAAATGGACCGTGTTCTTTGCCCTGATGTTGCTGACCCTGGCCATCGGCTTTCTACTGTTCCGCAATACCCCGCATCAGCGCGAGCCGAAAACCCGCGATGGCATCGTCATTGTCGTGCTGATCTGGCTCGGCTTTTCCTTGATCGGATCGCTACCGTTCGTCTGGGGTCTCGGGCTCAGTTTTACCGATGCGTCGTTTGAAGCTGTATCCGGACTGACCACGACCGGTGCGACGGTGCTGTCCGGGCTTGATGGCATGGCCAAATCGATACTGTGGTATCGCATGCAGCTGCATTTCTTTGGCGGCATGGGCGTCATCATCTTGGCCGTGGCCATTCTGCCGATGTTCAACGTCGGCGGTGCTCGCTTGTTCAAATCGGAAGCCACCGGGGTCAACAAGGAAGACAAGCTGGCGCCGCGCATCGCCCAAACGGCGCGCCTGCTCTGGCTGGTCTATGTCTGCCTGATCGGCGCGACGGCGTTTGCGTTCTGGCTGGCCGGCATGACCGTGTTCGATGCCATCTGCCACGCGATTTCGGCGGTCGCGACCGGCGGTTTCGGCAATTACGATGCCAGCCTCGGCTATTACGACAGCGACGCCATTCATCTGATCGCGATGGTGGCGATGCTGGCCGGCGCAGTGAACATGGGCCTGCATTTTGCCGTCTGGCATCGCAAGGATGTGGCGATCTACGGCCGCGATCAGGAAACCCGGACTTTTCTCGGCATCGTGCTATTCGTCGCCATCGTGGCCTGCGCGGTGTTGATTGCAAACAGCACCTATCCGTCTCTCTGGCAAACCGTCAAAGTGGCCTTGTTTCATGTCATCAGCATCATCACCAGCTCCGGCTACACCATCGCCGACATGTCGGTCTGGCCGATGTTCGTGCCGCTGTTCGTGATTGCCTGCAGCTATTTCGGCGGTTGCTCCGGTTCGACCGCTGGCGGCATCAAAATCCTGCGGGTGTTCCTGCTGTTCAAGCAGGCCAGTCGCGAAGCCAAGCGCCTCGTCCAACCCGGCATCGTCGCCCACGTCAAATACAACGGCCGTATCGTGCCGGAAGGGGTCGCCGATTCGGTCTGGGGCTTCTTCGCGCTGTGGATTCTGACCGCTGCCATGCTGACGCTGCTGCTGGTCGGCACCGGCTTGAGCCCGGTCGGGGCTTTCGGCGCCGCTGCGGCCAGTCTGAACAATATGGGCGTCGGCCTGGCCGAGGTCGGCAGTACCTTTGCCGGAGTCTCAACGGCTGGCAAGTGGCTGTTGTCCTTTGCGATGCTGCTCGGCCGGCTGGAGATCTTCACGTTCTTCGTGCTGTTCACCCCGATCTTCTGGCGCCGTTTCTGATACGAAAGCTCCAGATGGGCCTGTGGTGTCGCTTCTGGCAGTTTCTGGTTTGCCTGCAGCGGCCACGCCGCGTACAATACGCGCCCCTTCCACCCGCCCGGGTGGAAGGCATCCTTGCTGCGGCGGTCCGCTCTCACCGGGAGAGTCGGGATGCCGACCGTGGCGAAACCCACAAGGACTCACCATGCGCCATTATGAAATCGTGGTCATGGTGCACCCGGATCAGAGCGAGCAAGTGCCCGCGATGGTCGAGCGCTACCAAGGCGTCGTTACCGCCGCTGGTGGCAAGGTGCACCGCTTTGAAGACTGGGGCCGTCGTCAGCTGGCCTACAGCATCCAGAAACTGCACAAGGCACACTACGTTCTGATGAACGTCGAATGCCCGGCTGCCGTCATTGACGAGCTGGACAACGCCTTCCGTTACAACGACGCCGTCATCCGCTACATGATCATGAAGATGGATGCCGCTGTCACCGAGCAATCGCCGCTGCTGAAAGCCAAAGACGAAAAAGATGGCGCCCGTCGCCGTTTTGACGACGAAGCTGCCGGCGACGTCGACGCGGCCTAACGGACAGGAGCACTGCACATGTCACGTTTTTTCCGTCGTAAGAAGTTCTGCCGTTTCACCGCCGAAGGCGTTGAGCAGATCGATTACAAAGATGTAGCGACCCTGAAAGCCTACATCACCGAAACCGGCAAAATTGTCCCGAGCCGCATCACCGGCACCAAGGCCAATTACCAGCGTCAGCTGGCCAGTGCGATCAAGCGTGCGCGTTACCTCGCGCTGCTGCCGTACTGCGATGCGCACGAATAAGGCGAAGGAGCACATCCCATGCAAGTCATTCTGCTGGAAAAAATCCGCCGCCTCGGCGAGCTGGGCGACACCGTCAAGGTGAAGTCGGGCTATGGCCGCAACTTCCTGATCCCGCAAGGCAAGGCTGTTTCGGCCACCGAAGCGAACAAGAAGTTCTTCGAACAGCGCCGCGCTGAACTCGAGAAGAAGCAAGCGGAAATCCTGGCTGCTGCCCAGGCCCGCGCCGAGAAATTGGCCGGCCTGACCGTCACCATTGCGTCGAAAGCCGGTGACGAAGGCAAACTGTTCGGCTCGGTCGGCACCCGCGACATCGCGGACGCCGTCACCAAAGCCGGCGTTGCCATCGAGAAGTCGGAAGTGCGTCTGCCGAACGGCGCGCTGCGCATGGTTGGTGAGTACGACATCGCGATCGCGCTGCACAGCGAAGTGACCGGTACCGTCAAAATCGCCGTCGTTGCCGAATAAGCAACGCGCGAACGCCGTTCCCGCTTCAACAAAAACGCCACCTTCGGGTGGCGTTTTTGTTTCCGGATTCTTTGTTCCCCCCTGGCAAGGAAGTGGGGAATTCAAAGCAGTTCCTGTGGACTGCTTTGCCCACTGAACGACAAACGCTTTGCGTTTGGTTGGGCGGGTTAGGGGGGGGTACCGCTCCCATCTTGTTGTTACTTCAAGCAGTTTTGTAGTCGGATTGTTTGCCGGGTCTCGGCAACTGCTCCTGCGTTGCTCCACCGCCGACATTCTTGTCGGAGTCGCCCCGGCGGGCGACCTTCTTTCTTTGCTCGTGCAAAGAAAGAAGGCAAAGAAACACGCCCCACGCGCCAGAATCGTACAGTTGCTTCGGAGACTCCGCCCGTCGCTTCGGCATTAGCAGCTACGGGCACGTGCTGATGCGGCGTCCTGCCTTATCAGCACTGCGCAAGCCATCCAGGCTTGCGCGCCCGGCCGCTAACGCCGAATCGCCGGCTGGCGCGAATGGGGGCCCGTGTTCTAGCAGGAGTTGGTTGCTTCGGCCTTTTTTGGTTTTCTTTGTCTTTCTTCTTTGCGCGAAGCGTGCCTTTGCTTTTCCCGCCGTCTGACGAGCCGAGCAACGTAATGGAAGCTGGGTCAACAGCCCGGAGCACAGCGTAGGGGCGAGGCACGACGCCGAAGCCTTTTCAGACTGCACAGGGATGTGCTGTCTGAAAAGCCCCAGCTGGAATGGAGTAGCGCAGGGCGAACGCGGAAACAAGCACAGTGCCAATGCACTGTGCGCCGCGTGAGCGGGCTGAGCTCTGTGAAGCCCGGCGCGAGGAATATAGGCAATGTTCTTTTGGGTACTTTTCTTGCGCCAAGAAAAGTACCTCGCCCGCCGGGGCGAGACCCGGCAATGGTGGAGAGCTCACGGCAGTTCATGGAAAAATACAATTAAGCCAATTGATGCCAGAAAGGGTCATCCTCAGAGCATCAAGAGGGGGAATGAGCGACAGCGGCGCTTATTGTTAAAACACAGATCACTGTGAGCCCTTCTTGGGAAGGTTTGAGATTGTTACCTGAATCTCACGACTGTTTCGGTTGATCCTTGCTGAGCTGATAACAATGGTGTCTCTTGGGTTTTCTTTAGAGATGTAAAGCTCAAATATTCGATCTTCACCCTCAAAGAAGGTACCCAACGCGAGATTCGATACCCACTCTGCGGGTATAGGCTCGTACGCCTCAAGAGCTTTCCTGGTGGCGATCCGAGCAATTTCCTGCAGTTCGTCTAGCTCTTTGCTCATAGAGGGAACCGATTACAGCTTCGATCCCCAATTCAACTTCGTCCTCAGCACCTGATAATAATCATGATCCTCAGGATGGACGAGCCACAGCGTTTCTTTCTTCTTGCTGATCAAAATCGAATCGCCCGGCGCGACTTTGATGTGGACTTGACCATCGCAAGACAACTGCGGATAGGTCCGGTTATTGGCGCCGATCACGATCTCGATTTTCGAATCACCGTCTAGCACAATCGGGCGTGCGGTCAGGGTGTGGGCGAACATCGGCACCAGCGCAACGGCGTTCAGTGACGGGTGCATGATCGGGCCGCCGGCGGACAGTGAGTAGGCAGTCGAACCGGTCGGTGTGGCAACGATCAAGCCATCCGAGCGTTGGCTGTAAACGAACTGATCATTCACATAGACCTCGAACTCGATCATCCGGGAGATCTCACCCGGATAGAGCACGATGTCGTTGAGCGCTTCGCTCGCAGCAACCGGATCGTCGTGGCGCAGCACCCGGGCGCTGAGCAGAAAGCGCTTCTCGACAAAGTATTTGCCGTCGAGCACCTCGGCGACTTTCTGTCGGTATTCGGTTGGTCGGATATCGGTCAGAAAACCGAGATGGCCGCGGTTGATGCCGAGCACCGGAATATCGAAATTGGCCAGCGTGCGGGCGGCATGCAGCATTGAGCCGTCGCCGCCGATCACGATGACCAGCTGACAGACATTGCCGAGGTTGTTGATTGGCACCAGTTGTCGCGGCGGCAGATCGAGCGAGCGGCCGCACACTTCTTCCAGCACGACTTGATGGCCGCGTTCGAGCAGAAACTCGCGCAGGCCAAGCATGGTGTCGGCAGCGCCGGCGTGGTGCGGCTTGCCGATGATGCCAATCACCGGAAAGCGCTGGTGGGCGGAAATGGGCGGGGACGAGGCGGATCGGTCGTTCAAGGCGGGCCTGTGCGTCAACAAGGAAAACGGGAATGGGTAACGGATCGGTCTATGTCAGCGCGACCGTGCAATGTCGGCAGTGTAGCGGATGGCTGCCGAGCCGCCTACCGAGCCGCCGGGTCCGAATCCGGTCGACCCGGCCGGTGCGGCGCTCGCTCGCCGACGCGCCTTCTACACTGTCATCCAAAACGCTGGGCAAAATACCGCGCCAAGATTGCTGACCTTGGGTCAGTTATGAGTAAAATGGCGAGCAGTTGTCGGCCCGTTCCTTCGGCCGTTGCCGTTTCCTGTCTCCAGACCGCTGCCATGCGAGGGATTCATGCCTACGCCCCGTTCCTGTTTCCGTTACCTGCTGCCGGCACCGCTGGTCCTGGTTCTGATCCTTGCCGCCTGTGGCGCGCCGGAACCCAAGCAAGCCCCGCCGCGGCCCGTGCGCTCGATCATCGTCAAGGCCGAATCGCTGGCGCCGAGCGCGACCTACTCCGGTGAAGTCCGTGCCCGCTACGAAACGCCGCTGGCGTTCCGGGTGGCCGGCAAACTGGCCGAGCGCCGGGTCGAGGTCGGCACGGTGGTGAAGAAGGGCCAGATACTGGCCCGGCTCGACGAAGCCGACCTGCAATTGCAGGCCGCGGCGACGGAAGCCGGCAGAGTTGCTGCACAAGCACAGCTGACACGCGCCAAGGCCGACTACGAACGCTACAAGGCGCTGCGGGAAAAAAACCTGGTCAGCGAGTTCGATTTCAAAAGTGTGCAGACCAATTACGAAGTGGCGCAGTCGCAATACCAGCAAGCGGTGGCACAAGCTCGCGTCGGCGACAATCAGGCGGCTTATACCACGCTCGTTGCCGATGCCAATGGTGTCGTGACCGCGCTGCAAGCCGAAATTGGTCAGGTGGTGGCGGCCGGTCAACCGGTGCTGACCTTGGCGCGCAGCGGCGAGCGTGAAGTGCAGATCGCAGTGCCGGAGTCGCGCGTTGATGAACTGCGTCGTGCCACCGACATCGCCGTGCGCTTGTGGGCCAAACCGGACAAGACATACCGTGGCAAAGTGCGCGAAATTGCCCCGGATACCGATCCGGTGACCCGCACCTACAACACCCGCATCACGGTGCTCGATGTCGATACCGATCTGAAACTCGGCATGACCGCGACCGTAACCCTGACCGGTGTCGGCGTGCCGGCGTTCCGGTTGCCGTTGACCGCGATCTATCAAGCCGATACCCAGCCGAAAGTCTGGATTGTCGATGGCAATGGCAAGGTGGCGCTGCGCGACATCACGCTGGGCGATTTTGTCGAAAACGACGTGATTGTCCTCAGCGGCTTGACCGATGGTGAGCGCGTGGTTACGGCCGGCGTCAACCGCTTGGTGCCGGATCAGCTCGTCAAGCTGATCGAGGGTGAATGATGCGCGGGCCGAATCTAAGCGAGTGGGCGCTCAAGCATCAGACGCTGGTGCTCTACTTCATGCTGCTGATCGCCGCAGCCGGCGTCATGAGCTATTTCAAACTGGGCCGGGCCGAAGATCCGTCCTTCACGTTCCGGGTCATGGTGGTCAATGTCTTCTGGCCAGGGGCAACGGCCCGTGAAATGGAGCAGCAAGTCACCGATCGCATCGAGAAGAAGCTACAGGAAACACCGGGGCTCGATCACGTCAACAGTTTTTCCAAGCCGGGCGAAGCCTACATTTTTGTCTTCCTGCGCGACAACGTCGACCCGAGCACCATCAGCAATTCCTGGTACCAGGTACGAAAAAAACTCTCCGATATCCGCCACACGTTGCCGAGTGACGTCATCGGGCCGTTCTTCAACGACGAATTCGGAGACACCTTCGGCAACATCTATGCGCTGACCGCCGATGGTTTCAGCCAGGCCGAGCTCCGTGCCTATGCCGAAAAAGCCCGGCAGGAATTGCTGCGGGTACCGGATGTCGCCAAAGTGGAACTGCTCGGTGTGCAGCCGGAGAAAGTGTATATCGAACTGTCCGACAGCAAGCTCGCGACGCTCGGTCTCGATCCGGGACTCATCATTACCACGCTGCAAAGTCAGAACGTGATGACCTCGGCTGGCGATGTCGTGACTGACAGCAATCGCGTTTACCTGCGTGTGACCGGCAATTTTGAAACGGTCGAGCACATCCGCGAAATCGGCATCCAGGCGAACAGCCGTATTTTCCGACTCGGCGACATCGCCCGCATTTACCGCGGCTATGCCGATCCGCCGGGTGTGCGGATGCGCTTTAAAGGCCAGGATGCGATTGGTTTGTCGGTGTCGATGCAACCGGGTGGCGACATCCTTGAACTCGGCCGTCGGCTGGATGAAACCTGGGCACGAGTGCAGGCGGGTCTGCCGATTGGTATCGATGTGCATCGGGTATCCGACCAGCCAGCGGTGGTCAAAAGCTCGGTCAACGAATTCATGCGCACGCTGTTTGAAGCTGTGGCCATCGTGCTCATTGTCAGCTTCTTCAGTCTGGGCATGCGCACCGGCTTGGTGGTGGCGCTGTCGATTCCGCTGGTGCTGGCGGCGGTGTTTTTGTGCATGCGGCTGTTTGGCATTGACCTGCAGAAGATCTCGCTCGGCGCCCTGATCATCGCGCTGGGTTTGCTGGTCGACGATGCGATCATCGCAGTCGAAATGATGAAGCTCAAACTTGAGCAAGGCTGGGACCGGGTTCGGGCCGCAACGTTCGCCTACACCAGCACGGCGTTCCCTATGCTCACCGGCACCTTGATCACCGCCGCCGGCTTCTTGCCAGTGGGCTTGGCCGAGTCGGCAGCCGGCGAGTACACCTTCGGCATTTTTGCGGTGGTGGGGCTCGCGCTCATCATCAGCTGGTTCGTCGCGGTGATTTTCACCCCCTACATTGGCTACAAGCTGCTGCCGGAAAACCTCGCCGACGGTCACCACGGTCACGATGTCTATGACTCACCGTTCTATCAGCGTTTTCGGGCGCTGGTGGACTGGTGCGTGCAGCATCGCCGGCTGGTCATTGCGGCCACTGTTGTGGCGTTTGTGCTGTCGGTGCTCGGTTTCCGTTTCGTCCAGCAACAGTTCTTCCCGGATTCGACCCGCCCGGAGCTGATCGTCGATTTGTGGTCGCCGGAAGGCTCATCACACCTTGCCACGGAGGCGCAAGCGAGCAAGCTGGAAGCCCTGCTCAAGGACGACCCGCGCATCGAAAACTATGTCGCCTATCTGGGCGGCGGCAGCCCGCGTTTCGTGCTGGTGCTTGACCAGCAAATGCCGAATACCAATCTGGTGCAGTTCGTGATTCTGGCCAAAAGTCTGAACGATCGCGAATCCCTGCTTGCTGATCTGCGCAGGCGTTTCGACGAGGATTTTCCGGGCGTCCGGGCGCGTGCCTCACGGCTGCCGAACGGGCCACCGGTGGGCTACCCGGTCCAGTTCCGTGTCATGGGTTATGACCCGGCGCAGGTGCGTGCGTATGCCACCGAAGTGGCAGCCGTCATGCGTGCCAACCCCAACACCGTCGATGTCAACTTCGATTGGTTTGAAAAGACCAAGGCGGTGCGGCTGGAGGTGGATCAGGACAAGGCCCGTTCGCTCGGCATCTCCACCCAGGCGTTGTCGAACAACCTGCGCACGCTGCTGACCGGTTTGCCGATCACCCAGTATCGCGAGAACGATCAGCTGATCGATATCGTTGCCCGCACCACCGATGTCGAGCGCGGCGATCTGTCGCGGCTCAAGGATATCAACGTCCACGTCGGTGGCGGTCGGTTTGTGCCGCTGTCGCAGGTCGCTCGCATCAAGTACGAAGCTGAAGACGGTTTGATCTGGCGTCGCGATCGGCTGACTACCATCACCGTGCGTTCCGACATTCCGGATCATGTCCAGGCACCGGATGTGACCAAGCAGATCGACCCGCTGCTGCAGCCGATCCGCGACAAGATGCCACCCGGCTATCGCATCGAGATCGGCGGGTCGCTCGGCGAGAGCGCCAAGTCGCAGGCGTCGATCAAGGCCCAGGTGCCGCTGATGATCGCAGTGATCGTCACCTTGCTGATGCTGCAGCTGCAAAGCTTCGCGCGCACCACGTTGACCTTACTGACCGCGCCACTGGGGCTCATCGGCGTCACGACGTTCCTGTTGATCTTCAATCAGCCTTTCGGTTTCGTTGCGATGCTCGGGGTGATCGCGCTGGCCGGGATGATCATGCGCAACTCGGTGATTCTGGTCGATCAGATCGAGCAGGACATCGGCAGCGGCATCGCGCCGTGGGAAGCGATTGTCGGTTCGGCCGTGCGCCGGTTCCGGCCGATCATGCTGACCGCGCTCGCCGCCATTCTGGCGATGATTCCGCTCGCCCGTTCGGTGTTCTGGGGGCCGATGGCGGTGGCCATCATGGGCGGCCTCCTGGTCGCCACCGCGCTGACGTTGCTGGTGCTGCCGGCGATGTACGCCGCCTGGTTCAAGATCGAGCGGCCGCGCTAACCGGCATTGGCTCACGCAAGAGCCTCAGGCAAAGCGCATAGCGCCGACGCCGCGGTCACCTACCTCCTTGCATCGGGGTATGGTGGCCGCGGCGTTCGGCTTTATACTCCGGCCATGTTCCGCCACCTGTAGTCGTCTGCCATGACCCGGCAATTCAGTGAGCGTGCCCAAGTCCTGATGAAAGCACTGGTCGAGCAATACCTGCGCGACGGCCAGCCGGTCGGCTCAAAAACGCTGGCCGAAGTCAGCAACCTCGGGGTCAGCTCCGCCACCATCCGCAACGTGATGATGGAATTGGAAGACCTGGGCTTTGTCCAGACGCCGCACACCTCGGCCGGCCGCATTCCCACCGCACTTGGCTACCGCCTGTTCGTTGATCGACTGCTGACCGTGAAGTCGCTGTCCGAACGGGAAGTGGCGCAGATCCGCGCTCAGCTGAAGCCGGAGCTCGATACCGGTTCACTGCTGACCCAAGCCAGCAACCTGCTGTCGGAAGTGACCCACATGGCCGGCCTCGTCCGGGTGCCGAAACGGCAGGTGCAGACGCTCAAGCATCTCGAATTCCTGCCTATTGGCGGCCGCCGCGTGCTGGTGGTGCTGGTGCTGTCGGATCGGGAAGTGCAGAACCGTATCCTGCATACCGACCGCGATTACAGCCGTGATGAGCTGCAGCAAGCCGCCAACTACGTCAACCAGCATTTCGCCGGTCGCGATCTGCGTCAGGCGCGCACCGAACTCGTCGGTCAACTGCGCGCCGACCGCGCCGCGATGGATCGGATGATGAGCGGCCTGCTGCGCGTTGCCGAAGCCGCGCTCGACACCGCCGAACCACAAGATGATTTTCACGTCGCCGGTGAAATGAACCTGCTGCAACTCGCCGATCCGGCTGGCCTGTCCAACCTGCGCGAACTGTTCGAAGCTTTCACGCGCAAACAACAAATCTTGAGCATGCTCGACAAATGCCTCGCCGCCGACGGTGTACAGATTTTCATCGGCGAAGAAGCCGGGCAGCCGGGCATGAAAAACGCGAGCCTGATCGCCGCACCGTATGAAGTCAATGGCGAACGGGTCGGCGTGCTGGCAGTGATTGGGCCTACGCGGATGGCCTATGACCGGGTGATTCCTGTGGTGGATATCACGGCGCGGTTATTGTCGTCGGCGTTGACGAGTGATGAGGCTTAATCGTTAGTGGATGACCTTACTGCACTTTGTGCAGATCATTCTTTTGTTGTATTCCTTCAGAGCTTCTTCATAAGCGGGCGTCCGTTTTTTCGCCGACCACTCCCAAGATAAAATGACGACAATTCCGACAATAAGTAAAAAAAGTGCGCCGGACTTTCTTGGGATGCCGGTCGGAAAGGCGAAAAAAAATACGTACGCAGAAATAATGCTGAATATGATGAGCAATAAAATAACTAACGGCGAAGCAATAGGCTGACTTGGCGGTGAAGCTGCCTTTATTAGCATGTCCCATGTTTCGCGAGACATGTCTTTTTTTATGGAAAATATGCCCTCGAAATTGTTTGAGTTTTCCGGAGGGGTGGTCAAAACACCATATACCTGTTGGGCTCGCCAAATGTGGTCCGCATCCGCTCCGCATTGAGTGCAACGTGAGGACAGCATTATTGAGGGAGGAATGGAGATGTGTTGGCGAAGAAATCTACAGGACCAATCTTTTCAAAACAAGAAACGCGGTTGAACTAATTCTGTGAAGGACAACAAGCTCATCTTCGGGCCACAAGACGGCAACGAAATGAGCCAATCGCCCCCTCCTTGGCAAGGAGGGGCTGGGGGGGGGTTAAGCTAGGCGCGCGAATAGGTTGAATAAGTAAATAGGCTCTTCCTGGCAGCTAACAGCAAAACCTTGGTCTGCAAGTTGAACTCAACTACCGGACCTCATCATGTCCTGAGCTCAACCGCCCCTGACCCCGCCTTGACAAGGCGGGGGGACCAAAAAACGGTGATCTGGCCCGGGCAAATCGCCCTTGAATCTCCCAGCAATACCCCCATATCCCGCCCCAGAATCGCCCAGAGCCAAGACTACTGGGTACAGTCGTTCCGTTTTTGAGGGATTTCCATGACTACCGAAAACCTCCAGCCTGAAAGCTCGGGCCAGGAAAGCGCTGCTGCCAGCCAGGCCGATTTCCAGGGCGAAGTCGACAAGCTGCGGGCCGATCTGGCCAGCGCCGAAGAGAAGGCCAAGCAGAACTGGGAGCTGGTGCTGCGCACCAAGGCCGATGCCGACAACCTGGTCCGTCGGGCTGAGCGCAATGCCGAGCAGTCGGCCAAGTTTGCGGTCGAGAAGCTCTGTGGCGAGTTGCTGGATGTGCTGGACAGCCTCGATCAAGGCCTCGCCCTGAAAGTCGAAACCGACGAAGGCAAGCGCATGCACGAAGGGCTGGAGCTGACCGGCCGCAAGCTGCTGGCAACGCTGGAGAAGTTCGGTGTCCAGGTCATTGACGCGCTGAACAAACCGTTCGATGCCAACCTGCATGAAGCCATGGTCGCCCAGGAGAACCCGGACCTGCCGGCCGACACCGTGATGATGGTGTTGCAGAAAGGTTATACGTTGCATGGTCGGCTGCTGCGCCCGGCGCGGGTCATTGTGTCGCGCGGCCCGGCAACAAAAATCGATACCAGCGCTTGATCCGGCAACGAATAACCCCACTTTCTCTGCCATGAAGCGAGCGTCAGCCGACAACAGTCGCGGCGCTTCCCCCAAACCGAATTGAATTGAGGCATCAGGAGTACACCATGGGCAAGATTATCGGCATCGATCTGGGTACCACCAACAGCTGCGTGGCGATCCTGGAAGGCCAGAACACCCGCGTCATCGAAAACAGCGAAGGCGCCCGCACCACGCCGTCGATTGTCGCGTTCAGCAAGGACGGCGAGATCCTCGTCGGCCAGAGTGCCAAGCGTCAGGCGGTGACCAATCCGAAGAACACGTTGTACGCCGTAAAGCGTCTGATCGGCCGCAACTTCAATGACGAAGTCGTGCAGAAAGACATCAAAATGGTGCCGTACAAGATCATCCCGGCCAAAAACGGTGATGCCTGGGTCGAAGTCGACGGCAAACCGATGGCGCCGCCGCAGATCAGCGCCGAAGTGCTGAAGAAAATGAAAAAGACCGCCGAAGATTACCTCGGCGAAGAAGTCACCGAAGCCGTGATCACGGTGCCGGCTTACTTCAATGACTCGCAGCGGCAGGCGACCAAGGACGCCGGCCGTATCGCCGGTCTCGACGTCAAGCGCATCATCAACGAGCCGACTGCGGCGGCGCTGGCTTACGGTCTCGACAAGGGCGGCCGTGGCGACAAGAAAATTGCCGTGTACGACCTGGGCGGTGGTACGTTTGATATTTCGATCATCGAAATCGGTGAGGTCGATGGTGAGAAAACCTTCGAAGTGCTGTCGACCAATGGCGACACCTTCCTTGGTGGCGAAGACTTCGACCTGCGCGTGATCGAGTATCTTTGCGACGAGTTCAAGAAAGAATCGGGCATGGATCTGCACGGCGACGCACTGGCAATGCAGCGGCTGAAAGAAGCCGCCGAAAAAGCCAAGATCGAGCTGTCGTCGTCGACCCAGACCGAAGTCAACCTGCCGTACATCACCGCTGATGCCAGCGGTCCGAAGCACTTGGTGCTGAAGCTGACCCGTGCCAAGCTGGAGTCGCTGGTCGATGAGCTGGTGCAGCGCACGATCGAACCGGTTCGTACCGCGATCAAGGATGCTGGCCTGACCGTCAAGGACATTGATGAAGTGATCCTGGTCGGTGGCCAGACCCGGATGCCGAAAGTGCAGCAAGTGGTTGCCGAGTTCTTCGGCAAAGAACCGCGCAAGGATGTCAACCCGGACGAAGCCGTGGCCGTTGGTGCCGCCATTCAGGGGGCCGTGCTGTCCGGCGATGTCCGCGACGTGTTGCTGCTCGACGTGACCCCGCTGTCGCTCGGTATCGAGACCATGGGTGGCGTGATGACCGTGATGATCGAGAAGAACACCACCATCCCGACCAAAAAATCGCAGGTGTTCTCGACTGCTGATGACAACCAGAGTGCGGTCACCGTGCACGTACTGCAAGGCGAGCGCAAGATGGCCGCGCAGAACAAATCGCTCGGGAAGTTCGATCTGGCCGGCATTCCGCCGGCACCGCGCGGTACGCCGCAGATTGAAGTCACCTTCGACATTGACGCCAACGGCATCATGCACGTGTCGGCGGTGGACAAGGCGACCGGCAAGCAGCAGCGCATCGAGATCAAGGCCAACTCGGGTCTGACCGAGGAAGAGATCCAGCGCATGGTCCGCGATGCCGAAGCGCATGCCGACGAAGACCGCAAGTTCCAGGAATTGGTCGAAGCACGCAACCGTGCCGATGCGATGATTCACGCCACCCGCAAGGCGCTCGGCGATGAGTCGCTCAAGGTCGAAGCCGGTGAAAAAGAAGCCATCGAAGCGGCGATCAAGGATCTCGAAACGGTGTTGAAAGGCGACGACAAAGCCGCCATTGACGCCAAAACCGAAGCGCTGGCAAAAGCGTCCAGCAAAATCGGCGAGCGCATGTATCAGAACGCCGGTGCGGCCGGCGCCGAGCAAGCGCAGGCCGGCGGCGATACCCCGAAGCCGGAAGGCGATTTTGTCGACGCCGAGTTCGAAGAAGTCAAAGACAAGAAGTAATCCGCCAAACGCCCTCCCCGTTCGCGGGGAGGGCCCGGTGGGGGCGCCGCTTGCATGGCAAGCCGCCTCTCAAGCATTCGAGAGGCGTGCGCAACTGAAAACTATGGCGGATTGGGTCGTTGGCCCGAATCCGCCTTACGTCTTGTTAGGGTATTGCTCGCAAAATGGCCAAACGCGATTACTACGACGTGCTCGGTGTGGCGAAAAATGCCGATGCCGCGGAAATCAAAACCGCGTATCGCAAGCTCGCCATGAAATACCATCCGGATCGCAACCCGGATGCCAAGGACGCCGAAGAAAAATTCAAAGAGGCGAAAGAGGCCTACGAGATTCTGTCGGATGACGACAAACGGGCAGCCTACGATCGCTTCGGTCATGCCGGTGTCGATCCGAACATGGCAGGCGGCCGCGGTGGTGGCGGCGATCCGTTCGGCGGTGCGTCATTCCAGGATATTTTCGGCGATGTCTTCGGCGATATTTTCGGCGGAGGTCGCGGTGGTGGTGGCGGTCGTGCCGCGCGTGGCGCCGATCTGCGCTACAACCTCGAGTTGAGCCTCGAAGAAGCGGTGCGTGGTACCAAGGTTGAACTGCGCGTGCCCAGTTGGCAGCGCTGCGATACCTGCTCCGGTTCCGGCGCCAAGAAAGGTTCGTCGCCGATCACCTGTAACACCTGCGGTGGCGCCGGTCAGGTCCGGATGTCGCAAGGTTTCTTCTCGATCCAGCAAAGCTGCCCGGCCTGTCATGGTCGCGGCACCGTGATCAAAGACCCTTGTGGTAGCTGCCATGGCCAGGGCCGGGTCCAGAAAGAGCGTACGTTGTCAGTGAAAGTACCGGCCGGTGTCGACAACGGCGATCGCATTCGCTTGTCTGGCGAAGGGGAAGCGGGTGTCGCCGGTGCAGCACCGGGCGATCTGTACGTGCATATCCACGTCAAAGAACACCCGATTTTCCAGCGCGAAGAAAACAACCTGTTCTGCGAAGTGCCGGTCAGCTTTGCCACTGCCGCGCTCGGCGGCGAAGTCGAAGTGCCGACGCTCGATGGCCGCGTGATGCTGAAGGTGCCGGCCGAAACCCAGACCGGCAAATTGTTCCGGCTGCGCGGCAAAGGCGTGGTGCCGATGCGCGGCGGCGCGCCGGGCGATCTGCTGTGTCGCGTGGTGATCGAAACCCCGGTCAAACTCAACGCCAAGCAGAAAGCCCTGCTTCAAGAGTTCGAGAAAGCGCTGAAGGAAGAACCCAACCACAGTCCGCGTGCGGACTCCTGGTTCGACGGCGTCAAGAAGTTCTTTGACGACCTGCGCAAATAGTTCAAGCCATCCTCTCCTGTTGTCCTGCAGGGGAGGACATTCTTTCAGCGGTAGCCGCTGGCTCAGGGTGCCAGACGCACGGAGCGAAGATTCTCGCTAGTTGTTTTGCGCTGGCTCGCAATTCTGAAACCAGATCAGCATTGCGTTCTCAATCAGTCCTCGCTGCTGCAGCCACATGAGCTGTTCACGGCGCTGCTGTTCGGTGGCTGACAGCGGCGCGGCAGCCAGCTCCTTCATCAATTCCTGAACACGCCGGAGACGGTTCGCATCATCGTGGCTGTTGACTGGGTAGGGTTCGCCTCGTGGGTTTTGCGGACCGTAACCGCCATCGCGGCCGTACTGAATTAGCGCGGCAGCGGCGTGCGACGGGCCATGCTGCAGAAACCAAGCCTCCCACGCGGTTTGTTCAGCATCCAGCGCTTGCCATTCGGCGCTGCGGCCGCTGCGTCGCC
This sequence comes from Permianibacter sp., assembly GCA_046297695.1. Classification (GTDB taxonomy): domain Bacteria; phylum Pseudomonadota; class Gammaproteobacteria; order Enterobacterales; family Permianibacteraceae; genus Permianibacter. The sequence goes on along the minus strand of JBKBHF010000017.1, from coordinate 10,593 downwards.
AGAGCATGTGCGCGGCAATTTTGGTGTTGATGTAGATTCGCGACAGGGCGTCCTGCTGGCCAGCCTGATGTGCCACAAGCAAGAACTCGCGACCGCGTGCCATGCCCGCATGGTCGAGTTGACCTGCCTGCGCCTTATCACCGTGGTAAGCGTTGTAGAGCAGATAGCTGCCATAAATCAACGCCGCCTCTGGTTCCCCGGCTACGGCATCGGCCTCCAGACTGCGGACATCGCGACCCTGATATCGTTCGCTGCGGTAGACCGTGAATGCACGGACATCGTGATCAACAAAGCTCATTGACGCCAACCGGTTCAGCTCCGGCATGACGTCCAGCAACAGCGCCATATCGACGTCGGAAACCATCAAGTTCGGATGGGCTTGCCGGAACTGTTGAAGCGCCGCCTGACGTTGAGTCGCTTCCTGTGCAGGCGCACAGTAACTGGCAGCCGTGCTTGCCGTGGTGAGCGCTGCGCGCTCGACACCGGCTTCTGTCACGGCAATTTCTGTATTGGCAACGGCGGTTTGCGCCTCGGCAGTGACCGAATTGGCCAGCTCGGTATCGGGCGACATCGCTGTCGATAGCGGCAACCAGCCGAGCGCTGCCAAGACAGCAATCAAGAGCAACAGGGCAAGGGCAATCGATAGGGCAAGACGCGGCATGCGTGAACTGCGCGGGGTAGTGATGACGGCAATCTAGCATGCACGGGATCGGTATTGGCAACGCGGTCAGTGCGTCGTGCTTATGGTTTCGCGCTGCGCGGAGCAGGGGCTGATATCGGTTCGATTACAATGCCGGCTTCGCAGGATGGGGACGTAGCGAATGAGCAAGATTACTCTGCACGGCGCCAGCGGGCGCATGGGCAAGGCGCTGGTGGCAGCGGTGCGGGAACAACCGCAGTGGCAATTGGTGGGGGCGCTGGCGGCGGCTTCGGATTCGCGTCATGGCCAGGATGCGGCGGTGATCCACGGCTTCCCGTATGTTGGCGTGCCGCTGTCCGCCGATGTCTCGGCGGCGGTACAGCTGGCCGATGTGATCGTCGATTTCAGCCAGCCGGTGGCGTCCTTGCAACTGCTGAAACATTGTCAGCTCAAGCGCAAGCCGGTGGTTATCGGCACGACCGGTTTCTCGCCGGAGGCGATGCAGGAAATCGAGCAGGCGGCCAGGCAGATCCCGGTGCTGATTTCGCCGAACATGAGCGTCGGGGTGAACCTGTTGTTTGCGTTGGCGCGGCTGGCGGCGAAAGCGATGCCGGAGGCGGATGCCGAGATCATCGAGGCGCATCATCGCCACAAGGTGGATGCACCGTCCGGTACGGCGCTGCGTTTGGGCGAAGTGGTGGCGCAGGCGCGCGATACCACCCTGACCGAGGCCGGCGTGTTGTCGCGCGAGGGCAATACCGGCGCCCGCAAACCCGGCAGCATTGGCTTTGCCACGATTCGGGCTGGCGAAATTGTCGGCGACCATACCTTGCTGCTGGCAACCGGCACCGAGCATCTGGAGATCCGCCATCAGGCCTTTGACCGGCGCAATTTCGCCGAAGGGGCCTTGCGCGCAGCGGCGTGGCTGGTCGGCAAGCCGGCCGGTTTGTACAGCATGGATGACGTGCTTGGCCTGCGGGCGGGTTGAACGGTCGGCCTGGCTGATCGGATTGTGAGACATGGCTTACAAACGTGTGCGCCATCTCGCCTAGGTCTGTCGGCGGCTGTCGATCCTGACCAAATGGTCAGTCGCAGATGCGTTGGTAATTTGTTGATGCATAAGGTTTTTTGTTTTTGCGATGGGCGTGGTTGCGCCGTCGTCGGCAAGACAGGCGGGTAAGCCTCCACCGGCAAGCGGCTGGCTCGCCCCTATACTGGCGCCACGCCGCAAGGATTGCAGCGCAGGGAGCGTGGCTAGGGACAAGCCAATCACGGATGGTGCAGGGAGCATCAACGTTTCATGGAAAGGAACAGACGTGAAGTAAAAAGGGCGGGATCATTTCCCGCCCTTTTTCTTTGTCGGTTCCGCGCCCGGCATGGTTCAGTTATCGGTGGTTTTGCCTTTGCGCACACTGGCCCAGATCCGTTCTGAAATCCCGGCAACGGCATCGGTCAGCACCGGCAGGGTGTACAGCTTGGCTTGCGCCTCCTTGCTCGGGAACAGCACCGGGTCCTGTTTGACGGCCTCGTCGATCAGCGGCAGCGACGCCGGCACCGCGTTCGGGTAGCTGACGGCATTGGAAATGCGCGCCATCACGGCCGGTTGCAACAGGTAATTGATAAAGACGTGGGCATTGTCTGGATGCGGCGCGTCGACCGGAATGGCCATCAGGTCCACCCACATTTCCGCGCCTTCCTTGGGCAGTACCAGGATCAGATCGCCGATGCCATTGGCCTTGGCTTGCTCGCGTGCCTGCGCCAGATCGCCCGAGTAGCTGTAGGCCGCGCAGAGCTTGCCGCTGGCGAGATCGCCAATGATGTTTTCACCGCCGAAGTAGCGGATGTGCGGCAGCAGCAGCTTCAGGTGTTTCTCGGCTTTCAGGTAATCGGTCGGATTGAGGCTGTTGGCGATGCTGCCGCCATAACGCAACAACTCCGGGATGACTTCGATGCCGGAATCGAGCCAGGCCACCCCGCAATCGGCGAGCTCGGCGGCGGTGGCCGGGTCCATCAACAGCCGCCAGCTGTCGGTGGGGGCGCTGGCGCCGAGCCGTTTGGCGATGGCTTCGCTGCGGTAGGCGAAGATGGTCGTGCCCCAGAGGTACGGCACGCCGTATTCATTGCTCGGGTCAGAGCGTTCAAGCTTGCGCATCAGCTGCGGGTCAAGGCCGGCGAGATTGGCGATGCGGCTTTTGTCCAACGGCCGGAACAGCTTGTGCCGGCGGGCATAGGCCAGGAAGTTGGCGCTCGGCACCACCACGTCGTAGCCGCTGTTGCGCTCCGCGAGCTTGCCTTCCAGCTCCTCGGCGCTTTCAAAAGTACTGTACTCGACTTGGATGCCGGTAGCTTTGCTGAAATCGGCCAGCACGGTTTCGTCGATATAGTCGGTCCAGTTATGCACCTTGACCACGGTCGCTTCCTTGGCCAGTGCCGGCAGGCAGAACAACAGGGCGAACAACGGGATCAGTCGCACGGTGGCGCTCCAGAGTCGGGTGGGGTGTTTAAATATGACAGACATGCGTTTAATTTCATGTTTTTTTTTAAGCGGGTAGGAACTGCCAAGGCTTGCTGGCATAAGGGCGGGGCCGGGCAATTTGCCCGTGCGCTTGTGAGATATCTCTTACATAGCTGTAAGCATTACCGCCGTCTTGCTGTGCCAAGATGTGCTGGCAACGAGATTATCTCATTGATTTTATTGAATTATGCTTCTATCACCTGTTGTGAGCCGTGGCTGACACTGGCGATGTCTGCCGTGCGCACCGGCATGGCCCCCGTAGAATGGCGCCCGTGCAGGACGCACACGCAGGACTCCGTCAGGATGGCGGCAGGGATGATGGCTCCGGATGAGCCGAAAGGAACAACCACCAGGACGGTGGCGCAGGACCGGCGCGGGATGTGCCAGATTTCATAGGGAAAGGGTGAAGTAAAAAAGAGCGCACTGCGCTCTTTTTTGCTTTCTGGCCCCCAGAAACGCACAGACATGGCCATGTGGGTCATGTCGGGGCCTGCCGGGAGCCCGTCCGGCGAACTTTCGCCTGAGCTCGCCGACCGAGTACCAGCGCCAGCCTCAGTCGATGACCTGAATGTTGTCGATCAAGCGCGCCTTGCCGAGATAGGCCGCAGCCAGCACCACAAACCGTTTCTCCTCGCTGGCGGGTTCCAGCAGATCGCTGTGCCGTCGTATCGAGAAATAATCGGTGCGCAAACCGCCGTTGTTGAGCCGCTGCCGCGCTTGCTGCTCCAGCGCGGCGTAATCGCGTTCGCCATTGCGCAGTGCATCCGCACACCAGCGCAGCGTCTGGTAAATCACCGGTGCCAGCGCGCGCTCCTCGGCAGTCAGATAGCCGTTGCGTGAGGACAGGGCCAGGCCGTCGGCCGCGCGCACGGTGGCAGCACCGATGATCTCGATCGGAATGAACAGGTCATTGACCATCTGCCGGATCACCATCAATTGCTGGTAATCCTTTTCACCGAACACCGCCACATCCGGCTGCACCAGATGAAACAGCTTGCTGACGATGGTGGCGACGCCGCGGAAATGGCCCGGCCGCGAAGCGCCGCACAGGATGTTCGACAAGCGCGGCACTTCAACAAATGTCTGCACTTCGGTGCCGCGCGGATACATGGTCTGGTCGTCCGGCAGGAACAGCGCATCGACTTGTTTGGCTTCGAGGATTTTGCGATCGGCATCGAGTGTGCGTGGATACTTGGACCAGTCCTCGTTCAAGCCAAACTGCATCGGATTGACGTAAATGCTGGCGACGACTTTCGTGCCGTATGTACGTGCCTGCTCGAACAGCGAAGCGTGGCCTTCGTGCAGGTTGCCCATGGTCGGCACGAAGGCAATTTTTTCACCGGCGCGGCGCCAGCTGTTGATCTGACTGCGCAGGGCGGCGAGGGAATCGAAAATCTGCATGATGGCTCCGTGTAATCAGCGAGGCAGAAACGCAGCTGAAGAAGTGGACTGGGTGAGCGGCTAAAGCCGCTCACCCAAACGTATCAGGTGAAGCTGTGCTCATCAGCCGGGAAGCGCTTCTCGCGTACCGCTTTCGCATAGGCGGCAATCGCAGCACCGATGCCGCCGGCTTCGCCGGTCATGAAATCCTTGACGAACTTCGGGCGCTTGGCGCCGTTGCTTGGCGTCAGGCCCAGCATGTCGTGCAACACCAAAACCTGGCCGTCGGTATCGACGCCAGCACCGATGCCGATCACCGGAATGCTCAGCGCCGCACTGAGCTCTTTGCCGAGCGCGGCCGGCACACATTCCACTACCAACAGCCGGGCGCCGGCGGCTTCGAGCAGCTTGGCATCGGCAATGATCTGCGCCGCGCTTTCCGGTGTCCGGCCCTGTACTTTGTAACCGCCGAGGGCATCAACCGATTGCGGGGTCAAACCGAGATGGGCGCAGACCGGGATGCCGCGCTCGGTCAGTGCGCGCACATAATCGGCGAGCCAGGCGCCGCCTTCCAGCTTGACCATGTGCGCGCCGGCCTGCATCAGCGCTGCAGAATTGCTCAGCGTTTGCTCCAGCGTGCCATAGCTCATGTAAGGCAAATCGCCGATGACCAGCGCTTCGCTGTTGCCGCGGGCAACCGCGCGGGTGTGATGCAGCATGTCGGTCATCGTGACCGGGACGGTGCTGTCATAACCCATGATGACATTGCCGAGCGAGTCGCCGACCAGGATGACATCGACGCCGTTCTGATTGCAGGCGGTAGCAAAGCTGGCGTCGTACGCCGTCAGTACGACGATTTTTTCGCCAGCGCGTTTCAGCTCGGCGAGGCGGTGAGCGGTGATGCGAGCCATGTTCGGGTTCCGTGCCGATGGCGCCGTCAAAGGCGCGAGTTGAAATAGTGGCGGCCGCTGCGGCATTGATGCACGCGTTCGACCAGCTGCTGGAAATCGCTTTCGCTGCCAGCCAGATCGAGCGCTGCGGTGTTGACGATCAGTAGCGGCGAGGCTTCGTAGTAGTAAAAGAATCGGGTGTAGCCGTCCAATACCTTTTGCAGATAATCGCGGCTCAAGGCGCGCTCGGCACTGCGATCGCGTTTGCGTACCCGCTCCAACAACGTATCGATCGGCGCCTGCAGATAAATGACCAGATCCGGTGTTGGTGCCTGGATGGTCAGCTGACCATACACTTGCTCGTACAGGCGCAGCTCATCGTCATCGAGGTTCAGCCGGGCAAACAGTGCATCCTTGTCCATCAGGTAGTCGCTGACCGTGACCGGTGCGAACATGTCCTGCTGACGGATGGCATCGAGTTGGCGGGCGCGCTGGAACAAAAAGAACAGCTGCGCCGGCAGCGCGGCCTGTTTCGGATTCTGATAGAACCGTTCGAGAAACGGATTTTCGTCCGGCTGTTCCAGCAAGGTCTGGCCGCCGAGTGCTTCGGCAAGCCGGCGTGTCAGCGTAGTTTTGCCGACGCCTATCGGACCTTCGACGCTGACGAAGCGAAGTGGATTCATGCGCGCAAGCCGTCCTCTTTGCGTCGGTGCCATGTGCCAAAAAACGCGCCGACATTACACCGACATCACGCCGATATCCGCTGCAGGGTGTCACCCGGCAGCGCCTTGGCCAACTCGCGCAGGAAGCGGCCGTCAGGCAGCTGCAGATCCGGCGCGATTTCCAGCAACGGTATCACAACAAATGGCCGCTCGCAGAGCGCGTAATGCGGCAACGTCAGACTCGGCGATTGCCAGACCAGGCTGCCGTACAACAACAGATCCAAATCGAGCGTGCGGGCGCCCCAGCGTTGCTCGCGCACCCGGCCCTGTTCCTGCTCGATGCGCAGCAAGGCAGCGAGCAGGGTTTGTGGATCGAGGGCGGTATCAATGGCGGCAACGGCGTTCAGATAATCCGGTTGTGCTGCGCTGCCTGGCAGAGTCAGTGCCGGGCTGCGATAGAGCGAGGAACGGGCCACCAGCTTGCTGAGTGGCAATACTGCCAGGGCATCAATCGCGTATTGGATTTGCCGGGCTGGCTCGCCGAGATTGCTGCCAAGCCCGATGTAGGCGCGACTATTCATGTGACCGGGTCATTCGCTCTTGGCTACTGCCTTGCGCGGCCCACGTCGACGCGGCCGGCGCTTGCGTTCGCCATTGCCGTTCTTGCTGTCCGGCTTGTCGACCTGACGCAGCAGTGCCTGCCGGCCGTCGGCATCGGCAATTTGATATTCCGCCCACCAGTCGACCAGTTCCTGCAGCGGTTCGCCGGCTTCGGCGCGCAGAGCCAGCAAATCGAAAGCAGCGCGAAAGCGCGGCAAGGTGAGCAGTTTTTCCGCACGGCTTGGCGTGCGCTGGGCAAAGCGGTGTTGCAGCGCCCACATTTCGCGCATCACCTGACTGAAACGTTTTGCGATTGCGGTGACTTCGTGCTGGCGGTCGAGCACTTCGGTGGCGGCGTCCTGCAGCGCCGGTGCCGGCGGCACATTGCGCTTCAGCCGTTTTTCATATTCCGCGGCGACGCTGGGCCACAGCATCACGGCAAACAGAAAGGCCGGGTTGACGCCTTTTTGTTCGGCGATGCGGGCGTCGGTATTGCGCAGTGCGGTTTCGATCAGCGCCTTGACTTCGGGATGCTTGTGCATCATCGCGGCTGGGCCGGGGAACAGCACCTTGGTCAGGTTCAGCGCTTCCAGCTGCTCGAAGCTGGCGAGACCGTGACCGGTCAGGAACAGCTTGGCGCATTCATCCCAGAGTCGGGCGTTGGAGACGTTCTTCAGCAGCGAGCCATGCTGCAGAATCGGTTCGCGGGTTTTCGCTTCAATTTTGAAATCGAGTTTGGCGGCAAGCCGGGCGGCACGCAGCATGCGAACCGGGTCTTCGCGGTAACGGGTTTCCGGATCGCCGATCAGGCGCAGCGTGCGCTTCTGCAGATCTTTCAGGCCGCCGACGAAATCGACAATCGAGAAATCGGCGATGTTGTAGTAGAGCGCGTTGACGGTGAAGTCGCGCCGCACGGCGTCGTCTTCGATCGTGCCGTAAACGTTGTCGCGCAAGACCATGCCGTGTTCGGTTTGCGGCGCGTCGTCATTGACTGCGCGGAAGGTCGCGACTTCGACCACATCCTGGCCGAACAGCACATGCGCCAGCCGGAACCGACGGCCAATCAGCCGGCAATTCCGGAATACTTTCTGCACGTCTTCCGGTTTCGCGTCGGTGGCGACGTCGAAATCTTTCGGATGCAGACCAAGCAGAATGTCGCGAACACCGCCGCCAACCAGATAGGCCTCGTAACCGGCCTTGTTGAGCCGGTACAGTACCTTCAGGGCGTTGTCGGAAATTTCCCGCCGCGAGACCTCGTGCTGATCGCGCGGGATGACTTGCTTGCGCACCCGGACGCCGGGCGTGCGGGCGCTTTTGGACTTGCCGACTGTCCGGCTGACGAACTGTTTGATGCGGGAAAAAATCACGGACAGTCAGTGAGTTAGGTCGAAAGGCCAATGATAGCCGGTCGGGCCAGTGGATGCATCCCCGCGATGTGGGGAAACCGGCGGCGGCCGGGCTTTCAGACGCGCATGACCGGCCCTCTCGGTACCCGGTCGAGCCGCCAATCGGCAACGGCGCGGCTAAGAAGCTGATTGACGCGGTCAACCGCCGGCACCGGCTGGCCGAGCACCCTAAGCGCGTCTTTCAGCAGTGGCAGCGCTTCACTCTCGCTGATGGCGGGCGCGTAGTTCTGCTTCGACAGCTTGCGGCCGTCGCTGCCGACCACCAGCGGCAAATGGGCAAAGCGTGGCGGCGTGTGGCCGAGCAGTCGCCAGAGGTAGAGCTGGCGCGGTGTGGCGTCGAGCAGATCGGCGCCGCGGACGATTTCGGTAACGCCCTGATCGATGTCATCGACCACCACGGCCAATTGGTAGGCGTAAAGCCCGTCGCGCCGTTTCAGCACGACTTCGTCCTGCTCGGTCTCGGGAAAGCGGCAGGGGCCGAACACGGCATCGTCGAACGGCAGCGGCTCGTTGCCGGCGAGCAGTCGCCAGGCGACGCCATCCGCGAGCGGCAGCGCCCGTTCGCGACAACGGTTGGCACAGCGGCCGCCATTGCCCTGCAGCTCGCGCCGACTGCAGCTGCAGCCGTAGAGCAGACCACGCTCGGCCAAGCTGGCGAGCACTGTGTCGTAGCGGTCGCTGCGCGTGCGCTGGTACAGCACGGCGCCATCCCATTGCAGACCGAATGCGCGCAGTTGTTGCAGGATGGTCGCTGCGGCGCCGGCCGGTTCGCGCGGCGGATCGATGTCTTCGATGCGCAGCAACCATTGTCCGCCTTGTGCCTTCGCCGACAAATACGAGCCGAGCGCGGCCACCAGCGAGCCGAAATGCAGCGGACCGGATGGTGACGGAGCGAAACGGCCAATGACGGACATGGGGCTGCGCGCGAAAGAGACGGGAAGCAAATTGTGCCCGAACTGATCGGTAACGCCCACCGCCAGCATTGCGCTAGCATCGGCGCAGGATCACTCTTGGCGAATAACAACAATGACTGCGCCGATCGCCTCCTCCTCCGTCCGTGAACTGGGCCCGTCCACCGAGCGTGAACTGAAACGGGAGATCGGTCAGCTGGGCTTTGCCGTGCTGACGCTCAACGGCGTCATCGGCGGCGGCCTGTTTGCCCTGCCGGCGATCGCTGCTGTCCAAGCCGGCGTGTTCAGTCCGTGGCTGTTCCTGCTTTGCGCGGCGCTGTTCATGAGCATCGTGTTCTGTTTTGCCCGTCTGGCGAAATGGTTTTCCGCCACCGGCGGCCCGAGCGTGTATGTCAGCGCCAGTTTCGGACCCTGGCTCGGTTTTCAGACCGGCTGGCTGCTCTGGTTCGGCCGCATCACCGCGATGGCCGCCAACGCGAATTTGATGGTGACGTATCTTGCCTGGCTCTGGCCGCCGGCGAGTGCGCCGCTGGCGCGGGCGCTGCTGATCACGCTGGCGATTGGCACGCTGACGCTTGCCAATGTCCGTGGCGTGCGGCACGGCATGTGGGCCGTGTTTGCGCTGACCGTGCTGAAACTGTTGCCGATTCTGTTGCTGCTGCTGACCGGCATCAGTGCGCTGTCGCCGGCCATTTTTCAGCTCACGACGCCCCTGCCGAGCGTCACGTTCGGCGAGGGCTTGCTGGTGCTGTTCTACGCCTTCGTCGGCTTTGAGAGCGGTGCCATCAATGCCGGCGAAGGCAAGGTGCCGGAACGCGACATTCCCAGGGCGCTGGTGCGCACCGTGCTGCTGACCGCGCTGCTCTATTTCTGGCTGCAGTGGCTGGCGGTGTCGGTGCTGCCGACGCTTGCCAGCAGCGAGCAACCGCTTGCCGAGGTTGCCGCCATCGTGCTCGGTCCATGGGGCGCCAGCCTCATCGCACTCACCGCGGTCGTATCGATCATCGGCAATCTGTCGTCAATCATGATGGCCGCGCCACGGATGAGCTATGCCCTGGCGCGCGATGGCTGTCTGCCGGCATGGTTTGCCGCGATCCATCCGCGCTTTGCAACGCCGGCGGTATCGATTGCCGTGGTGGGCGGCCTCAGCTTGCTGCTCGCCCTGAGCAACAGCTTTGTCTATCTGGCGGTGATGAGCACACTGGTGCGATTGATCGGTTATGCGTTGTGTGCGGCGAGTGTTTTGGTGCAGGAACGGCGGCAGCGTGCGCTGTCGTTTGTGGGTTGGTTAAGTCCGATCATTGCGCTGACATTGTGTGGGCTGTTGATGGGTTTTGCTTCGGGCACGGCGTGGGCGATGGTGGGGATTTTTGTTGTGGTGGGGAGTGGGTTTTATTGGTGGGCGCGGAGGGGACTTTGAGTGTTGTTTTTCTTTTGATTTTCGATGTTCCATTCGCCCTAAGCGGCTGCCGGGTCTCGCCCCGGCGGGCGACTTACTTTTCTTGCTCGTGCAAGAAAAGTAAGCAAAAGAACACGCCCCACGCGCCAGAATCGTTTTGGTTGCTTAGGCCACACCCCCCCGCGCTTCG
>JBKBHF010000016.1:0-75710 GCA_046297695.1 Permianibacter sp. | reverse complement strand
GCATGATTCCCGCTACGCCCTCGTGAGAGGAGGGGGCTCACTTTTACTTCTTACCTTGCTTCGCCAGTTTCTTGTTGCGCATCAGGCACAGGAAATCGCAGGCCAGATGGGCAGCAGCGAGCGCGGTGACTTCGCTTTGATCGTAAGACGGGGCGACTTCGACCACGTCCATGCCGATCAGGTTGATGTCGCCGAGGGCGCGGACAATCGACAGCGCTTGTGCGCTGGTGAGGCCGCCCGGAACCGGGGTGCCGGTGCCCGGTGCATACGCCGGATCGAGGCAGTCGATGTCGAAGGTCAGATAGGTCGGATGGTTGCCGACGGTCTTCTTGATCTCGGCAATGGTCGCGGCAACGCCATTCTCATGCACCCACGGCGCAAACAGCATGTTGATGCCCTGGAAATCGTCATTCCAGGTGCGGATGCCGACCTGTACCGAACGCTTGGGATCGATGATGCCTTCTTTCACTGCCTTGTAGAACATCGTGCCGTGGTTGAGCGAATCCGGGCTGTCGTCCGGCCAAGTGTCGCAGTGGGCATCGAAGTGAATGAGGCTGAGTGGTGCGCCGTGTTTTTCGGCGTGCGCTTTCAGCAGCGGGTAGGTGACGTAGTGATCGCCACCGAAGGTCAGCATGGTCGCGCCGGCGTTCAGAATCGTGCGGGCGTGATCGATGATGCTTTGCTTGATGGTCATCGGGTTGTGGGCGTCGAACCAGCAATCGCCGTAATCGATCACGGCCAGATCATCGAACGGATCAAAGCCCCATGGAAACGGTTTCAGTTCGGCGAGCTGTACCGAGGCGGCGCGGATCGCGCTCGGGCCAAGGCGGGCGCCGCTGCGGTAGGTGCAGGCCAGATCGAACGGAATGCCGCTGATCGCGACATCGACGCCGGTCAGGTCGCGGCTGTAGTTGCGACGCATGAACGACTGGACACCGCCGTAGGTGTTTTCGATGCTGCTGCCGTACAGGGAGGTGCGGCGGATGGCGCCATCGCCGCGGATGATGTTTTCACTTGAGTCAGTCATGGGAGAGATCCATTACTGCACGGTGAAGGCCGCAACGGCTCACCGATTCCCAGTCCACTAGGCCGACGGGTGGAGGCGCAAAAGCGGCGAAATTGTAGCAAATCGCCGGCTAGCGGATGTTGTATCCGGCGCCGTCGATTCGGTATCGCGATGTTGGTGCACGTTTGTAAACCGCGTTTGGGCGGATGTACTGCCCTGGGCGGCGGCAACTGTTGTTGTCCGGGGTGGGGGTGGTGGCCGCGACCCGGGGCTCATTCACGCCGGTGGTCGCTGCCAGCAGCGCGCCGTCTTACTTGGGCAGCTCGCTCAAGGCCTTGCGCTCTTTCATGCGCTGGCGTTTCTTGGCTTTTTCCTGTTCCTGCTGCTGTTCCAGCTCGCTCGGTGCGGTTGGCATCGGTTTGCGTGGAACCCGGTTGTCGGCCATCGCCGCCTTGTAGGCAAACGTCGCCATCACCACGGCCGCTTGTCGCATGTCATCCGGCAACACGTGGTCGAAGGAGTCGACATGGGTGTGATGCAGGCGCGGCATGTAATCGAGCGGATCCTGGACAAACTGAAAGCCGGGCAGGCCGACGTTGTCGAACGATTCGTGATCGGTGCCGCCGGTCGCATTGGCGTTGATGGTGCCTTCCGTCAAATCGGACAGCGGGCCGAACCAGTCGCTGAACAGCGATTTCACTGCGACATTGCCTTCGGTGTAAATGCCGCGGAACTTGCCGCTGCCGTTGTCCATGTTGAAGTACACCGAGAAGCGATCGTAATCCGGCTTTTTGCTGATCGGCCAACCCGGCGAGCTCCAGTACCAGGGCGTCAGTTCCCGCTCGGCCGGGTCGGTAGGCTTCGGCCGCGTTGCGAGATGTTGTTCGACATAGGCGCGCGAACCGTACAGACCTTGCTCTTCACCGGACCACAGGCCGATACGGATGGTCCGCTTTGGTTTGATGTCCAGTTTTTTCAGGATGCGCATCGCTTCCATGGTGACGGCAACGCCGGCGGCATTGTCGACACCGCCGGTGCTGGCATGCCAGGAATCGAGGTGGGCGCCGATCATGACGATTTCCGGGTTTTTGTCGGTGCCCGGGAGCTCGGCGATGGTGTTGTAGGTTTTGCTGTCTTCATCGTGAAAGCGGGCATCGATGTTGAGCGCGACGCGCGGCGTCTCGCCTTTTTCCAGCAGTCGGAGCAGCAATTGGTAATGTTCGGATGACAGAATCAGCGCCGGTACCGGAAAAGTCTTGCCGACACGATGATCGTGGCCGAAGACACGGATGAGGCCGCCATCGCGGCTGCTGCGATAGAGTGCGGCCTTGGCGTTTTCCTGCTTCAGAAAGGCGGCGACCGCTTCCCGAAATGCGAGCCGCTTGCGGTTCTGGGCGATCGCGTCGGGTGCGCCGTGGGCGTGGCTGGCCGGGCGTTTCAAATCCAGGCTTTTCATCTTGCCGAGATCATCGCTGCTGTAGCGTTTGAACAGTTCCGGTTGCGGCTCGCCGATGTCTTCCGGTTCGCTCAGCAATACGATCTTGCCGCTGATCTTGCCGCGGTATTGTTCCAGCTCGGCTTCGGTGACGGCATCGACAAAGGCGACTTCGCCTTCGATGGTGCCATTGCTGCCCGGTGTCCACGCCACCGGCAGGCCCATCAGCGGCGCCTTGCGCGGGTGCAGCAGCTGGGCATGGGCGCTGTCATAGCTCCAGCCGCGGCCAAATTCAAAACCCTCGAGATGCACATTCGACAGTCCCCAGGCCTGCAACTGCTCGACCGTCCAGGCACTGGCCTGTTGCATCTGCGGCGAGCCGGTCAGCCGTGGCCCGATGTGATCGGTCAGGTGCTGCAGCGTGGTCATGACCTGCGAGCGATACAGACCTTCGTCACGAATGCGGTTGATGGTTTCCAGATCGTTTTTGGCAAAAGCTGCGGTCGCGCAGGCCGCGCCGAGCATGGCGGTCATCAGCAGGGGGCGTAGGGCCACGAGAAATCTCCGGTAGGCGAGGGCTGCCGGAGCATAACGCTGGTACCGACGTTGGAGAACCGCCGGACATAAAATCTGACAAAGAAAAAGCCCGCTCAGGGAGCGGGCTGTTTGATTTGGTGGGCGCTAACGGGCTCGAACCGCTGACCCCCTCCTTGTAAGGGAGATGCTCTACCAACTGAGCTAAGCGCCCGATTACAGCATTTTCCGGTCGGGTCCGGAAAGGCGCGCCATCATAGGGATCGAACCCTCCGAGGTCAAGCATTGCCGGAACATTCTTGTCCGGTCGCATGTCGTGGCTGGCGGTGGCCTCGGCGGCGCCAAAGCGCTCGGCGGCGCTGCTACAATGCCGGCCCCGTTCGGCCTGCCCCCTGTCCCGAGACAGACGCTGCAAACAGGCACCCCGACCACAGGAATCTCCAGAACATGACCGTCCGTACCCGTTTTGCACCGAGCCCGACCGGCTATCTGCACGTTGGCGGCGCCCGCACGGCGCTGTATTCCTATCTTTATGCCCGCCGCATGGGCGGCCAGTATGTGTTGCGGATCGAGGACACCGATCTGGAGCGTTCGACCGATGCCGCCGTGCAGGCGATTTTCGACGGCCTGAACTGGCTCGGCCTGAAAGAAGACGAGGGTCCGTTTTTCCAGACCAAACGTTTCGACCGCTACAAGGAAGTGATACAGCAGATGCTGCAAGCCGGCACGGCGTATCGCTGCACCTGCACGAAAGAGCGCTTGGAGCAGCTGCGCGCCGAGCAGGAAGCGCGCAAGGAAAAGCCGCGCTATGACGGCCACTGCCGGCACCATCCGCCAGCCGACGATGGCAAACCGTTTGTCGTGCGGTTCAAGAATCCGATCGGCGGTGTCGTGGCCTGGGACGATCTCATTCTCGGCCGCATCGAAATTGCCAACGATGAACTCGATGATCTGATCATCGCCCGCACCGACGGTTCGCCGACTTACAACTTCTGCGTGGTCGTTGACGATTACGACATGAAAATCAGCCACGTCATTCGTGGCAACGATCACGTCTCGAACACGCCGAAGCAGATCAACATCCTGCTGGCGCTCGGCGCCACCTTGCCGCAGTACGGCCATCTGCCGATGATTCTCGGTCAGGACGGTCAGAAACTGTCCAAGCGCCACGGCGCAGTCAGCGTCATCCAATACCGCGATGAAGGCTATTTGCCACAGGCATTGCTGAATTATCTGGTCCGGCTCGGCTGGTCACACGGTGACCAGGAAATTTTCTCGATGGCCGAGATGATTCAGTATTTCGACGTGAAAGACGTCAACAAATCAGCCGCGGCGTTCGATACCAAGAAGCTGCTCTGGCTGAACCATCACTACATCAAGAGCTCGCCGGCCGAAGAGGTAGCGGCGCATCTTGAATGGCATATGCAGGAGCAGGGGCTCGATCTCGGCAATGGCCCGGCGTTGGCGAAAGTGGTCGCCGCGCAAGCGGAACGCTGCGACAACCTGCGCACGATGGCGCAGCAAAGCCGCTATTTCTACCAGGAATTCGACGACTACGATGCGGCGTCTGCCGACAAACAGCTGACCGCGCAAACGCGTGCTGTGCTGGCGAGTCTGCGCGAACAGTTGGCGGCACTTGCCGAGTGGAATGCCGTGGCGATTCATGGCGCTGTCGATGCGGTGTGCAAGAACCTCGGACTGGGTTTTGGCAAAGTCGCGCCGCCGCTGCGCGTTGCCATCACCGGCTCGACCGCGTCGCCATCGATTGATATCACGGCCGAACTGATTGGCAAAAACCGTGTGCTGGCGCGCATCGATCGGGCGCTGGCTTTCATCGACAAAAAAGTCGGGTAACAGTTGTTGACAGGCGCGCAGGCCACCCCTAAAATGCGCGCCTCTTTCGGGGCTATAGCTCAGTTGGTAGAGCGCTTGCATGGCATGCAAGAGGTCAGCGGTTCGACCCCGCTTAGCTCCACCAGATTCTGGAAGGGCCGTCTCTAGCGGCCCTTCAATTTGGTAAGCAGTACCGAAAGTTGCAGTACAAACGGTTTAGTCCCCATCGTCTAGAGGCCTAGGACATCGCCCTTTCACGGCGGTAACCGGGGTTCGAATCCCCGTGGGGACGCCAGATAAAAAGGCCCGCTTATGCGGGCTTTTTTTTTATTCGGCGCTCGCTTGGCGAGTTCGGGCCCCGGAGGGGTTCGATCAAAATGCCGGGAGCAATTTGGCGCCGCCGCACCGCGGCGGTCCGCAGGACGCACCACGGGGAGGTGGTGCGCAATCCCCGTGCTCATGGCAAGCGAGACATTTTCCCGTCAGCGAGAATTCCCGCCAGTTCATTTCCAGAAACCGGTCACACACCCGTTCCCCGTCACCCCAAATCCTCTTTCTCGAGCGGCCAGTGGCTAAATACTTGCTCGGCGGCGCAGGCTACAATGTCGGCCAGTTTTTGATTCGAGTCGCTGCGACATGACCCCCTTGGACTTCCTGCTCACCCGCCGTTCCTTTCCGATTCTGACCACTCCCGCGCCGGGCAAGGAGCAGCTCAATACGTTGATGCAAGCGGCGCTGCGCGCGCCCGATCACGGCAATCTGAAGCCGTATCGCTTTCTGGTTTGTGAAGGGAACAAGCTTAACCAGCTCGGCGAGTTGTACGCGCAGGGCATGCAACAGGCCGGCGAAACGGATGCGGCAAAGCTGGATCGTGCCAAGGGGCTGCCGCTGCGGGCACCGATGGTGGTGGTTGCGGTAGCGAGCTTCAAGGACAGCCCGAAAGCGCCGAAGCAGGAGCAATTGATAACCGCCGGTCTGGCAACGTTCCAGTTCATCAATGCCGCGCAGGCGATGGGCTTTGGTGCCTATTGGCGCACCGGCGATATCGCCTATAACCCGGCGATCTGGCAGTTGCTGGGACTGGCTGACAATGAGCAGGTGATTGGTTACGTTTACGTCGGATCGATCAAGGGCGAGCCGAAGGACGCTGGCACTGCGCCTGCTGCCGACAGCATCTGGCGTTATCTGTAACGGTGTTGCCGCGTTGCCAGTGGCGCAACGCGCAGACAACAAAAAAGCCGGCGGTGCCGGCTTTTTTGTTGTCTGCAAACCTGATGGCCTGCAACCAGACAGCTTGCAACGCAGACCGAATCAACGGCGCACTTTGCTCGCCAGTGACCTGAAGAAGTCGAGCACGTCGTGCTTTTTGAAATCGGTGAATTCACCGGCATCGAAGAAGGTGCCGTTGCAGGTATTGCAGCGGTCGATCTCGATATGCGGCTGCTTTTTGTCCTGCAGCTTGTGCAGTTGCGAGCTGGTGCCGCAGCGCGGGCAGTAGATCGGCTCTTCGTTGTTGAATTCCTTGCCGAGGCTGGCGAGGCCAAGATCCAGCATTTCGGCATGCTGGATTTTGCTCAGCAGCACTTCTTCGTTGGCATCAAACCAGAGACCTTTGCAGCCGCTGCAGCGTTCGATCTCGACGCCTTCCAGCACCACGTTGTCCATCGGAGCCTTGCACTTCGGGCATTTCATATTGTTCTCCAGTCTGCCTGTCTTCTTGTTGGCAAGCGAGTTTCAGCAAGTCCCGCCGTCATGCTGGCAAGTGTAGCGGTTTGCACAGGGGCTGGGGAGGGCTGGCGCACTTGTACCAAGCCCCCCCGCCAGCCGTGGCTCAGAAGCCGCTCCAGATCTTGCCGGTTTCCGGCGCGGGTTTGGCTTCGTCGCGCAGGGTATTGATGCGCTGGTACTTGGCTTCTTCGGCCTGACGGGCCGGCGATTGATTGTTCTCCGGCTTCTGTTCCAGCTCCTGCAGGAAGCGGGTGCTGTCGCTGACATAGGCGCGATCGATCTTGCTCATGTTTTACTCCTGACAAAGGCCCGACCACAGCCGGGCCTGCGAAACCATTCAAAAAACAAATCAAAACTCGGCGTTTTTCGGCGTGCGCGGGAAGGGGATCACGTCGCGGACGTTCTGCATGCCGGTCACGTAAGCGACGCAGCGCTCAAGCCCCAACCCGAAGCCGGCATGCGGCACCGTGCCGTAGCGGCGCAGATCGCGGTACCACCAGTAGTTCTCGATCGGCAAGCCCAATTCCTTCAGCCGTTCGTCGAGCACATGCAGGCGTTCCTCGCGCTGCGAGCCGCCGATGATTTCGCCGATGCCCGGCGCCAGCACGTCCATCGCGGCGACGGTTTTGCCGTCGTCGTTCAGGCGCATGTAGAAAGCCTTGATGTCTTTCGGGTAATTCATCAGTACGACCGGCCGACCGACATGCTTCTCGGCGATGTAGCGCTCGTGTTCGGACTGCAGATCCATGCCCCACTGGACCGGGAACTGGAACTTCTCGCCGCTGGCCTGCAGGATCTTGACCGCCTCGGTGTAATCCATCCGGACGAATTCGCTGGCGACGATGGCTTCCAGCCGCGAGATCGCGGTCGGCTCGATCCGCTCAGTGAAAAAGTGCATGTCGTCCATGCGCTCGTTCAGCACCGCGCGGCAGATGTATTTCAACATCGCTTCGGCATGGTCGGCATCGGCGGCCAGATCGGCGAAGGCGATTTCCGGCTCGACCATCCAGAACTCGGCCAGGTGGCGGCTGGTGTTAGAGTTCTCGGCGCGGAAAGTCGGGCCAAAGGTATAGACCTTGGACATCGCCATCGCGTAGGTCTCGGCGTTGAGCTGGCCCGAAACGGTCAGGAAGGCCTCCTTGCCGAAGAAGTCCTGCGAATAGTCGACCTTGCCATCCGGCGTGCGCGGGCAGTTGACCAGGTCCAGCGTCGAGACCCGGAACATCTCGCCGGCGCCTTCGCAGTCGCTGGCGGTGATGATCGGACTCGCCACCCAGACAAAGCCCTGTTCGTGGTGGAAGCGGTGGATGGCCTGCGCGATGCAGTTGCGGACGCGGGTCACCGCGCCGATGACATTGGTGCGGGCGCGCAGGTGGCCTTGCTCACGCAGGTACTCGAGGCTGTGCGGCTTCGGGCTGATCGGGTAGGTTTCCGGGTCGTCGACCCAGCCGACCACGGTGATCTGTTCAGCTTTCAGTTCGATGGCCTGGCCCTGGGCCGGCGACGGTACCACGGTGCCGACGATGTCGACCGAGCAGCCGGCGGTCAGCCGCAGGATCTCGTCCTGGTAATTGTTCAGATGCTGTTCGGCGACCACCTGGATCGGGTGAAAACCCGAGCCGTCATGCACGTTGATGAAGGAAAGGCCGGCTTTCGAATCCCGGCGGGTACGAACCCAGCCTTGAATGCGAACCTGGCTGCCGGCGGCAGCCTTGCCTTTCAGCACGTCGGCAATCGCCAAACGAATCATTGCAACAGTCCTCGTAACAGTGTGTGGGGTCCAGCACGCCGGCTGCCGGTGGCAGCTCCATTGGCGTAGTGGCGGGGTCTCCCGGCGGTCAGTCAACCGCTTGATCGGCCCGCTGGCTGCGTTCAGCCAGGCGGCGATTGATGGCGCGTTTCTGTTCGTCGCTGAATTGGTGCCAGTTCAGCACTTCTTCAAAGCTGCGACCGCAGCCACGGCAGATTTCATCACCAAGCACGGTGCTGCAAACACCGATACAGGGCGAGGCAGTGTCGCTGCGCTTGCCGGAAAGTGAAATGCTCACGTTCGATACAACCAGGGGGCGAGCCGGAAAAACCGGCCGCTATGGTAGCCTGCTGTCTGGTTCTGGCGCCACTCGCGGTCAAGTCGGAACCGACTGACCGTGCGCTTTTCATATGGGCTATGCTGTAACGGTCGAGTTTTGTGCGGCGAATGGCCCGGGGCCGTCCCGGGTTTGCGGTGCCACGGACGTGCACTCCGGATGAAGGACGCCATGGAACACGCCTCTCCTGAACTTTTCCCTGCGGCGCTACAGGCCTTGCGCGAGGCCGTGATGCTGGTCGCGCCCGATGGCCGCTTGTTGCTGGTCAATCGCGCCTGCCGGCGCCTGCTGGGCTACGCCGAAGACGACCCGTTGACCGAACGGCTCGATGAGCTGTTGGTCGTGCTCGATGAAAACAGCCGCGAACCCATCACCCTGCCGATGACCCGGCTGGACGATCCGGACTGGCTGCGTCATCTCAACGACAGCGCGGTGATCCAGCGTCGCAACGGCAATGAGTTTCCGTTTGAGCTGCACGTCGTCCGGCTGCGCCAGGGCCGCAGCAGCGGCTGGCTGCTGACCATCAAGGATCTGTTCCAGACCCGCTCGCTTGCCGACACCGTCCATTTCCAGCGCTCACACGATGTGCTGACCGGTTTGGTCAACCGTGCCGAATTCGAAAGCCGCCTGCAGGACGCGCTGCTGCAATCGCAGCAGGAAGGAGGGGGCCACGCGCTGTGCTATATCGATCTGGATCAGTTCAAGGTGGTCAACGACACCTGCGGCCACATTGCCGGCGACGAACTGCTGCGCCAGCTGACCGAACTGTTCCGGGCTCAAATCAGCGATGCCGACGTGCTGGCACGCATTGGTGGCGATGAATTTGCCACGCTGCTGTGGCAGCGCTCGCTGGATGAGGCTGCGCTATGGGCGGAAGAGCTGCGTCAGCGAGTGACGGAATTTCCGTTCAGCTGGGGCGACAAATCGTTTTCACTCAGTGTCAGCATCGGCGTCGCGGCACTGACCGGGCCCGGCCAGAACTGGGCGACGGCATTGGGGCAGGCGGATGCCGCCTGCTATCACGCCAAAGAGCTGGGCGGCAATCAGCTGCGCATCTTCAGCGAAGACGATGAACAACTCGCCCAGCGTCATACCGAAATGCAGTGGGTATCGCGCATTGTCCAGGCCCTGCAGCAGGATCGTTTCCAGCTCTGGGCGCAGCGGATCGCGCCGGTGTTGCCGGGGCAGGGGATTGGCCATCAGGAAATTCTGGTCCGGATGATCGATGTCGATGGCAGCCTGGTGCCGCCGGGCATGTTCCTGCCGGCCGCCGAGCGCTTCAACCTGGTACTGATGTTGGATCGCTGGGTCGTTGGCCGCACCTTCGACTGGATGGCGCAGCAACAGCGCAAGGGGGCGCCGCCGATTACCTGCGCCATCAACCTGTCTGGTGCCAGCATCAATCAGCCGCAGTTCCATCAATTTGTCGCTGAAGAATTGCAGCGCTCTGGCGTCGCGCCGGAGCGGGTTTGTTTTGAAGTCACCGAGACCACGGCGATCGCCAATTTGCAAAGTGCCCGTGCATTTATCCAGCAGATGAAACAGCTCGGCTGCGCCTTCGCGCTCGACGATTTCGGCGCCGGCATGTCGTCGTTTGCCTACCTGCGCAATCTGCCGGTCGATTACCTGAAAATCGACGGCGTGTTTGTCAAGGATTTGGCCAACAATGCCATGGACTACGCGATGGTCCGCGCCATCAACGAGGTCGGCAAGGTGATGGGCATGAAGACCATTGCCGAATTCGTCGAGAACGATGCGGTATTGGCCAAGCTGCGCGAGATCGGCGTCGATTACGCCCAGGGTTACGGTATTGCCCGGCCAGCGCCACTGGCCTGAGTCAGTGAGCTCTGCTCTGTACCCGATGACCACGATCCCATTTGTTGATCGCCATCGCCACGACGCTGTGGACCGCATAGCATCGTGGCGATGGTGTAATCAGGGCTGCTCGGTTGTCGGGGTTGTTGCTTTGCTGCCAAGCGCCCGCTGCTTGGCATCGTGCCAGACGCGACCGGCCCAGTTGCGCATGTTGTCGAGGCCGACGTACAGCGTTGGCAGAATCAGCAGGCTGACAACCGTCGAGAACACCAGTCCACCGACCACGGCGCGCGCCATCGGATAGTAAGGCGGGCTGTCGGCATCACCGCCGATGGTGGTCGAGCCGATACAGAGCGGGATCAAGCCGAGCACCGTGGTTGCCGTCGTCATCAGGATCGGCCGCAGCCGTTCGCGGCCGGCATTCAGAATGGCTTCGGCGCGATCAAAGCCTTCCTTGCGCAGCTGATTGATGTGATCGATCAGCACGATGCCGTTGTTCACCACCACCCCCATCAGCACCAGGATGCCGATGTTGGCCATGATCGACAGCGTGGTGCCGGTCAGCAGGAAGAACCAGAACACGCCGACCACGGAATAGAACACCGAGAAAATCACGGCGCTCGGGAACACCAGCGACTCGAACATCGCCGCCATCACCACGTAGATCATCATCAAGGCCAGCAGCATGTTGATCATGAACACGCGACCAGCTTCGTTCTCGCGATCAAAGCCGCCACCGAAACTGGCGCGATAACCGGGCGGCAACTGCAGCTTCTCCAGATACGGTTCAATCTGCTTGCGTGCTTCCTCGCCGGAAATGCCGTCGGCTGCGGCCGTCACGCCGATGGTTGTCAGCCGTTCTTCCCGGACGATGCGCTGGCTGGCGCGCGACGAGCTGATCTCGGCGACCGCCGACAGCGGCACGCGCTCGCCGTTTGGCCGGAACAGCGGCAACGTTTCCAGATCCGACAGCCGTTGCCGGTTGTCGCGGCTGAACATCAGGCGGACATCGGTTTCGCCGTGGGCGGTGCGCATGGTTCGCAGCGGCTGGCCGCGCATGGCAACGGCCACGGCCTGTGCGACACTGGCTGGCGTCAGGCCGAGCGCCTGAGCGCGGTCGCGGTCGATACGGATTTGCACTTCCTGATCGCCGAGGCTGGCTTCGGAGCGCACATCCTTCAAGCCTTTGACATTGGACAGCATCTGCGCGAGTTCGCGTGACAGCTCGGTCAGCCGTTCGGTGGAATCGCCGACCAGCAGCACCCGCAAATCCTCGCCACCACCGAAGCGCTCACGCTGGAACGTGACCTTGCCGAGCGGAAACTTCGGCATTTCCTTTTCCATCTGCTCGCGCATCTCGGGCAGCGTCATGCCGTTCTGGCGATCCGGTTTCAGCAGGATGGTGGTGCCGGCCTCGTCGGTAACAAAGTAGCTGTAGACGCTGTCGATCTCGAATCGCTCTTTGTTGTCGAGCAGCCACTGTTCAATCGGAACCACCGCGGCTTCGACCCGATCGACCGTGTATTTGCCGTCAATCTGATAATACAGCCGTAAGCGGTCCTGCGCGCTTTCCTCGAACATGTCCTTCTTGACCATCCCCATCGGAATGGCAACGGAAGCCAGCACGGCGAGGGCAAAAAAGCCCGACCATTTCGGGTGCCGCAAGGTCCAGTCGAGCGCGCGGACATAATGACTGGTCAGCCAGTTGATCCAGCGGACATCCTTGGCCTGATTCTGCATCGGCAGCCAATACAGCATCAGCGGAATGATGGTCAGCGAGATGAACAAGGAGGCAAACATCGAAACCGTGATCGTGGTGGCGACGTGGCTCAGGAACACTGTGATGTCAATTTTCTCGCCGATGATGTTCGGCATGAACACGATCACGGTGGTGATGGTACCGGTCAGCACGGCGAGACCGACATGTCTGGCGCCGGCCAGTACCGCGGTCTTCTTGTCGTTCGGATGCAGGTGCTCGTGGCGGAAAATGCTTTCGCTGACCACCACCGCGTTGTCGACCAGCATGCCAATCGACAACATCAGCCCCATCATCGACAGGATATTGATGGTCACGCCGGCAAAGAACATGTAAGCCAGCGTCATCATCACGGCGAACGGCACGGCCAGCGAAACGGCAATGGTGACCGGCCAGTTGCGCAGAAAGGCATATAGCACGAATACCGACAGAGCGAAACCAATCAGGCCCGACAGCACGATCTCTTTCAGGCTGTTGACCACGCCCTCGGCCTGGTTGTTCATCACATACAGCTGAATGCCGCGAAACTCGCTGCTGTTGCCAAGCTGTTGAATGCGGGCCATGACCTGTTTGCTGGTTTCCACCAGGTTGGCGCCGCTTTCGCGGGTCACCGACAGCGCAATGGCGTCCTGCAGGTCGAGATGGCGGCCGACTTCACGCTCCGGGTGGGCGAAAGTCACCGTGGCAATGTCACTCAGGCGCAGGCCACGGGCATTGATCGGCAGATTGCGGATGTCATCGAGATTGGTCCATTCCCCGACCGGTTTGACCCGCAGGCGTTGGCCAGCGTCATGAATGAGGCCACCGGAAATCGAGAAGTTGTATTTGGCGAGGGTGCTGGCGAGTTCCGGCAGGTTGATGCCGTGAGCGGCCACGCGGCCGGCATCGAGCTGGATCTCGAGTTGCAGCGGTTCGACGCCGCCAAGATCGACTTTCGAGACGCCGGGTACCGATTCGATCGAACGACGCAGTTTGCGGTCCAGCAAGTCGTAGGCTTTCGACAGATCGCGACTGTCGCTGGAGATGCGGATCTCCAGCATCGGTTGATCGGTGGTGCGGCCGGTGAAGACAAACAGGCGTTGCAAGTCGCTCGGCAAGTCGTCACGGATGGCGTCGATCTTTTCTCGCGCCTCGATGCCTTTGACGATGGCATTGGCATCCCAGCCGAAGAACACCCCGATCTGGACGCCGTCGCTGGTGGTGGTCGAGCGGAAGCGTTTGATGCCGGACAGGGTCGACAGCGCTTCCTCCACCGGTCGGGTGACGAGGCGCTCGACTTCTTCCGGCGTCGAACTCGGGTAGGGGATCTGGATGAAGATGCCCGGGAACTGCACCTCCGGAAAATACTCCAGCGGGATCAGCCGGGTCGAAACGCCGCCGACCACCAGAAAACAGAAGAAGAACATCAGCGTCGTGATCGGACGCTTCAGTGACAGCTCGGTGATACGCATGGCTGTGCTCCTGTTATTCCGAACGATCGAGCAAGGTGTACAGCACCGGGATCACGACCAGCGTCAGCAGCGTCGAAACGGTGATGCCGCCGATCACGGTGATTGCCATTGGCGCGCGAATTTCCGCGCCTTCACCGATACCGAGCGCCAGTGGCACCATGCCGAGTACCGTCGTCAACATCGTCATCATGATCGGACGCAAGCGGCTGCGGCCGGCTTCCCGGACTGCGGCGAGTTTCTGCATGCCTTCGTCACGCAGCTGGTTGACCCGGTCAATCAGCACAATGGCGTTGTTGACCACGATACCAGCCAGCATGATGAGACCGATGAACACGACGACGCTGATGGTCTGGCCGGTGATCACCAACGCCAGTACGGCGCCAACCAGCGCCAGCGGCACGCTGAACATGATAACGAACGGATGCAGCAGCGATTCGAACTGCGAAGCCATCACCAGATAAACCAGGAACAGTGCCAGCAGCAAGGCAAACTGCAGCGACTGGAACGACACCTCCATCTCGGCGTTCTGGCCGGCGAGTCGCACTTCGACACCGCTGCGCTCCGGCAGCTGGTCAATCAGCGCCTGCGCGGCTGCCGCGGCTTCACCCAAATCGCCGTAGCGCAAGTTGGCCGATACGATGGCAACACGTTCCTGACCGATACGGTGAATTTCGCTCGGTCCAATTGCCAGCTTGACCTCGGCCACCGCCGACAGTGGCACCGGCCGGTCCTGATCCGAGTTGACGATCAGTTGCCGTACTTCTTCGACCGAGTTGCGGTCGTCTTCGGCGAGCCGGACGACAACATCGATCTTGCGGTCACGGAAGGCGTAACGGGTGGCGATATCGCCGCGCAGCTTCTTGACGACACGCTGAGCGATGTCCGGCACCGACAGGCCCAGACTGGCAGCCCGTTCATGGTCGAACAGGATCTGCAGTTCCGGGTAGCCATCCTCAACCGTTGAACGAATGTCGATGAAGCGATCCTGGGTGCGCATCATGGTCAGCAATTGCGCCGATGCGGCCCGCAGCTCATCGAGGTTGTAGCCGACCAGTTCGATTTCCAGTGGGGTCTTGAACGTGAACAGGGCGCGTCGCTCGACTTGTACCTGCACACCCGGCAGCTGCGCGAGCTGCTCGCGCAGCTTGCGCATCACCGCGGCTTCGGTGTCCTGCGAAACCGGTTTCTTCAGCACCACGTTCAGCTCGCCGACGTTTTCGCCGCCCTTGTCCGGCGACGCATCCAGCCGGTTGCCGCTGCCGGCCACAGCGAAGCTGCGTTCGACTTCTGGCATGGCCGCGGCGATCTGGTGGGCCTTGAGCAGGATCTCGTCGGTCTTGGCCAGCGGCGTGCCCGGTGCGGCGCGCAGGTTGGCGACAAATTCGCCCTGCGCCAGTTGCGGAATCAGTTCGACGCCGATGCGTGACAGCATATACAGACTCAAACCGAACATACCGAAGGCGACGGCCAGTACTGTTGGCCGGTGTTGTAGTGAGATATTGATCAGTTGGTCGTAGCCACGCTCAAGTTTGCCGTAGCCGTAGTTGAAGCCGGACACTACCGGTTTGAACAATAAATGCATCACATGGCCGATGAAGCCGGCGAACTTCAGCAGCCAGCTCAGTACCAAGGTGGCGACAGGAATATTGCGCAAGCGCTGCGCCACCCACACGAACGGGGTCAACAGAACGGCGATAATCCTGCCCAGCACCCGGAATGGCGCGGCGATGATCCGACCCAGCCGACTGATCCGTGATGGCTGACGCTCGACCGCACCGCTCTCGGCGGTGGTCGTCGGCGCGGTGCTGGCGAGCGGCACAGTCGCTTCATCGTGATGCTGACCGCGATGCAGAGCGGTCAGCGGTTCGGCGGCAGCACCACGGCGCTTGCCGACCACCGCCAGCATCGGGATCAGGGTAAACCCGATGAACAGCGAAACGAATTGCGAGAAGGTAACCGTCAGGGCCTGATCACGAAACAACTGGCCGGCAATGCCCTGGACAAACACCAGCGGCAGGAACACGGCGACCGAGGTCAAGGTCGATGCCGTGACCGCGCCGGCAACCTCTGCGGTGCCGTCGCGCGCGGCTTGCCAGATGTCTTTGCCCATCTTGCGATGGGTGTCGATGTTCTCCAGTACGACAATGCCGTTGTCGATCAACATGCCGATCGACAGCGCAATACCGCCGAGCGACATGATGTTCAGGGTGACGCCGGCGGCATACATCAGGTTGAACGAAATGACCACGGCAACCGGAATCGACAGCGCAATGATCACGGTCGCCCAGACATTGCGCAGGAACAGATACAGGATCAAGGTCGCCAGAATGCCGCCCTGGATACCGTTGTCAATCACCTCGCCAACCGCGTCTTCGATGAACACCGACTGGTCGTAGATGATGTCGAGTTTCAGCTGTTCGCCAAGCGATTTGCCGAGCGACTCCAGCCGCCGCTTGATTTGCTTGGCGACGGCGACGGTGTTGGCATCGCCCTCTTTGTACAGTGCGAGTTCAACGGCTTCGACACCATTGATGCGGGTGACCGCTTCGCGCTCCTTGTAGCGCATCGCCACCTGGGCAATATCGCGCAGATAGACCGGTTTGCCGTCTTTGCTGGTGACGATGGTGTCGGCCATTTCCTGAACCGACTGATACTGGTTGATGGTCCGAACCAGCAGCTGCTGGCTGCCTTCTTCCAACCGGCCACCTGACAGGTTGATGTTCTCGGCCTGCAGATGCTGGGCGACCTGTTCGATGCTGAGGTTCAGTTGTGACAGCTTGTCCTGATCGATGTTGATCTGCACTTCGTCTTCAAAGCCGCCGCTGATCTTGACCGCGGCAACGCCTTCGATGGCTTCCAGCTGCTTCTTGATCTGTTCATCGGCGAGCCGGCGCAAGGCCGTCAGACTTTGTTCGGCGGCTTCCGGCGTCTGTGTGCTGTTGACAGTGGCGCGCGACAGTGACAGGCGCACGATCGGATCCAGCGTCGGATTGAAGCGCAGCAGGGTCGGGCGCTGGACGTCCAGCGGCAGCTGCACCAGATCGAGCTTTTCGCGGACATCGATGCCGGCGAGGCCCATGTCGGTGCCCCAGTTGAACTCGAGCAGCACATCGCTCTGGCCGGCGCGCGAAATCGATTTGACCGTGCGCACGTTCTTGATCACGCCGACCGCTTCTTCGATCGGTTTCGAGATCAGATTTTCAACTTCGGACGGTGCCGCCCCGGTATAGGTGGTGCGGACGGTCAGCGTGGGATAGGACAGATCCGGCAGCAGCGTCAGGCCAAGACGGCCGAGCAGTACCAAGCCAAATACCAGCATCGCCACTACGGCCATCGACACGGTAACCGGTCGACGCATGGACAGTTCGATTAGGGTCATGATGTCCCTGTCTTGTGTGAAGTGAAAAGGCCCAATTCAGTGGGCGTCTTCTGCGCGAAAAGGAGCGGCGGGTCGGGGAAAGCGACCCGTCGGGAATGGCAGCCAGACGGAGCACGCGCAGCGGTCATGTTGCCGTTCCGTGGCATTGCTGGTTTACAGCGTATTCAACACTTGCACGGAGGCTTCGTGCTTCAGGCTGTTCTGACCGGTGCTGACGATGACATCGTTGGCGGCAACACCGCGCAGGATCTCGATGTGCTTGTCGTCAGTGAAGCCTGTTTCCACCGGCGTCCGGTAAGCTTTATTGTCGCGCACGATAAATACGGCGGTTTCACCGTCTTCGTTCAATACGGCGTCTTTGGCAACCAGCACGGCGTTGTCGTGTTGCGCATAGGTGACGGCGACCCGGCCAAACATGCCGGGCTTCAGCTCGCGTTTGCTGTCGTTGACGGCAAGGGTCACCTTGAAGGTGCCGGACGCGGCATCAATGACCGGGCTGATGCGCAGAATGCTGGCCGGATACAGTTGGCCGCGATGGGCATCGACGGTAATCAGCGCCTGCTGTTTCAGGTGCAGCTTGGCGAGTTCGCGTTCCGGTACATGAATAACGGCCAGCAGTGGATCAAAATCGGTGATTTCGAATACCGGCTGGTTCAGTTGCACCATGTTGCCAACCTTCACCATGCGCTTGGACACGACGCCGCTGATCGGTGCCCGCACCGTGCCATAGGCGACATCGAGCTTGGCCAGTTCCGAACTGGCTTTCAGTGCGTCGTACTCGTATTTGATTTTGTCGTAGGCATCGGAGCTGATCAGCTGTTTCTGGAACAGCTGCTTGCTGCGCTCCAGATCATTGGCCAGCCGGGCGAGGTTGCTCTCGGCACGGGCAACTTCCAGTTGCAGTTTTTCGGTGTCGAGTTGCAGCAGCGGCTCCCCGGCTTTGACGAACTGGCCTTCTTCAACAAACAGGCGGGTCGCAACGCCGCTGATCTTGGCGACGACCTGCGCCTGCTCTTCTGCTTCCAGCGTGGTGGTGCTGGTGAGGGTGGCGGCGATGGTGCCGGTTGTAGCTTTGCTGACTTCCACCGGCAGCGCGATCTCTTCTTTTTTGTCGTTGCCGTCGGGTCCGGCTTCTTTGGAGTTGGCGTCATTGCTGCAGCCATGCAGAGCGAGCAGCCCGGTAAGGGTCATGGCGAGCAAGGACAGGCGACCGGTGGTCATGGAGGGCTCCTTTTATATGAATGCGCTTGTCATCAACTTGGCAGCGAGTGTGCCAACATTGCTGTAACAGCCAAGTGTCTGATCTGTAACGGCATGTGACGGGTCTCAGGACAATTTGGTTTGACCGGCTCGGCGAAAATTGTCAATGAGTGGTTAAAATGGCCGCCATTTCCGCTCTTACGGTGTTAGCCATGCATGCCGATGACTTGACTGCGTTAGATATGTCCACTGCCGAGACCAAACGCGCCGCCTATGCCGAACTGTTGAAGCAGGCCGAAGCGCTGTTCCATGGCGAACGCGACTGGCTCGCCAATGCCAGCCAGTTCAGTGCCCTGATCGCCCAGCAGGTGCCGGAGTTGAACTGGGCCGGTTTTTACCTGAACCGCGGTGGTGAACTGGTACTGGGGCCTTTTCAGGGCAAAGTGGCTTGCGTCCGTATCCCGTTCGACAAGGGCGTTTGCGGTGCTTGTGCCCGGAGCGGCGAAATCCAGCTGGTGGCAGACGTCCATGCTTTTCCTGGCCATATCGCCTGTGATGGTGCTTCCAATGCCGAGTTGGTATTGCCGGTGCGGGTAAATGGTGTGCTGTGGGGGGTTTTCGATATGGACAGTCCACGCCATGGCCGGTTTGATCAGGACGACGCCAACGGAATGGTCCGGTTGCTCGACTGTTTTGTGGCAGCTACAGCATTCTCGGCCATTTGATGTACCCCGACTTTCCTTGGGCATAAAAACAACCCCCGCAAAAGCGGGGGTTGTCAAATGCAGCTACGGTTTGTTGATTCAATGGCGGCGGCGTTGCATCAACAGCAAGCCCAAGCCGAGTCCTCCCAGCAACAAGGCGGAGGGTTCGCTCACTCCGGTAGTTGAAACGTCTGTTATTAGGTCGTTGTAGACGTTATTGCCGGAGTAATAGGGATCGCTGAGCAATGTGAACGTTAGTTGCGTATCCACCACGCTCCAGGCAAGGCCGATATAGATGCTGTAGTCGCTGCTACTCGTGCCGTTCATCAACCAGTCAGTGAAAAAGCCGTCGCCGTTCCAGTCCTGAGGGTTGGTTTGCCCTGTTCCCTGCCACCATGTCCATGAAAAGAACTCGTTAAAGTTGTAGCTGCCACCGGTGAGCCAGCCCTCCGCGTCGGTCATGCCAAGATAGCCATCATTGAACGTGATTGTGCCTTCCCAGGTAGCCCCCGACTCAAACTCCAGATAAACCGTTTCAACAATACTGGCAGATGCCTGCCCACACAGCACTAACGCCGCTGCAGCCAACCACTTCTTCACGCAGTTCATGACTACCGCCTCCTCGAATCGTTATTGCTTCCGGTGGGAGGGTTTCCCACTCCAAAATTGTGAAGCATTACACATGCCGAGCAGGGCAAGAACAAAAAATACTTTAAATTCAAAAATTTAAATGGTTGCGGCTTTGTGGTTTCTGCGGTGCGCGTAAAGAAAACTGACGACGCTGCCGTAACGCCAAGCGGGCTGGGCCCGGCACAACTGCCGGCAGCAATGCGTACGTTACTGTGTCAAGTCAGCCGCGGTTGGCGTGAAAATCCAGCGCCGCCCGCAGTGATTCCGGCAGTTGCGGCAAGGCCGAGCGCGGCAGCAGGAAGGTCGACAGCAGGGTCAGATCGCGGAAGAAGCGGTTGTTCTCGGTGGTCTGGCGCAGGTAATCGCTGCCGCTGGAGCCGCCGGTACCAATCTTCGAGCCGATCATCCGCTGCACCATCATCACGTGGCGATAACGCCAGGTGGTGAAGCCTTCATCGAGCTCGACCAGCGCGGTCAACAGCCGGAACGGCAGGTGCAGGATCGGTTCGTCGCGGTAGAGGTTGATGAACACGGCGGCGAGCAGGGCGCGCTGGCTCAAGGAAAACCGGCCCTGGGCTTTCAGCTCGTCGAAACGGTTGGCATCGAGCAGGCAGTCGAAGCTGACCTTGGTCTTGTCCAGTTCACGCAGCTGGAAGTCACGGTCCTGCGGCGACAAGTTCGGGTGCTTGCCGACGATCGTGGCTTCGTCGGCCAGCATCCGGTCGACGGCCTGCCGGTAGGCCTGCCAGAAGTCGAAGTCGGTGGTGCTGATGAACGGGATGCGGGCGAGCCAGGCGTCGAGGTGGTCGTGCAGGTTCGGGCCGGCCTCGAGATCAATGAGGAAGTTGCGGTCCGCTTCGTTCAGCCGGCTGTAGAAACTCTGCTGATCGAAATTGACCCGCTTGTTGGCGCGCAGGCCGAGCCGGATCTCGATTTCCTTGAACTGGATGCTCTGGAAACCGGAGGCCGGGATCAGGTAATCGCGGAAGTCGAGGAAATCGAGCGGGGTCATGGTTTCCAACACCGTCAATTGCTGGACCAGCACGGTTTGGATGCTGTGGATGCGCTCCAGCCGGGCGATAACGGTACCGAGCTCGCGTTCGTTGATGTGCGGCTGGGCCATGGTGGCGTGCACGTCGCGCAGTTCGTGCAGGATTTGCTTGAACCAGAGTTCATAAGCCTGATGGACGATGATGAACAGCATCTCGTCGTGGGCCTGCTGGCCATAACGCGGCGCAACCGGGTGCTGGGCGTCAAGCAATTTGCCGAGCTGCAGGTAGTCACCGTAGTAACAGGGTTCGAGATTCTTTTGCATGGCTGAGGCGCCTGTGGAGGAAGCCGCTGTGAGCGAAGACGGCGGCGATTATACGCTGGCCTTCCGGCGGCACTGGCAGGAGTTCCGTTGACGCTGCTCGAGCGTCAGTCCGACTTGCCCAGCCCGCCGGTGTCGCTGCCGGCGGACACCTGTGGGTCCGCCGGCGCACCGATAGCGTTGTGTTTGCGCCGACGAGCGCGGCCTATTTGGCGTCGCCAAAGCGTTCGATGCGCAGCGTGGCCTGCCAGCCGCCGGCCGTCAGGGTGCGTTCGATCAGGAACAGTTCGCCGTACCGGCTCTCGTCGAATTCCGTTGCCGTTTCGGCGATGCCGGCGTGGCGCAGCAATTCCGGCAGGGTGTTGGAGTGGCCGGCGATGAGCACGCCGTTCGGGCAGCCCTGCGCCAGCAGCGCGGTCAAAAAAGCGCCAGACTGCCGGGCATCGTAGCGCTGGACCGGCAGGCCACGCGCGGCCGCGACTGGCGCGACCGTGGCCTGGGTGCGACGGTAATCGGTGGCATACACCTGTTGCAGCGGGCGGTCCGCCAGGGCATCGACCAGGGCACGGGCGCGTTGCTCGCCTTGTGCGGTCAGTGGCGGGTCCTTTTCGCCGGCAGTCGCCTGTTTTTCGGCGTGTCGGACCAGATACAGCTGGCAGCGTGTGGTCATCGTGGGGCTATCCGTGGCGGCCGGGACGAAAGCGTCAGCAGTTGCGAAACCGACCAGCAACGTCGCCAAGACCGGTGTGACGCGCCGGCGAATCCCCGTATAATCGCCGACCCGAGCATCGCCCATGGTTCCTGCAAAGGGAAGTCTGGGGCGCCGCGGCAGGACGTCGGATCGTCCACGCCAGAGCCAGCAGTTCAGGAAGAAGGGAATGGTTCGCATCTTTAATCATTACATCCCGAAGGCGTTGTTGCTGTTGGGGGTGGTCGAGTGTCTGGCGTTGTTTTTTTCGCTGCAACTTGGTGTCGCGCTGCGCTTTGGTAGCGGTGGTGCCGACAGCAGTCACCTTACCAATATCCCACTGGAATACAAGGCGTCGGTCTTCACGCTGGTGATGATGCTGATGCTGATTGCCATGGGCCTGTACCAGCGTCACCAGCGCGACAGCTACCGTATGCTGATGCTGCGTCTGGCCTGGACCTTTCTGCTGGCGTTTCCGCTGCTGCTGACGCTGTTCTACTTGTTCCCGGATGTTTATGTCGGTCGCGGTGCCTTTTTGCTGACGCTCGCGGTCAGCTTCGCGCTGCTGATGGTCACGCGTTTTTTCTACCAGCAGTTTGCCACCGCGACCATCCTGTCACGGCGTGTGCTGGTGGTCGGTACCGGCAAACTGGCGCAGGCGCTGGAGCGGCTGCGCCGCCGCAGCGACTGGCATGGCACCACCCTGATTGGGTTCCTGCACCTGCGTGGCGACCACGATGAGGTTGAAGCGGAGCGGCTTATTCGTTCCGAGAAAACCATCGCCGAGGTTTGCGCGGAATACGGTGCCGATGAGATCGTCATTGCGGTCGAAGACAACAAGAAGAATTTCCCGACCGAAGAAATCATCGACTGCAAACTGCGCGGCATCCAGATCACCGAGTTGGCCAGCTTCTTCGAGCAGCGTACCGGCAAAATCCATATCGACGCCTGGTCGCCGGGCCGGATGATTTTCCTCGACGGTTTCGACAATAACGTCTGGCGGATGATGGTCAAGCGGCTGTTCGACATGACGGTGGCGTCCGTTGGCTTGCTGCTGGCGGCGCCGGTCATGTTGTTGCTGGTGCTGATCGTGCGGCATGAAAGCAAATGGCGTGATCCGGCCATCTACAAGCAGATCCGGACCGGTCAGCACGGCCAGCCGTTCACCATCTACAAGTTCCGTTCGATGGTGGTCGATGCCGAGCGCAGCGGGGCAGTGTGGGCCCAGAAGAACGATCCGCGTGTCACCAAGGTCGGTGCATTCATGCGCAAGACCCGGCTCGATGAACTGCCGCAGCTGTGGAACGTGCTGAAAGGCGATATGAGCTTTGTCGGCCCGCGACCGGAGCGGCCGGAGTTCGTCGAGCAGCTCAGCCACAAGATCCCGTTCTACG
Source organism: Permianibacter sp. (assembly GCA_046297695.1). GTDB lineage: Bacteria > Pseudomonadota > Gammaproteobacteria > Enterobacterales > Permianibacteraceae > Permianibacter. The sequence goes on along the minus strand of JBKBHF010000016.1, from coordinate 52,758 downwards.
CCATGCGCCACCGGGTCAAACCCGGCATCACCGGCTGGGCGCAGGTCAATTACCCGTACGGCGATTCCGAGGCCGATACCCGGGAAAAGCTGCAATACGATTTGTATTACATCAAGAACTACAGTCTGTTTCTCGATTTGACCATTCTGGTCCAGACCGCAGAAGTGGTGTTGTGGCGCAAGGGCTCCCGCTGAGCGTATGCTGGCGAGAGCGTGATGCGGAGGGAATCGCATCAGCGCAGGAAATGGAACCTGGAAAGGAGGCGAAGATGTACGAATCCTATTACAAGCTGAGCGGCAAACCGTTCCAGTTGGCACCCGACCCGTATTTCTTCTTCGGCAGCAGCACCCACAAGCGGGCGCTGGCCTATCTGAAGTACGGCGTTTCGCAAAGCGAAGGCTTTATCGTTGTCACCGGTGATGTTGGCACCGGCAAGAGCACCTTGGTGCGGACGCTGTTCAATACCCTGGAACAGAAGAACGATCTGATCGCCGGTCAGTTGATGAACACCCAGCTGGACTCGACCAACATCCTGCGCATGGTGGCCGCCACTTTCGGCTTGGCGCACCAAGCAGCCGACAAGACCAGCCTGCTGAAAAACATCGAAAACTTCCTGATGGCGCGCCAGAAGGAAGGCAAGCGTTGCATGCTGGTGGTCGATGAGGCGCAGAACCTGCCGTTCGAGTCACTGGAAGAGTTGCGCATGCTCTCCAACCTGCACTTCAAGGGCAAAATCCTGCTGCAGATTTTCCTGCTCGGCCAATCCGAGTTTCGCGACAATCTGCGCCAACCGAATCTGGAACAGGTGCGTCAGCGGATCACCGCGTCCTACCACTTGGCGCATCTCGATCCGACCGAAACCGTCGGTTATGTCGAACACCGGTTGAAAAAGGTCGACTGGAAAAACGATCCGGAATTCAGCAAGGATGCCTATCAGGCCATCTACGAATGCACGGCCGGGGTGCCGCGTCGTATCAACACTCTGTGTGACCGTCTGCTGCTGTTCGGTTTCCTGGAGGAGAAGCACGTCATCGATGAAGCCATCGTCCGCACCGTGGCCCAGGAGCTGCGTGCCGAACTGATGGTGCCGGAGAGCAATGCCCAGCCCGCGCGCAGCAACGGTGCCAGTCATCCGGTCGTCGCATCGAGCGGCAACGGCGGCGAGTCAGGCGGTTTGGAGCAGCGAATCGCCCAGCTGGAGATCGAGCTTGATCGCATGCGACGCCGCTTTGATAAAGAGCGCGATTTCATGCGCAAGGTCGTCGCGATCAGCTTCAATTTTGACGACCAAGAAAACGATTCGCGGACTGACAGACTGGGGCCGAGGTGACGCGCAGAATCGAAATCCAGTCGCACTAAAAAGGCGCCATATTGGCGCCTTTTTTATTGCGGCTGAGCAGAAGATCAGAACAGGAATTCGGCCCGAATACCCCAGTTGTTGCCGTCAATGGTGCCTTCGAAGCTGCCGTAATCCGGGATGCCGATAGTCACATCATACTCGATCATGGTGCGACGAAGGGCAACGGCAAATGACTCACTGAAATGGTAGCCAACTTCAACAACTGTGCCGGTTGCGTCATCAAAACCGTAATCCGCAATGCCGTACTTGACATGCAGTTTCGGGTCCATTTCCTTGGTGAATCCGGCGCCAATACGCCAGTCACCCGGCGTCAGCACGGCGAGTACATCCAGCGTCATCCGTTTGAAGCTGGACGAGCCGTTGTCGGCACGAACGGCATGCTCTTTATAGCCGTAGGCTGCTTGCACGGCAAACAATTCGGTAAAGGGCTGGGAAAGGCCGAACGCCAAGCTGAAACCGCCGCCGGCGGTAATGTCTTCAGAGCTGGTGTCGCCGTCTTCGTACTCAAGCTCGACTTCGGCAAGATCATCGCCGCCGGTGGCGTAGGCAAAGTCGAGATACCATTCGGCGGCGCGAGTTTCGCCATGGATGAAGCTTGCAGCCAGAACCAGTGCTGCGATGCGATACATCATCGTGATTCTTCCTGAATTGATCATCGTCTGGGAGCTGTCCATTACAGCCCGCGCACACTCTAGAGTGTCGGACGTGTCAAGATCAATTGGGTGCCTGAAAATCAGGCACGAAAAAGTGCGACTTGGTACTTTTTTTGATTGGTTTAGCCGAGCTTTTGCTCCCAGTTCAGCGCGTGACGAATGATGGTTTTCAAATCATCAAAACGTGGCTGCCAATTCAGCAGTTGCCGCAGTTTGCTGGAGTCGGCGGCGATGGCGGCCAGATCGCCAGCTCGACGCGGTGCATAGCGGATATCGAGTGGCTTGCCGGCGACCTTTTCGGCGGTTTTCAGTACCTCGAGCACGCTGTAGCCGTGGCCGTAACCGCAGTTGAGCGTGACCGATTTACCACCGCTGCGCAGGTAATCGAGCGCCGACAGATGCGCTGCCGCCAGATCTTCGACGTGGATGTAATCGCGGACCCCGGTACCGTCCGGGGTAGGGTAGTCGGTGCCGAATACCGACACGTTCGCGCGCTTGCCGCACAAGGCTTCGACCGCGACTTTGATCAAATGGGTGGCATTTGGCGTTGCCTGGCCGATGCGGGCTTCCGGATCGGCGCCGGCGACATTGAAATAGCGCAGCGTGACATGACGGATGGCGCCGGTGGCGGCGTAATCGCGCAGCAGCCATTCGCTCATCAGTTTCGACAGCCCGTAAGGGGATTCCGGTCGGGTCGGCGACTCTTCGGTGACCATCAGCGTATCGGGTGTGCCGTATACCGCTGCTGTCGACGAGAAGATGAAATGCTCGACGCCCGTGGCCTGACAGCACTCGAGCAGGTTCAGCACATTGACGGTGTTGTTGCGGTAGTACTGCAGCGGTTTTTCCACCGACTCCGGCACCACGGTATTGGCAGCGAAATGCAGGATGGATTGGATGTTGTGCTCACGCAGCAACTTCATGACCAGCTCGCGATCGCCGGTATCGCCGACCACCAGCGTGCCGTAGAGCACGGCTTCTTTTCGGCCGGTGCTGAGGTTGTCCAGAACAATGACGGTTTCGCCGCGCTCGCCAAGCTGACGTACGACATGGGAACCAATATAACCGGCGCCGCCGGTGACCAGAATGCCAGGTTTCATAATCTTCCCTGTGGATGTCGGAGCAAAAAAATGGGAGCCTCTCGGCTCCCATTATCGCACAGCGGGCGTCAACCGGAGGCGGGTTTAGCCGCGCTTGCCCAGCTCGACGTAGTCGCGCTTGGTGTGGCCGGTGTAAAGCTGACGCGGGCGGCCGATTTTCTGGCTCGGCTCGGCAATCATTTCTTTCCACTGGGCAACCCAGCCGGTGGTGCGGGCGAGCGCGAACATGACGGTGAACATGTTCATCGGGATGCCCATGGCCTTCATGATGATGCCCGAGTAGAAGTCGACATTGGGGTACAGCTTCTTCTCGATGAAGTACGGGTCTTGCAGCGCGACACGTTCCAGCTCCATCGCGACCTGTAACAGCGGGTCATTGTCGGCGCCGAGATGGTGCAGCACTTCGTGCGCGGTTTGCCGCATGATGGTGGCGCGCGGGTCGAAGTTCTTGTACACGCGATGGCCGAAACCCATCAGCCGGAACGAGTCGTTCTTGTCCTTGGCACGGGCGACGTATTCCGGAATGCGCTTCACATCGCCGATTTCCATCAGCATGTTCAGACAGGCTTCGTTGGCACCGCCGTGGGCCGGGCCCCACAGCGAGGCGATACCGGCCGCGATGCAGGCAAACGGGTTGGCGCCCGACGAGCCGGCCAGGCGAACGGTCGAGGTCGAAGCATTCTGCTCGTGATCGGCGTGTAGGATCAGGATGCGGTCGATGGCGCGAACCAGGATCGGATCCGGCACGTAATCTTCGGCCGGTACCGCGAACATCATGCGCAGGAAGTTGGCCGAGTAGGACAGATCATTGCGCGGATACACGAACGGCTGGCCGATACTGTATTTGTAGCTCATTGCCGCCAGCGTCGGCACTTTCGCAATCAGGCGAATCGCGCTGATTTCGCGATGGGTCGGGTTCGAGATATCGAGTGAGTCGTGATAGAACGCCGACAGGGCGCCGACCACGCCGATCATGATCGCCATCGGGTGGGCATCGCGCCGGAAACCGGAGAAAAACCGGCTCATCTGGTCGTGCACCATCGTGTGATGGGTGATGCGGTATTTCCAGTCGTCGAGCTGGGCCTTGTTTGGCAGTTCACCATTGACCAGCAGGTAGGCCGTTTCGAGGAAATCGGATTTCTCCGCCAGCTGCTCGATCGGGTAGCCGCGGTATTGCAGCACGCCGGCATCGCCATCGATGTACGTGATTTTGGATTCGCAAGCCGCCGTGGCCATGAAGCCCGGGTCATAAGTGAAAACCTTGGCTTCGCCCAGCTTGCGGATGTCGATGACGTCATAACCTTGGGACGGCGAGTAGAGGGGCAACGAGACGGGCTCGGTGCGGTCAGGCAGGTGCAGTTTGGCGACCTTGTCTGCCATGGTGGGCTCCTTTAGCGGGCGTGGCGGGCGCATGAATCTGATGCGCCACGTTGAACGTAAGCAGAGCGTAAGTATCGCTCAGGCAGGGGCCGCGAAACTATAGGCGAATTGCCGGCCACGTCAATTCGACAAAAGTTACTGATCCTGAGCAAGGTTTGTTCAAATACCCAGCAATTCGCTATGAATAGCATCGATATCGTCGATTTGTCATCGACCGGGGCGAAGCCTATAATTCCGCGGCCGCGCGACAGCGGACGGGGTTCTATTTGGCTGTCGCGCATCCGCCCAGCATTCGGGCCCACTCAAAAAAGACGCAAAATACCGTGACCAAGCAACGTCCTGTCTTTCTGCCGCTCGCTCCGGCTGATGTGATGGGGATGCCGGTGATGGCCATCACCTCCATCCTGCATCGCCTCTCCGGCATCGTGTTGTTCCTGGGCCTGCCGGCCCTGCTGTATATGCTGCAAAAGTCGCTGGGTTCTGAAGCCGGCTTTGCCGAGCTGAAAGAATGCCTCGCGGCCGGTTGGGCCAAGTTCGGCCTCTGGCTGCTGCTCTCGGCGGTGGCTTTTCACGTGATCGCCGGTGTTCGGCACCTGATCATGGATCTGGGTCACCTCGAAACCAAAGAAGGCGGCCGCAAAGCAGCCTCGACGGTTCTGGTGCTGTTCGTCATCGCCGCTGCCTTGCTGGGGGTGTTCGTATGGTAAGAGCCGCTACTTCCCTGGGCCGCAGCGGTCTGCACGACTGGCTGATCCAGCGCCTGTCGGCCGTGGTCATGCTCGCCTACGTGCTGTACCTGATGGGCTACCTGATCGGTGCCTACATGGTTCAGCCGGAACTCTCCTACAGCCTCTGGCACGGCTTCTTCAGCCGTCCGTTCGTGAAAATTGCCACCCTGGTGACCTTGCTGGCCGTCGTGGCCCACGCCTGGATCGGCATCTGGACGGTCTTTACCGATTACGTCAAACCGGTTGCGCTCCGCGTGGTGCTGCAAAGCCTGCTGATCGTCACCTGTCTGGGCCTGCTGTTCTGGGGCTTCATTATTCTGTGGGGTGTGTAAATGGCCGCTGTCGGTTCAACAACAGCCGTACAAACCTTTGATGCCGTCATCATCGGCGCCGGCGGCGCCGGCATGCGGGCGTCCTTGCAGCTGGCCCAGGCCGGCCTGAAGACCGCGCTGGTCTCGAAAGTCTTCCCGACCCGTTCCCATACCGTGGCCGCCCAGGGCGGCATCACCGTCGCGCTCGGCAACACCCATGCCGACGACTGGCGCTGGCACATGTATGACACGGTCAAGGGCTCGGATTACATCGGCGACCAGGATGCCATCGAGTACATGTGCCAGACCGGCCCGCAGGCCATCTATGAGCTGGAACACATGGGCCTGCCGTTCTCCCGCAACAAGGAAGGCCGGATTTACCAGCGTCCGTTCGGTGGCCAGTCCAAGAACTTCGGTGGTGAACAGGCTGCCCGTACTGCGGCGGCGGCCGACCGTACCGGTCATGCGCTGCTGCATACGCTGTACCAGCAGAACGTCAAGGCCAAGGCGGCGGTGTATTCCGAGTGGTTTGCACTTGACCTGGTCATGAACGCCAAAGGCCAGTGCTGCGGCGTCACGGTCATGAGCATCGAAACCGGCGAAATCGTCGTGTTCAAGGCCCGGGCGGTGATTTTCGCCACCGGCGGGGCCGGCCGTATCTACGCCTCGACCACCAACGCCTTCATCAACACCGGTGACGGTGTCGGCATGGCGCTGCGCGCCGGCCTGCAGGTGCAGGACATGGAGTTCTGGCAGTTCCACCCGACCGGCATCGCCGGCGCCGGCGTGCTGGTGACCGAAGGTTGCCGTGGCGAAGGCGGCTATCTGGTCAACAAGGACGGCGAGCGCTTCATGGAGCGCTATGCGCCGAACGCCAAAGATCTGGCCTCGCGCGACGTTGTCGCCCGTTCGATGATCAAGGAGATCATTGCCGGCCGTGGCATGAAGCTACCGGACGGCAGCGATTACGTCTATCTCAAGCTTGATCACCTCGGAGAGAAAACGCTGAACGAGCGGCTGCCGGGCATCTGCGAACTGGCCAAGACCTTTGCCCACGTCGATCCGGTCAAGGCGCCGATTCCGGTGGTGCCGACCTGCCATTACATGATGGGCGGTATTCCGACCAACGTGCACGGCCAGGCCCTGGTCAACCGCAACGGCAAGGACGAGATCGTCGAAGGCCTGTACGCGGTCGGCGAAATTGCCTGCGTGTCGGTCCATGGTGCCAACCGCCTCGGTGGCAATTCGCTGCTCGATCTGGTGGTGTTCGGACGCGCCGCTGGTCTGCACGTCACCGAAGCACTGCAGAAAGACGAGCTCGGCTTCAACGATTTCAGCGACAGCGACACCGAAAAAGCCATGGCGCGCTACAACCGCTGGGAAAACAGTAAGGACGGTGAAGATCCGGCCGTACTGCGCAAAGCGATGCAGACCTGCATGCAGAACTACTTCGGTGTGTTCCGCACCGGCGAGTCGATGGCGAAAGGCTTCACCGAGCTCAAGGCGCTGCGCGAGCGGCTGCAGAACGGTGTGCTGAAGGACAAGAGCAAGACCTTCAACACCCAGCGCGTCGAGTGCATGGAGCTCGACAATCTGATGGAAACCGCGTTTGCCACGGCGATGTCGGCCAATTACCGCACCGAAAGCCGCGGCGCCCACGCCCGCGAAGATTTCGAGAATCGCGACGACGAAAACTGGCTCTGCCACTCGGTGTACGACCCGACCACCGAGTCGATGAGCAAGCGCGGCGTCAACATGCAGCCGAAAACCGTTGAAGCGTTCGCGCCGAAAGCGCGCACCTATTGATCGGAGCTGTCCGTCATGCGTTTTCAGATTTATCGTTACAACCCGGAAACCGACAACGAACCGCGCATGCAGGAGTTCGAGCTGGAGGTACCGGAAGGCCGTGACATGATGCTGCTCGAAGCGCTGCATCTGCTGAAAGAAAAAGATCCGACCCTGACCTTCCGCCGCTCCTGCCGCGAGGGCGTTTGCGGTTCCGATGGCATGAACATCAACGGCAAAAACGGTCTTGCCTGCACCACGCCGGTCAAGTCGCTGAAGCAGCCGGTGGTCGTGCGGCCGTTGCCGGGCCTGCCGGTCGTGCGCGATCTCATCGTCGACATGTCGATGTTCTACAAGCAGTACGAGCGGATCAAACCGTACCTGCAGAACAGCACGCCGGCGCCGGCGAAAGAGCGGCTGCAGACCCCGGAAGATCGGGAAAAGATGGAAGGCTTGTGGGAGTGCATCCTGTGCGCCTGCTGCTCGACCTCGTGTCCGTCGTTCTGGTGGAACCCGGACAAGTTCGTCGGTCCGGCCGGGTTGCTGCAGGCCTACCGCTTCCTTGCTGACAGCCGCGACACCGCGACCGATCAGCGCCTGAGCGAGCTGGACGACGCCTACAGCGTGTTCCGTTGCCGCGGCATCATGAACTGCGTCAACGTCTGTCCGAAAGGGCTGAACCCGACCCGGGCTATTGGCAAGATCCGCAGCATGCTGCTGCAACGCGGCGCCTGAGACCGGCAATGCACGGTCCGCAGTGCGGCGGGAAAAAGTAGTAAGGCAGAGCCGTGTGAGTGCAAAAGGTGCTCACGCGGTTTTGCCGTTTTTGGCCTTTTTGTTTTAACTGATCGTTTTTAACGGAGAGGTCAACGGGCCCTGCCGGCAGGCAGGCTGGCCGAAAGTCGCGTTGCGCTTTGGCTCGCCGACCTGCAAAAGGCAGGATTCACTGTCGGGTGGCAACACCCGGCACAATCGGACTCACAAAGGGTGAGTAACATGTCAGGCATTGCCGAGCTCTTTTCGACGAGCTATCTGAACGGCGGCTCCGCCGCTTACATCGAAGAACTGTACGAGCAGTTTCTGGTCGATCCGGCTTCGGTGCCGGAAAACTGGCAGCAGCTGTTCCGCGAACTGCGCCAAGGCGCGGCCGATTCGGCCCACGAACCGGTCAAAGCCTATTTCCGTGACGCCTGGAAGCGGCCGCCGGTAACGGTGGTGCAGGGCGCCGGCAAGAACGAAGAATACGAAGCCAAGCAGGTCGGCGTGCTGCGTTTGATCAACGCTTACCGCGCCCGCGGCCACCAACACGCGAATCTCGATCCGCTCGGCATCTGGAAGCAGGAACACCTGTCCGATCTGACCCTGGAATACCACGGTCTGTCCGAGCGCGATTACAACACCACGTTTCGCTCGACGCTGTATGGCGCGACCGAACGTACCCTGAAAGACATTCACGAGCATTTGAGCCAGTGCTACACCAGCACGGTCGGTTTCGAAGGCTCGCACATCACCAACCAGAACGAACGCATCTGGTTGCGCGAATACATCGAAAGCTCACGTTGCAAGCCGCAGCTGAAAGCCGACAGTCGCAAGACCTTGCTGCAAGGCCTGACTGCTGCCGAAGGTCTTGAGCGCTACCTCGGGGCGAAATTCCCCGGCGCCAAGCGCTTCTCGCTCGAAGGCGGTGATGCGTTCATCCCGATGATGGGCGAGCTCATCCAGCGGTCGGGCGAGCAGGGTGTCAAGGAAATCGTGATTGGCATGGCCCACCGTGGCCGTTTGAACATGCTGGTGAACATCCTCGGCAAGAACCCTGCCGATCTGTTTGCCGCCTTTGCCGGCAAGCATGACGACGCCAGCGGCTCCGGTGACGTCAAATACCACATGGGTTTCTCGTCCGACTGCATGACCGCAGGCGGCAAGGTTCACCTCGCGCTGGCGTTCAATCCGTCACACCTGGAAATCGTCTCGCCGGTGGTCACCGGTTCGGTGCGAGCGCGTCAGGAACGGCGTGCACTCGGTGCCTATGGTCGGGACACGAGCAACCCGGATACGCGCAATCAGGTGCTCGGTGTAGCGGTGCACGGCGACTCGGCGTTTACCGGCCAGGGCGTCGTCATGGAAACGTTCAACCTGTCGCAGACACGTGGCTACACCACCGGCGGCACCGTGCACATCGTCATCAACAACCAGGTCGGTTTCACCACCAACCGGCAGGATGACGTGCGTTCGACCGCGTACTGCACCGACATCGCCAAGATGGTTCAGGCGCCGATTTTCCACGTCAACGCCGACGATGCCGAAGCTGTGCTGTTCGTCACCCAGCTCGCGCTCGATTACCGCATCAAGTTCAAGAAAGATGTCGTCATTGATCTGGTCTGCTACCGCCGTTGGGGACACAACGAAGCCGACGAGCCGACCGCGACCCAGCCGATCATGTACAAAGAAATCAAGGCCCGGCCAACCGCCCGGCAGATTTATGCAGAGCAGCTTGCCAAGGCCGGGCATCTGAGCGAGGCCGAGGCACAGGCGCTGGTCGATGACTACCGCAAAAAACTCGATGCCGGTGAGCAAGTCGCGCCGGGCATCGTGCCGTTCCAGAAGAGCGAGTTCTCGGCCGACTGGTCGCCGTATTTCGGTCAGAAGTGGACCGCCGCCGCCGACACCACCGTCGATGTCGAGCGCTTGAAGCGGCTCGGGGAAAAAATCACCGCTGTGCCGGATGGTTTCAAACTGCAGCCGCGGGTTGCCAAGATCGTTGACGACCGCAAGAAGATGACCAGTGGCGAGTTGCCGCTGGATTGGGGCTGTGCCGAAACCCTGGCCTACGCCTCGTTGCTCGAAGAAGGTTTCCGCGTTCGCATTTCCGGTCAGGATTGCGGCCGTGGTACCTTCTTCCACCGTCATGCGGTCTGGCACGAGCAGGAAACTGGTGCCACCCATGAGGCCCTGAAGCACATTTCCGACAAGCAGGCGCCGTTCACGGTCATTGACTCGGTACTGTCGGAAGAAGCCGTGCTCGCCTTCGAGTACGGTTACGCGACCACGTCGCCGACGTCGCTGGTGATTTGGGAAGCGCAGTTCGGTGATTTTGCCAACGGCGCGCAAGTAGTGATCGACCAGTTCATTTCCAGCGGCGAGCAGAAGTGGGGCCGGTTGTGCGGTCTGACCCTGCTGTTGCCGCATGGTTACGAGGGCCAGGGTCCGGAACATTCGTCGGCACGCCTCGAACGCTTCCTGCAACTCTGCGCCGAGCAGAACATGCAGGTCGTGGTGCCGACCACGCCAGCGCAGGTATTCCACATGCTGCGCCGACAAATGATACGCCCGCTGCGCCGGCCGCTCATTGTCATGTCGCCGAAGTCGCTGTTGCGTCATCGTCTGGCGACGTCGTCGCTGGAAGAGCTCGCGAGCGGCAAGTTCAAGACCGTTATCGGAGAAATCGATCAGCTCGATCCGAAACAGGTCAAGCGTGTGGTGCTGTGCTCGGGCAAGGTCTATTACGATCTGCTCGAAACCCGCCGCGCCCAGAACCGCACCGACGTTGCGATCATTCGTATCGAGCAGCTGTATCCGTTCCCGACCGCCAGCCTGAAGAAAGCGCTGGAACCTTACCAGCACGTGCGCGAGTACGCCTGGTGTCAGGAAGAACCGAAGAACCAGGGCGCTTGGTACAACAGCAAGCACCACTTCAAGGAATGCCTGCCGAGCGGTTTCGTGCTGAGCTTCGCCGGTCGTCCGGCGTCGGCGGCACCGGCGGTCGGTTATTCTTCGGTGCACGACGAGCAGCAGAAAGAATTGGTCGCCAAGGCGTTGGGTTAATCAGATTGGGCGCGCGGACCGCGAGGTTCGTGCGCCATGGGCACGCTGCAAAGGGCAGCAGAGGAGAGAAACATGAGTATCGAAATCAAGGTCCCGGTTCTGCCGGAATCCGTTGCCGATGCCGTTGTCGCCACCTGGCACAAAAAGCCGGGCGAGTTCGTCAAGCGTGACGAAAACCTGGTTGACATCGAAACCGACAAAGTCGTTCTGGAAGTGGTGGCGCCGGCAGATGGCGTGATCGAAACCATTCTGAAAGATAAAGGTGCAACGGTCGGCGCGCAGGAAACCATCGCGCTGTTCAAGGCCGGTGATGCCAGCGCGGCTGCTGCGCCGGCTGCCAAAGCCGATTCTGCAAAAACAGACGCACCCAAGGTAGAAACGAAAGCCGCCGCTGCACCAGCTCCGGCCACTGCCACGACCGAGTCGAGCGATGTGCTGACCCCGGCCGTGCGCCGTCTGATTGCCGAGCATGGCCTCGATGCCAGCAAGATCCCGGCCTCGGGCAAAGATGGTCGACTGACCAAAGAAGACGTCGAAAAATTCATGGCGGGCAAATCGGCCGCGCCGGCAGCTGCCGCGAAAGCCGCTCCGGTTGCCGCGCCTGCGGTTGCCGTCCCAGGCGTGCGCGAAGAGCGCCGCGTGCCGATGACCCGGCTGCGTCAGCGTATTGCCGAGCGTCTGCTCTCCGCTCAGCACAATGCTGCCATCCTCACCACCTTCAATGACATTAACATGAAGCCGGTGATGGAGCTGCGTGCCAAATACAAAGACCAGTTTGAGAAGACTCACGGTGTCAAGCTCGGGTTCATGAGTTTCTTCGTCAAGGCCGCAACCGAAGCGCTGAAGCGCTACCCGGAAGTGAACGCCTCGATCGATGGTAATGACATTGTCTACCACGGCTACTATGACATCGGCGTTGCCGTCAGCGCGCCGCGTGGCCTGGTGGTGCCGGTATTGCGTGACACCGATCGCATGGGCTTGGCTGACATGGAAAAAGCCATTGGTGATTTCGGCAAGAAAGCCAAAGATGGCACCCTGACTGTCGAAGAAATGACCGGCGGTACCTTCACCATATCCAACGGTGGTGTATTCGGTTCGCTGTTTGCGACGCCGATCATCAACCCGCCGCAGTCGGCCATTCTCGGCATGTTCCGTACCGAAGATCGCGTCGTCGCGGTGAACGGCCAAGTTGTCATTCAGCCGATGATGTATGTCGCGCTGTCGTATGACCATCGCATCATTGATGGTCGCGAGTCGGTGGGCTTCTTGAAGACCATCAAAGAGTTCATTGAAGATCCGGCACGTCTGCTGCTGAACGTTTAAGAGAGAGGACAGAACATGAACCTTCATGAGTATCAAGCCAAGCAGCTGTTTGCTGAATATGGCTTGCCGGTGTCGCGCGGCGAAACCGTGCGCAGCGGCGAAGAAGCTGTCGCAGCAGCAGAACGCATCGGTGGCAGCCGCTGGGTCGTCAAGGCCCAGATCCACGCCGGTGGTCGCGGCAAAGCCGGTGGCGTCAAGCTGTGCAACAGCAAGACCGAAGTCGAGGAAGCCGTCAAAGGCATGGTCGGCCGCAACCTGGTGACCTACCAGACCGATTCGCGCGGTCAACCGGTGCACCGTGTGCTGATCGAAACCACCACCGATATCGCCAAAGAGCTATACCTGTCGGCGGTGCTCGATCGCGCCAGCCGTCGCGTGGTCATCATGGCCTCGACCGAAGGCGGTGTGGACATCGAGAAAGTCGCCCACGACACCCCGGAAAAAATCCTGAAAATCACCGTCGATCCGTTGGTCGGCGTGATGCCGTACCAGTGCCGTGAACTCGGTTTTGGTCTGGGCCTGAATCTGGATCAGATCAAGGATTTCACCACCATCGTGACCGGCCTCGGCAAGATGTTTGTCGATCTGGATCTGAGCCTGGTCGAAATCAACCCGCTGGTCATCACCACCGAAGGTCGCCTGCACTGCCTCGACGGCAAGATCAACGCCGACGACAACGCGCTGTATCGCCAGCCGAAACTGCGCGACATGTACGACCCGACCCAGGAAGACGAGCGTGAAATCCGCGCCAAGCAGTGGGAACTGAACTACGTCGCGCTCGAAGGCAACATCGGTTGCATGGTCAACGGTGCCGGCCTCGCGATGGCGACGATGGACATCATCAAACTGCACGGCGGTCAACCGGCCAACTTCCTCGACGTCGGTGGCGGCGCCACCAAGGAGCGCGTCTCGGAAGCGTTCAAGATCATCCTGTCGGACAGCAACGTCAAAGGCATTCTGGTCAACATCTTCGGCGGCATTGTCCGTTGCGACATGATCGCTGACGGCATCATCGGTGCCGTGCAGAGCGTTGGTGTCAAAGTACCCGTCGTGGTTCGCCTCGAAGGTAACAACGCTGACCTCGGCGCCAAGAAACTGGCCGAGTCGGGTCTGAACATTACGCCGGCCGTCGGTCTGACCGATGCCGCGCAGAAAATCGTTGCCGCCGTTTCTTCAGTGGCATAAGCGGGAGGCACACATGAGCGTCTTGATTAACAAAAACACCAAGGTCATTTGCCAGGGTTTCACCGGCAAGCAAGGTACCTTCCACAGCGAACAGGCGATCGCCTACGGCACCAAGATGGTCGGCGGCGTGACCCCGGGCAAGGGCGGTTCGACCCACCTCGGTCTGCCAGTGTTCGACACCGTGCGTGAAGCGGTTGCCACCGTGAAGCCGGATGCATCGGTGATTTACGTGCCGGCGCCGTATTGCAAGGATTCGATCATCGAAGCCGCCGACGCGGGCGTGCCGCTCATCGTCTGCATCACCGAAGGCATTCCGGCGCTGGATATGCTGGAAGTGAAAATGTACGTCGATGCGAAAGGCGTGCGCCTGATCGGCCCGAACTGTCCTGGCATCATCACTCCGGGCGAATGCAAGATCGGCATCATGCCGGGTCACATTCACAAGCCGGGTCGTGTTGGCGTGGTGTCGCGTTCGGGCACGCTGACCTATGAAACCGTCAAGCAGACCACTGAACTCGGTTACGGTCAGTCGACCTGTATCGGTATCGGCGGTGACCCGATCCCGGGCACCACCTTCATCGATGCGCTGAAACTGTTCCAGAACGATCCGCAGACCGAAGCGATCGTCATGGTCGGTGAAATCGGCGGCAGCGCGGAAGAAGAAGCCTGCGAATACATCAAGGCGCACGTGACCAAGCCGGTCGTCGGCTTCATCGCCGGCATCAGCGCCCCTCCGGGCAAGCGCATGGGCCACGCTGGCGCGATCATCTCCGGCGGCAAAGGCACCGCCGAAGAGAAGTTCGCGGCCATGGCTGCTGCCAAAGTGCACGCTGTCCGCTCGCCGGCCGATATCGGCAAAGGCGTGGCGGAAATCACCGGCTGGAAGTAATTCCGACGCGGTGCGTTGCACGGTTTTGTGCAGAGCAAACAAAGGCCCGGCGACTGCCGGGCCTTTGTTTTTGAAGCGGAGCGCCGCTTCGCCGTCACGCAAACGATGCCCGTGCCGGGCGAAGCACGCATGAGCTGGCCTACAATGTCCCGGTTTGCAAAGGCAGAATCGTCAAATCCTATGAAATCCGTCACCCGCATTGCAGTACTCGCTGTTTTCGCCGGCATCGCTTACCTGTTATCCAACGCTCTGCCCACGCCGACCAATTCCGCTACGGAAGAGATTGCAACGCCGTCGCCGCGGGCGACCAGTGCAACGCCCGCCCTGAACAGCGACGCGCGGCTGCAGCAGGCGTTTCAGCGCCGCGAATCCAATCTGCAGATTGCGGGCCAAGGTGTTGTCGTCAAGATCCTGAAGGACGACACCCACGGCAGCCCGCACCAGCGCTTTCTGCTGCGTACCGCAACGGGGCAGACCTTGCTGGTCGCACACAACATCGAACTTGCGCCACGCATCGTGGATATTGCCGAAGGCGACACCGTGCGCTTTTTCGGGGAGTATGAGTGGAATAAAAAGGGCGGTGTCATTCACTGGACGCACCATGATCCACGCGGCAAACATCCGCATGGCTGGCTGGAGCATCGTGGCCAGCGCTATCAATAGTGGCGCGGTCGCTGGCCATCGCTGATGGTTCGCTCAAGGCAAGCGGGTAAACAGCAAGCCGATATACAGCAGGATGACCAGCACGGTGCCGTAGGCCAGCAACTGGTGAAAGCGCTCATGACGCACCGTGACGCCAGCCATTGCAGTTACACCGGCGCCGGCGTGGAACAGCAGGTTCGGCAACTGTGGCAGCGAGCCGGTGATCAGCAGATCTATCAGCAGGCTGACACCAAGCAGCGCGATCAGCAAGGCGAAGATCCAGCGCCGCTTACTGTGAAACGCCGATCGCAGATTGGAGTGGACGCTGGCGCGAGGGAGTGCCAGCGCGGCGAGAAGGTAAAGCAGATTTACCGGCGAAAATGGATACCGGCTTTCGCCGGTATGACAACCGCCTGACTTAATCAAATCATCCTGAATTATGGAAGCCCACCATTTGGCATCGTTCCATCATCGTCGCCCTGCAGTTGTGCACCGTGTTTTGTGTCGCGTTGTTTTCCACGTCGTACAGTCATGCTGCCGCATCTGCTTCGTTCACCCTGCATCAGCTGGCTGACGGTGTCTACGCCACCGAACGCAACGAATCGGCCGGGCTGATGTTTGACGCCAACAACGTGTTCCTGATCTGCGACAGCGATGTTGTGGTAGTCGACAGCAATATCAGTCCCGACTCCACCGCTCCCACAGATGTGGTGGCCTCGTCAATCTTGTGCCCCGCAGCATCCGTTGACCCTCTATAATTGCCGCCATGCCGGAGGCGGCTTGTCCTGCGTGGTGCGGACCGCGAGCCTCGGGCTGTCATTGAGCCATCGCCATGCTCCGACTTTCTGAACTCCGATTGCCTATCGACCATGCGCCGGAAGCCCTGCCGGCCGCCATAAAGGAACGCCTGAAG
The DNA here is from genome assembly GCA_046297695.1 of Permianibacter sp. GTDB lineage: Bacteria > Pseudomonadota > Gammaproteobacteria > Enterobacterales > Permianibacteraceae > Permianibacter. The sequence continues at coordinate 36,667 of JBKBHF010000016.1, read as the reverse complement.
CTCGGCAAGGATGATCTGCTGGATTTCACGGTGTTTAAACGCAGCCACGACGCGCGCCGCAAGGACGCGCTGATGCTGATCTACATCGTCGATGTCAGCCTGAAGAACGAGGCGGCGGTGCTGAACCGCTTTGCCAAGGACAGCCATATCCGGCCGGCGCCGGACATGAGCTACAAGTTCGTCAGCCAGGCGCCGGCGTTGACGCCGCACCGACCAGTGGTGGTCGGCTTTGGGCCTTGCGGCATTTTTGCCGCGCTGATCCTGGCCCAGATGGGGCTGCGGCCGATTGTGCTGGAGCGCGGCAAGAAAGTGCGCGAACGCACCAAGGACACCTGGGGGCTGTGGCGCAAGAAGATTCTGAACCCGGAATCGAACGTGCAGTTTGGTGAGGGCGGGGCGGGTACGTTTTCCGACGGCAAGCTGTACAGCCAGATCAGGGACCCGAAATTCTACGGCCGCAAGGTGATGACCGAGTTCGTCAAGGCCGGCGCACCGGAAGAGATTCTGTACCTGAGCCGGCCGCACATCGGCACCTTCCGACTGGTCGGTATGGTCGAGACCATGCGCGCCAACATCGAACAGCTCGGCGGCGAGATCCGGTTCCAGCAGAAAGTCACCGATATCCAGATCGAGAACGGCCATGTCCGCGGCGTTGTGCTGGAAAGCGGTGAGCAGATCCGCACCGACCATGTGGTGCTGGCGCTCGGTCACAGCGCCCGCGACAGCTTTGAAATGCTGCATCAGCGCGGCGTGTACATGGAAGCCAAGCCGTTTTCGATCGGCTTTCGTATCGAGCATCCGCAATCGGTTATCGACAAGGCCCGGTTCGGCAAGTATGCCGGTCATCCGCTGCTCGGTGCTGCCGATTACAAACTGGTGCATCACGCCAGCAACGGCCGCGCGGTATACAGCTTCTGCATGTGTCCCGGTGGCACCGTGGTGGCGGCAACGTCGGAACCGAATCGCGTGGTTACCAATGGCATGAGCCAGTATTCGCGCAACGAGCGCAACGCCAATGCCGGCATGGTGGTCGGCATCACGCCAGCCGATTATCCCGGTGGCCCGCTCGCCGGCATTGCGTTCCAGCGCGAGCTGGAGTCGCGTGCGTTTGTGCTCGGCGGCAGCAACTATGAAGCGCCCGGTCAGTTGGTTGGCGATTTCCTGGCAGGCAAAGCCTCGACCCAGTTTGGCGAGGTGTTGCCGTCATACAAACCCGGTGTGCATCTGACTGATCTGTCGTCAGCGTTGCCAGAGTATGCGATTGAGGCGATGCGCGAAGCGCTGCCGGCGTTCAACCGCCAGATCCGCGGTTACGCGATGCATGATGCCGTGTTGACCGGCGTCGAAACGCGCACCTCGTCGCCGCTGCGCATCACGCGCGGGCCGGATTATCAGAGTCTCAATACCAAGGGTCTGTATCCGGCCGGTGAGGGCGCCGGTTATGCCGGTGGCATTCTTTCCGCTGGCGTCGATGGCATCAAGGTGGCGGAGGCGGTCGCGCTCAGTTTGACCGGGCAGCATCCGGTGCCGCTGCATGATGATGAAATGCTGGGTGAGATGGATGATTGAGTTTTTTTGGCTGAGGCGCTTGTGGTGGGTTTCACCCTCACCCCAACCCTCTCCCCTCAAGGGAGAGGGAGCAACGAAAATGGACAAACGGCAATTGTCTTATAATTGTGACGATCAGAACAAACAACGCCCCATTCCTGTTCCTTTGCCCGTTAAGCCGAACTCACCATTTTTGATGACGAAGATTCATTATCGAGCTGCGTATGTACCGTTCCCTCTCCCTTGAGGGGAGAGGGCTGGGGTGAGGGTGAGTTCAGCCCGTCAAACGGGAATTGATGCAGCGGAAATGGTTCTTTCGTCAGGTCATTTCATGGTTCGCCAGCGCTTTACAGCCGTAAAGGACACAGGTAAAAGACACTTACCCTTAGCCGCTCTTGCGCATCCCTGCGCCCGCGGCATTCGAGCTCCTGCCCATCATAAGTGTCGTTATTCAAATGACCGAATCGCCAACGCCATCGACGCCAGAAACGCCGAACACCGATCCTTTCGCCGGCCCAAAACTGCCGCCCATTCGTGATGTGCCGTTCAGCGCACCGGTGCTGTGGCTTTACCAAGGGCTGAATGACATGCGGCTGCATCCGGTCGCGAGCCTGTCGTATGGCGTCGCGTTCGCCGTGATGGGCTGGCTGCTCAATTATGTGTTGATGAATGCCTTGCAGTATTTCACCACGGCGCTGTTCGGGTTTTTTCTGCTTGGGCCGTTTCTGGCGACCGGGCTGTATAACGTTGCCAAACAAACCGAGGCAGGAAAGCCGGTCACGGCCATGCGCACGATGCTGGCCTGGCGATCGAACGTGCAGGGGATCGGCATTTATCTTTTGATCACCACGGTCATCCTGCTGATCTGGGGCCGTGCTTCGCTGATCACGTTCGCCATGTTCTTCTCGTCCGGGCTGCCGGAGTTGAAGGATTTTCTGGCGCAGATCATTTCGCTGGAGCATCTGGATTTTGTCATTACCTATCTGGTGGTTGGCGGCATTTTCGCAACGATCGTGTTTTCGATTTCGGTGGTGTCGGTACCGATGATGATGGACCGCGATGCCGAAACCTTTGCCGCTTGTTTCACCAGCCTGCGGGTGCTTGCGCGCAATCCGGCGACCATGCTGTTTTGGGCGGTGCTGATCGTGCTGCTGATCGGTTTTGGTTTTATCACCGGCTTTATCGGCCTCATCTTCACCGCACCCTGGGTCGGTTTGGCGACCTGGCATGCCTACCGGGCGACGGTGGGCGAATAGTTCGGGGAAGCATCGATCCGGACGGCGGACGACAGGGGAACGCGCTAGAATAGCTGCCATTCCCGCCGTTCGATTGCTCCGCATGGATACCTGTCCCGTCTGCTACAAAATCCGCCCGCTGTGTGTGTGCGAGCTGGTCCATCCGCAGGAAAACCAGCGCCATGTGCTGATCCTGCAGCACCCGCAAGAGCCGGACAAAGAGCTGGGCAGCGCCCGGCTGGCCAGTCTCATCCTGAAAAAATCGACGCTGAAAACCGCGCTGTCGGTGGCCAACCTGAAAAAAGCGGTTGGTTTTGATGCCAACCCGAGTGAGTGGATTGTGCTGTTCCTCGGTAGCAAGTACAAATTCCATGAGCTGGCCCGGCGCGACGACGAGTCGGATCTCTATGTTTTTGACCGCAAGGACGAGCTGGCTGATATCGAAGCGGAAGACATCAAGGGCATCATCGCGATCGATGGCACCTGGGCGCAGGCCAAGACGCTGTGGTGGCGCAACGCCTGGCTGCTCAAATGCAAACGTGCGGTACTGAATCCGCGCGCGCTGTCGAAGTACGGCAATCTGCGCAAGGAACCGCGCAAGGAATGCTTGTCGACCATCGAGTCGATTGCCTACACCTTGGAAGTGCTCGGCGAGAAGCCGGAAATTTCGCAGGCCTTGCTCGAGGGTTTTGACGGCCTGCTTGGCAAGTACAAGGCGTATCGAAAAGCGCAGCGACAGGAACAGCGACAGATGCAGAAAGCGCAAGCGACTGCGGCAGACAAAACATCTGAATAGAACGATTGCCGAGTGCGCGCTGTGGGAGCGGCCTTGGCCGTGATTGTGTTTGCCGTTGAAGAAATCGTGGCCAAGGCCGCTCCTACAAAAATACTGTTTGTGTCGGAGGCAATATGGCGGATGAGCTGACGATACGCTCGGCCACGGTGGATGATGCTGTGGCGGTCGCTTCGCTGCTGGCCGAACTTGGCTACCCGCAGGATGTCAGCGTGGCCGCGCACAGTCTGCAATTGGCGCTTGCCGATCCGCAGCAGGCGGTGTTTGTCGCCGAGCTGGCCGGTGCGGTTGTCGGGCTCGCGGCCGTGACCCGGTTGTTTTATTTCCATTTGGGTCAGCCGATCGCGCGCTTGTCGTCGTTGGTGGTCAGTGAAACCTTGCGCAGCCAGCAACTGGGCAAGCGGATGTTGCAGGCCGCGGAACAGTGGGCACAGGCGCAGGGCTGCGTGCAGCTGGAACTGACCTCAAGCGTCAAGCGCGAGCGGGCACATGCGTTCTATCAACGTGCCGGCTATGAAGGCTCAGCACTGCGCTTTGTGCGACGGTTAACAGGGGACAATCGCCCGGTCGGCTAGGCTGGGTTACATCCGGTGCATTGCTGAACACGTGTCAGCAATGCCAGCAATCTGTGGGGGATGATGATGCGAATGCTTGGACTGGTTGTGATGCTTGGCCTGTTGTCGGCCTGTGCCGGCAAGCAGGTCGGTCGTGATGGCTGTGCGGCGCAGTTGGATGCTGCCTGGCGCGAACTGGATATCGCCAAGGCCGAGGGCTTCTCCGGCACCGTCAGCTATGGCAAAGCAGTGGGGCTGCTATCGCTGGCAAAAACGCAGCAGACGGTGGAGGCCTACGCCGGCTGCATGGACAAGGCGAAACGGGCGAGGTTTTATATTGCCCAGTCGCGCAAGGGGCAGTAGCGCTATCAGCGCTAGCCGGCAACTGGTCGCGATCTGTTTCCAAACCAATTGAATTGAAATCGCGGCGTGGCTCCCCGCCTTGTCAAGGAGGGACGGGGGCTGCTCAGTGCTTGCGGCACCCGCTATCCGAACAGAATATTTCAGGTGCCATCCGTTCACTCGCGAAACGCCATGCTTGATCGCGAGCGGCGCTCAACCACCCCTAACCCATCCTTGACAAGGAGGGGAACGAAAGGCGCGAGGCACTGACTGCTATTCACTGCTTCACGAATAGCAATCCGATTAAGTCAGCCTGCTGTTCTTACCAGAACCGCCAATCATTTCTTCTGCTTCGGATACTTGATGGTCATTTCCTGCAACAGATTGTCGGCGTGATCGACTTCCTGCATGACCCACAGCATGTAGCGGATATCGACATGGATGGCGCGGGTGATGGCCGGATCGAAATACCAGTCTTTGGTGATCGACTCATAGGTCGAGTCAAAATTGAGGCCAACCAACTCGCCGCGACCATTCATCACCGCGGAGCCGGAGTTGCCGCCGGTGGTGTCGGCGCTGCTCAGGAAGTTGACCGGCACCGTGTTCAGCACCGGATCGCGGTAAACGCCATAACGGCCGGCCTTGATGGCCTCCTGCAACGCGCGCGGGGCGTTGAACGGATCTTCGCCGGTGTGCTTGGCGAGAATGCCGTCAACCGTGGTGAACGGGCCTTTGACGATGCCATCGGCAGGCGAGTAGGCGCCGACCGTGCCGTAGGTCACCCGCAATGTTGAGTTGGCATCGGGGTAAACCGGCTTGCCTTGCGATTTTTTCCAGGCGATGACGGCCTGCATGTAGCGCGGAATGATGCGATCAAATTCGCCGTCTACTTCCTTGCGCTGCGCTTCCAGTGCAATCGCCGTCGGGTACAGCGCTACCGCCAGCTGAATCAGGCCGTCCTTGCTCTGCTCAAATGCCGCAGGTGGTTGACCGAGCCAGGCCAATCGCTTGTTGGTATCGGCCAGTTCGGTGCCGCGATACAGCGCGGTCAGCCGTTGATCCAGATCGCTGCCATTGGGCAACTCCAGGTCAAAGCCCGGAATGCGGTCTTCCAGCGGCTGCACGTAGTAACGCTTCAGCGCCGCCTGCCAGCGGGTGAAGTCGACTTGCGCCACCAGCGACTGCTCCATCCGGCTGAGGCGGGCACGGATAAACGGAATGTCGCGTTCCTGAAAGCCGGGCTCACGCTCGGCATTGGCTTTTTCGCTTTCCCGCGCCAGGCGGTACAGCGTCATCGCGGCTTTCAGCAGATCACTGTGGCTGGCTTTGGCAAAGGCAAATTCGTGTCGGGTGATGAGCTGATCGGCGGCGATCAGCTCATCGAGTTCGGTCAGAATCTGTTGCTGGCTCTCGGCATGCTTCTGCTTGCTGAGCCATTCGCGGAAGGCCAGATCCTGCTTGTCCTTGATAGCTGCAATATCCTTGCGGGCGAAACCGTCGAGTAAGCCCTGCAGTTTTTTCATCCGGTTATTGATCGATTTGACCGTACTGGCATAACGGACGGGCCAGTCGGCGTTGGTGGTGGTGGCAGCGGCGATCACGTCCAGATCGGCCTGAAATTCCTGCACGCGGGCCGGGTAATCGATATCACGGGCAAAGCGGATTTCATTGGGCAGTTTGTAGCGGCTGGTGCGGCCGGGGTAACCGGCCAGCAGAATCGGATCGCCGTTCTTCAGACCTTCGGCCGAGACGACCAGAAAATCCTTGGACTTGAACGGCACGTTTTCCGGCGATGGGTCGGCCGGTTTGCCGTCCTTGCCGACATAGGCACGCAGGAACGAGAAATCGCCGGTGTGGCGCGGGAACTCGAAATTGTCGATGTCGCCGCCGTAATTGCCGATCATTTCAGCCGGTGCGTACACCAGACGGACGTCGCGAATCATCAGTTGACGGATGCGGTAGTACTCGAGGCCGCGGTGAAAACTCGGTACCGAGCAGCGGTAGGCCGGATCTTTTTCGCATTCGGCGATCAGCGCCTTGACCCGCATCTGGATCGCATCGTGCCGGGCTTTGCCGGTCAGGCTGGCATCCAGGCCGTTCAGCACCTTGTCCGTGACATTCTCAACCTTGTCGGTGACGTAGATGCGTTCATTCGGGCCGGCAGGCAATTCTTCGGCCATGGTCTTGGCGAGAAAGCCGGTGGCGAGCAGATTCTTCTCGGCGGTCGCGTTGCGCTGGATGGCGCTGTAAGCGCAGTGATGGTTGGTGACGACCAGACCGTTTGGCGACACGAATGATGCGGAGCAACCACCGGTCGAGACAATCGCGCTCATCGGGTGCTTGGTGAGATCGCTGAGTTTTTCCGCCGGGAGGGTGATGCCGATGCGTTTCAGCTCGCTTTTCAATTCCAGCAGCTGGTGCGGTTGCCATTGGCCTTCGTCGGCGAGGGCAGCAGTGAAGGGCAGGGCAAGCAGGGCATAACGCAGGCAGTTTTTCACGGCGATTGTCCTTGTTCTGGTCTGGCAATGCGGTCACCAAAAATGACAGGGCCGGCAAGAAGCCGGCCTCAGTACGGTCTGCAAACGATCAACGCTTGAGGTATTGCAGTTTGTTCGGCACGCCATTCCATTTCTCGGCGTCCGGCAGGGCGTCTTTTTTCTTGTTGATGTTCGGCCAGTTCTTCGCCAGCTCGGCGTTGATCTGGATGTATTGCTTTTGGTCTTCCGGCAATTCGTTTTCTTCGAAGATGGCGTTGACCGGGCATTCCGGCTCACACAGGCCGCAATCGATGCACTCGTCCGGGTTGATGACGAGAAAGTTCTCGCCTTCGTAGAAGCAATCGACCGGACAGACTTCGACGCAGTCAGTGTGCTTGCACAGGACGCAGTTGTCGGCAACAACAAAGGCCATGATGGGCTCCCGAATGGCAGTTATTTGCGTAGCGATTTCAGTTGGTATAGCACGTCCAGCGCGTCGCGCGGACTGATGCGATCAATATCCAGGGCATCGAGCAGGGCATGGGCCGGGTCGATCACGGGTCTGGTTTCCGGTGAAGCCGGCTCGCTGCCAGTACCGTGCGCGGCGACCGGCGTGGCCGATTCCAGCTGACCCAGATGGGCGCGGGCGCGGGCGACAACCGCCAACGGTAGACCGGCCAGTTGCGCGACATGGATGCCGTAACTGCGGTTGGCCGGGCCGTCCTCGATGGCGTGCAAGAATACCACCGAATCGCCGTGCTCGGTCGCGCTGACATGCAGGTTGACCATGCCCGCTTGCTGTTCCGGCAGCCGCGTCAGCTCGAAATAATGGGTCGCGAACAGCGTCAAAGCCCCGATGTTCAGATGGATATGTTCGAGGCAGGCCCAGGCCAGCGCGAGGCCGTCATAGGTGCTGGTACCGCGGCCGATCTCATCGAGCAGCACCAGGCTGCGGGCACTGGCGTGATGCAGGATGTTGGCGGTTTCGTTCATCTCGACCATGAAGGTCGAGGCGCCGCCGGCAACATCGTCACTGGCGCCGATGCGGGTGAAGATGCGATCGACTAGACCGATCTCGGCGCTGTCGGCCGGTACGAAACTGCCGACATGGGCGAGCAGCGTGATGAGCGCGGTTTGTCGCATGTAGGTCGATTTGCCGCCCATGTTCGGGCCGGTGATGATCTGGCTGCGCCGTTCTTCCGTCAGCACGGTGTCATTGGCAACGAATGGTTCGTTGATGAACTGTTCGACCACCGGATGGCGGCCGCCGCGGATCACGATGCCGGGCGCATCGCGCAATACCGGCCGGCGGTAATGCAGCGTGCCGGCCCGTTCGGCCAGCGATTGCAGCACATCGAGCGTGGCGAGCGCATCGCTGCAGGCCTGCAGTGCCGGCAGCTCGGTGCGCAGCGTGGCGAGCAGCTGTTCGTACAGTTCTTTCTCGCGCAGCAAGGCCCGCTCGCTGCCGCGCAGCACCCGCTCTTCCTGCGCCGACAGGGCTTCGGTGATGAAGCGCTCGGCGTTTTTCAAGGTCTGCCGGCGGCGGTAATGCGCCGGCGCCAGATGGGCCTGGCCACGCGAGATTTCCAGATAGAAACCGTGCACGCGATTGAAGCCGGCTTTGAGTGTGCCGATGCCGGTGGCGGCGCGCTCTTCGGCTTCGATGCGTTCGAGAAAGCAATCGACGCCTTCGGACAGCTCGCGCAAGTCATCGAGCTCCCGGTCGTAACCGACCGCGATGACGCCGCCGTCGCGCACGAGGCCAGACGGTTGCTCGGCAATGGCGCGGCTGAGCAGCGCTTCGACATCGGGAAAGGCGCGCAGCCCGCTGGTCAGTTGCCGCAGGCTTTGGCTCGGTACGGCGTGCAACAGCGCGAGCAGATCGGGCAGCGCGCGGGTGGCTTCGCGTACCCGGACCAGATCGCGCGGGCGGGCCGAACCGAGCGCAATGCGCGCCAGCACCCGCTCCAGATCGCCGACTGATTTCAGTGCCCGGCGGATCTCGTCGAGCTGATGGGAATTGAGCAGTGCTTCGACCGCATCCAGTCGTTGTTCGATGGCGGCGCGCTGGCACAGCGGCCGATGCAGCCAGCGCCGCAGTAGCCGGGTGCCCATCGCGGTGACCGTGCGGTCGAGCACTTGCAGCAGCGTGTGGCTGTCGTCGCCGCGAATGGTTTCCGACAGCTCGAGATTGCGCCGGGTGGCCGGGTCGAGCTGGAGCGCGTCATCGCCGCGTTCCAGGGTTGGCGGCCGCAGGTGCGGCAGCGCGGTTTTCTGGGTTTCTTTGGCGTACTGCAGCAACGCGCCGGCAGCGCCAAGGCCGGCGCCGAGCTGGCTCAGACCAAAGCCATCGAGATTGCGGACGTTGTAATGGCGCTGCAGGGCTTCGCGAGCCGAGACCGGATCGAACTGCCAGGCCGGGCAGAGCCGGCGGGCGCCGAGCGCCGGCAGCGGCAGTTCGTACAGGTTTTCGTCCAGCAGCACTTCGGCCGGTTGCAGCCGATGCAATTCAGCGCAAAGCTCGGGCAGTGAGCGCGGCTCGCTTAATGCGAAACGGCCACTTGCCAACTCGAGGCTGGCAACGCCAAAGTGCGTACCGCCGTCCCGGTGGTCAGACCTTTGCGTGATCGCTAGAATCAGGTTGTCGCGACGCTCATCCAGCAATTCCTCGTCGGACAGCGTGCCGGGGGTGACAATACGGACCACGCCGCGCTCGACCGGCCCCTTGCTCAGTGCCGGGTCGCCGAGCTGCTCGCAGATGGCGACCGTGAACCCCTGTTTCACGAGCTTGGCGAGGTAAGGCTCCATGGCGTGCCACGGCACGCCGGCCATCGGGATTGGGTCGCCGTTGGAGGCGCCGCGCTTGGTCAGCGTGATGTCCAGCGCCTGCGCGGCGGTGGCGGCGTCGTCGTAAAAGAGTTCGTAGAAGTCGCCCATCCGGTAGAACAGCAAATGCTGGGGATGGGCCGCCTTGATGCGCAGATACTGCTGCATCATCGGCGTGTGGCCGGACAGATCCGGCATCGGGGGGAGTGTGGTCGTCGTCATCGCCGGCATTCTACTGGCAGAGCGGGCCCAACCCAATACGAATCACCGCGTCGTCTCCTTGATGGGGCGGTGCAAGGACAGCCATCGTGCAAACGCGTGACGCCAATCGGGATGTGGACCGGGACATCGCTCAACAAGTGGCCAATCTGGCGCAGCTGCTGACCAGCAATGGCATGTGGCTGACGACTGCTGAATCCTGCACCGGTGGTCTTATCGCGGCGGCGTGCACCGCGTTGCCGGGCAGCTCACGCTGGTTTGATCGCGGTTTCGTCACCTACAGCAATGACGCCAAGCAGCAGTTGCTCGGCGTCTCGGCCGACACGCTCAATAGCTTCGGTGCGGTCAGCAGCGAAACCGTGATGGCGATGGCCTTCGGTGCACTGGCGCGCAGCAAGGCCGATATCGCGATCAGCGTCAGCGGCATCGCAGGTCCCGATGGCGGCAGTGATGCCAAGCCGGTCGGCACCGTCTGGTTTGGGCTGGCGCGCAAAGGCGTGGCGGTCGAAGCGCGCGTGCAGCACTTCGACGGTGAGCGCGCTGCCGTGCGCGAACAGGCACTCGAATATGCCTTGCAATGGCTGCTCGACAGCCTGCGTTGACCTCTTATTTTCATAAACAAGTCATTTTCACACACACACCATTCACAAAAAATCAGCCAATACTCTGGAGACTTTCATGACCTACCAAGCCCCGATCCGCGATTACCGTTTCCTGCTGCTCGAATGGCTCAAGTTGCCGGAGCGGTGGCAGCAACTCGGTGGCCATGCCGAACTGGACAGCGGCTTGATCGATGCCGTGCTGGAAGAGGCGGGCAAGTTTTGTGGTGGCGTACTGGCGCCGCTGAACCGCAGTGGCGATGAAGAAGGTTGCAGCATCAGCAACGGCGTGGTCAAAACACCGAAAGGCTTTCCGGAAGCGTGGAAGCAATTTGCCGAAAGCGGCTGGCAGTCGCTCTGTGGCGATCCGCAGTACGGCGGTCAGGGCCTGCCGCGCACGCTGCATGTCGCCATTGAAGAAATGATCTACGGCGCCAACACCTCGTTCTGCCTGTATTCGTCGCTGACCAATGGCGCCACCGAGTGCATCGCCGCGCACGGCGACGAAGCGATGAAAGCGCAATACCTGCCGAAACTGTTGGGCGGCGAATGGGCCGGTGCGATGTGCCTGACCGAGCCGCATGCCGGTACCGATCTGGGCCTGCTGAAAACCAAAGCCACACCGAATGCCGACGGCAGCTACAGCATCAGCGGCACCAAGATTTTCATCACCGGCGGTGAGCACGATCTGACCGACAACATCGTCCATCTGGTGCTGGCACGCTTGCCGGATGCCCCGGCCGGCACCAAGGGCATTTCGCTGTTCCTGGTATCGAAGTTCGACGTCAATGCCGACGGTTCGCTCGGCGCACGCAACGCGTTCAGCTGCGGCTCGATCGAGCACAAGATGGGCATCAAGGCATCGAGCACCTGCGTCATGAATTTCGACGGCGCCAAGGGCTACCTCATCGGCAAGCCGAATGAAGGCCTCAAGTGCATGTTCACGATGATGAACGTCGAGCGCTTGTCGATTGCCGTGCAAGGCGTTGGTCTTGGCGAGCTCGCCTGGCAGATCGCGGCGCGTTATGCCAGCGAACGCAAGCAGAGCCGGGCGCCGGGTTCGAAAGAAATTGCCGATCCGATCATCGTGCATCCGGATGTGCAGCGCATGCTGCTGACCATGCGCGCCTATACCGAAGGTGGCCGTGCGCTGGCACTGTGGATGGGCAGCCTGCTCGATGAAGCGCACACCGGCAAAGACGCGGCGGTCAAAGCCAAGGCCGAAGCGCTGCTGGCCTTCCTGACCCCTGTGGCGAAAGCCTTTTTCACCGATATCGGTTTCGAAGTCTGCAACCACGGTGTGCAGGTACTTGGTGGTCACGGTTATGTGCGCGAATGGGGCGTTGAGCAAACAGTGCGTGACGCCCGCATCGCCCAAATCTATGAAGGCACCAACGGCGTGCAGGCCATGGATCTGGTCGGCCGCAAACTGATCGCCAACAAAGGCGAAACCGCCGAAGAACTGCTGCTGGCGATTCGCCGTTACGCCGAGAAACTGAAAGATGCCGACTGGAAAGCGGCGCTCAGCCAGGCGGCGAGCGATTTCGAACTGGCACTCGATGCGATTCTGGAAAACGCCGAGGACGGCGGCCGTCATGCCGGTGCCAATGCGGTGCACTTCCTGCACCTGACCGGCCATTTGATCTACGGTTGGCTGTGGTGTCAGTTGGCACAAATTGCTGCCAGCGCGGAAGACAGCGATGTGTATTACCAACACAAGCTGCTGACCGCCGATTTCTTCCGTCGCCAGCTGATGCCGCGTACTGCGAGCTTGCGCACGCTTATCGTCAGCCAGGCTCACGCGTGGGCGCAGCCAGAGGCCAGTTATTTCGCCGTTTGAGTCGGTCGGTGGTTTCGAGCCGGGGATGAAGCGCGCCCTGCTCTGGTTTACAATGCGCGCCCTGCCTGCACGGCAGGGCGTTTTTTTGTCTTGTAGGTCCCGGTAGCTCAGCTGGATAGAGCATCCCCCTCCTAAGGGGAAGGTCGGACGTTCAAATCGTCTCCGGGACGCCATGTTTTTTCGTGCCTGTTTTCCTGGCCCAGCGTTGAGCAATCGCCAAACCGACTGCTGTTGCCGACCAGGCGGTCCGTGGCGGCGGTGTGACAGGTTGGGCGGCGGATGCTGGTTCGGCGCATGCTGCTGCAGTAGTTCGAGGGTGCGCAGCAGAAGCCGACAATGGCGTGCACCACGGCCCCGCGCCTCGATGGGGTGGTGGCCGACGGCCTAGCTGTCGCTCCTGGGCGGGCTGCCGGCAGCACGGTGCTGTAGCCAGGGCTGACGCCGGTCGAACCCGAGCCATGTAAACGGGAATCGGTGCAAGTTGTGGCGGCCTGGAGCATGGGGCAATCGATGGTAGGGTATCCGGGCCGGCTGGCGTGACGGGGCACCGGGCTGGCCGAGCCGGGCGTCGGTAGCCCGCTGCGGTGCGGCTGTGCCATCATGTCGCCATCCTGTTTGCCGGCCGTTTTGTCGACCATGCACGTTACGTTTCCTTCCGCCAATAATTTCCAGCTGTCGCGCGGCATCTTCATCGCTGCCTGGAAAGTCTGGTTCAAGCGTTTTCATCCGCAGCCCGAGAGCTGGCGCGAAGGCCGCATTCCACGCCATGACCGCGATGGCAAGTTGTGCGAAGTCTTGGCGCGCGGGCATCGCTTCAGCATCGATGTCATTGCCCGGTTGATGGTGCCATGGCCATTCCGCAACACCGTCCAGGCCGATGACGATTTCATCCGGCTCAATCCGGCGCTGCTTCGTTCCTGCAGCTATGTCGAGGAGAGCAGCGGCAACAGCGTGCCGGGTGCGCGCCTGACCGATCAGGCGCTTGATTACTGGGATTCGCTGTCCTTCGTCGCCCAGGAGATGTATCTCGTTTACGCCGAGGCGCGGGTGCAGGCGGATATCGAAACCTCCAGCGATGATCCGGTGGTGATCGACGATGCCGCCACCTGCGTGATCGGTGAAAGCATCTACCCGCCGGTGATGCCCAAAGCCGACGCCGCGGACGAGGAGTTTGTCAAAGCGCTGGTGCGCTGGATTGACGAAGAACCGTACCAGCCGATGTATCAGCGGCAACCGGTCGGCGAGCCGGTCAGCGGTTGGCATGACCGGCTGCTGAAATTTTTCTGGCCGAAGCCACGCATCAATTACAGCGCGTACGGGTTCCTGACCAACTCGCTGTTGTATCGCGCCCGGCTGCTTGCCAAAACCGTTGAAGACAACAAGGACTGGACGGTCGAGGAGCAGTTTCTGGCGGTCAAGATCGCCAACGAGATTTTCAACTTGTTCGGCGTGCCGCAGCGGGAAGTGACCACCGACAATGTGCGCAAGGTGGTGCAGGCGGCGTTGAGCGCCGACGCCGATGCCAAAGCCAAGATGAATTCCGGTTGGACCTGGCTGGCTGCATTTACCACAGCGCATCGCGAACAGACCGGCGGCTTGCCGCTGACCGGATTCAACAGCCGGGTGGCAGCGTCCTTGGTCTCCCGTCTGGATTTTCTGCTCGCAGAAACCGGCCACACCGCCGTCGGCAAACGCTTCGCCGGACTCGGCACCATACCGGGATACGGTGGCACCCGGCCGCGCCAGCTGAGCCTGCAATGGCCCGATGCCTATCGCAGCTGGCCGGCACAGATTGCCGTCAGCAAGCTGCTGGTGCAGATCCGTGATCTGCTGAACAGCGAACGCAAACCGGACGGCAGCCTGCGCTATCAGCCGATGCCATTGCCGGATGGTGGTAGTGGCGCATGGACTGTGCTCGGTGTTTGTTACGTGTTGATGGGAGATGGTTACTGAGCACGCGCCGGGTTACGGCGAAACCGGACGGTGTTCGTCGTAGAACTGTTGGCGAAAACGCGCCAGTTCCCCGGATGCCGCCATGGCATTCAGCTCGCTGTCGATGATTTTCTTCAAGACAATGCTGTTGCGGTGGTTGCGCGAGATCAGCATCAAGATTTGCCCGTGGGGAACGTCTTCGATTTCGGCACTGGCAAATTCGCCGGTGCCGAGTATGTCCTGACCGATCAGTGACAAGGCTTCGATGGACTGGAAGTTGTACGGAAAAACATCGCAGCGACCCGCGCGCAGCAACTGAAACGCTGCCGCGAAATTTTCCGGGCCGGTGTCGATCTGTTCCGGCTTCAAATCAAACATCGCAAAATTATGGCCGGCGATGCCGCAGACACGCCATTTGGCCAGGTCCGCTTTCTTGCTGACCGGCGCCGCATCCGGAAACCGTTGCCGCAAATAAAACGCGTGGAAGCTGACGTAGTCATAGGGCTCGGTCAGGCGATAGCGTTTTGCCCGGTCGGCGTTGTAGCTGCTGCTGACCAGCAGCTGAAAGCGTTGGCCGTGCTCGACTTCGCGCAGGCAGCGCTTGATCGGCAACAGCTCCAGTTCCAGTCGCCAACCGTGTTTGGCAAGAATGTGCCGGAGCAGGCTGTAGCCGAGACCATGGACTTCGAGTTGGCCGTCAGCATTGGTGTGTTGCCAGCGAAATGGCGGATAGTCCTGATCGTTATCGCATGCACGTACCAGACGCGGCTCGGCCAAGGCTGCACTGGCGCCAAGCAGTAACAACAAACCCAACCAGATTCGCATCGGATATCTCCGTCGTCCGCCTTGAGTGTAGGCCAAGCTGGCTTGTTGCAGCGCGCTGGCGCTGGCATTTGCTAGAATGCGCGCCGCTTTGCCATCGCGGATAGCGGGCCATTCCGAGCTTGGGGATGGCAACTATGCATAGACAGGAGCTGCCATGACGGTAGACCAGCTGATTGCCAGCATGACGCCCGAGATTCGGGAAAAGTTGACCCGTGCCGTTGAACTCGGTAAATGGCCGGACGGCGTCCGGCTCAGCGATGCTCAGCGGGAAACCATCATCGAGGCGCTGATGCTGTGGCAGGCCCGTTATCAGCCGGATCGGGCCGAGGCCTATACGATCGATGAAAACGGCGAGATGCGCTTTCTCTGCGACAGCGAGAAAGAGCGGCTCGAAGCCGCCCAGGCGACATTCAAGATCACGCTGCAATAATCGGATTGAAGCCGTTCACGCTGGGCCGATCTGGTTCAAAAGTTCTTTTCAAAACAGCATTCCCCGATCTGCTTTTCCAAAAAGGCTTCGCGAGTTTTACCTTCAGTAGCTGCCTGCGGTCAGCCGCAGCACTTCGTGGCGATCCTGGCGGCTGTTGCCGCGCTGCCACTCGCTGACCGACAGGTAGAACATGCTATCGGTCAGAACCCGGGCCACCGTTTCCTTGCCAATCAGCGTGGCACCGGCCAGATCGAAATGGCTGCCATCGCTTGCAATGGCGGTCTTGCCGCTGACAGTGATCGCAGTGCCAATCAGCATTGACTGATTGGCCGTGATAGCCGTTTCGTTCGAGCGTATGACCACGTTGGTCAGTTCCGCTGACGAATTCTGCAGCACCAGTTCTCCGATCTCGGCATCCTCAATGTGAATGCCGTGACAGCTGTTCAGCGCCAGCCGCTGGATTGCTCCGGTATAGCGTCCGGATGTTTGCTGCGCGCATTGCTGCACTGGCGCGGTAGCGAGTGAGCTTGCCAGTGGCTTTTTCAGTGCCAGCGCATTCGGCTGGGTAGGCATCAGCAAGGCATCGCCGAGCAGGCGATGAAACTCACCGGGCGCTTCCAGCATCGGGACATGGCGGGCGCCCGGCACCAGATAGAGCCGTGCGTTCGGCATCCGGCCGGCCAGCAGCCGACCGGTGCGCACCGGGGTCACCTGATCGTCACTGCCCCAGAGAATGAAGGTGGCCGTGCGGGTGTTGCGAATTGCCTGCGAGAAATCGTTTTCTACCAAGCCCAGCGCCGCATCGACCATGACTTGATCGCGCAGAATCAAGGCCCGTAATGCCGGATTGGCGCGCAACATACCGCTCAGATCGAACAGTTGTTCCGGCCAGTTCAGGACGTTGCGTTTGACCCGATCAGCATGCCGGCCGAGGTGACCGAGTACGCGGTCCAATGGCGGCAAACCCACTTGATGTGGCAGCGGCCATTGCGCGATATGGTTGGCAAACACCTGTTTCTGCAGCACGCCGGCCACATCGACCAGAATCAGCCGTTCGAGCTGGGCCGGGTGACGATGGGCAAAATCGAGTGCAATCGCGCCACCGAGCGAATGACCCATGACGATGGCCGGCCCAACCGCATAGTGCTGCAGCGTTTGTTCGAGCAGGCGCGCCAGCGGCTCAAACGCGTAGCCCTGTGGCAGCGCCGGCGAACCACCAAAGCCGGGCAAATCGATCGCCAGCACGTGATAGCGCTGCGCCAATACCGGAATGGTTTCGCGCCAATCATGATGCCCTGACGTACCAAGACCGTGGATAAGCAACACCGTTTGTTCATGCTGGCCGCCAGCTTGCGCCGTCAATACCGCTTGACCATCCGGGCTGGTATAGCATTCGTAGCGTAGCGCGGGAAGCGCCGGCAGACCGCGCTGCGGTGGCGTGATCAACTGGGCGCTGCCCGGTTCATTGGCGGCGCAGCGAAATTGCCAGTCCGGTGCGGGTGTCGGTTGGGCCGCGGCGACGGCCAGCAGACTGCTCCCGAGCAGGATGAGCGAGCATCGCAGCGCATCAATCAAGCGTCAGTTCTCCACGCAGATTTTGTTGCATCCGTTTCTTGATTTCACTGGTGTTGAGGCCGAGCGAAAACAGGTAATACAGTTTTGTCAGTGCCGCTTCCCGGGTCATGTCGTAACCGCTGATCACGCCGTGCTGCATCAGCACACGGCCGCATTCATAGGTGTTCATGTCAACAAGACCGCGGTAGCACTGGGTGCAGTTGACCACGATGACGCCGCGATCGCTGGCTTCCTGCAATACCCGCAAGAGCTCGGTGTTTTTCGACGGCGCATTGCCGCTGCCGTAGCTTTGCAGGATCAGACCCTGCAACGGCGGCTTCAGGAAGTTTTCGATGATGCCGGCGTTTATACCCGGGAACAGCGAAATGGTTCCCACCATCGGCGGATTCAGTTCCTGCACCCGCAATGGTTTGTTCGGTCCTGGCAGCAGCAGTGAACGGTTGATGTCGATCGAGATGCCGACTTCGGCCAGCGGTGGAAAGTTCGGTGAGTCAAAAGCATGGAAGCCATTGGCATCGACCTTCTGCGCGCGGTTGCCGCGATAAAGCCGGTCGTGGAAATACAGACAGACTTCCGGGATGTCGTAGTTGGCGGCGAGCAGCACGGCGCTGATCAGGTTGTCGCGGCCATCGGTGCGCAATTCGCACATCGGGATCTGCGAGCCGGTAACGATGACCGGCTTGGCCAGATCTTCGAGCATGAACGACAGCGCCGACGCGGTGTAAGCCATGGTGTCGGTGCCGTGCAGGATCACGAAGCCGTCGAACTGGTCATAGTGATCGCGGATGTCCTGGGCAATGCGCCACCATTCCGATGGCGTCATGTCGGAGGAATCGATCAGCGTTTCGAATTCGCGCACGACCACCCGTGGCATCTCGTCACGAGCAAATTCCGGCATGTTCCGGATCACTTCATCGAGGTAGCCGCGCACCGGGGCGTAGCCGTTGGCGGTTTTCTTCATGCCGATGGTGCCGCCGGTGTGGGCGATATAGACGGAACGGGTCATGGCGGGAGCGGGTAGGGGAAAGATGGTCGCTATTGTAGCCGGGCCGGTCTATCCGGAACGATCGGGCCAGTTGCTCCGCGCAAATGCTCGCAACTGGTACAGATCTGGTGAAAATTGCCTTTTCGGCCGGCCGACGTCAAAAATCGCTCGCTTTTTACCCGGTCAGCCCCTATAGTTCGCGCCCTTGTTGCGGGGCATCAAAACCGCAGCGGGTATGAGCCTCACCAATCCTCCTCCTGCGAGCGCGACTTCGCGCCAGGGTCCGGTTCCTCGAACCTGACCTGATCCCTGCAGGTATCCGGCTTGGCGGCACGACGTGTTTTCGCCAAGTTGCGGGTGGTCCGCTCTGCTGATGCAGAGGCGTGGGCCGATGCCCGGTTCCGGCTGACACATTAACTGATGTAAGGCAGTGGCTACCGCGTAATACGCGGCTCGGCAGGCTTTTGTTTGGCGAAAATTTCCTCGCTTCGGAACGTTTCGTCTTGAACAAACCGGTCTGCAGCGGCCATGGCTGCCGTTTGCGCCCCGTTGGGGCAGGAAAAATGACCTTGTCTACGATGATCGACACCCAAACCGACGTTGCAATCGAAACCACTACTTCTGTTTCGTTTGCTGATCTGAATCTCGATTCGCGCCTGATGCAGGCACTCGACGCGCTGAATTTCGTTCAGCCTACCGCCATTCAGCAGGAGGCCATTCCGGTCATCCTGCAAAACAAAGACGTGATGGCTTCGGCCCAGACCGGCACTGGCAAAACCGCTGCCTTCATGCTGCCGACGCTGCACAAACTGCTGACCACGCCGCCGAAAGCCTCCGGCAAAGGCCCGCGCGTACTGGTGCTGTCGCCGACCCGCGAACTGGCCCAACAAATCAACGATGCCGTCCGTGATTTCGGCAAGAACACCAAGCTGCGTGTGGGCACCATCGTCGGTGGTGTCTCGTACTTCCACCAGGAAAAACTGCTGTCGCGTCCGTTCGACATTCTGGTCGCCACCCCAGGCCGCCTGATGGATCACATGGACAAAGGCCGTATCGATTTCTCGCGCATTGAGCTGCTGATTCTTGACGAAGCCGACCGCATGCTGGACATGGGCTTTGTCGATGACGTCGAAATGATTGCCAGCAAAATGCCGGCCGATCGTCAGACCCTGCTGTTCTCGGCGACGCTGGAAGGCGAAGTCGAGCGCGTCGCCCGCAAGCTCTTGAATGAGCCGGTTCGTATCCAGACCGCCAGCGTTCGCGAAAAGCACGAATCGATCACCCAGTCGGTGCTGGCTGCTGACGATTTCGGTCACAAGAATTCGCTGCTGACTTCGCTGCTCGAACGCAAAGAGATGCAGCAGGCCGTGGTGTTCGTTGCCACCAAGAATGGCACCGAAGAATTGGCCGAGAGCTTGAAAGCGCAGGGCATCAGCGCCGATGCACTGCACGGTGATATGAAGCAGGGCTTCCGTCGCCGGGTGCTGGAAAAAATGCATGAAGGCCGTCTGAAAGTGCTGGTCGCGACCGATGTCGCCGCCCGTGGTCTCGACGTCAAAGGTGTCACCCACGTCATCAACTTTGATCTGCCGATGGTGTCGGAAGATTACGTCCACCGTATCGGCCGCACCGGTCGTGGTGGCGCCACCGGCGAAGCGCTGACCCTGGTCAGCCCGCGCGAATGGCACAAGCTGTTCCGCATCGAGCAGATGCTCGGCACCAAGCTGGAAGAAATCGTCATCGAAGGTCTGGAACCGCGCAGCGGTCGGCCGTCGCGTGGCGGTGGTCGCAGTGGCGGCACCGGTCGCGGGGCAAGTGGTCGTGGTGGCCCGCGTGGCGGCGACCGGGGTGGTCGCAGCTTTGGTGGTCGTTCACATGAAAGCCGCCCGCAAGGTTCGCGTGGTCCTAGCCGGGAAGATTTCGGCAGCGATGATCGCTTTGCCCGTGAGCGTACCGAGCGTCGGTTCAGCGATCGTGGTCCGTCGGAAAACCGTTTCGGCGATCGTCCGCGCAGCGACCGTCCGTACGGTGACCGCTTCAACAATGATCGCCCGCGTGGCGAGCGTTCATTCGACAACCGGAGCAATGGCGACAACCGCGGCAACTATGCTCCGCGTCATGAGCGCAGCGAGTACACCGAGCTGACCGCGCACAGCTTCAAGCGCGAAGATCGTCCGCGTTCGGATCGGTTCAGCCGTGATGCGGCCCCGAGCCGTGACAGCCGTGGTACGAGCCGTTTTGAGCGCAGTGATCGTCCGGCCCCGCGTGGCGATCGTTTCGCCGACAGCGCCCGTCCGGCCCGTAGCGATCGTGCCGATCGTCCGGTACGTCAGGATGGCGAACGGCCGTCGCGTTTTGCCCAAGGCGAACGCCTGTCGGTGCGTAGCGAGCGCTCCGACAGCGCGCCGCCGCGTCGCAGCCGCCGGTTCTCGAACGACTGATACCGGAATCAGCAGCAACAAAAACGGCAGCCATTGGCTGCCGTTTTTGTTTGTCCGCTACCGGCAAAGCGCGGCAGCGGAGCACGTCAAATACGCTTACTGCACTTCACACAGGCAGTGCGCATAAGCGTGATTCGGATCGTTCATTTCGAGCAGATCCTTGGCCTGTTTGGCCGCGAGCTTGGCTTGCATCAGCAGCGGGCTTGGCAATTTGTGTTGCGGCGCTGCGAACCAGCTTTCCGGCAGCACGGCTACTGCATGAGCGCTGAAGCCTTTGACGAAGGCCTGCATCGGCGTCAGCGGCTTCTCGACATAACGAACAGTGTACTTGTCGCCAAGCTTGGCGCGTTCGGCTGCCGATTTGACCGCATCGTCCAAGGTGCCGAGCTTGTCGACCAGACCGTGACCCAGCGCGTCGCTGCCCGCCCAGACCCGACCCTGGGCAATGGCATCGACTTCGTCGCGGGTTTTCTTGCGGCCATTGGCGACCAGGCCGAGGAAACGCTCATAACCGTGGTTGATCGCCTGCTGGATGATCGCGCCCAGTTCCGGGTTCAGCGGACGGGCCAGATCAAACGCGCCGGCGAGCTTGGTGGTGCCAACGCCATCGCGATGGATGCCGTATTCATTGGCGAGTGCTTCGACGGTTGGGAACATGCCGAAGATGCCGATTGAGCCGGTAATGGTCCAGGGGCTGGCGACAATTTCATCGGCCGTTGCACTGATCCAGTAACCGCCGGATGCGGCGACCGAACTCATGCTGACCACGACCGGTTTGCCGGCTTTCTGGGTCGCTTCGAGCTCGCGCCGAATCACTTCCGATGCAAACGCCGAACCCCCAGGGCTGTCAACGCGCAGCACGATGGCCTTGATCGATTCGTCTTCACGGGCATCGCGGATCAGCTGGGCAACGCTGTCACCACCGCTCATGCCGACCGGTGCTTCACCGTCGACGATTTCGCCTTGCGCGACGATGATGCCGACGCTGCTTTCACCCGGCAGCTTCGGCCGTTCGAACAGCGAGGCATAGGCGACGGCATCGACCTGCTTGAAAGTTTCGCCTTTGTGGTCTTCACCCACCAGCTCGCGCAGATAATCTTCCCACTCGATCCGGGTTTTAAAACCGTTGATGAGGCCGGCGGTTTGCGCGACTTTTGCCAGATCACCCTGTTCAGCCTGCAGCAGGCTGCTCATGTTGTCGGCGTATTGTTGAATTTGTTCCGGTTGCAGCTTGCGCGCGGCGGCAACGTCGGTCTTGTAGCCGTTCCACAGCACGTTCAGCCATTGCTCGGCATTGGCTTTGGCTTCCGGTGACATGTCATCACGGATGTACGGTTCAACGGCCGATTTGTAGGTGCCGACCTTGAACACGTGCATCTTGACGCCGAATCGCTCCAACGCGCCCTTGAAGAAGGTGCGGGTGTGATTGAAACCGTCGATGTCGATGGCGCCGTAGCTGTCGAGGTAAACCTCATCGGCTTGCGCAGCGAGGTAGTAGCCGGCCTGGCTGTACCAATCGCCACGGGCCAGCACTTTCTTGCCAGCTTGTTTGAATTCGGCGATGGCGTCGCGCAGTTCAACCAGTTTGGATGGGCCGACGCCCATCAGCTCGCTGGTGTCGATCACCAGAATCTTGATGCGCTCGTCTTTGGCGCCTTCACGGATGGCGGTCAACAGATCGCGCAGCTCGGTTTGCGGCGGCCGATCGTCTGACAGATCGCCCATGATGGCTTCGACTGGGGTCGGGTTTTCGGCTTGCTCGACGATGAAGCCGGCTGGTTTCAGCACCAGCGCACTACCGGTTTCGACCCGCGGACCCTTGTCGCCAAACACGGCCGACAGGACAAACACGACGAACAGCACAAACAACAGGTTCATGAACGCACGGCGGGCGTTGTTGATGAACCGCCAGCTTGCGATCAGGGCACGAACCGGAAAGCTACGACGCTTCTTTTCCATGACACTCTCGAGGGTTGAACGATACAGACCGGCCGGGCCGTCATGGCCACGGGCAGGGGGGCCAAGTGTAAGGAGTCGGACCCGGACCGGCCAGAGCGTACGGTCAATGCCTCGCACGATGGCGCAGGTCTTACTGCTAAGTACCTGACACCGCTTGGGTTTCTCCCTGTATCAGGGTGTCTGCCATTTGTAAGCAGCTATTGCGCCGGGAATAGCTTGGGGAGCTTGCCGGTCGCGCCGTCGCTCCCTACACTTGCCGGAACCTTTCAAATGGTCCGACGAGTCATGACTGCTGCTTACCCCAATCTGCTGGCGCCGCTGAACCTGGGCTTTTGTACCTTGCCGAACCGGGTCTTGATGGGTTCGATGCATACCGGCCTTGAAGAAGAAAAGGGCGGCTTTGAGAAGATGGCCGCTTTTTATGCCGAGCGGGCGCGCGGTGGGGTCAGTTTGATTGTCACCGGCGGCATTGCGCCGAACCTCGCTGGCCGGCTGGCGCCGTTCGGTGCCCAGCTGAGCTGGCCCTGGCAGGTCGGTAAGCACCGCATCGTCACCGATGCCGTGCACAAGGCCGGTGGCCGCATTGCGCTGCAGATCCTGCACGGTGGTCGGTACAGCTACCACCCGCTGCAGGTCGCGCCGAGCAAGATCCAGTCGCCGATCACGCCATTCAAGCCCTGGGCGCTGTCGCGCCGTGGCGTCGAGAAGACCATCAAGGATTACGTCAACTGCGCGGTCCTGGCCCAGCGTGCCGGTTATGACGGCGTCGAGGTGATGGGCTCGGAAGGCTATCTCATCAACCAATTCCTCTGCGCACGCACCAACCAGCGCACCGACGAGTGGGGCGGCTCCTACGAAAACCGGATGCGTTTCCCGGTCGAGATTGTCCGGCGGATGCGGGAAAAAGTCGGCCCGAATTTCATCATCATCTATCGCCTGTCGATGCTCGATTTGGTGCCGGATGGCCAGAGCTGGGGCGAAGTCGTGCAGCTCGCCAAAGCCATTGAAAAAGCCGGTGCGACGATCATCAACACCGGCATTGGCTGGCACGAAGCGCGAGTGCCGACCATCGCGACCATGGTGCCGCGCGGCGCCTTTACCTGGGTCACTCGCAAGCTGAAAGGTGAAGTCAACCTGCCGCTGATTACCACCAACCGGATCAACACGCCGGAAGTGGCCGAAGACATTCTGGCCCGAGGTGATGCCGACATGGTGTCGATGGCGCGGCCGCTGCTCGCCGATGCCGATTTTGTCCGCAAGGCGAGCATGAACCGCGCCGATGAAATCAACACCTGCATCGGCTGCAATCAGGCCTGTCTCGATCACGTGTTCCAACACAAGCGCGCGACCTGTCTGGTCAATCCGCGCGCGGCTTACGAAACCGAACTGAATTTTGCGACCGCGCAGCGCAAGAAGAAAATTGCTGTCGTCGGCGGTGGTGCGGCCGGTATGAGCTTCGCGACCTATGCCGCCGAACGCGGTCACGACGTCACGCTGATCGAAGCCGCGCAGGAATTGGGCGGCCAGCTCAATATTGCCAAGCAGGTGCCGGGCAAGGAAGAGTTTTACGAGACGCTGCGCTATTTCAAACGGCGACTGGAATTGACCGGCGTCTCGGTTTGCCTTGGTCAGCGCGCCAGTGCGGAACAGTTGATTGCCAACGGCTTTGACGAAGTCGTGCTGGCCACCGGCGTGGTGCCGCGCACGCCGGAGATCCCGGGCATCGATCATCCGAAAGTGCTGAGCTATCCGGATGTGCTGCTGCACAAGAAACCGGTCGGCAAGAAGGTCGCGATCATCGGTGCCGGTGGTATCGGTTTTGATATGGCCGAGTTTTTGGTAGCGGAACAAGGTAAATCCCCGGATACCGAGCATTTCCTGAAAGAGTGGGGCGTTGATGCCGGTTATCAGCATCGCGGCGCCGTGCTGCCGAAACCGGAACCGCTGAAGCCGGCACGCCAGGTCATCATGTGCCAGCGCAAGGCGAGCAAACCGGGTGCCGGGCTTGGCAAGACCACCGGCTGGATCCACCGCGCCAGCCTGAAAATGAATCAGGTGCAGATGCTTTCCGGCGTCAACTACGAACGCATTGATGATCAGGGGCTGTGGATCCGTGAAGGCGAGCAGGGTCCGCTGCGCTGTCTGGAAGTGGATCATGTGATCAACTGCACCGGTCAGCTGTCGCAGCGTGAGTTGCTGGAACCGCTGCGTGCTCGCGGCATTACCGTGCATGTCATCGGTGGCGCCGATGTTGCCTCTGAGCTCGATGCCAAGCGCGCGATCCGGCAAGGCGCCGAGCTGGCAGCGGTGATTTGACTTTCGCGTCTGCACGCCGGCACTGACACAGCAAAAAGGGCGGAACTTCCGCCCTTGTTCTTCTGCGCCGGTTCTTCCTGTCCCGATGGCTGAAGCCGTCGCGAGCAAATGAGTGAACGACTCACTCGTTCTCTGTTCGCCACGGCACCCATTGCCAATACAGCGTCGGGGTCTGCGGCACAAAAGCCTCCGGTGTTGCCCGGTCAATCGCGGCCATGATCTGCTCTTTTTCCACGTCGCTGAGCGGTGCGTAGCCGCGCACATAAGGCCAGCCGTAGCCCCAGCGGTAGCTGGTCGGGAAAAACGGAGAGCCACCGACCCGGACACCGGCCAGCATCAGTTTGGCTATCTGCGGCGCGCCGGCATCAGCAACACAAAGCGCCAGCGCTTCGTCCGCTGCTTGCCGGTCGGCATAACTGCCGCCGGCCCAATAGGCGAGATCGTGTGCGATACAGCAATCACGCCACGACGTATCGTCTTCACCATGCCCGTCCGGAAAGGCGCTGCAGCCATCGGTGCTGAACGGCAGAATGTCACCAGCTGCTGCCGTGTTGCTGATCAGCAACAGCGACAGCAGGACACGCGAGACTTGTTCAAGCCTGCACATGAAAACGTTTTGTTGCCATGTATGCACGGCGCAGACTCGTCAGCGCCAGCAGCTACAGCAACAGCAAACCGGTGCTGCCACCACCACCACCGCCGCCACCACCACCACCACCGCCGCCACCACCTGATGTGCTGGCACTGACAGTAGTGCTGGTGAAGGTGGCGGATTTGCCGCCAATGGTCAGTGTGGTGCTCACCTGGCTGGCATAGTTTGTCGAGGCCAGATGGCGCAGGCAGACGGTATCGCCAGCACTGACCGTACCGGGGCTGTTGACAAAAGTTTCCGTGCAGCCGATGGAGTAACCGCCGCTACCACTGACACTGATGGGGGTTGGCGCATTGATGCCGGTCACCGTGATGCTGTTGGAAGTGACGGTTGCCACGCGCGCGACATTGGTCTGGGCGGTAAAGCTGAAGTCGTCCGGTGTGGTATCGACCGAGGCGGTCGTTGTCGTGACGAAATCCGCGCTGACCGTGCCGACCGTCAGCGTGGTGGTCTTGCTGGTGCTGGTCGTGCTGGCGGTCCGCTGACGGACGCAGACGCTGGCACCGGCTTCCACTGTGCCGGCAGCGCTGGTGAAACTCGCATTGCAACCAATCGAATACTCGCCATTGCTGATCGACACCGGCGTCGCGTAATTGATTCCCGTTATCGTGACGGGGTCCGAAACGACCCAGCTGTCCAGGGCGACGTCGGTGACACTGGTGAAACTGAATGCAGCGGGCGTCGTGTCGACGTTCTGCGTGGTGCTGGTAAAGCTGGCCGAGATGACATCGCCCTGCAGGTTGCCACCATTGAACGGTACGCTGAGACCGCCCACGCTCAAAACGGTTTCGGTCGCGGTGGCGCCCAGCGCCGAGGCGGTGTGGCGGACCCGAATCTGTGCGCCATTACTGACCCAGGCAGAGTTGCTGGTGTAGTTGCCGCCATTGAGCTGGTATTCGCCGTTGCTGATACGCAGGGGCACTTGCACACCATCGCTGAGTCCGGCGATGGTGATGGTGCTGGATTGCTGGACACTGCTCGGTGCCACGTCTGTGAGATTACCCAGATCAAACGCCTCCGGTGTCACGTCGATGGCGGCAGTGTCACCGGCAAAGCGGGCCAACATAAGGCTGCTGTAATCGCCACCGGTGATCGGCACGCGGGCGCGACCGGCGATGAGCAGTTTGCCGTCGGCTTGCAGTGTGCTGGTGCGTGGATAGACCGAAACCACGCCCAAGGTCTGGCGGGTAATGCCATCGCCGCCATCAAAACTGGAATCGAACTCGCCATCGGCAGTGAGCCTGGCAATAATGGCCTTGGTGCTTTGTGACAGGAAGCCGCCAGCTTGTTCGTCACTCATTTGTGCCTGGGCGCCGACCAGCAACAGGCGGTCGCTCGGGTCGCGCAGGATCTCGCTGGCATTGAATATGCTGATGTCGGTGCCGGCTTCCGGCGCAATCAAACGCAGGCCGTTATCAGCAAAGTCGCTGTCAATCGTGCCGTTGCTGGTCAGTTTCAGCGCACCGAGAGAAGCGCGATTGCTGACGCTGGTATCAACAGTCACCGCCACGACGATGCTGCCATCGGGCAGCACTACCACTTCATCGCCAAAATCGCGCAGGTTGCTGTTCAGCGAATGGATCACTGTGTAGCCGATGCCGGCAGCAAAGGTGGTATCGAGTGAACCATCCGCATTCAGGCGACCGACCACGGTATTGGTTGCCGTGCTGCTGCCGTGACTGCCGGTGAAGACGATCTTGCCATCGTCGGTAAGGTCGATACCGCTCGGCAGATCCGGACCTGTGGCATTGATGGTATGCACTATCACGCCATCACCGCCGCCAAAACCGGGATCGGGTGCGCCGTTGGCGGTCAGTTGGACAAAGATGCTGTTGATCGCACCATCGGTGTTGGTGCTGCCCGCGAGCACGATGCGGCCATCGGAGCGTAGCGCCATGCCGAGCAGCTGTTCATTGGCATTGGGGTAATTGATGACGATGCCGCCGCCACTGGCAAACGACGGATCAAGCTCGCCATTTTCCAGGTAACGCACGACGTAGAAATTGCCGAGTTGTCCGGTATCGCCCGGCGTGGTGTGGCCGGCCATGACAATTTTGCCGTCATTCTGCACCAGTACTTCGGAGGCCACGTCGCGCAGGGTTGCGTCGACGTTCTGGACGATGCTGCCATCGTCGCCGAAATCCGGATCCGGTGTGCCGTCTGGCAGGAAGCGCGCGATGAAGCTGCTGTAGTTGCTGCCGGAACTGTCGGTGGCAGCTTCCCCTACCACCAGAATGCGGCCCTCGGCATCGACCGTCATGCCATTGAGAACAATGATCTGTGTACCGAACGCGCCTTGCGCATGCACATACAAACCGTCTCCGGACAGGCTGGTGTCCGGATCGGCATCGGCGCCGGAAGCGTTCAGATGGACACCGAGCGAAATCGCAGCGACTGCCACGCGTAATGAAAATGTGCTTAATGATTGCAACATGGCTGCTACTCCTTCAGCGCATCATGATTCCGGCGTCTGGGCCGGCTTGCTACTGAGCATTCCTTGTTCAGTCGACGTTAGCAAAGCCGCTTGGTCGGGTAAATATCCATTGGTCAGCTTTACAGCACCATTGCGGATGATTTCGCACTGCCGGCCTTCGCCGGCCTGGCTTACAATGCCGACTTCTCCTTGCTCTTCAAGCTGACAAACCCGGAAGCCCCGTTCATGCCGGAATACCTTGGAACGATTGAAAAGATGCGCACGACGCTGGCCGTACCGGTGCAGTATGCGTTGCCGCTCGGGGATTTCCTGTTGCCGCTGAATGAACTGCTCGGTCAACGCCTGTCGCTGATCCATACCGGCCGTATTCACTGTGTGGCGTGCGGGCGCGCTACCAAGAAAAGCTTCAATCAGGGCTACTGTTATCCCTGTTTTACCCGCCTGGCCCAATGTGACAGCTGCATCGTCAAACCCGAGCTTTGCCATTTTGCCGCCGGCACCTGCCGCGAGCCGGAGTGGGGCATGGCCAACTGCATGATCCCGCACGTCGTGTATCTGGCCAATTCGTCGGGGCTCAAGGTCGGTATCACGCGCCACAGCCAGATCCCGACGCGCTGGATGGATCAGGGCGCTACTCAGGCCCTGCCTATCCTGGCCGTGCAGTCGCGTTACCAGTCTGGCTTGGCCGAGGTGATCTTCAAGGACTTTGTGGCCGACAAGACCGATTGGCGGGCCATGCTCAAAGGTGACGCGGCGACGCTGGATCTGCCGGCGCGTCGCGACGAGCTGTTGAGCAGTGTGCAAGCCGGATTGGACTCGCTGCGGCAGCGCTTTGGCACCGATGCGGTGGTAGTGCTCGACAAGGAAACGGTCTCGATTCAGTACCCGGTGCAGCAGTATCCGATCAAAGTCAGCTCGCTGGATTTCGACAAGACACCGGAAGTGGCTGGCGTGTTGCAGGGTATCAAGGGCCAGTACTTGCTGTTCGATAGCGGGGTCATCAACCTGCGCAAGTTTGGTGGCTATGAGCTGCGGGTCGTGATCTGACAAGCTCGCCCGGCGAGTCACGTTGCATGTGCGCCGGACGTTGGCTGCGTACGCGATTGCAGGGGCTGATGCCGCCGCGCTTTCTTCTTCGTTCAGCGTGGCAGGCACTCAGGCGTGGAATCGCCAAGTGCTGATGCTGGCCGTCTCGGCTGCAGAGTCTGCCACCGCAAGGCAGCTCAGCGGCCGACCTGACGCAGATAGCGCTCGCCGTTGCTGGCAAACGGGCCGCTCAGGTTCAACACCTCGGCGTTAGCCAATGCGCTCAATCGGTCGGCCGGTTTCGGGTGGGTCTGCAGCAACAAGGCCAGTGCCGAATCGGTGCCGGTGCGCGCTTCCAGTTTTTGCAGCACGGCAAGCAGGGCATACGGGTCGTAGCCGGCGCGCGCCATCAGCGTCAAGCCTTCGCGGTCGGCCTGAAATTCATCCCCCTTGTCGAGGCCGCGCGCATACAACTCTTTGGTCGCACCAAGCAGGCGATCGGCGACATCGCGTTTGGCGCCGGCGTACTGGCCGCCGCGTTTGTTGATTTCGCGATCACCCAAATAGCCGAGGACGTCGGTGGCGGCGCCGAGCCGATTGTTTTTCTGTACCGCGTGCAGGTGATGCCTGGCGGTGACGTGGACAATTTCATGGGCCAGCACGCCAGCCAGTTCGGCTTCGCTGTCCAGTGTCTGCAGCAGGCCGCGGGTGACAAAAATGTAGCCGCCGGGCGCAGCAAACGCGTTGATCGTGTCATCCGCCAGCACGCCGAAACGCCATTGCAGTGATGGCCGCGCGCTGTGCAGGCTGACCCAGCGACCGACCTGATTGACGTATTTCTGCAGGGCCACATTGCGGTCCAGCGGCACCGCGCCAACCAGCGTTGCCGCCATGTGACCACCGAGGCTGACTTCGTCCGCTTCGCTCATGTCGCCAGATTGGCCAAGTTTCTCTGCCGCTGACACAAACGGATCGAGTTTGACATCGCCGACCTGCAGGCCTTTGAGCGTGTTGCAGCCGGCAAGCATGACCAACAGCGTCGCGGCGATAGCGGTGCGGCCGCGCAGGCGCGAATGGGTAGCTGACATCGGCTCAGTCCTCCACGTCGTTGCGGCTGTTCACACCACCGGATTTGGCAAATGCCCGGGCTTCTTGCTCACTGGCATCGAATTGCGCCAGCTTGGCCAGCTCTTGCGGATTTTCCTTGGCTTTGGCGAGCTCTTCCGCAGTCAGGCCACGGATGCCGGTGGCGACGGTGGTATCCGTACGGCTGATACTGCCGAGCGTCATCAGTGCACCAGCAATGTCTTTGCCCTCGATGCTGGCACTGCCCGCCAGTCGGACATGCAGCAACCGGATCCAGCCTTTGCCGCTGCCGTGTTCGGCAGCGTACCAGCCACCTTGCCGTTCGTGGACAAGCAGCGCACTGCCTTTGCCCAGTTTGGCGACAACGCCGGCTTTTGCATCCGGCTTGCTCTTGAGCTCGGTCGCGGTCACCGTTTCTGCCTGCTGCGCGGCCACAGCGAGGCCGCTGCTGCCAAGCAGCGTGACGACTGCTGCAAAACGCCAACTCCCGATCATCAGGCTGTCCTCCTTGGCTCATAAACCGTGACCGGTTCGTTCCGGCCTTTCACCTTATATTCGCCACGTGGAATGAAGTCAAAAGCTTCTCCGGCTGTCGCCAAACCGGCTTGTGCCAGGCAGGCCTGCCGGGTCGCTTCGGACACCAGCACACGGGCAATGCCCTTGGTAAGGCCTTCCATGCGGCTGGCGAGGTTCACGGTATCGCCAATCGCAGTGTATTCGTAACGCTGGGCTGAACCGAGCATGCCTACCACGGCCGGGCCGGTGTGAATGCCGATGCCGATGTCGAATCCCTGCAGGCCTTTTTCTTCGACAAAGCGTTCCAGTTCATCGCACATGTCGAGCGCTGCGGCGACGGCGTGCCGGGCATGTTGCGGGTCATCCAGTGGTGCGCCCCAAAACGCCATGATGGCGTCGCCGATGAACTTGTCGAGCGTGCCGTGATGCTGAAAGATGTGCGCCACCTGCTGACTGAAATAGTCATTGAGCAGCGCCATGATGACCGGCGCCGGATGTTGCTCCGACAGCGTGGTGAAGCCGCGAATGTCGGAGAAAAGCACGGTGATCTCGCAATCGCGTGCGGCCAGGCTTTGGTCGGTCAGGCCGTCGCGGGCGAGTTGTTCAACCACGTTGGGATCGAGAAAGCGGCCGAACAGATCCAGCGCTTCGGCCCGGGCATCACGCTCGCGCAAATACCGCAACAAACCGGCGGCAGCCAGCAACAGCAGCAAGCCGAGCAAGGGCGTCACCACGGCGATCAGCACGCCGAACCGGATGGCGGCAAAACTGGCGGCGACCAGCAGCGCGGCCACGGCCACCGTGTGCAATACGGTGCTGGAGAACGCTGCTTTGCTGTTGCTGCGCCAGTACAGCCAGAGCAGCAGTGCCGTCCCGTACAACAACTGCCACCACGGTTGATAATGCAGTTGTTGTCCGTGTTTGATGTTGTCGACCGCATTGACCAGCATGTACAGCGCCGGAAACTGCGCACTCAGTGCGGTCGGTCGCAGATCGTGATTGCCGGATGCGGTCGAGCCAATGAAAACGATCTTGTCGCGAAACCGGTCATCGGCTTCGCCGTTCATGACCTTGGCGAACACATCGACATAGGCGTGAGTCGGGTAGGGGGGCCGATCGCCACGCCAGTCGAGGCGGATCTTCTTTGCGTCCGGCAGTGAGTAGCCAAGGTCGCGTGCGACCACGGCTGGCAGCGAAAACAGTCGCCAGCCTGACAGCTCCTGATAGAGGTCGTAATGGCGTGCGACGCCATCAGCATCCGGATTGAAGTTGATGAGGCCCAGACGCCAGTGTTCCGGCGTGGCAATGGTCGGCAGAATCAGCTGCGCGCGTGCATCCGGATCGGCCGAGGCGGTTCGCGAAATGGCGCTAAGGGGCGGGTAGCTGCTGAGCAGCCGATCGCGTTCCGGTGTCAGGCTGTTCTGCAGCAAGGTCGGCATGTAGACGTTGTCGTTGGCCGCCAGCACTTCGGCAAAATACTGATCCATTTCCGGCCGAAACTTATCGGGCTCGCTGAACCAGATATCGAACACGATGGCACGCGCACCTTGGGCATTGAGCCACTCGATGAGGCCAGCATGCGTCGCCCGTGGCCACGGCCAAGCACCGATTTGTTCCGCCATTGCGGTCAGGCTGTAGTCATCGATATCGATGACCAGCAGTTCGGGATCAGGGGCTTGCTGCTGCGCGCGCAAGCGCGTCAGCGCGTCCAGCCAGAGAAAATCCAAGCGTTGCAACACTGTGGTAAACGGCGCCAGTGACAGCAGCAGCAAAATGAGCAGCAATACGCTGCCTTGGCCATAGCGTTGCAAGCGGGAACGGCCGGGCGATTTGTTCATGCGCCGTAGCTCGATAGAATGGCGTCTGCCATGCGTTGGAATCCTGTCCGGATGCGTGTTCACGGTATCCAGACAGCATAACGGCCGGGTGCGAATTCGCAACCGGCCGTTAGGGACCGCTCGGGGCTCATGCCGCGCCGGCAGGGCGCCGGTGATCAGAGCTGATAGCGATCCTGCTGGATGTCGAGCCGGCTGACCTTGCCGTACTTCGCCGCAACTGCGCCGATTTCAGCCGCGTTGCCAATCAGCACGAATTGCAGCTTGTCTTTCGGCAGATGCTGGCGGGCGAGGGCATTGGCGCGATCCAGGGTCAGTGCCTCGACATCGGTGAGGTACTGATCGAACTCGGCCTTGCTCATGCCGTATTGATGCAGCATGGCCAAAGCATCGGCCAGATCGGCGGCGGTTTCAAACTTGGGTGGATACAGGCCTTTGACGTAAGCCTTGGCCGATTCCAGCGTTGCCGCGTCGATGCCTTGAGTCCAGATCCGTTGGTAGGTGCTGAGCGCGAGATCGATGGCTTTTTCCGTGTTGGCCTTGGCAGTGAACGTGGTGATGTTGAACAGGCCGCCACCGCGCATCGCGTTGAACTGCGAACGGGCGCCGTAGGTCAGGCCGGAATTCACCCGCAGCTCGTCATTGAGCCAGGAAGTGAAGCGGCCGCCGAGGATGGTGTTGATCACGGTCAGCGCGTTGTAATCGGGGTGCTTGCGGGCGACACCGGCGCCACCGATATAGAACGTGGTTTCGATCGCATCCGGTTTGTCGACCAGCAGTACCCGCGCTTCCGACACCGCGACCGGCACAGCCGCCGGTTCACTGGCTGCGGCATTGCGTTCACCGCGCCAGTTGCCGAAGGCCTGCTGGATCTGCTTCTTCATTGCCTTGGCGTCGTAGTCACCAACGACAATGAGCGCGGCCGATTGCGGCTGATAGTGTGCGCGATAGAACCGCTCCACCGCGACACGATCCATGGCTTTGACCGTGCTTTCCAGACCTTCAACTGGATTGGCGTAAACCGAGCCGGTGTACATCATGCCGCGGAAATAGTTGTCGATGACCTGCCGCGGGCTTTGCTTGGCCAGAGTCAATTCCTGCAAGCGGCGATCACGCAGCTTGCTGATTTCCGCTTCGGGGAACACCGGGTTGCGAACGGCATCGACAAAGATCGGCCAGATCGCGGCGCTGTCCTTGTTCATGAACTCGGCAACGACCCGTGCACCTTCCAGATCCGCATCGGCACTCAGGCTGGCACCGCGCCGATCCGCGGCGGCTTCCAGTTTATCTTTGCTGTACTGTTTGCTGCCGAGCAGCAGACTGTCTGCGGTCAGCGCCGCGATGCCATGCTCCTTGCCGTCAGCGATGGCGCCTGCAGCAAGCTCCAGCCGGACATGCACCAGCGGCACTTCCTTCTGCGGCATCAAGTAAACGGTCAAACCGTTGTCGAGCTGGTAACGCTCATGGGCCGGCAGTTCAAAACCAGCGGAAACCAGGCTGCTGGCGGCTGTGAGTGCGGCCGCAGCCAACAAACGCAATGGCTTCATGATCACTCTTCCTTGGCAGCCAGAATGCCGACCGTGCGGCGGGATTTTTTCAGGTACTCGGCAGCGACGCGCTGGATGTCGGCGACGGTCACCGCTTCGTAGGCTTTCGGCGCTTCAAACATCTTCTTGAAATCGCCGAAGAACACCTCATAGGTGCCGAGCGTATTGGCCTTGCCGTTGATGGTTTCCAGTTGCTTGTAGAAACGCATCAGCTTCTGGCTGCGGGCTTTCTGCACTTCGTCCGTGCTGACGCCGTTCTTGATCAGCTTGTCGATTTCGGCATACAGCACCGATTCGATCTGCGCGGTTTTGCCTTCACCGGCGGCGACCACATAAAACTGCATCAGGTAGGGATCGAAGTGCTCTTCATAGCTGGCGCCGGCCATCGTGGCGAGGCCGCTGTCGACCAGTGCTTTGTACAGACGCGAGGAATTGCCTTCGGCCAGAATGGTGGTCAGCATGTCCAGCGCGTAATAATCCGGGTGGTTGCTGGCCGGTGTCTTGTAGCCGATCAGCAGATGCGGCGCGCGGATCGAGGCTTTCTCGACAAACACCCGACGCTCACCTTTTTGTTCCGGTTCGACCGTGTGGATCGCACGCGGCGGCTCGGCGGCCGGGATAGGCTCGAAATACTGCTGCGCCAGTCGTTTTACCTCAGCAACCTTGACGGCGCCAACGACCACGGCGACGGCGTTGTTCGGCGCGTAATAGGTATCGAAGTAGGCCTGCAGATCGCTCTTCTTCCAGCCCTTGATGTCGGACTCGTGGCCGATAACCGGCCAGGAATACGGATGGGCGCGAAACGCCATGCCATCGACTTCCTCGCCGAGCGTGCGCCACGGCGAATTTTCCAGCCCGGTGCTGCGTTCGCTGGCGACCACACCGCGTTCGCTCTCGACCATCGTGTCGTCGAGGTTCAAGTCGGCAATGCGGTCGGCTTCCAGATCGAAAATCGTTTCCAGCGCCGAGGCCGGGAACCAGTCGGTGTACACCGTGACATCGTTGGTGGTGTAGGCGTTGTTGGCGCCGCCATTGGCTTCCATCACCCGGTCGAACTGTTTCGGGCCGTATTTCTTGGCGCCGTTGAACATCATGTGTTCAAAAAAGTGCGACAGGCCGGTGATGCCGGGGTATTCGTTGCGTGAACCGACTTTCCAGAAAATGTAGAAGTTGGCGTTGGGGATGGAATGATCTTCCAGCACCAGAAACTTCATTCCGTTGTCGAGAGTGAAAGTCTGTACGTCGTTGGCGGTGGTTACTGCATTGGCGGCGGTTGCCAGACCAAACAGCCCCACGGCGCACAGCAAGCGCCGAAGTGAGCGTCGTTCCATGATGAGTCCGAAAAGTGAAGGCGAGGATTCGGGCGCGAGCTTGCCACAGCCGGATAGGTTGACTCCAGCGTAAATTTGTAGCGTTCTGTGAGGGGAACGGGCGTTTCGGAGACGCTGATCCAAGCCGAGCGGCTCAGGCCAATATTACTGACAAAAAAATCGGCCGGCGCGTGCTGACCCGGCTCTGCATCTGCTCTGATTGAATGCACGATCTTAAAAGGCTAACCGGCCACTCTGGTAGTCGCGAATTGCCTGTTCGATTTCCTCCGGCGTATTCATCACAAACGGCCCGTACTGGGCAATGGCTTCGCGCAGCGGTTTACCGGCCACCAGAATGAACCTGCTGTCAGCGACGGCGTTGACCGTGATGCCGCTCGCACCGGCCGTCGAGCTCAAAATCCCCATCTGCTGACGCTTGACCAGCCGCGCCAATGCACCCACCGTCA
This sequence comes from Permianibacter sp., assembly GCA_046297695.1. Lineage (GTDB taxonomy): Bacteria > Pseudomonadota > Gammaproteobacteria > Enterobacterales > Permianibacteraceae > Permianibacter. The sequence continues at coordinate 898 of JBKBHF010000016.1, read as the reverse complement.
GCTCACCTTCGTATGGATACAAAAAGGCGTTGTGACCATCCTGAATCGGCAGCTGCACGCTGGCCCCGGCCGGAATGTGCACATCGAGATACAGCGGCTCGGTGTCCGGCCGCTGGATCGCGCCAGTGATACCGGCAAACGCACCAGCGATCACCCGCACCAAGGCGCCGTTTGCCAGTAGTACTTCCGGAATCGCCTCTGACGGCAGATCCTGATAGCCCGGTGCCATCAGCTTGTTCTTGGCCGGCAGGTTCACCCATAGCTGAAAGCCGCGCATGAGTCCATCTTCCTGCTCCGGCATTTCCGAATGGATGATGCCGCGCCCGGCCGTCATCCACTGCACGCCGCCGTTGGTCAGCAGACCGGAGTTACCGACGCTGTCGCGGTGACGCATGCGGCCGTTCAGCATGTACGTCACCGTCTCGAAACCGCGATGCGGGTGATCCGGAAAGCCGGCAATGTAGTCACCCGCCTGATCGGAACCAAACTCGTCCAGCATCAGAAACGGGTCCAGCCGCTTCTGCAGGTTCTGGGTCAGTACCCGGGTCAGCTTGACGCCGGCACCATCGCTGGTCGGCCGGCCAATGACGATCTGCTCCAGCTCACGGCTGGCCTCGATGCGCGGCTCAACGCTCGGGCGAACCGGGGTCGACTGCTTTGGCATGGACATGGTGTGCCTCCTTCAATTTGCCGCGGTGCCCGCCTGCTCACCGCTGATGGAGTTGAGCTTACGCCGGCGATCTTGTTCAAACCAGCTGGGGGATTTGATGGAGTTGTTGATCTTGCCCCCAACATGTGGACACCGGCCTAAGCTACTAACCGCATAGCTTCAAACGCTTCAGGGGACAGATAATTCAGCGTCGAATGGCGCCGTTCCCGATTGTACCAGTAAATGTAT
>JBKBHF010000015.1:32567-77098 GCA_046297695.1 Permianibacter sp. | reverse complement strand
GCCGCGATTGTCGTTTGGACTTAATCGCGGCTAAAGCCGCTCCCACGAAAGATTCAGGCTTTCTTTTCCAGATTGTGATACTGCAGCGGATAGCCGCGCTGCTTGTAAAAGCTGTAACGCTCGCGCGCTTTCAGCCGTTGTTCTTCCGAGGCTGGCACCAGTTCCAGCAGCCGCTCAAAGCGCTGGAACTGATGAGGCAGGGCATCGCTCAGGTTAATCAGCACATCGACATAGAAATCCGGAGCGGCGCCAACACCGATCGCGACTTTCGCATTGAGATTGTCGTCGCGCGGCAGCAGCACATGCGGAATGAACGCATCCGGCTCGAACTGCCAGAGCAACTCATCAAGCTGCTCGCCGGTGCGCAGATCCGGCACCTGCACATAAACCGAACCATGCGCGGCGAGAGCCTTCTTGATCAGCTTGCAGCTGGTCAGCAGCGGTGCTTTGCTGTTGCTGTCGGCGAGCTGATAGAAATCGACTCGGGTCATGATTCGTCATTGTCCTTCAAGCCGGTTCAGGCGCTTTTGCGTTTTTTGCTGCCGACGCGGTCCAGCAGATATTGGGTCAGCAGTGGCACCGGGCGGCCAGTCGCGCCTTTGGCCTTGCCCGATTTCCACGCCGTACCGGCGATATCCAGATGCGCCCAGTGGAATTTCTTGGTGAAGCGGGCAAGGAAGCAGGCAGCGGTGATGGCGCCCGCCGGACGGCCGCCGAGATTGGAAAAATCGGCGAAATTGCTGTCGAGTTGTTCCTGATACTCGTCATAAATGGGCAGGCGCCAGGCACGATCGCCAGCGGTTTCGCCGGCATCGAGCAGATCATTGGCGAGCGGATTGTGATTGCTCATCAAGCCGGTGGTGTGGTGGCCAAGTGCGATCACGCAAGCACCGGTCAGTGTCGCGATGTCGATGACCACATCCGGATCGAAGCGCTCGACATAGGTCAGCGCATCGCACAGGACCAAACGGCCCTCAGCATCGGTGTTCAGGATTTCAACGGTTTGACCCGACAGCGTGGTGACGATATCGCCCGGGCGTGTAGCCTTGCCGCTCGGCATGTTTTCCGCCGCAGCGACCACGCCGATGACGTTCAGCGACAGGCCCATCCTGGCAATCGCGGTCATGGTGCCGAACACCGACGCGGCGCCGCCCATGTCGTATTTCATTTCGTCCATGCCATCGGACGGTTTGATCGAGATGCCGCCGGTATCAAAGGTGATGCCTTTGCCGACCAACACGATTGGCGCCTCGCCGCTCTTGCCGCCGCTGTATTCCATGATGATCAGCTTGCCCGGTTGATCCGAACCTTGCGAGACCGCGACAAAGGCGCCGGCGCCCATTTTCTTCAGCTCGGCTTCGTCGATGACCGTGGTCTTCAGCGGTTTGTGCGCCTTGGCGAGTTCCTGCGCACGCTCGGCCAGATAGGTCGGGTGACAGACATTGCCCGGCAGGTTGGCAAGATCACGGGCGAACTTGACGCCTTCGGCAATCGCCAGTGCTTCGGCGATGGCTTTTTCACCATCGGCCAGATCGCGCCGGGCCGGCACGTTGAACACCAGTTTGCGCAGCGGCCGGCGGGCCGCGTCCTTCTTGCTCTTCATCTGATCAAACACGTACAGCGTTTCGCTGGCCGCCTCGACGGCATGACGCACTTTCCAGTGCAGATCGCGATTCTTGATGTTCAGCTCCGGCAGGAAGCAAACCGCTTCCATGGCGCCTGTTTCCTGCAGCGTCGCGACGACCTTGCTGATCACCTTGCGGTACTGGCTTTCGTTCAGCTCGCGTTCTTTGCCGCAGCCGACCAGCAGCACCCGATCGCACAGGGTGTTCGGCACGGAGTGCAGCATCAGGGTCTGGCCCGGTTTGCCTTCGATGTCGCCGCGACGCAGGATGCTGGCCAAATAACCGCCGCTGGCTTCGTCGATTTCTTCACCAGCGGCGCTCAGCTTGCGCGGCTCGAACACGGCGACGACGATACAGGCACTGCGCTGTTTGGCCGGGCTGCCGCTTTTGACATCAAATTCCATTGTGGACTCCACTCGTGGGGCGGGATCGGATCGGTCAATGGCGAAAGCCCAGCCATCGGGCCGGGGAACGCTGACGGGGGGGATCCGACTTGGTGTATCATGGCCGCCGCTGCCGCGGTCAGGGCCGGAAAAGTGCAAAAATACACCGCTTTGGCGCAAAAAGCGATAATTCAGGGCAAAAATACAATTTCCATGTCTGCGGAGTTCCGGGCTTGATCGTCTTTCGCTACCTCAATCGCGAAGTGCTGCGCAGCTTTGCCGGCATCCTGACGGTGCTGATGGCCATCTTCCTGTCCCAGCGCCTGGTCGGTTATCTCGGCGCCGCGGCCGGTGGCGAGCTCAGTGGCGTGGTCGTACTCAAGCTGGTCGCGCTTTACCTGCCGGTACTGTTCAGCCTCCTGCTGCCACTCACCTTGTTTCTGGCCATTCTGCTCGCGCTTGGTCGCCTCTATGCCGAACAGGAAATGACCGTCCTGCGTGCCTGCGGCGTTGGTGAGCAGGATGTCTTGCGTCATTTGCTGCGGCCGGTGCTGTGGATGACGGCGTTTACTGCCGCGCTGACTTTGTATGTCATGCCGACGGCATTGGAGTCGCAATACCGGGTGTTGGATCAGCAATCGGCCGAATCCGAGCTGTCGCTGCTGTCGCCGGGCCGGTTCCAGGAAACCCAAGACAAGCGCAGTGTGTTGTATGTCGAGGCATTTGGTGAGGCCAACGCGCTCGGTGGGGTGTTTTTTGCGACCATGCCGCAAAACGCCACCGAATCCGCCGGCATTCTCGCGGCGCAGTCGGGCCATCACTGGCAGGACGAGCGCGACGGCCAACGTTATCTGGTGTTGGAGAATGGCTATCGCTATGAGCTGACGCCCGGCAGCAACACCTGGACGGTTGTGAAATATGACAAGTATTTCATGCGGTTGCAGCCGCGTTCCGTGCAGGAAATGCGGCGCAAGAGCAAGGCCTTGTCGACGTGGCAATTGTTGCAGGACCCGAAGCCTGAACACGTGGCCGAATTGCAATGGCGATTGTCGGTGCCGTTGTCGATGCCCATTCTGACGCTGCTTGCCGTGCCACTCTGTCGGGTTCGACCGCGCGAAGGCAAGTTCGCCAAGATTCTGCCCGGATTGCTGCTGTACCTGGGTTACACGATGTTGCTGATGGTGGCACGGTCTTCGATGGAAGAGGGCAAGCTGTCAGGTTGGATAGGCATGTGGCCGATTCACCTGGTCGTGTTTGCCATCGGGCTCTGGTTGACCCGGCGCCGGGAAATACGGCGCGCGCCGCTGGCTCAGGGGACTGGCTGATATGCGGATTCTCAATCGCTACATCGTCCGCACGGTGCTGCAGCCAACCTTGATGGTGCTGTTTCTGCTTACGGCGCTGCGGTTTCTGTTTTCCTTTCTCGACGAGCTTGGCGATGTCGGTCAGGCCGAGTACAGCGCTGTAAAAGCGCTGCTTTATACCCTGCTGTATGTGCCGCTGTGGCTGACGGAGTTGCTGCCGATGGCAACGCTCATTGGCACGGTCATGGGCTTGGGCGTGCTGTCTTCCAGCAGTGAACTGACGGCAATGCGTGCCGCGGCGGTATCACCGGTCAAAATCGGTGTAGCGACGATTCGTGCTGCGGTGGTACTCATGATTGCTGGACTGGCCCTTAGTGAAATCATCGTGCCGAGAGCCAGCAACATGGCGCAGGATTTGCGGTTGAATGCGATTGCCCCCAACAAGCTGTTCCGCTCATCTGGCGATGGGGTGTGGCTGCGGTCTACGCGCGATTATGTGTACTTCCGCCATGTATTGCTCGATCAGAGCGCCAGCGATGTGCAGATTTTTACCTTTTCGGCGCCACAGCAATTGAGTGAGGCTTATTTTGCCGAACGTGCCGAGTATCAAGGCTCTGGCAAGTGGCGATTGCTGCGTGGCAGCCATACCCGGTTTGATGGTGAGACTGTGAGCTCTGAGCCCTTTGCCGAGCGGGACTGGCAGAGTGAGTTGGCGCCGGAACATTTGCAGGTGTTGCAGACGAAACCACAGGAGCTGTCCGGTACCGGGTTGTGGTCGTACAGCCAGTATTTGGCAGCCAACGGTCTGGACGCCTCACAATATGATCTGGAGTTCTGGCGCAAGGTATTCCAGCCGCTGAACTTGTTCGCGATGATGCTGGCCGGTATTGCATCGGTTTTTGGTCCGCTCCGTACCGTCACGGTGAGTGCGCGTGTCCTGGCGGGTGTCGCTGTGGGGTTGACCTTCCATTACCTTGGCCAGATTTTCGGTCCGGTCAGTCTGGTGTATCAATTGCCGCCTTTGCTGGGCGCCTTGTTACCGCCGCTGCTGTTTCTGGCTGGCGCAGTGTGGCTGTTGCGGCGTGCCCGCTAGGCTAGGGACTCCGACAACCAAAGAAAAAGCGCCGCAAGGCGCTTTTTCTTTGGTTGTCTTGCTGTTCAAGGTTTGTCTGGTTTCGGTAAGACAATGATTTGGCTTTGTGACCATTTTTCCTGCACCGCGCACGGCGGCCATTGCAGCGCAAGCAGCGGCAAAAATGCCAGATAGTTCCAGCTTGTCGCGTCGAGGTGTTTCAGCAAACTGAAAATCGCCAGCAGCAGTGCCGCGACGAAAATCGACACGCCAAGTCGTACCGTGATCTGCCAGGCCAACAACTGGCCGCCCAGCGAGCTCTGCACTTGCATGCGCCAAGCCTTCATCCCTACGGTCTGGCCGCCTTTGCGCCAACTCCAGGCGTAATAGCCGAACCACCAGAGCAGTAGCCAGGCCAGATAAAGCGGGTGACGGCGCAAGGTGTCGGGGGTCTGGGTGTTTAACCCGGGTACCAGTAACTCAGCGACAAGGGTGCCGATGGCGGCTGCCACCATGAGCAGGGCAATGACAATCAGCAGGTCATAGACAAGGGCGGCGAGTCGGCGCCAAAAGCCGGCGACGGGCAGGGTGGTCATGGTGGACAAGGGGCGGCTCATGAAAGGTCGCCATCATACGTGATCTGACTTCTGGCGGAGCCCGGGTCTTGCTAGAATGCCGGCCCTCATGGAGCTGTTGTCGTCATTGTAAGGACACAAAAATGCCGCATTCCCGCAAAATTGCCGTCATCGGTCTGGGCTACGTAGGCCTGCCGGTGGCTGTTGCCTTTGGCCGGTCGGTCGAGACCATCGGTTTCGACATCAACACCAAGCGTATTGCCGAACTCAAAGCCGGCCAGGACCACACCGGTGAAGTGACGTCGGCCGAGCTCGCCGAAACCCGCATCCACTACACCGACAAAATCGACGAACTGAAGCAAGCCGATTTCTTCATCGTCGCGGTGCCGACTCCGGTCGATGACGCCAACATTCCCGATCTGACCCCGATGCTCAAAGCCTCCGTCAGCGTCGGCAAGGCGCTCAAGAAAGGCGACATCGTCGTTTACGAATCCACCGTTTACCCGGGCGCCACCGAAGAAGACTGCGTACCGGTGCTCGAACGCGAATCCGGGTTGAAGTGCGGCGTCGACTTCACCGTCGGTTACTCGCCCGAGCGCATCAATCCGGGCGACAAAGAACACACCTTCACCAAAATCAAGAAAGTCGTCTCCGGTCAGGATGCCAGAACGCTCGACATCGTTGCCGACGTCTACAGCTCGGTCGTCACCGCCGGCGTCTACCGTGCCGCCAGCATCAAAGTTGCTGAAGCTGCCAAAGTCATCGAAAACACCCAGCGCGATTTGAACATCGCGCTGATGAACGAACTCGCCGTCATCTTCCACCGCATGGGCATCGACACCGTCGATGTGCTGCAAGCGGCCGGCACCAAATGGAACTTCCTGCCGTTCCGGCCGGGCCTCGTCGGCGGCCACTGCATCGGCGTCGACCCGTTCTACCTGACCCACAAAGCGCAGAAACTCGGCTACCACCCGCAAGTCATTCTCGCCGGTCGGCAAATCAACGACGACATGGGCCGCTTCGTCGCCCAGGAAACCGTCAAGGAAATGCTCAAGGCTGGCCGGCCGCTGCACGGCGCCCGTGTTGCGGTTCTGGGCCTGACCTTCAAGGAAGACTGCCCGGACCTGCGCAACAGCAAAGTCATCAACATCATCAACGAACTGCGCAGCTACGGCATCGAACCCCTGGTGCATGACGCCATTGCCGACAAGGAAGAAGCCAAACACGAATACGGCGTCGACCTGGTCGCGCTGAGCGAGCTGAAAAACCTCGACCACATCGTGCTCGCCGTCGCGCACAAAGAATACAAAGCCATCGCGGCCGAACAGTACAAAGCCATGCTCGTTCCGGGCGCCCGCATCAGTGATGTCAAGTGTGCGCTGGATCGAGAGGCGATGAACAAAGTCGGTATCGCGCTCTGGAGGCTGTAAGCGTGAGCAAACGCATTCTGGTGACCGGCGCGGCCGGTTTCATCGGCTCCCACACCAGCCAGCGCCTGCTGGCCCGTGGCGACAGCGTGGTCGGTCTCGACAACCTGAACGACTATTACAGCGTTCAGCTGAAAGAAGACCGGCTCGCGCGCCTGCGCGAGCAGAAAAACTTCGACTTCGTCAAATGCGATCTGGCCGATCGGGCCGGCATGGAAGCGCTGTTCAAGCGCGAACAATTCGATGCCGTGATCCATCTGGCGGCACAGGCCGGCGTGCGTTACTCGATCACCAACCCGCACGTCTACATCGACAGCAATGTCACCGGCTTCCTGCACATTCTCGAGGGCTGCCGGCACAGCAACGTCGGTCATCTGGTGTTCGCCTCGACCAGCTCCGTCTACGGCGCCAACGAACTGCAACCGTTCAGCGAACACCACAGCGTCGACCACCCGATGACACTGTATGCCGCCACCAAGAAAGCCAACGAACTGATGGCGCACAGCTATGCCCATCTGTACGGCATGGCGGTTACCGGCCTGCGCTTCTTCACTGTTTACGGCCCGTGGGGCCGGCCCGACATGGCGCTGTTCCTGTTCACCAAAGGCATACTCGAAGGTCAGCCGATCAACGTGTTCAACCACGGCAACATGATCCGCGACTTCACCTACGTTGACGACATCGTCAGCGGCGTCATCGGTGCGATGGACCGGCCGGCCCAACCGAATCCAGAATGGAACGGTCTCCAGCCTGACCCTGCCACCAGCTACGCCAACTACCGGATCTTCAACATCGGCAACAACCGGCCGGTGCAGCTGATGGAATTCATCGAGGCCATCGAAGAATCTGTTGGCAAGAAAGCCATCAAGAACTTCCTGCCGATGCAGGACGGTGATGTGCCCTCGACCTGCGCCGATGTCAGCGAGCTGGAAGCCTGGACCGGGTTTCGGCCGAACACGCCGGTGAAAGAAGGCGTGCGCCGGTTTGTTGAGTGGTATCGGATGTACTACAGAGTGTGATTTCTACAAAAAAAAGGCGCCACCAGGCGCCTTTTTTGTTTCCTAGGCGTTTCATCTTCTTGAATAGAGAAGGCCTGAACAAGTTTGAACCCCGTCATACCGGCGAAAGCCGGTATCCATGTTCTTCGGTAAAAATGCGGCCCGGCTAATGCTGGGACCACTGTAATCTCGCTATTCCGGACTTAATCAGAGCTTTATTCGGTGGGTGTTTTAGCAGGCCTCACCCTCATCTAAATCCTCCCCCTCAAAGGAGAGGACTTGTAAGCCTTCTCCCTTGAGGCGGCGAGACAGTAATTAACGAAGCCAGAATCAACGAGACATGGACTCGTTCAATCGCAGCACTATGAGCCATAGGCGAGGAGCAGGGGGGGCAGAGCGAAGTTGGACGAGGGTGAAGCTCATCGACTGGCGGTCGCCTTTCTGGCTGACTGAGCCTGCTAGCTAATCAGGTTTATCTTTATAAGATTGCGGTTCTGTGCGGATGAACACGCAGAAATACAAAAAGCTACACAAGTAGGCTGATCCGATACTGAAACGAGCGTCAGAGCTTTGTTAGCATGCTTGTGCCTCATGGAGAGAGCGGACCTCTTGTAGCGCACGGAATCGCGCTCCGTCTCTTGTTGTCATGGGGCAAGGTGCCCCGACCAACACAAGAGACAGCCCATGCCACATGCCGCTAACGTCGAGCCGCTGGTCGACACTGGTCTTCATTGTCTCGTCCTGCTCGCCCGCTATCATCAGCAACCCTGCGAACCCGACCAGCTCAAACACGAATTTGCCGTCACGGGCGCTTTTACCGATAGCGACTTGCTGCGTGCTGCCAAATTTCTGCAGCTCAAAGCCAAAAAAATCACCGTAGGGCAGGGTAAACGCACCGCGGCCACGATTGCTGCGGCCGAGGCCCGTCCGGACGATGCCGCATGGCAGCGCCTCAGCAAGACGCCACTGCCCGCCATCGCCAAACATAAGGATGGTCACTATTTCATTGTCGCCAAAATCGATGGTGACAAGGCGCTGATTCAAGACCCGCTCGAGCAGCGCCCGCAGACCCTGCCACGGGAACTGTTCGAACAAGCCTGGTCCGGCGAACTCATTCTGCTGACCAAGCGCAGCCTGTTGCCGGGCATGACCGGCAAGTTCGATATCTCCTGGTTTATCCCGGCCGTCGTCAAATACCGCAAGCTGTTTGGCGAAGTGCTGCTGGTCTCGTTCTTTCTGCAATTGCTGGCATTGGCCTCGCCGCTGTTCTTTCAGGCCGTGGTCGACAAAGTGCTGGTGCACAACGGGCTGTCAACGCTCGACGTGCTCTGCATCGGCCTGCTCATCGTCTCGGTGTTCGAGGTAGTGCTCAGCATCGTCCGCACCTATCTCTTCTCGCACACCACCAATCGCATTGATGTCGAACTCGGCGCCAAACTCTACCGGCACCTGATGGGCCTGCCGATAGGCTACTTCCTGGCCCGGCCGACCGGCACCATCGTCGCCCGCGTGCACGAGCTCGAGAGCATCCGCAATTTCCTGACCGGCTCGGCACTGACCCTAGTGCTCGATCTGTTCTTCAGCATCGTGTTCCTCGGCATCATGTACTGGTACAGCACCACGCTGTTCTTGATCGTGCTGCTGTCGATCCCTTGCTACATCGCGCTGTCATTGATCGTCACCCCCATCTTCCGGGCCCGGCTCGACGAGAAATTCCAGCGCGGTGCCGAGAACCAGGCCTTCCTCACCGAATCGATTACCGCCGCCGAAACCGTCAAAGCCATGGCCATCGAACCGCAGATGCGCCGCAAATGGGAAGAACAGCTCGCCGGCTATGTCAGCGCCTCGTTCAAAGCCAACAACCTTGGCAACGTCTCCAGCCAGATCGCCCAGCTCATCAACAAACTGATGATGCTGCTCATCCTCTGGTTTGGTGCCCGTGCCGTCATGGCCGGTGACCTGACCATGGGTGAGCTTATCGCCTTCAATATGTTTGCCGGTCGGGTGTCCGGCCCCATCCTGCGACTGGTGCAACTCTGGCAAGACTTCCAGCAAGCGCGCATCTCCATTGAACGGTTGGGCGACATCCTCAACACCCCAACCGAACCTGGCTACAACCCCAACCGCGCCACGCTGCCAGCCATTACCGGCGATATCAAATTTGAAAACGTAGTCTTCCGCTACCGACCTGATGCACCACCGGTGCTCAAGGGCATCAACCTCCACATCAAGCCCGGCGAAATCGTCGGCATCGTCGGCGCCTCCGGCTCTGGCAAAAGCACCGTCGCAAAACTCATCCAGCGCATGTACGTGCCCGAACAGGGCAGAGTCCTCATCGACGGTGTTGACCTCGCCATGGTTGAGCCGGCGTGGCTCAGAAGACAAATCGGTGTCGTGCCGCAGAACTGCACGCTGTTCAATCGTAGCGTCAAGGACAACATCGCTTTAACAGACGCCACGCTCTCCATGGAGCAAGTCATCGCCGCCGCCAAACTCGCCGGCGCTCACGACTTCATTCTCGAACTGCCCGAAGGTTACGACACGGTAGTCGGCGAACACGGTGCCAGCCTCTCGGGCGGACAACGCCAGCGCATTGCCATTGCCAGAGCGCTCATTACCAACCCCAAGATTCTGATATTCGACGAAGCCACGAGCGCCCTCGATTACGAATCCGAACGCATTGTCACCGAGAACATGAAGGACATCTGCAAGGGCAGAACGGCCATCGTCATTGCGCATCGGCCAAGTACCTTGGAGCTGGCGACTCGGGTGGTGCGAATCGAAAAGGGCGCGTTAGCAGTTCAGGATGAAGGCGCCCAAGGGCAAGTTGTGGGCTGATATCGAGATGTCCAGCCGCTTTCGCGCATGCCTGTTGACAGTGATGCTGGAATCAGAAATAGGGCTGTTTGGGTGAAGCTGTGTTGTGTCGCTAACTGGTATGAATTTCTCGTTACTTCGATAAGGTGCAGCGCAATTCTGGTCGTCGAGGCGTAAAGCGAACGACTTTATGCAGTGTATTTTGTTAATGCTTGATTGGCTGATTGAATTATTAACTCCTCAGTTTTGGTTTTCGGTGGTAACGGCTGCGGTGTGAATTTGTCGGTTTACTAATACAGAGGTGGGTAAATGTTCGGGGCGCCTATATCAATTTTCAACGTTGGGGTCTTTTTGTCTCTTCTTGCTTCGTTTGCATACTTTTATGTTTTCAAATTAGCTGGTGATTTTTGGTTTTTTCAGTTTATTAATGATCATGCATGCGAAGTTTTATTTTGGGTGCCAAATTGTCGCGGCGTTAAAGCGGCGGTCGTCATTATTGGCTGGTTAATTGGTCTAATTTCGATAACAATTTTCGTTGCTAAGTGGCGAGTGGCGATTGTTGATGATATGACGAGAAATAAGAGGTCTCGGTATGTGTTTGTGGCGATGCCGATAATGTCATTTTTGGCGACATTTGTTGCGATGGGGTCAAGAAAAATTAGTCGGTTCGGTGATCCTGATGGCCTCCTTTTCGTCATGATGTCTTGCCTTGCGTCTTACGTTTCAATGTTTTTTATTGTTGTGCTTTACTTTTATTTGTTTAGTGCTGCCTTTGTGAGGAAGTGATGTCGGATTCAAGTGTTGTAGTGCCGTCGGGAGAGGGTGGTGAACAAGGTCAGGTAGATAATGACCTTATGCCGAACTCGGTTGAATTGTCGGTTTCTGTATTGACGAATACCTTTATAGAGCAGAAAAAGGGGACAGATCTATTAATTCCCAGATTCAACGAAATCAGGTTAGGAATTGATAGTGTCGAACGCTCAAGCGAGGCGTTTGGTCGGGATTGAACAGGGAGCGTGCTATGCCAAGGACAGGGCGAGTGGTGTTGCCAGAATATCCACATCATATTGTTCAGCGGGGGCACAACCGGCAAGTCGTGTTCGCGGAGCCAGAAGACTTTCAGCGCTATCTCGACACCTTGGTCGAGTTCAAAGACCAATACGGCGTCAGCGTGTACGGCTATTGCTTGATGACCAATCATGTTCATTTGCTGGTTGCGCCGCAAGATGTCAGTGGCTTGGGCGCGTTGATGAAGCGGTTGGCCGGCCGGCAGACCCGCTACCACAACCAACTGGAAGGTCGTCGTGGCACCTTGTGGGAAAGTCGCTACAAGTCCAGCCCCGTTGATACCGACGAGTACCTGCTGGCCTGCCTTCGCTACATTGAAATGAATCCCGTTCGGGCGGCCATGGTGGAGAAGCCAGAACAGTATCCGTGGTCGAGTTGCCGGGCCCATCTGGGATTGCAGTCGTGTCCCTGGTTGGATGCCATGCCACTGAGCCTGTATACAGATGCACATGCCGACTGGATCGACCGCTACCGTGCCTATCTGCAGGCGACGGTAGCGGCATCAGAATGGGCCAGCATTCGTGAAGCCGTGGCGCGTGGCCAATTGACGGGAACCAACCGATTTGTCGATGAAGTGGAACGCATTCTTGGCCGTCGAATCGAAAAGCGCGGACCTGGTCGGCCGCGAGTGGGAGAGGAGTGGGGCGATTATGGTGTGGTGGGATGATAAATTGATCTGTCCCTGTTTTTATAAATAGCTCTGTCCCGGTTTTTTGTGTCAGTGGGGCGATTATGGTGTGGCTGTATGATAAATAGATCTGTCCCGGTTTTTCCCCGGTTATTTTATAAAAGCGATTGATGACGGCGTGCCTGCTTCATGCATATCTCTGAGTAAACCTGGTGGTTTTTCTAATATGTATGGTTCAAATTCATTTGAACTGTTTGAGCTGTACCGAGACGTAACCGGGGATGGTGTTTCGGAGCATGTGGTTTCTTCATTTGCAAGTGATGCGAGTGCTGAGTGTGGGGCTTCGTTTATCTTCGATGATAAGAAAGGGGTTGTTGACGTCGAGTTGTCTAGGAATGTTTTTTGGCCCCAGTTTCAACGTGGTGACAGTGTTAGCGCGTCTGGTAAAGGGGTTCTGGAATCACTTACTACCGGTACTTCCATGCTCTTTGAGTATGGCAATGAGTTGTACTTTGATCTGGATGTTGATCTGCCGTTATCGCCCTATGTGAATGATGAGGGGGTGTATGTATTTCGGCTTGGCAATGGCAAGAGCTCAGAAGTTTGCTTGATATCAAAATAATGATGTGTTGGTTCGTTAGTTGAGCTTTTATTTGAGTCGCCAATGAAGGATGGGGAAATGCCTAACAATGGAATTGTAGTTCATGCTATTTCGTCTCCGGAAGCGTATCTTGATGCTCGGTGGGAAATTATCAGGCAGCTTGAAGGGACGAAAGAGGGCTTGCCTTATTACGACCATGTGGGTGTCCCGACTATTGGGATTGAAACTGGTGGCAAAAGCCAGCCAAGCTGGGATGCAAGTAAATAGATCTGGTTCCGTTTTTGTGTCCCTATTTTTGCCCGCAGGTAAATAGATATGTCTCTATTTTTGTCCTTTCAAACTTCGTTCCGATAATGCAGGGTGATGATATGTTGCTAACAACGCGTGCAAAGATTTTTTCCATAATAATCTTAGTCATGTTTTTCCTGTGTTCGCTTTCCGAGTCAATGGCTGATAACGGTGATGCTTGTGAACACTACAATTCCGGTGGCGGCAAGGGTGGCGCACCAGTGTTTGGCGTGAATACTGTCGCGGTCGTTAATGTGGGGGAAGTGGCGCGGGCTGGATTAAAGATTGTTGTGAATAATGAAAGGCTTGAGTCATCAGGGCGCACAAGTGAGCGCCTTTATCTTGTGTGGGTTCCGCGCAGCAATAATCATGAATACGACGGTGACTATTTCTACACAGACGAATATTATGCCGCAGCCATAAAGTTGAAGTCAGAGCTTAATGGATTTATAAAAAAAATGCGAAGGGACGAAGTGGTATTGATGAGCGTAATAGATGTTGGATGGAAACAGGATGGAAGTGATGTGGAGGTTTACATTGGAGATGTTATTGACTCGGCAATTAGTGGTTATGTTTCTCTAAATATTAGAGTTTCTGATATTTGCAAGTTTGATGTAGCGATTCGCCAAAATTAATTCTGTGTTCGATATGGAGATCGGATAATGCCGTTATTCAATGTGCTAAATACAAACTTTGGTTCATCTGTTACGTATCAGCAATATCTTGCGGACCAATTGATGCGCACGGAGAACTCGATGCTTATGGATGCGCCTCCTGGCTCGCTCGGTCATGTTCATATGGTAAGGGGTAATCCGACCATTGGGTTTGGATTTGATCTTAGAGCTTACTCAACAGATTTAGATCTGACAGTATCTCTTCTGAATTCTCATATACAAGATGCAGGGAGAAGGATATCCGAAACTCAGCAGTCCATGCTGGCTGATTACTTGAGTAGAGAGCCTGTGATACTTCCTTTGTCAGATGAGCTTGAGGGGCTGGATATTGCGCTTTCTCCGAATGACATCATGGTAATTCTTGGCAACGTCTCCTTGACAAGGGAAGAGGCGGAGCAGTTGCTGAAAGATATCGTATTGCAATATGAAAATAGACTTGATCAGCAGATTGCATATGGTTTACCTCAATCTGTAGAGCGCTCTGTTCTTGTTGAGCTTGTGTATCAGTACTGGACCTTGCCGAGTATGCTTGTGTCTGCGCTGCATGGTAATTCCTTCGAGCAGCATGCTATAGCTTGGGCAACAATTCGTTATGGAATAGCACGTGGTTTTGAGAATAGAAGAAGAGATCAGTCTGATCGCTTCGGAATGTATAGTGCGCCCGAATCTATGGTGTCAAGAGATGAGTTTGCTGCGACTGCTAGCTTCCTATTTCATGCGGGTAGGGACAGCTCTGTAGTTCCTGGCGGGATATCAAGCAATTCTAGGTTTAGGTTGGATTATAGCCAACAGCTGGGAGTCGCGACAGTTAATGTTGCAATGTCACTTGGGTTGGATGATACGTCGTTTGATTGGGTAGAGTATGTTCGAGAAAATGCGACGTTATCGGAGATTACGGGTAGAAATGATAGTTCTGATTTGGTTTATGGAACTGATGCAGTTAACGTGATCGATTCTGGCGCTGGTGATGACTATGTGTTTGGAGGAGAAGGGGGTGATCAGATTTCTGGAGGGGACGGAAGAGATGTTCTGGTTGGTGGGCACGGTAATGATACTCTGAGGGGGGGTAAAGGTTTTGACGTCATCTACGGCGATGGTGCGTTTGCAACTGACGGGAGTGGAAGCGATACGTTGCTCGGCGGTGCTGGTAGTGATGTACTGATCGGAGGGTCAGGTGACGATCATTTGTACGGAGGCGAAATAGACTCAACGCCTGCTGACGATATAAGTTCTAATAATTATTTGCTTGGCGGCACCGGCGATGACAGCTATTACTACAATACCGGCGATGGCGTAGTTCATATCTATGATAGTGACAGTTCAGGGCAAATATTTATTAATGGCCAGCAAATTACTGAGCTGCATGCACAGTCAGAAGACGGGCAGTTTCAGATATACACGACTGAGGCTAATGGTGGTGGCTATCGGGTAATTTGGAACTCGGTGGCGCGGGTTCTGGCAATTCATACCGACGATGGCGGTGTAGTATTCATACACGGTGACAGCAGTACATTGCCGCCCGATATTCAACGTTACATCAGCAGTGGCACGGTAGCGGCGGAATCTCACACCGCGACGATGACAACTGCTGAACCTGTTTCTGATGTGTCGGTTGCCACCGCAACTCCGGACGTCGGCCTCGGCATCACTGTGCAAGAAGCCGAAGAGTTTCAGGCGGAGTTCGAATTTAATCTTTCTGATTTGCAGAATTGGCAATCAACAATCGGCTACAACAACTTCCAGTCAAACTCCTACACCATAACGACATGGCTCGGTGAGGAGCAGGCACAGCCCGGGCGCTGGGTGGTGTACGCCTATTCTTGGTACAACGTTGTTAACAACCTTCCTCATGAAACAAATCTACAGGGCGATTTCAACCTGCCAACCCATATTGTGAACGACAGTGGCTTTGCGTCATGGATTGCGGGGGGGAATGGAGAATCGTGGCTCGAAGGCGGTGAGTGGTCGGATGAACTCTACGGCGAGCTGGGTAATGACCGCCTGTTCGGCAATGATGGGGCGGATTGGTTAAGCGGGGCTTACACGGTTCAGTACAACCGACTGGATGTGGCGGACAACGACTATTTGGACGGTGGAGACGGTGATGATGTTCTGATTGGCGATGAAAACCAATGGTTTATTGCCGATGCAACGTTTTCTCACCTCACGTATCTGTTTGATGCCGGCAACGCGAACCATGACGATGTACTGATTGGTGGTGCTGGCCGCGATTTTATTTACGGCAACTATGGACGCGATTCCATTGATGGCGGAGAGGGCGACGACCTGATCTACGGTGGCGCGCAAAGCGACCACATTTTGGGCGGCGACGGTGATGACGACATTCTGGCCGACGTCGACAACGTCGTTTATGGCGACGGCCCAATGGGGTACAACGCGGTCAATCATGCCATCAACATTGCCAGCCACGCAGGTGACGATTACGTCGATGCGGGTGCAGGGAACGACACGGTCGTCGGCGGCAGTGGCAGCGATACCATTTTGGGCGGTGTAGGTGACGACAACCTGTGGGGTGACGGTTACGTTCGCGATGAACTGACCGAGGAAGACATTTTTGCCGGCGAAGAATTGCCGACCTTGCAGTTCGATGACAGTGTTCAGCAGGCGGGTAACGATTATATCGACGGTGGAGCAGGCGACGACGGCATTGTGGGTGGCGGCGGCTCCGATCTTTTGTTGGGTGGCGATGGCAACGACACCATGTTCGGCGGTCACAATCCGTTGGCCGATGTCCAGCAGCAATGGAACTCCGAAGCTGATCGAACTCAGGACGGTGCCGATGAAATGCACGGTGGCAACGGCCAGGATTATATGCGAGGTGGTGCCGGCAATGACTTGATGTACGGTGATGCCGATACCGACAATCTTTATGGTGATGAAGGCAACGACACCATCTATGGTGGCGATGGCATTGACGGCCTTTGGGGTGGGGATGGCGACGATCAGCTCTTCGGCGGGCAGGGCTATGACACCTTGTTTGGCGATGCTGGTGACGATGTGCTGTCCGGCGGTGCCGGCGGTGATGCGCTTCGCGGCGGATCAGGTAACGACACCTACGTTTACGGCCTCGGTGACGGTGTTGACCTCATCTCGGACGCAGAAGGCAGCAACCGTTTGCTGATGACGGGCATTTCATCTTCAACGGTTACGGTTCATGTCTTGGATGGTAATGTTCAGTTGGCGTTTGCCGATGGCCAGGCAGTCCAGCTGGACGCGGCGACATTTTATGCCATGGGTGAGATCCAGTTTGCCGACGGCAGTTTCAGCGCGGCCGACGTGCTCGCGTTGGCGGATCCGGGCACCGTCGAAGACCCGACAATCGAGCTTGATCCCAGCATTGACCTTGATGACATTACCTTGAGCGTCGTCGGTGATGATTTGCACATCACCTATACCGGCGACAATGCGGAGTGGATTGACCCCACCACGTTGATGGGCCGCCGCATCCTCTCCTACTTGCAAGGCGCTGGCGGGGCGTCGCAACAGGCAATATTGTCATCAGGACAGGGCGGCAGTGTGCTGGTACTGACCAACTTCCTGAACGCAGCGAACCCTGCGCAATATGTCACTGAGCTTTCCAACGGCACGCAGAGCATCGATCTGTTGGCTGCCTACAATTTACCACGCACACAAAATGGTAGCGCCTATTCGGATAGCTTGGTGGGCGGCGACGTGGTCGACACCATTCTTGCCGGTGAAGGTGACGATCACGTGCAGGCGGGGGCAGGTGATGATGTGCTGGCCGGCCAGGAAGGCGATGATCTGTTAGACGGTGGCTCCGGAAACGATACGTATCAATTCCGACTCGGTGATGGTCAGGACATTGTTATTGATGCTGACGGGTCGGATACGATTCAGTTCGGTGAGGGTATTTTGGTAAACGCGCTGGAGATCAGCGAAATCAACGGTGGTTTGGAAATCATCGTGCGCCGGGATGCGAATGGGCAGGTGCTTGATCGGGTCTTTATTGCGGGTTGGATCAACCAGCCAAACAATGGCATTGAGCGCCTTGTGTTCGCCGATGGCTCCAGTCTGGATGCGGCGCAGATTTCCGCGGCAATCACGGGGAATCATGCGCCAACAATTGGGGATCTTTCCGATCAATCAATCAGTGTTGGCGAAAACTTCAGTTTCAGCTTGCCATCCAGCTTGTTTGATGACGCGGATGTTGGCGATAGCCTCACCATTATAGCGAGACTCTCAGACGGCACAGTGTTGCCGGACTGGCTGCAGTTTGATACCCAAACGCTCAGTTTCAGTGGTGTGTTTGAGCCAACATCCCTTTCGTCTCTGTGCATTACGGTGTATGCAATTGACTCCAATGGGACATTCCGAAGTGGAACATTCAATATCGTTCCCGCTGGTGTAATGCTCGGGGATCAGCAAGCAAACGCAATAACGGGTGATGATGCTGCAAACCTCATTTCCGGATTGGCAGGTGCCGACACCCTTGTTGGTGCTGGTGGAAATGATCTGATTGATGGCGGTCAAGACAATGACTACCTGTCTGGACAGGCTGGGGATGACACTCTGATTGGCGGTGGTGGCGATGACACCTTGGTCGGTGGCGCCGGCACCAACATCATTCGGATACG
The DNA here is from genome assembly GCA_046297695.1 of Permianibacter sp. Lineage (GTDB taxonomy): Bacteria > Pseudomonadota > Gammaproteobacteria > Enterobacterales > Permianibacteraceae > Permianibacter. The sequence goes on along the minus strand of JBKBHF010000015.1, from coordinate 59,022 downwards.
GTCGGGTGACGGTTCGGATGTTGTGTTGCTATCCGCCGATGGGGTTCAAGTCGTTGAACTGGCTGAGGGAGTTCAGCTTTCTTCAATTACCGCCGAGTTCGTTAGTAACGGCGATTTGCAGATTCGATATGGCAGTGACCCAAATGATTGTATAACGATTCGCGATGCAGCGGACTATTTGGCGGGGCGTGGCAATCAGGCCATAGATCTCGCCACCGCGCTGCAGCTGAGGATTGGACTCACTGCTGTGATGAATGGGTTGGATCTGGTTGCGCTTGCCAATGCGGCAAGCTCAGACGCTGACACCTATTTCGGTGATGACGCGAGCAACACCTTCGATGCGGGTGATGGTGATGACTACATCAATGGCCAGGGGGGAAATGATCAACTCTTGGGTCAGAGCGGGGTCGATCAGATTGTTGGCGGTGATGGCTCCGATTTGATTTGGAGCCATGCGGGCAATGATAGCATTTGGGGTGACGGCACCAACTATTACGATACGCAATCGCCAGGCAATGATGTCATTGATGCCGGAGACGGTGATGATGCGGTTTATGGCGGTTTGGGTGCTGACACGCTTCTGGGTGGCGACGGCAACGATACACTGATGGGCGGCATGACAACGAGTGGCGGCGATTCAAGTGGAAATGATGAGCTGAGTGGTGGTAACGGCGACGACCACCTCCATGGCGGTGATGGCGACGATCGACTCATTGGTGGCGCTGGAAACGATTGGCTTGATGGCGGTACTGGTCGCGATACCTATGTGTTCGGTATTGGTGCTGGCCATGACGTGATCGGCACGGTCGATTTTGCCTACGGGCCACAGGACATTCTGGAGTTCGGTGCCGGTGTTGAGCCAGATGACCTGCGCTTGGTTCGTACCGGCAATTCGTTGCTAATTGAGATCATCTCATCGGGAGACAGCCTCGTTATAACCGATTGGTTTAGCAGCATTGCCTACCAGTTTGACGAGTTCCGATTTGCAAATTCCGAGCGCTGGAACACCGAGACTATCGCCGGCCACATCTGGCAAAGCGGGGATGATACAAACAACACGTTTAATGGTACCTATACAGATGAAAACTACAGCGCCCTGAATGGAGACGACAACATCTCCGGAAATGGCGGTGATGATCGGCTGTATGGCGATGCGGGTAATGACCGTATTGATGGTGGGTCAGGTAATGACTTGTTGAACGGCGGTCTCGGGAATGATGTGATCCTTGGTGGTGATGGGGCCGATGTCATTGCTGGCGGTGCTGGCGACGACGAATTGACCGGCGGTGGCGGTGGTGGCCTCAGTGGGGTCGATGTTTATCTCTTCAATGTCGGAGATGGCCATGATCGTATCATCTCCTACCAAAACGGCGCTTTCAGTCAGTTTGAAGAGTTGCATTTTGGCGCGGGTATCGGCGCCTCGGATGTTTCACTTTCACGTCAAGTTAACCCTATTACAGGAACCGATGACCTGGTGTTCACCCTCAATGCAACGGGTGAAACGGTTTCATTGTCGGGCTTTTTCTACAACCCGGCGTTTATTGGTATTACGGCTGTCCGATTCGCGGATGGTGTTACGTGGGATTACCAGACACTGCTTTCGAATGCCTTTGGTATGGAGGTTGTTGCTGACAACCTCGTTGGAACCGATGCGGACGAAACCATGGGCGGTGGGGCTGGCAACGATCAGTTGACGCTGCTGGGTGGGAACGACGTTGCCATTGGCGGGAATGGAGACGACTCGATAGATGGCGGTGATGGTTATGACTCTCTCTATGGCGGAAATGGAGATGACTACATATTCGGTGGCTCCGAAGACGATACGATTTCAGGAGATGCTGGGGACGATATTCTTGAGGGTGGATTAGGGCAAGATTGGTATCAATTTAGAGCCGGCGACGGCAACGATGTCATTCGTGTTACGGAAGATGGCGCGTCAGCTGGCGATGTCATTCTGCTGGATAGACTTTATCGCAGCAATGCCCGTATCTACAGAAATGGCAACGATCTTGTTATCGAAACCATTGGCAGTCCGGACCGTGTCACGGTTTCTGGATTGTTTGCGCTCTCAAACCCGGTTAACGCATTGTCTGCAGTTTATTTCCTAGACCAGAGTCTGAGCATGGACCAGATCATGTCCGTTCTCAACAGTCCTACGGCAGGTGACGATTGGCTGGTTGGTCAGGATGAAGAGGCTGATACGATTAATGCGCTGGCAGGAAATGATACGGTTCTTGGTCTCGGAGGTGCGGATTCACTGAACGGAGGAACCGGTGACGATGCTCTCTACGGTGGCGAGGGCAATGACAGACTTTATGGCGATAGCACCAGTTCGATCAGCACGCTGAGCGGTAACGACACTCTCTATGGAGAGGGCGGAAATGACTTCATCTACGCCGGCTATGGTACGGATACCGCATTCGGTGGTGATGGTGATGACACAATCTACGGCGCGTACACAACCAGTGATACGGCGGTGAGTGGTGTTGATACGCTTCATGGTGGTGCTGGGGATGACAAGATTTATGGCAACGATGGTGGCGACTCGCTGTATGGTGACGCCGGTATAGATACCATTGTTGGTGGTTCTGGTAGTGACGTTATCCGTGGTGGCGATGACGGCGACTTCCTGTATGGTGACAGCACAAATACTGCCAGCACGGTTGCCGGAACCGACACCATCTTTGGTGACGGCGGAAATGACGTGATTGCCGGCGGCTATGGCAATGACTCCATTGATGGGGGCTCTGGGGACGACACATTGTATGGCGCGTATACCACTTCCGATGCGGCCGTAAGTGGCGTCGACACCATGCGCGGCGGCGATGGGAATGACGCTATTTACGGTAATGATGGAAATGATCTGCTTTTTGGCGATACAGGCAATGATGTAATCAAGGGCGGGAGTGGTTCGGATCAAATTACTGGGGGAACCGGAAGCGACACCATCACTGCTGGAACAGGGAATGACACTGTGTTCTTTGGTCGTGGCGATGGCCAAGATGTGGTCTCGTTCTACGATACCGCCACAACGCGCACCGATTTGCTGCAGTTGGCTACGGGCATTTCGACCAGCGATGTTGTCCTGAGCCGTGGTGGTGTCGGCAACAACGATTTGATCGTTCAAGTCGTTGGTACCACTGATACGGTCACGATCACCGGGTACTTTGCGGCGACCGCAAATCAGCTAACCGGCATTCGATTCACCGACGGCGGCGTTACTTGGAATCGGACACAGATCCAGAGCCTGGTTGATGCCAGTGCCAGTGGCCAGGTGACAACAGGGGGCTCATCCGGTAGTCAGATCACGGAGGGCAGTCGTCTGATGACAACGAAGTTCCTGGCAAACGATTTGCTGCAACTGACCCAAGCCATGGCATCGTTCGGTGCGGAGTCGGACAGCGCGTTGATGTCGGCGCGAGAGCAGCATGCAGAACCGAACTGGTTGACGGTCAGCGCTGTCCATCGACCAGAGAGCCGAGCTGTGCTCTAACCGCGTAACGGAGTGACAGGCCGGTTTAGCTTGTCACTCCGTTCCGTTCTGTTTCCGAAGTTGAATGCTTGGTAGGAATATGAACCCCCTAAAGTCTGACGCGCCGGAGTATGCCTTTTTACCTGCCGCGGCAGAAATCGAAGAATCCCCACCCAATCCGTTGGCCCGCAAAGTGCTGTGGCTGCTGTGCGGTCTGTTTTTTTTGGCAGTGTTGTGGGCTTGTTTGGGCGAGGTCGACATTGTTGCCGTTGCACCCGGTAAAGTGGTGGTGAGTGATCGCACCAAGGTGATTCAGCCGACCGAACTTGGCGTGGTTCGCGCCATCCACGTTCGGGATGGCAGCCTCGTCAAAGCTGGCGATGTGCTCGTGGAGCTTGACGCGACGTCGGCAGAGGCCGATGCCAGCCGGGTCAAAGGCGAGCAAGACGCTGCCGCGCGCGAAGTCAACCGCTACAAGAGCTTCCTGGCCTACTTGGACGGGGCAGAGCGCCAACTGCCCAGTACGTTGGGCGCGGTTGACCGTCAGTTTGTGTCGGGTCTTATCGACGAGTACCAGCAGAAGCGCGCGGCATTGACACAGTCAGAGATCAGCAAGCGGGCTGAGCGCGAGGCTCTGGTGCAAACGGAGTTCCGGCTTGAACAGACCTTGCCCATCATCAGTCAACGCACAGAGTCCCTCCGGGAGCTTGCCGAGAAAAAGCTGGTAGCTGAACACCAGTGGTTGGAACAGGAAGAGCGCCTGATAACCGCCAAACAAGATCTGGAGGTCGCTCGTGCACAACGTGCGGCAGTTGAAGCCGAAGTCGAGCAGATACTGGCTCAACTCAAGGGATTAAAAGCGGAATACAGAAAGCTCGCTTTGGAGCGCGTCTCAGAGGCGGAACAAAGACGTGACAGCCTGTTGCAGGAAAACATCAAAGCCAATCAGCGCAGTGCCTATCAGCTGTTGCGCGCGCCAGTCGCCGGTGTGGTACAGGAATTGGCGGTGCATACTATTGGTGGTGTGGTGACGCCAGCCGAGAAGCTGTTGGTCATTGTTCCGCAGGACGGTGGCATTGAAGTCGAAGCGCTGGTGCTGAACAAGGATATTGGTTTTGTTGAAGATGGGCAGACGGTGTCTGTAAAGGTTGATTCTTTTCCGTTTACGCGATACGGAACATTGCCAGGAAAGATTGTGTCGATTAGTAATGATGCCATTCAGCATGAGCAGCTGGGGCTGGTCTTCTCTGCCCGGGTTGCACTGGAAAAGCATTCCATTCTGGCCGGCAACAAGCAGATCCCCCTCGGCAGCGGCATGACAACTGTCACCGAAATTCATACCGGTAAACGCACGCTGATGGAGTACTTGCTGTCGCCGGTTTTGGGGCGGATGGATGAAGCGGCACGAGAGCGGTAATCCACGTTTCTATATGTGATAAAAAAGGCCGCATGCTTGCGGCCTTTTTTTATTGTTATGCGTTCAAGTAAACAGCGCACGCATGATCAGGAAGAACAGGATAGAAAGCCCGGCGCCGGCTGGAACGGTGATGAGCCAGGACATGAAGATGTTGCGCACGACGTGCAGATTCAGGGCGCCGATACCACGGGCGAGGCCGACGCCGACGACGGCACCTACCAGTGTGTGAGTGGTCGAGATCGGCATGCCGAGACCGGAGGCAACGACGACAGCGGTGGCGGTGGAAAATTCCGCCGAGAAACCGCGGGTCGGGGTCAGCTCGGTGATCTTGTCACCGATGGTGGCAATGACTTTGTAGCCGTAAGTGGCGAGACCGATGACGATACCGACGGCGCCGAGCAGCAAGATCCAGCTTGGTAGACTCGATTTGGCCATGATGACGCCACCGGTCTGCACCACGCCGACAACTGCCGCGATCGGGCCGATGGCGTTGGCGACGTCATTCGAGCCGTGGGCAAACGCCATTGCGCAGGCGGAGAAAATCATCAGCACGGAAAACACGCGTTCAACGCTGGCGAAATGGAAATGCGCGTCCGACGCCGGGTCGAGTTTGATGCGGCGAAGCAGCAGGGTGCCGACGCCCATGACGACCAAGCCGATCACGGCCGCAAGGGCAATGGATTGCCATTGGTTGAGCGGCAGGCCGATGTGCTTGAGACCCTTGGTCATCGTCACGTAGGACATGATGAAGCCGACCGCAAACATGTAGAACGGCACAAATTTCTTGGCGCGTTCAAACGGATGTTCTTGATCCAGGATAAGGGCTTGTACGCTGCGGAAAATCAGGAACGCGATGGTGGCTGACAACAACGGCGAGGTGATCCAGCTGATCACAATGGTGCCGAACTTGCCCCATTCGACCGCGTCCATGCCAACGCCAACGGCCGCGAAGCCGGCAATCGCGCCGACGATGGAGTGGGTGGTCGATACCGGCCAGCCACGAGTGGTCGCGATCAGCAGCCAGGTGCCGGCGGCCAGCAGGGAGCCGATCATGCCAAAGGCCAATAGTTCGCCTTTGCCGGCAAACGCTTCGGCATCGACAATGCCGTCACGAATGGTGCTGGTGACTTCGCCACCGGCGAGGTAGGCTCCGGCGAATTCAAATACCGCCGCAACAAGGATCGCTTGCTTGATGGTCAGCGCTTTCGATCCAACCGAGGTGCCCATCGCGTTGGAAACGTCGTTGGCACCAATGCCCCAGGCCATGAAAAGGCCGAATGCACAAGCTAGGATCAGCAGGATCGTGGCGTGCTGTTCAATGATGATATTCACGTGTCGGACTCGCTCGTGTTATTGGGCGACGAGAATTTCGAGCCGGTTGCCAACCGACAGCGAACGGTCGGCAAGATCGCCGGTCCAGTCGAGGATGCGGTACAGGAACATCGCATCGATCGGGTTCATGGTTTTCTCGACTTCAAACAGGGCCGCCCGGACTTTCACTTGCAAGTCATCGGTTTCCTGCTCGATCTGACCGAGCTCATCGATCATCGCTTCCACCAGCGCGACTTCGCGGCCACGGAAGCCGGTTTCCACCAGCTCGTCGAGTTCGTGAATGGCTTTCAGCGCTTGCTTGGAGGCGCCGATCGAGCGCTCCAGGAATTGCCGATACAGCGACTGGATATTGGCCGGGAACACCATCTTGCGGCCGAGGATCAGGCCGGAGATATCTTTGGCGCGGCTGGCGATACGGTCTTGCATCGACAGCAGTTCCAGCAGATCGGAACGATCCATTGCCAGGAACAAGCTTTTGGGCAGATGCAGACGGATGTCGCGTTTGATTTTGCCGGCATCGCTTTCCAGCTGGGCGATGCGGGTGCGGGCTTCTGTGGCGCGTGGCCAGTCTTCGGCAAAAACTGCATCAATGAATTCGGCGAGCGCACTGACGCAGGCATGGATTTTCTCCATGTGTTCCTGCATGGGCTTCACCGGGGAACGACCGAAAATATCGAGTAGGGGATTGGTCGGCATGACTGCCTCCTTGAGGGACGGCGCATTTTACGGGATGCCGTCAGCAAACTGTAATATTGACAAGTGCGTCACAAATGGCGCAGCGCAAACTCCGACTGCTTCATTCCCAACTGCCGGACTTCGGTTGCCCGGGCATCCGGCCATCCAGATAGTAGGCAAAGGCAATCACCCGGGCGATGGCGATATACAAGTTGCGCGGAATTTCCTGATTCAGCTGCAGGTTTTGCAGTGCCTGCGCCAGTGACGGGTCTTCGTGCAGGTAGACGCCGTGCTGCTCGGCCAGCGCAATGATCTGCTCGGCCAGTTCGCCGCGCCCTTTGGCGACCAATCGAGGCGCTTGCTCGCCGTCGTATTGCAGCGCTGCTGCGGTGCGCGGCGTTGGCTGATCGTGCTGGTTCTCAGACCCGGACATGCAGACCTCGCTCGGCCATCGGTTGCAAGCTGGGCAGTTGGGCAACGGTATGGCTGGCGGCGCTGCTCAGTTGCACGCCATCGGCGGCCAACTGGCGGGCGAGCCAGTCCAGATGTTGTTCAAAAGCCGCGGCTGCGCCGGCATCTTCGCTGTAGAAATGCAGTTGCAGGTCATCTTGACGCAGATCGAGCAGGAACTGGCAGATGCCGAGACCGGGCAGGTCGAAGCGCAGACGGACGACATGATGCGGTGTCGCACTGGCGGCTTCGGCATCCGTGTCGCGGTCGGCCCGGACACTGATTTCGACACGGTCGAGCCGCTCTTGCTGGCGGAGCAGCAGTTCGGCGTACAGCGGCTGCTGGCGGCCATCCTGCTGGACGTTGTTCAACCACTGTTGCTGCTGGCGGCCGAGCAGGCTGGCCAGTTCCTCAAGCACATCGTCGCCCGGTAAGGGCAGCGCGGCGCCTTGCGGCGGCGGTTCGGCGCCACGGCGATCAGCGGTCTTGTTCAGCGGCTCGGCGCCGCTGGTCATGGCCGGACCGGGCCCGGCCGGCAGCATGGCTGCGGCCGTTTTGGCCGCTTGTGCCGGTGATGCCGTTGCTGCCGATGCCGCCTGCAACAGCTTGAGCAGCGCGCCGAGCCAGTCGTTGTCTGTTGGTCGGGCGGCATTGGCTGAGCTGGCGGCCGGTGGCTGGCCGAACAGTACCTGCCGCAGCAGCGGTTCGAGTGCATCCGGCTCGCCAGCCTGGTCGGCCGGGGGGAGCGACTGCAACAGTTGCCACGCCAACGCGGGCAGCGAGTTCGCTGGCATTGATTCCAGCTCGGCCGATGATTGCCAGTTGCTGACGCGGCTCAGCCACTCGACGAGCGGCTGCGTCAATGCGGCTTGCCGACTTGGCGTGGCCTCGCTGAGCCCCGGTTGGAGCACGTTGCGCAAGTGTTCCTGCAAAAGGCGCAAAACCGGCTCGGGTTCCGGCGGGGCTGCCAAGGTAGCCGCCGGCAAGGCAGGCCTTGTGCCCGCCGGACCGGCGCTCGCCGCTGCGGTTCCGGCCAGGACAGCGCTCGCACTTGCCACCGATAACAGGCCGGTACTAGTTGAAGGCGCCGCTGGCGACGCCAACGGGTTGGCCGGCCGGAGCTGAACCTGTAGTGGTGCCAGTGCCAGGATCTGCAGCTGCAGTGCCGTGCCCGGCGGAAACGGCCGGTCGGCCGGCACCGGCAGGCTGATCGGGCCCTGTTTGCTGGTCAATACAAGCAGATTCCCGTCGCGGCGATTGACCACGACATCGAGGATGGCGCCTGCCTGCCAGGTTTTCAGCTGGCCGGATTCCGCCAGCTGGCGCAGGCTGCGCAGGTCCGACACCGTGACCGCGACGGTGGGGGACAGGGGCAGGGTGGGCAGGACCATGGTGGTGATCGTCAGCTCGCGGTATTGGTTGTGATCAAATCAGCAAGCGGACAAACCGGTCGGGCAATTGATCCAGATCGGGACCGCGTGGCGGTGACACGCTGGTATTATAGGCGCCGATTTCCCGTCGCCCTTGTCCGGAGTTTCACGCGTGAGTGCGTCCGTCCAGTCAGCCCCCGTCGTATCGGCTGCCGTTCGTATTGGTGTGGTCACGGTTTCCGATCGGGCCAGCCGGGGCGAGTATGAAGACAAAGGTGGCCCCGCCATCCTCGCCGAATTGCAGCGGATGCTGAAAACGCCATTTGAGCCGCTGCCACGCGTCATTCCGGACGAACGCGACCTGATCGCCGTCACCTTGCGTGACTTGCGTGACCAGGGCTGCTGTCTGATTGTCACCACCGGCGGCACCGGCCCGGCACCGCGCGATGTCACGCCGGAAGCGACCCGTGACGTCTGCGAGCGCATTCTCGATGGCTTCGGCGAATTGATGCGGGCGGTCAGTCTGCAGAAGGTGCCGACGGCGATCCTGTCGCGCCAGCTGGCCGGTACGTCCGAGCGCTGCCTGATTATCAACCTGCCGGGCAAGCCGTCTGCCATCCGCGATTGCCTGGAAGCCGTGATGCCGGCGGTGCCGTACTGCATTGATCTCATCGGTGGCCCGTATCTGGAAACGCATCCAGACGTGATCAAAGCGTTTCGGCCGGCCTCTTCATGACGGATTCGGCCGTGCTTTCCCAGCCTGTCGTCCCGGCTGCCAGCGTTCGCCTGCAGGTCGAGGCGCTGTCGGTGCAGCGTGGCGATCGCGAACTCATCTCCGCCTTTTCATTCGCTGTGCACAGCGGTGAGGGCGTTCATTTGCTCGGCGCCAACGGTGCCGGCAAAACCAGTCTGCTGCGGGTACTGGCTGGCTTGGCGCCGGCCGCGGCCGGCAGCTACAGCCTTGCACCCGGTTGCCGCAGCATTTATCTCGGTCACGCGCTGGGGTTGAAGCCGGAACTGACGGTGGAAGAAAACCTCCAGTTCCTGCTCCGGCTGAGCGGGCAATCGGCGCTCTGTTCTTTGGATGACGCATTGCAGGCCGTCGGCATTGGTCGCTATTTCGATGCCCGGGTCGGCAGCCTCTCGGCTGGCCAGAAACGTCGGGTCGGCCTTGCTCGCCTGTTGCTCGAACCGGCAGGGCTTTGGCTGCTGGATGAACCGTTTGCCGCGCTCGACGTCAAAGCCGCCGCCTGGCTCTGCCGTCGTATCGAATCCTTTATTAGTGACGGCGGCAGCGTGCTGCTGACCAGCCATCAACCGGTTGCCACGACCCCCCCGTTGCGCGAACTGGTGCTGGGAGTGCGCGCATGCTGAACGTTCTGTTGCAGCGTGAATTGAAACTGGCATGGCGGCGCCCGGCCGAGCTTGCCAACCCGTTGGTGTTTTTCCTGCTGGTGGTCTCGCTGTTTCCGTTCGCGGTGTCGCCGGAACCCGCGGATCTCGCCAAGATCGCGCCGGGTGTGCTGTGGGTGGCGGCGCTGTTTGCCAACATGCTGACGCTGGAACTGTTTTATCGCGGTGATTTCGAAGACGGCAGTCTGGAACAGCTGCTGCTGGTCAGTCAGTCACCGGCGCTGATCGCGCTCAGCAAGGCGCTCGCGCAATGGCTGTTGTGCGGTCTGCCGCTGCTGCTGTTGTCGCCTTTGCTGGCCTTGACCCTGGCGCTTCCGGTCGATGCCTGGCCGGCGTTGATGGCGAGTTTGCTGCTCGGCACGCCCGTGTTCTGTCTGATTGGCAGTGTCGGCATGAGTCTTACTGTCGGCCTGCGGCGCGGTGCGATTTTGCTGGCCTTGTTGGTATTGCCACTGCTGATCCCGGTGCTGATTTTTGGCGCCAGCGCGGTGACGTCCGCCAGCCAGGGTTTGCCGTATAACGGCCAGTTGGCATTCATGGGCGCGTTGTTGATGTTCACGCTGGCGCTGGCACCGGCGGCCGCCGGCGCGGCGTTGAAAGTGTCCATCAGCAGCTGAACCATTTCATTCACGGAAGGCCGCGTGCACGGTGCTGCGGTTGGCGTAACAAGAGAACGGTATGGGGACTTGGACCTGGTTTCACAAATGGGGCTCACCCAAGTGGTTTTATGACATCAGCGGACGCTGGCTGCCATGGCTGTTCGGTTTGTCGGCGTTGCTGTTCGCTTACGGTCTGGTGCAAGGGCTTTACATTTCGCCGCCGGATTATCAGCAAGGCCATTCGGTCCGGATCATGTATCTGCATGTGCCGGCCGCCTTTCTGTCGATGTTCATTTATGTGCTGATGGCATCGGCCTCGGCGATTGGTTACATCTGGAAGATGAAATTCGCGCCAGCACTGGCGGCGGCAGCGGCGCCGATCGGTGCTTGCTTCACGTTCCTGGCCTTGTTCACCGGCGCGGTGTGGGGCAAGCCGACCTGGAATACCTGGTGGGTCTGGGATGCCCGCATTACCTCCGAGCTGATCCTGCTGTTCCTGTATTTTGGTTTCATGGCCTTGCGCCATGCTTTTGATGACATCCAGACCGGCGATCGCGCGGCGGGTGTGCTCGCCATGGTCGGTGTCATCAATGTGCCGATCATCCACTTCTCGGTCGACTGGTGGTACACGCTGCATCAGGGCGCGACCATTTCGCGGCTCAGCAAACCGACCATCGACAGTGAAATGCTGATCGCATTGCTGGTCATGATCGCCGCGCACTTCCTGCTGTTTTTCGGGCTGCTGTTCCGGCGCGCGCGCAATGAGGTGCTGTGGCGCGAGCGGCAGGCGAGCTGGGTTCGGGAGTTGGTCAAATGAGCAGCGAGTTCAACAGCTTCGCAGAGTTCCTGGCGATGGGAACGCACGGATTCTATGTCTGGCTGGCCTACGGTGTCGGCCTGTTGGTGTTTTTGTTCTTGCTGCTGGAACCCGGTTGGCGTCGTCGCCGGCTGCGCAGCCGTTTGCAGGCGTTTTATCGTCGTGAACAGCTGGATGCGCAAGCCGAGTCGGCCGCCCGTCAACCGAAAGCCAGTCTGGAGTGAGTGATGTCGATGAAACCGGAACGTAAGCGTCGGTTGTTTCTGGTGCTGGGCAGCGTCTTGGCGGTGGCCATCGGCTTGGCGCTGGTGTTGTATGCGATGCGCCAGAACATCAACTTTTTCTACACCCCGACCCAAATCGTCAGCGGTGAGGCCTTGCAGCAAGCCGGCTTGGACAAGACCATCAATATCGGTGGGCTGGTCGTCAAGGGCAGCGTCAAGCGTGATCCGAGCTCACTGAAAGTGGAATTCAAACTGTCGGATACCGAAAGTGAAGTCACCGTGTTCTATGAAGGCATCCTGCCGGATCTGTTCCGGGAAGGGCAGGGCATCATCGGGATCGGCAAACTGAGCGCGGACAACACCGTGCAAGCCAGCCAGATCCTCGCCAAGCACGATGAGAACTACATGTCGCCGGAAGTCGCTGCGGCCATCAAGGAAGCCGAGGACCGCGCCAAGGCCAAATTGCAGCAGCAGCGTGCAGCCGAGGCGGCCGCCGCTGCGGCGTCGAGTGAAAGCAGCAGCACACCGACTGGCGAATCGGCGCCGACGCAAGGATACACACCATGATTCCCGAGCTGGGTCACTTTGCGCTGATTCTGGCGCTGCTGATTGCTGTGGTGCAGGCCTCGGTGCCGCTGATCGGCAGTTACCGTGGCGATGTCGGTTGGATGCGCATTGGCAAGCCGGCGGCCTATCTGCAGTTTGCGCTGCTGTTGCTGAGTTTTGCTTGCTTGTCGTATGCCTTTGCCAGCAACGATTTCACTGTGCAGTACGTCGCCAACAACTCCAATTCACGGCTGCCGTTGTACTACCGGCTGTCAGCGGTCTGGGGCGCCCATGAAGGCTCGTTGTTGCTGTGGGCTTTGGTGCTGGCTGGTTGGACTTATGCAGTCGCGCGCAAGAGCGCACAGTTGCCACTCGTGCTCGGTGCCCGCGTGCTGTCGGTGATGGGCATCATCGCGATCGGTTTTCTGAGCTTCATGCTGTTCACGTCGAATCCGTTCGAACGCACCCTGCCGATGTTTCCGGTCGAGGGTCGCGATCTGAATCCGCTGCTGCAGGATTTCGGTTTGATTGTGCATCCGCCGATGTTGTACATGGGCTATGTCGGTTTCTCGGTGGCGTTCGCCTTCGCCATAGCCGCCTTGCTCGGTGGCAAACTCGACAGTGCCTGGGCGCGCTGGTCGCGACCGTGGACAACCTGGGCCTGGATCTATCTCACCGCCGGCATCACGCTCGGATCGTGGTGGGCCTATTACGAACTTGGCTGGGGCGGTTGGTGGTTCTGGGATCCGGTCGAGAATGCCTCGTTCATGCCGTGGCTTGCCGGCACGGCACTGATGCATTCGCTGGCAGTCACGGAAAAACGTGATGGTTTCAAAGCCTGGACGGTGCTGCTGGCGATCTGTGCATTCAGCTTGAGTCTGCTTGGTACCTTCCTGGTGCGCTCCGGGGTGCTGACCTCGGTGCATGCCTTCGCATCCGATCCAGAGCGCGGCATGTTCATTCTGGCGTTTCTCGCCGTGGTGATCGGCGGTTCACTGCTGCTGTTTGCCATGCGGGCGGCCGATATTCGCAGCCAGGTGGAATACAGTCTGGTGTCGCGTGAAATGGCCTTGCTCGGCAATAACGTGCTGCTCGCCATCACCACCTTGATGGTGTTGCTCGGCACGCTGCAGCCGCTGATTGTCGATGCACTGAATCTCGGCAAGATTTCGGTCGGACCGCCGTACTTCGATTTCATGTTCACGCTGTTCATGCTGCCGCTGCTGGTGCTGCTCGGTTTTGGTCCGCAGCTGCGCTGGCGCAGCGATGATGGCCGTGCCCAGCTGAAATCGCTGTTGCCGTGGCTGCTGGCTGCGGTCGCCGGTGCCTTGGCGTTGCTGCAACTGGCAGAGCGCTTCCATGCCTCGGCAGTGTTGGCACTCGCGCTGGCGTTGTGGATTGTGCTGTCGCTGGTTCGCGATCTCGGCCAGCGGCTGCGCAACAAACGCTCGAAAGTGGCCAGCATTGGCCAGCAGCCGCGCGCGTGGTGGGGCATGGTACTGGCACACGCTGGCGTCGCGGTGGTGACGGTGGGGGTCGTGCTCAGCAGTCTGTACAGCGTTGAGCGCGATCTGCGCTTGGCGCCGGGCGACTCGGTGGATATCGGTCCTTATCAATTCCGGTTCCAGCGGTTGCGTGACATTGACGGCCCCAACTACCACTCGACCCGCGCAATTTTTGAAGTGCGTGAAGGTAACACCGTCATTGCCCGGCTGCGGCCGGAAAAACGCACCTACACGGCGTCGCGGCAGAGCATGACGGAAGCCGCCATCGATCCGGGCTTGACGCGCGATCTGTATATCGCGATGGGCGAGCCGCTCGACAACGAAGCATGGGCCATACGGGTGTATTACAAGCCGTTTGTGCGCTGGATCTGGCTGGGTGGTGTGTTGATGTCCATCGGCGGCATTCTGGCCGCAACCGACCGGCGTTACCGCGTCGCGGTCAAGCAGCAGGAAGTAAAAGTCGCGGCCGAAGGGGCGAAAGCATGACCGAAACCGTTACGCCAACACCCGAGCCAACACCAGCGCCAACGACAACGCCGCAGGCAACAACGACCACCGCAGCGACACCGACCGAGTCGGTCAAATCGAAAGGCCTGCCGCTGCGTTTCCTGGCACCGTTGCTGATTTTCATGGGCTTGTTGGTGCTGTTCTTTGTCGGCCTTGGTAAAGATCCAACCGAGCTGCCGTCCGTGCTGACCGGCAAGCCGATGCCGGCGTTTCAGTTGCCGGTGCTTGGCGAGGAAACCCGACAGCTCACGCAGAATGATCTGCGCGGCAAACCGTACCTGCTGAATGTCTGGGCGACTTGGTGCCCGACCTGCTATGTAGAGCATCCGTATCTGCTCGAGCTCGCCAAGCAAAACCGTATCCGGCTTATCGGTCTCAATTACAAGGATGACCGCAACAAGGCCCTGGAGTATCTGGCTCGACTGGGCAATCCCTACGAGACGACACTGGTCGATGCCGATGGCATGCTGGGGATCGATCTCGGTGTCTATGGCGCACCGGAAACCTTTCTGGTGTCGGCAGAGGGCGTCATTTTGTATCGCCGCGCCGGCGATCTGAATGAGCGCATCTGGCAGGACGAGATCGTGCCGTTGCTGGCACGAGCGGGGGTGCAGCCATGATGCGCGTGTTCTTGCTTGTCATCGCCATGTTCTGGGCGGGCAGCAGCGTCGGCGATATTGATGCCTATCCGTTTGATTCACTGGAGCAGGAACAGCGTTTTCGGACACTGGTAGAAGAGTTTCGCTGCCCGAAATGCCAGAACCAGAATCTTGCCGATTCCAACGCGCCGCTCGCCAAGGATCTGCGCCACATCATCTACACCCAGATCAAGGCGAACGCCAGCGATGAGCAGATCGCTGACTTCCTGCAGCAGCGCTACGGCGATTTTGTGCTGTATCGGCCGCCATTGAAGGGCAGCACCGTATTGCTCTGGTTTGGCCCGGCGCTGGCGTTGCTGGCGGTGATCGTGGCCATTGTCATGTGGTATCGGCGCCGGCCGCGATCCGCTTCGGCGCCGCTGTCGGAGCAAGAGCAGGCACGGTTGCGGGCATTGCTTGAACAGGATAAGCGCGAATGAGCATCATGATGTTTCTGGCGGTGACCGCCATATTGTTGTTGCTGGTGCTGTTCGTTCTGTTGCGCCCGTTGTGGTTGCAGGATGCGGTGGACGCCGACCGCCTGGCGCTGAACAAGAGCCTCTATCGCGAGCGTGCGGCTGAACTGGAACAGCTATTGGCGAGCGGCGCGATCGATGCCGAAGAAAAAGCCCGTCGCGATGCCGAGAATGCCCGTCGACTGTTGGCGGATGTCGAACAGGGCGAAACGCGCAGTCAGGTGCCGACCACGCGGTTGCCACTGGTGCTCAGTCTGGCCATCGTTCTGCCATTGGTTTCTGCGCTGGTGTATTGGCAGCTGGGCAGTTACCCGCAGGTCAAAGCGTGGCAATCGCTTGATGCCACGGAGGTGGGCGAGCAGCGCAACATGGTCGACATGCTGCTGATGTTGCGCACCCGTCTGCACGATGATCCGGAGGATCTGGAGGGCTGGTATCTGCTGGGCCGTTCTTACCTCAGCATGGAGCGTCCCCGCGAAGCGCTGCAGGCGTTTGATCACGCACGCAAGCTGAATCCAAACGAGCCGGATTATCTGGTCGCCTATGCCCAGACGCTGCGGATGGCCGAGCAGGATGCGGCCCTGCCGGAAGTCGATCGCCTGTTGCGTCAGGCCTTGCAGCTCGATCCCAATCATGAAGGCGCGCGGCTGCTTACCGCCTACCGCGACATGGAAACCGGCCGCTTCGACGAAGCGATAGCGGCGTTTACCGCGCTCAAGGCCAATCGCTCGGCCGACAGCGAGTCGTCGGCCATGCTCGACAAGGTGATTGCCGATGCCCGGGCCGCGCAGGCGCGAGCGAGCAGTAACGGCGCCATGGTCACCAGCGAACCGTCGGCGACGGCACCGAAAGCGGCTGGGGCCGCATCGACCGGTTCCGACAGCCTGAGTGTGGCGGTCAGCCTGGCACCGGCACTCAAGGCCAAGGCGGGTGACAAGGCGCGGGTGTTTGTCTTTGCCCGGGCCGAGTCCGGGCCGGGCCTGCCGGTAGCGGTCGCGGTGTTACCGGTGTCGGCGTTGCCAACGACCGTGACCTTGTCCGATGCCAATGCGATGAATCCGGCGGTCAAATTGTCCGATCAGCAACGGGTGACGCTGGTGGCGCGGGTGTCGATGAAAGGCTCCGTCGAGCCGGCTCCGGGCGATCTGGAAGGCAAGCTCGCCGCGTTCGATTGGCGGCAGCAGCCCAAGCAACAGCTGCTCATTGACTCGGTTTTGTGAAATATTTCCGCTGAGCTGTCGTAACAACGTTCGCTGGGCCATGCTCTAACGGCCCGTGCGGCAGCTCGGAGCGCCAGAGTTTGTGGTCCTGGTTCCTGAACAGTACGGTGTTCGCCATCTTGTTTGGCCGGACGAACACCGTGACTGCAAACGCCGTGACATTCGTGACTCAAACTTTCAGGAGATGAAAACATGAACCGCAAAACCAAACTGTCCGCGCTGATCGGCGCTTCTGTTGTTGCTTCCGTTGCGGTGACCGGCACAGCCAGCGCCGACAGCACCTTGTTCGGTTACAACGATCTGCAGGCGGGTTACAAACTGGCTTTCTTTGAAGGCGGTGAAAAAGGCCAGGAAGGCAAGTGCGGCGAGCAGAAAGGCAAGGACGGCAAGTGTGGCGAAGGCAAGTGCGGTGAGGACAAGAAAGGCAAGGAAGGCAAATGCGGTGAGGGCAAGTGCGGCGAAGGCAAATGCGGGGAAGACCACAAAGGCAAGGAAGGCAAGTGTGGTGAAGGAAAGTGTGGCGAAGAAATGAAAGGCAAGGAAGGCAAGTGCGGTGAAGGCAAGTGCGGCGGCGACAAGAAGAAGGAAGAGAAGAAGTAATCGCTGATCGCAGGAGGGTCAGGCCATGAACCTGTCTGTGCAAGCACCGCGTCCGGTTCATGGTGCTGGTCTGGGTTTGCGGCGGGAGCTGATGCTGCTGCTGCAAACCACCCCGCTGCCCGAGATCGCGTTTTTCGAGGTCGCGCCGGAAAACTGGTTGCGCCTCGGCGGTGCGCTCGGCAAGCGCTTTCGCGCGTTTACCGAGCAGTACCCGTTCGTCAGCCACGGCTTGTCGTTGTCACTGGGCGGGCCGACTCCGATCGATGTCGAGTTCGTCAAGGAAGTCGGCGCTTTCATGCAGCGCCATGGTGTGCTGGCCTACAGCGAACACCTCAGTTACTGCAGTGATCACGGCCATCTTTACGATCTGCTGCCCATCCCGTTTACGGACGACGCTGTCCACTATGTTGCCGCGCGCATCCGGCAGGTGCAGGATTTGCTCGGCCAGCGCATCGCCATCGAAAATGTTTCCTACTATGCCGCACCCAGCCAACAGATGACCGAACTGGAATTTCTGCTCGCGGTACTGGCGGAAGCCGATTGCCAGCTGCTGCTGGACGTCAACAATATCTACGTGAACAGCGTCAATCACCGGTATGACGCGCAGGCGTTTCTGGCTGCGCTGCCAGGCGAGCGGATTGCCTGGCTGCATGTCGCGGGCCATTACGACGAAGCCCCGGATCTGCTGGTCGACACCCACGGCAGCGAGGTCAAACCGGATGTCTGGGCGTTGCTGGCGCAAGCCTATCGGCAGTGGGGACCATTGCCGACGCTGCTCGAGCGCGATTTCAATATTCCGCCGCTGCCGGTTCTGCAGCAGGAGCTGCAGCAGATTGCGCGGCTGCAGCAGGCCGCAGTGCAACACGACCGCGTGGAGATGAGTGATGAGCGCCGAGTACGCCCACACGCAGTCGCAGGCTGAGTCGCTGCCGGGCTTTCAGCGCGCCCAGTTTGCGTTCACGGCGCACATCCGGGATCCGGCGGGCATGGCGCGCCCGGCTGATGTGGATGAGCGGCGCATGGCGGTCTATCGCGAGCTCTTTTTCAACAACATCGAAGGCTTTGTCCGCAATTGCTTTCCGGTGTTGCGCAGTCTGATGGCTGCTGCGGACTGGCGTGCCCTGGTGCGCGATTTTTATGCCCGGCACGTTTCGCACAGCCCGCTGTTCAGCGAGATCCCGGCCGAGTTTCTGGATTATCTGGCGCATGAGAAGCCGCCTGAGCTGGCACCGCAGTTTCCGTTCCTGCTGGAACTCGCCCATTACGAGTGGCTCGAACTGGTCGCCCAGATTGCGACCGAAACCTTGCCAGAGCCGGTTGCTGCCGAGCTGGGGCTTCAGAGTCAATTGGTGCTGTCTCCGCTGGCGTTTATTCAGGCCTATCACTACCCGGTCCAGCATATCGGCCCGGATTTTCAGCCTGAGCAGCCGGATCCGGCGCCTACCTGTCTGGTGGTGTACCGAAACCGTGACGACGCGGTGCAGTTTCTGGCGTTGAACGCGGTCAGCTTCCAGTTGCTGAGCCTGCTGGAGCAGGGGCCTGACACGGCGGGAAGCTTGCTGAGCCGTCTGGCCGAACAGCTCAAGCTGCCGGTCGCGCAGCTTATGGCGGGCGGGTTGTCGGCGTTACAAGATTTCGCCCGCCGGGACATTGTGCTGCCGCTGACGTAGAATCGCGGCCGTTTGTCGGGCTCGGTTGCCCGTTTGTGGAAGTCATGATGACCAATCTTGTCTTGCGCCTGTTTGCACTGGCGTCGCTGCTGCTGCTGTCGGCATGTGCCAGCACCCATACCAATAACCCCGCAGACCCGTTCGAAGGGTTCAACCGTTCGATGTACAGCGTCAACAAGGCGATCGACAAGGCGGTGCTGCGGCCGGCAGCCAAGGCTTACGACACCGTGGTACCGACCGTGGTGGACGAGCGCATCGACAATGCGCTCGCCAACGTCGGCGAGCTCAGCAACATGGGCAACTCGCTGCTGCAGCTCAAATTCAAGAAATTCGCCATCAGCACTGGCCGCTTGCTGATCAACAGCACGTTCGGTTTGGCTGGTCTGTTTGATCCGGCCACGCCGCTTGGACTTGCGCGTCAAGATGAAGACTTCGGCCAGACGCTCGCCTACTGGGGTATTGGTGATGGTCCCTATCTGATGCTGCCGGGTCTTGGCCCCAGCACCTTGCGTGATCTGGTCGGCCGTCCCGCCGACGCGCAGGTCGGGATCAGTGAAAACGTCGATCACGTGCCGACTCGCAATACCGTGCTTGGTCTCGATGTGCTGAACACCCGTCAGGATCTGTTCCCCCTGGAAGGGCATCTGGAGGAGGCGCTGGATGAGTACGCCTTTGTCCGCGATGCCTATCTGCAGCGACGCCAGTTCCTGATCCACGACGGCAATCCGCCGCAGCCCGCGTTGGATGAAGACTGCGATCCGGCGTTTGATGATTGCTGAGGTCCCGTGCAGGGCGCCGCTCGGTCAGTATCGGGCGTTCCATATCCGAGCGCTGCAGCGAACAAGACCGGCAATGATTGGCGCGATAGCGGACAGGAGTAGGAACGGTTCGTCGCAACGCTGGCGCGATTGTGGCAGGGAAGTGCAATCGGACTGCGTGCTTTTTGAAGGGAGACAGAACTGCTACCGCCGCTGGGCGGCAGTTTTTCGGGGGGACAAAACACCTTGGCGCAATGCCAGCGCCAATAGCGGTGCCCGTAAACAAAAAACGCGCCGAATGGCGCGTTTTTGCTTTAACTCACGTCACTCAGCTCTCCGGCGACTTCAAAGCGACCGTTTTTCTGCTTGTGTACCCGGATCACCTTGAATGAGGCGTGCAGCGGTGGCATCCGCGATTGATTGGACGAAACCGTCACCCGCAGATTGGCGCCAACTGCAGGTTCGACGTTGGCCTCGAACATCAGGCCGCGACCGCTGAGGTTGCGCGCTTCGCCGTGGTATTCCATTCCGCTGTCTTCGTCGACGATTTCAACCCGGGCATCAACAAACATCCGGATGAAGTCGCGGCGCTCAGCGTAATCACGTGCTTGGGCAAGTAGCATAAGAACTCTCCCGAGACGGCACCCGATTGAGTGCCGAGCCCGATACTAGGAAAACTGGAGCGTCACCGTCAATCAGTATTGTCCCACGCCGTTTTCCACTACCGACATCGCAGTTGGCACGGCGGTCTGAACGTGGTGGAAAAGCTTTCCTTTCTGTGGAATTTGTAGCAATCTCGCCGATCCCGGCGCGCGAAAATTTGCTGCTGTGCTATAACAAGAACAGCGCTTTCCCGCGCTGCTGCTATGCAACACATCATGCCTCCTGCCGTGACCCTGACCTCCCATTCCGCACCAGCCCGCGTTGTCGTCATCGACGATGATCGGTTGGTGCGCGACAGCATGTGCGTATACCTCGAAGACATCGGTTTTGAGGTGGTGTCAGCGGCCAGTGCCAAAGAGGGCTTGAGTTGTTGCCGCGACCATCAACCGGATGTCGTGCTGTGCGATTTGCGCATGCCTGACATGGACGGTTTGCAGGTGCTGGAAATCCTCACCCGCGAACAGCCGCAGATCCCGGTCATTGTCATCTCCGGGGCAGGGGTCATCACCGACGTGGTCGAAGCGCTGCGGTTGGGCGCTACCGATTATCTGGTCAAGCCCATTTCGGATATGGCGGTGCTTGAGCATGCCGTCCGTTCTGCCCTGCACAAGGCGACTCTGGAGCAGGAAAACCAGCAGTATCGCGATGAGCTTGAAACGGCCAATGCCGAGCTGGAGGCCAATCTGGAGTTGTTGCGTCAGGATCAGGAGGCAGGTCGGCAGGCTCAGTTGCAGCTGTTGCCGGAGCCACAGGCGCAATTCGGCCGCTGGCACTTCAGTCACGCGGTCATTCCTTCGCTCTATCTCAGCGGCGATTTCCTCGATTATTTCGAGATCGACGAACAGCTGATCGGTTTCTATATCGCCGACGTGTCCGGCCATGGTGCCGCTTCGGCTTTTGTCACGATGATGCTGAAAAGCCTCATCAATCATCCGTTGCGCCGGTTCCGCAGCCACGGTGACCGGACAATCTGCCAACCGGACAAACTGCTGGCCTACCTGAACAGCGAGTTGTTGCAGGCCAATCTCGGCAAGTACCTGACGTTGTTCTACGGGGTGCTCAATCGCGAAAACGGTGAACTGCTTTACAGCAATGGCGGCCACTATCCGAGACCCTTGCTGTATCAGAACGGTGGCCATCGCTATCTGGGCGAGGGCAGTTTCCCGGTCGGCCTGTTTGATTGGGCCAGCTTCGAGAGTGGCACGCAGACCTTGCAGCCCGATGCCTGTCTGCTGCTGAGCTCGGACGGTGTGTTGGAAGCCTTGGCCAAGCCCGGATTGGCAAAGGATGAAACTTTGTTATTATCCTTGCCGGCTGTCAGCCAGGCGACCATTCCTGGTTTGGTCGGCGAAGTTCGCCGTGCCCTGGCCGGGCCGCCTCCTGATGATATTGCGTTGTTTTTGTTGAAAGGGCTGCCGACAGCTGGTGCTGGCCGGCGCGGTCCGGGCAGCACGACGTCGTCCCGCGATAACACCCGATAAGATCACAATAACGTACGAGGGTCATCTGCACATGATGGTGGGCCAAGCGTCCTACGCGATTCAGGACGGTATCTACATTCTGAAATTCCGAGGTGACATCCGCTTTCACTTGTGTGCGAGCGTGGATCGGTTCATCCAGCGTATTTTTCAGGAAACGATCAAGCCGAAAGTGATCATCGACTTGCTGGAAGCAACGGCAGTTGACAGCACTGCGCTTGGCGTCATTGCCCAAATCGCCATTCACACCCGTCGCGCCTATGACCACCGCCCGACCATTTTGGTGCGCAACCCGGATTTGCTGGCCGTGCTGAATGCGGTCAGTTTCAACAAGGTGTTTCATATTCTGCCGGATGCCGAGCATGAGCCGGAAAGTTACCGTGAGCTCGAGTCGGAGCCGGCGGATGAAATCCAGTTCACCCGGCAGGCGCTGCTGGCTCACCGGCATCTGATGGCGTTGTCACAGGAGAACCGGATGTTGTTTCAGGACGTCACCCGGGCGCTGGAAAGTGTCGCGCATCTGAATTGACCAGGTGGATTGACCGCACGGACGGATGTGACGATGTCGCTGACGCTGAACGCGTAGCGTAGCAGCGGCAATGGCTGCCACCTGGTTCAGGTCTTGGTCGCTGCGCCGGGTTCTACGGATTCGCTGCGCTAGCTGGTTACCATTTCTTTTTCGGCACAAAGTCCACTTCCATTTCCTTTTTTGCCGCCTTTTCCAGCTCGCTTTCCTGGTGCTCAACCGGGCCGGCAGCGCTTTCAATGGGCGCTTCACCACGTAGCTCGGCTTGCAACTGATCCAGCGTAGCGAGCTGCTCCTGAACATAGCTGTCGCTGATGTTTTCCTGCACCAGCCGATCCGATGCGTATTTGTAGTATTGCTTGGCCAGATTGGCCTGCTTGTTCAGCACCGCCAGTTGGCCCAGTTTGATATGGCCCTCGACATCGCAGCGCAGGCGCAGGCGTGCCAAGGACTTGAAAGCCAGCACGATCTGTTGCGGATTGAGGCGTTTTTCCTGCCGCAACCGGGCCACGAACTCGGTCAGTCGGTGCAGCCGGGTGCGCAGCGCCGTTAGCTCTGCCGATTCGGTCGGCAGGTGCAGATGGGCGGCCGCATCCGGGGTTTTGCTCTGGGCAAACTGACGCTGGCCGGCCAACCACTGTTCGAATTCGGCCAAGCCGTCAGCGTTGCTGTCGATGCTCTGCATGGCCTGCAGATGCAATTGAATGTAATCAAGCAACACGGTGCGGACATGGCTGTCGAGCGGCAGTTCGGCCCCCAGCTCCAGCAACTCCTGCCCGTCGCGAATGTTGGCGCGGTGCTGCGCGACCCGGTGCCGGCGTTCCGCTGCTTGCTGTTCACGGCGTTGGATA
This sequence comes from Permianibacter sp., assembly GCA_046297695.1. Lineage (GTDB taxonomy): Bacteria > Pseudomonadota > Gammaproteobacteria > Enterobacterales > Permianibacteraceae > Permianibacter. Next base: position 35,815 of record JBKBHF010000015.1, on the reverse strand, counting down.
TAGCCGTTGATGCTGATCCCGACGATGAGCGCGACGATGATGACGACGCCAATCACAACAATATTCATATTGGTTTCCTGTGGCTCAAACGGTATCGGCCGTTATCCGCTGGCAGTTGGCACGGTGCAAGCCTGGCCGCCAGATTAGGGTAAGTACAGGCGAAACTCGCCGCCAGGTAAACATTGACCATTGTGCAACTCGACTCGGCCGTGCTGGTCACCATGCCGGTGCAGGCGGGCAATTTCCCCGGCAAAGAACAATCCCAGTCCGGTGCTGCCGGTGCTGCGATTGATGCCGAGCAGGTACTTGTCGGATTGCTCCAGCATCGCCCGGGGGTAGCCTGGGCCATCGTCCGCGACGATGAGAACCAGCTGATCACCCTCGACGCAGGCCCGCAGCAGCAGCTTGGAATGGGTATAGCGAATCGAGTTGGTGACAATGTTGTCAATGACGCTGGCAATGAGGTCGTAGTCAAAATACCACGCCAACTCGTCATCGACTTCCAGCTCCAGCGCGATTTGCTTCAGGGTCAACAGGTTCTGGTTGCGCAAGCCCTGCTCGTGCAGAAAGTCGCTCACCATGTGATAGCCGATGTTAAGGGGCAGTTGCTGGTTGTCCAGCTTGTAGAGTGCCAGCAACTGGACCAATGAGTTGTTGACTCGGGCGGCTTCGTACTGCAGCACAGCCAGCTCATGGAAGCCGGGCCGCTGCTCCGGCGGTACCCGTTCGACCACGGCCTCAAGCGACTGCAGCAGCATGCCGAGCGAATTCTTGATGTCGTGTACGGAGGAGGCCAGTACCGTCGGAAACAGTGCTGCGGGGTCGCTCATCAGTGGGCCTGCTTCAGTTGCTGGGTCAGGTGCAACAAGCCCTGAAAGCGCTTGAATCGCTTGTCGCCCGGCGGCATGTTGCGGACTTGGTCAAGGTAGCCTTGGCATTCGGTCAGCAGCCGTTGATCCGGCTGCAGCCGGTATTTCTCGATCAGGGTCTGGGCGGTGTTGAGCACAATGCTGATATTGCGTGGTGCCAATTTCACCGCCTCGCGGAAATGCAGCAGGGCGTTGTCGTATTTCTTCTGCTCGAACTCGGTGATGCCGAGCGCATTCAGGTTAAGCGCCTGTTCGGTTTGTTTCATGACCTTGCTGTCAGTCTGCAGCGCGGCAAACTTGGCGCGGATCTGATCGTTGTCGCTGTACAGCTCGGCGCAGCTTTGCAGGACATCGCGGGCGATGTCGGTTTTGCCCAAGGTCTGGAATTTTTCCGCAACCTCCAGTGCAATGCTCGGAGCCAGGCTGCTGTCGAGCTCTTTCAACAGTTTGCTGGCGCCGACGGCGGCATTCTCGGCATCTTTGCTGCGATTCTGTTTCTTGGCCAACGAGCCTTGGGTCAGCAGCGAGCGCATGCTGAGCTGTTTGTCGCCCTTGTAGTCGGTGTCGAGCTCGTGCAGCGTTTTCATGACTTCGTCGCTGGCGCGCTTGTCTTCCACCGGATTGCTGCCGATGCTTTGCACCAGACAATCGGCCAGCTTGACATAGTTGTCCGGATTTTTATGGATGGAATGACGGCCGAGGTTGACCGCCTGCCGGAATGCCCGGGTGGCGGTGTCCAGGTCACCATTTTCGCTGGCGATTTTGCCGAGCTCGGTCTGCCGCAGCACCGCTTTGGGTGAGCGGCGTACCGCCTCCAGCAGCACCTGCTGCGCCTTGATGGGTTCACCCAGGCCGACCCAGGTTTTTGCCAACCCGTCATAGGCGGGTGTCAGCGTTGGCAGTTGTTTGATGACATCCTCAAACTGTTTGCGCGCGGCTTCCGCTTCCCCTTTGCCCAGCGTCACCCGGGCGAGGCCCAACATCGCCCACGGCACTGGCCGGTCCGCACTCAGGCTGGCGTAAATCTTGGCGGCTTCATCGAAGCGCTCGTCCTGCTCCAACAACTCGGCCTTGGTGCGCAGGCAGGCGAGGGCATAACGACTCTTGTTCTGGATTTCGCGATCACAGAGATCGATGGCGCGAGCCGTATCATTTTTTTCCAGGGCTTGGTCAATGTCGGCCAGCGCCAGCCGTTTCTCCATCAGCTTGTCCAAGCGCGCCTGCAGCGCCACCTTATTGAATGGCTTGGTGATGTAGGCATCCGGCTGGTACTCCAGCGCGCCCATCACCATGGCGGTGCTGTTCTCGGCGGTGGTCATAACGAAGATGGCGCCGCGCCGGAGCAGCTTGCGCTCGATCAGTTCTTCCAGCACTTGCTGACCATCCTTGCCTTCGCCGAGGTTGTAGTCGGACAGGATGATGTCGTAGCGCCGGCTGGCACACAGCGAAATGGCCTCTTCCCCGGTCGCGGCCAGATCGATGTCTTCGGCTCCCAGTTGCTGGACCATGGTCCGCAATGACCGGCGGAATTCGGGGAAATCATCAACAATGAGGAAGCTTTTGTCCGAGTAGCTGATCATCTTGTCGTATTCGTTCCTAGCCCGGCGGGTTCCGGGGTTAGTTCAAGTATAGGCAGCTTGGCCAAAGCTGCTGCGTACGTCCCAGATGACCTGGCTTGACGCTGATCCGGCATCGGGCGTAGAAAACCATGCCTGCCCCGGTGGTCACGAGCCGCCGTGGCAGTTGGCCAGTATCCTGACAGTTAGCGAATAAAAAGAAGTCTGGGCTGCTCTGTATGCCGTTGCGTACTCCCACCATCCTGGTCCTGGATGATGAACGTCTTATCCGAATCAATCTTGCTGCTTTTTTGACCGACGAGGGCTACCACACGCTGGAAGCCGAGTCGGGCGAGGCGGCGCTGGCGCTGCTGGCCAAGCATCAGGTGGACCTTGTGTTGGTCGATTTGCGCCTGCCTGGCCTCGACGGTGCCCAGTTCATGTTGAAGGCGCATCAGTTGCGACCGGGTCTGCGCTTCCTCATCCACACCGGTTCCATGGAGTTTCGGCTGTCGGCTGAGCTGGCCGCCATCGGTCTTGGCAAGGATGATGTCTTCTGTAAGCCCCTTCCTGACATGGCGGTGTTGAGCCGGGCGATCAGTCACCGCCTGCGGGTCGGTCAACGCCTGCTGTAGCAGCCGACCGGCCGTTTCGGCTGGCCTCGGCGCGGCTGGCCCACAGCGGGGAGCCCCGCCGGGGGGGCGCGACTAGGGAAGGGGCGCCCGACCGGAGGGGACCATGCCAGAGGATCGCGCCCCCGCGACGCCCGTCGCCGCCGCCCCGCAGAGTCCCGCGCGCGCCCCCGCGCCGGACCGCCCGCGCT
>JBKBHF010000015.1:0-32557 GCA_046297695.1 Permianibacter sp. | reverse complement strand
ACCGGCCGTTTCGGCTGGCCTCGGCGCTGCTGACAGACTGCTGTCAGCAGCGCCGGTTGCGCGCTACCTCCTGCCAAACCTTTATGGAATAATGCCGCGTCGCTTTCGTGTAGGGACCGCATTGGTCAGCCCAATCCGCGCCCGCGTACGACATTCCCCGCGAACATTCCGTTTGGAGAAAGTGATGGACGAGAACCGCAAAAAAGCGCTGGGCGCCGCCCTCGCGCAAATCGAACGCCAATTTGGCAAAGGCACTGTCATGCGCCTAGGCGATCACCAAGCCTCGCGTGACATTCAAACCATTTCCTCTGGCTCGCTGAGCCTCGACATTGCCCTCGGCATCGGTGGTCTGCCCCGTGGCCGGGTGGTCGAAATCTACGGGCCGGAATCGTCCGGTAAAACCACGCTGGCACTGCAGGCGATCGCCAATTGCCAGAAGAACGGAGGCACCGCTGCATTTGTCGATGCCGAACACGCGCTGGACCCGGACTATGCCGCCAAGCTCGGTGTCAATCTGGACGAATTGCTGGTGTCGCAGCCGGATACCGGCGAACAGGCACTCGAAATCGTCGATATGCTGGTGCGCTCGAATGCGGTCGATATCGTCATCGTTGACTCGGTGGCCGCGCTGGTGCCGAAAGCGGAAATCGAAGGCGAGATGGGCGACAGCCACGTCGGCCTGCATGCCCGTCTGATGTCGCAGGCGCTGCGCAAACTGACCGGTAACATCAAGCGTTCGAACTGTCTGGTCATTTTCATCAACCAGATCCGGATGAAGATCGGCGTCATGTTCGGTAGCCCGGAAACCACCACGGGTGGTAACGCGCTGAAGTTCTATGCATCGGTGCGCCTCGACATTCGACGCATCGGCTCGGTCAAGCAGGGCGATGAGGTCATCGGTTCTGAAACCCGGGTCAAGGTGGTCAAGAACAAGGTCGCGCCGCCGTTCAAACAGGTCGAATTCGAAATTCTGTACGGCCACGGTGTGTCGCGTGAAGGCGAGATCATCGAGCTGGGCGTCAATCAGGGCTTGGTCGAGAAGTCGGGAGCCTGGTTCAGCTACAACGGTCAGCGTATCGGCCAGGGCAAGCAGAATGTCGTCCAGTTCCTGCGCGAGCGGCCGGAGCTTGCCAGGGAAATCGAAGACAAGATCCGCGCCGCCAACATTGTTGCCGTGCCGGCCAGTGTCGATTCGGAAGTGGAAGACGAGGTGGAAGCCTGAAGCAGCAACCGTCTGCCCTGAGTGTCGCGATGCGCCTGCTGGCGCGTCGCGAGCACGCCGAGCTGGAGCTGCGCCGCAAGCTGCGGCAGCGTGAGTTTCCTGACGAGGAAATTGACGCCGCGCTGGCGGACTTGAAGCAGCGCGGCTGGCAAAGTGATGAGCGTTTTGCCGAGATACTGATTGGCAGCAAAGCCAGGAAAGGGCAGGGGCCGGTCAAGATTGTCCAGGCATTGCAAAATGCCGGTGTCGACAAGTCGGCCTTGCAGCAAACGGATGTGGATTGGGATGAACAAGCGCTGGCAGCGATTCGTCGCTACTTGCGTGGCAAGGATGTCAGTCAGCATGACGTGCGCATGAAAGCCATGCGCCATCTGCTGCAAAAAGGTTTTACATCCTCGAGCGCCCGAGTGGCGCTCGCGGCGTTTCTGAAAGAGCCGCGCGAATCGGATGAATTTGCGCCGGAATGAACGTTTTTTCGCCGTCATGGCGTGATGAGTTGATGTAGGGATCCGTATGAGCAAGACGATGACGAGCAACGAGATACGCGAAGCGTTTCTGAAATTCTTTGAGAGCAAAGGCCATACCCGTGTCGCCAGCTCCTCGCTGATCCCGGGCAACGATCCGACCTTGCTGTTCACCAATGCCGGCATGAACCAGTTCAAGGACTGCTTCCTCGGTCTTGACAAGCGCGCCTATACCCGCGCGGTGTCGTCGCAGAAATGCGTGCGCGCCGGCGGCAAGCATAACGATCTGGAAAACGTCGGTTACACCGCCCGGCACCACACCTTTTTTGAAATGCTCGGCAACTTCAGTTTTGGCGATTACTTCAAGAAAGACGCCATTCACTACGCCTGGGAATTTTTGACTTCGCCGCAGTGGCTTGGCCTACCGAAGGAAAAGCTCTGGGTTACCGTTTACGCGACCGATGACGAAGCCTTCGACATCTGGCAGAAGGACGTCGGCGTGCCGGCCGAGCGCATCGTCCGCATCGGCGACAACAAGGGCGCCAAATATGCGTCCGACAATTTCTGGGCGATGGGCGATACCGGCCCCTGCGGTCCCTGCACCGAGATTTTCTACGATCACGGCGCCGATATCTGGGGCGGCCCGCCCGGCTCGCCGGAGGAAGACGGTGATCGTTACATCGAGATCTGGAACAACGTGTTCATGCAGTTCAACCGGACTGCCGATGGCGTGCTGCATCCGCTGCCGGCGCCGTCGGTCGATACCGGCATGGGCCTTGAGCGGATTTCGGCGGTGATGCAGCACGTGCACACCAACTACGACATCGATCTGTTCCAGCATATCATCAAGGCAGCGATGGCCGTCACCGGCTGTGCCGATGCCAACAACAAGTCGCTGCGGGTGATTGCCGACCACATTCGTTCGTGCTCGTTCCTGATTGCCGACGGTGTGACGCCGTCAAACGAAGGCCGTGGCTATGTGCTGCGCCGGATCATTCGACGCGCCGTTCGGCACGGCTACATGCTCGGCTGCAAAGATGCGTTCTTTCACAAGCTGGTGCCGGCATTGGTCCAGCAGATGGGCTCGGCTTATCCGGAACTGCGCGAGCGGCAGCCGATTATCGAGCGCGCGCTGAAATTGGAAGAAGATCAGTTTGCCCGCACTCTGGAGCAAGGGATGAAATTGCTCGATCAGGCCATTGCCAGCCTGAAAGGCGAGACCATTCCGGGCGACGTCGTGTTCAAGCTTTATGACACTTACGGCTTCCCCGTTGACTTGACCAATGATATCGCCCGCGAGCGCAAGCTGAACCTGGACATGCCAGGCTACGAAGCCTGCATGGAAGAGCAGCGCAACCGCGCCCGCGCCGCCAGCAATTTCGATGTTGATTACAACAAGGCGCTGAAAGTCGATGCCGCCACCGATTTCTGTGGCTACGACAAGCTGGAAGACAGCGGTAAAGTCGTGGCGCTGTTGAAAGACGGCGCTGAAGTCGACGCGCTCAATGCCGGTGATGAGGGCATTGTCGTGCTCGATCACACGCCATTTTATGCGGAGTCCGGTGGCCAGGTCGGCGACAAAGGCATATTGCGTGGCAGCAGCGCCAGCTTTGATGTGGTTGACACCATCAAGATCGGCAATGCCCATGCCCACAAAGGCAAGGCCAGCGGCCGCATTGCCAAGGGTGACAGCCTGAAAGCCGAAGTCGATCAGGATTTGCGTGCCCGGACCATGCTGAACCACTCGGCTACTCACCTGATGCACGCGGCTTTGCGCCGAGTCCTCGGCAGTCATGTCACGCAGAAAGGGTCGCTGGTCGAGCCGGAGCGGCTGCGTTTCGACTTCTCGCACAATGAGCCGGTGTCGGCCCAGCAAATTGCCGAAATCGAGGCGCTGGTCAATGAACAGATCCGCGCCAACCATGCGGTGCAGACCGATGTGATGGCGCCGGAAGCGGCGGTAAAAGCCGGCGCGATGGCGCTGTTTGGCGAAAAGTACGGTGACAGCGTTCGCGTACTTAGCATGGGCACGTTCTCGAAAGAGCTTTGCGGCGGCACCCATGTCAAGCGCACCGGCGATATCGGTATGTTCAAGATCATCAGCGAATCCGGCATTGCCGCCGGTGTCCGACGGATTGAAGCCGTGACCGGTGACGAAGCGCTGGCGGTATTCCAGCGTTACGAAATGACGTTGAACAGTGTGCTAAAGCACTTCAAGGTCACTGAAGACAAGTTGCATGCCCGGTTGAGCGCGCTGGATCAGGAGCGCAAGTCGCTGGAGAAACAGATTGATCAGCTGAAGGCGCAGGCCGCGGCGGGCAAAGCGGAGCAGCTGGTGGGTAGCGCCAAGCAGATTGGTGACGCCAAGGTGCTTATCGCCGAGCTTGATGGTCTGGATGCCAAGACGCTGCGGGAAACGGTTGAGAAGCTGCGCGACAAACTGGGCAACAGTGCCGTGCTGATCGCGACCAAGGACGGCGACAAGGTGTCGTTTGTTGCAGCGGTCGCGAAATCGGTCAGCGGCAAGCTGCCGGCCGGTGAGTTGGTCGGTTTCGTTGCCGGCAAACTCGGCGGTCGCGGTGGTGGCAAGCCGGAGCTCGCCCAGGGCGGTGCGCCGGATGTGGCCGGCCTTGCTGCGGCGCTGACAGCAGCGCAGGCGTTTGTCGCGGGCAAGCTCGCGTAAGTTTTTACTCAAACGGAATTGCGCGACCGCACAACATGGCGTTAATCGTCCAGAAATTCGGCGGCACCTCGGTGGGCGATCTCGATCGCATCCGTCACGTCGCCGACAAAATCATTGCAACCAAGGCACAGGGCCACCGCGTTGTCGTGGTGGCGTCGGCCATGGCCGGCGAAACCAACCGACTGCTGGCGCTCGGCAATGCTCTGGCGGAAAATCCGTCGGCGCGGGAAATGGATGCGCTTGCGGCAACCGGCGAGCAGGTGTCGAATGCGCTGCTCGCCATCGCGTTGAATGCGAAAGGCTGTCCGGCGCTGTCGCTGCAGGGCTGGCAGTTGCCGGTGCACACCGATGACGTGTTCATGAAAGCACGCATTGAGCACATCGAGACCGGACGGATTTTCCGCGAACTCGATGCCGGCAAGGTGGTGTTGGTGACCGGCTTCCAGGGCATTACCCCGAACGGTGACATCACCACGCTCGGTCGTGGCGGTGGCGATACCTCGGCGGTGGCCTTGGCGGCGGCCTTGCACGCCGATGAGTGTCAGATTTTCACCGACGTCGACGGCGTCTACACCACTGATCCACGGATGGTGCCGGAGGCGCACCGGCTCGACAGCATCACTTTCAAGGAGATGCTGGAGCTGGCGAGCCAAGGCTCCAAGGTGCTGCAAACCCGCTCGGTCGAGTTCGCCGGCAAATACAAAGTGCCGCTGCGGGTGCTGTCGACCTTTAGAGAAGGGCCGGGCACCCTCATTACTTTTGAACAAAGGCGGGATGGTGAACAGGGGCAGGGCAGTGCCGGCATGGAGGCGCCGTTGGTATCGGGCATTGCCTTCAGTCGTCAGGAAGCGCAGCTAACTATTACGGATGTGCCGGATGAGCCGGGTACGGCGGCGCGCCTGTTTGGCGCGTTGGCCGGTGCCCATATCGAGTCCGACATGATCACCCAGACGCCGCGCCCTGGCCGCCGCACCGACTTCAGTTTTACTGTCGCCCGCGGTGAAGCGGCGGCGGCCCGGGAGCTGTTGCTGAAACAGTGCGAATTCCTGCGTCCCGAGGCAATCGCCGTCTCCAGCCATGTCGCCAAGGTTTCGGTGGTCGGTGTCGCGATGCGGACGCACCCGGAGCTGGCAACCCGGCTGTTTGAGGCACTGGCCGGTGAGCGTATCAACCTGATGGCCATCACCAGTTCTGAGAGCAAGATCTCGGTGCTGATCGAGGAGCGCTATCTGGAGCTGGCGGTACGGACCCTGCACACGGCGTTTGCGCTGGACCAGACTGCCGCCGCGGAATAAACGATTCTTCACGCCTGTGCTTAACTACAGGGGCGGCGAGTCGTGGATGTAAATAAGACTTGCCTATCGTCTATTGGTAAAGTCTGTACGCAGGCCCCATAATACGCGACCTTTTTTACCCGCCTGCGGGCCGGCGGCCAGAACAATAGCAAACCCGGTGCTGTGGCAATGGGTAGGCCCGAGCTAGTTTAAAGGAGACTGACAGTGCTGATTCTGACCCGCCGCGTTGGCGAGACCCTAATGATTGGTGACGAAGTCACTGTCACTGTTCTGGGTGTGAAGGGCAATCAGGTGCGCATCGGCGTCAATGCGCCGAAAGAAGTGTCGGTGCACCGTGAAGAAATCTACCTGCGCATTCAACGCGAGAAAACCCACGGTTTTGCGTCGGATGATGAGCAGGAACAAAGTTGATTGTTTTCGCAGCAGTTGCAAACTAATTTGCGCTGTTGCTTGCAATTTCGCGGCGTTCCGGTAACATTCGCGGCCGCTGCGAAGGAGAGGTGCCCGAGAGGCCGAAGGGGCTCCCCTGCTAAGGGAGTATAGGGTCAAAAGCTCTATCGAGGGTTCGAATCCCTCCCTCTCCGCCAGTTTCTGAACGATGTCAGTTTCTTTCGAAAGAGAGATAAAAAAATTGACAGAGAATCAGAAATCGGCATAATAGCGGCCCCAACGCGCCCGTAGCTCAGTTGGATAGAGTACCTGGCTACGAACCAGGCGGTCGGGCGTTCGAATCGCTCCGGGCGCGCCAAACAAGAAAAACCCGCTGTGACAGCAATGTCCCAGCGGGTTTTTTGTTTTTTGCATTCACCCATGCACATGCTGCCGGTGTCACTTTTTGCCGGCTTCGGTGCGCTTTCTCGTTATCTCTAACAGGTCTTGCTGTGGTTGCCGGGTGGACGCTGCGTTAGCGCGCAAAGCCGACTATGCTTGCTGGATTCCCGAGTGTGGAGGACCTGTCATGGCGCTGCCGTCACGACTGCAAGAATGGCTGGACAATACCAATGCCCAGTTCGATGTGGTACCCCATGCAATAGGGCACAGTCTGGTCGAGGTCGCGCATGAGATCGGCATTCCGGCGGAGGCGATCATCCGGGTGGTGCCGTTGTCCGACAGTCAAGGTCGCCTTGCGGCGCTGGTGCCGGCCAATTACCTGCTCGATTTCGAAGCGCTGCAGGCGCTGACCTTGCGTGAACTGGATGTACTCGCCAGCACGGAAGCACAACACCATTTCGCCGGTTGTGTCGGACAGTGCCGGCCGGCCTTGGTCAATGTGTTCAACTGGAAAGCGGTCTGTGACGAGACAGTTTTCAGTCACGATCGCGTTTACTGCGAGAGCGGTAACGGCGAGAGCCTGCTCGGTTTTTCCCGGGCCGAGTTTCGGCGCTTGCTCGGCGAAGTCAGTTGCGGCCATATCGCCCTGCCACCGGACGCACTAAAAGGTGCGGTATCGGAAATGGCGCAAGAGGAAGTGGTGACCCATTTCATGCCGATGCGGCTGAAACAGCGGGTGCAGGAAACCTTTGATCTGCCGGCGATGCCGGAGATGGCAACGGACATCATGAAGCTGCGGGTGGACCCGCACGCCAGCGCCCGCGATCTGGCCAATGTCGTCAACCGCGATCCCAGTCTCGCCGCCCAAATCATGAGCTGGGCCAATTCGCCGTATTACGGTTTCAGCGGCCGCATCCCGTCGCTGGAGATGGCGATCATGCGGGTACTGGGTTTTGAGATGGTGTTGAACTTGTCGCTCGGCATTGTCGTTGGGCGCTCGCTGAAAGTGCCGCGTGAAGGGCCGCTTGGTCTGAAAGCATTCTGGAGTCATTCGATCCTCTGTGCCGTGTTGGCGGAGCGGCTGTGTCAGCGCATGCCGGCCAAGTACCGGCCGCAGCGCGGCATGGTCTATCTGTCCGGTTTGCTGCACAACTTCGGCCATTTGTTGCTCGGTCATGTCTTCCCGCCGCAGTTTTTCCTGGTCAACCGCTATGTCGCCGCCAACCCGTCGGTGCAGGTTGATGCGATCGAGCGTCATGTGCTGGGCGTATCCCACGAAGAAATCGGCGCCTGGCTGATGCAGGCATGGCATATGCCGGATGAACTCATTACTGCGGTGCGCTGGCATCATCAGGAGGAGTTCTCCAGTCCGTATGCGGTGTATTCGAATCTGGTGCTGATTGCCAATCGCCTGCTCAAGCGCCTGAATATCGGCGATGCCGGCAGCAGCCATTTGCCCGAGGCGGTAATGGGCTCGTTGCACCTCAATAGTGAAGAGGTCGAGGGCGAGTTTGAGCAGCTGCGCAACAACCGCGAAGAGCTCGAAGCGCTGGCCCAGAAACTGGCCGCCTGATTCAGGAGCAATTCAGGCTGCCCCGCTTAGTCTGGCAACGTCACTGAATGGGAGTCGTTGCCATGACCCGGAAATCTCTCGTGCCTTCTCGCCTGCTGGCCATTGCGCTGGCAAGCCTTCTGCTGGCGACGACTGCGTCGGCCCTGCCAAGGGATGATCATCCTGGACGGGGGCGTGGTCATGACCGCGATCGCGATTACGGTTACGCCACCGTGCTGGAAAGCATTCCCATCACCCGCACTGTACGAGTCAGCGAGCCGCGCGAAGTCTGTGAAGACGTGCCGGTGGAGTACCATCGCGAGCGCCGCTCCGGTGGCGGTGCCGCGTTGGGGGCCCTGATTGGCGCGGTGGTCGGCCACCATGCCGGTCGCCATTCGGACCATGAAGCGGCTGGTACGGTCATTGGCGCGGTGGTCGGTTCCCAGATTGGCCGCGATGTCAGCCCGCGGCAGGTGACTGTCGAGCGCGATTGGCAAACCCGTTGCCGCACCATCGAGAGCAGTTACACCGAGGAGCGCATCGTTGGCTACCGCGTGGTTTATCGCTACGACGGTCGCACCTATGAAACCGAGCTGCCCCACGATCCGGGCCGGTCACTGCGTGTGCAGGTGGATGTTCGGCCGGTGCCTTGATGCCGCTGGCGCCGGCAACAGTCACCTGCAGCAGGTATCTCTCGCTAGCGGGCAAGGTTTGGTTGTTGTCCGCCATGCCCGTTACACTGTCGCGCAAATGGTCTGAATCGCCCCGATGATGAACGTTGTCCGAAACACCTGTCTGCTGTTGCTCTCTGCGTTGCTGCTTGTTGCGATGCCATCGCCTGTGTCGGGACAAACCCTGATGCCGGTACTGATGGCCTCGGCAACGGTGTCGGAGTCGAGTGCGGTCGCTGCGGCATTGCGAGCAGTCAAAGGTCGGGTGCTGTCGGTGCAGTTGATCGAGAGCCGCGGCCCGCCAGTGTACCGGGTCAAAATCCTGACCGAGAATGGTCGGGTCCGCACGGTGCACGTCGACGGCCATACCGGGGAAGTGATCAGTTTCTGAGGCCCTTTGTTGGGGTGGGGAAAAGCATGCGGGTATTGGTTGTGGAAGACGAGCCGGCGCTGCGCGGCCAGCTTGCCGAGGCATTGAAGGCGCAAGGCTATGCCGTGGACGTCGCCGCCGATGGCGAGGAAGCCTGCTATTTCGCATTGGAATACAACTACGACGTTGCAGTCATGGATCTCGGCTTGCCCAAGCTGGACGGTATGGAAGTGATTCGCCGGACCCGGGCCAAAGGCAAGAGCTATCCGATTCTGATTCTGACTGCGCGCGACCACTGGCAGGAGAAAGTCAGTGGTTTGTCGGCTGGCGCGGACGATTATCTGACCAAGCCTTTTCACATTGAAGAACTGTTGGCGCGGCTGTCGGCCCTGCAACGGCGTGCGGCAGGCTTTGCCAACCCGGTGCAGCGTTTTGGCCCGATCGAAATCGACACCGTGGCGCAGGCCGTACGCCGCCATGGCGAGACGCTGGATCTGACGGCGTATGAATACCGCTTGTTGGAGTATCTGGTGCACCATCCGGGCAAGGTTGTCTCAAAGACCGAGCTGACCGAGCACCTGTACGATCAGGACGAAGATCGCGACAGCAATGTGCTGGAGGTGTTCGTCGGCCGTTTGCGGCGCAAGCTTGATCCGGATGGCGATCTGCAGCCGATCGAAACCCTGCGCGGTCGCGGTTACCGGTTCAACCTCAAAGCCAGTTGATGCTCAAGCGAGCGTTCCACCGTCCATGGCAGCGTCTGCGCGAGCTGCCCAAATCGCTGCGGGGCCGGCTGTTGCTGGTGACCGCAGCGTTTTTATTTGGTTTTCTCATTCTGGCGGCGTTTGTCCTGGAGCGCGCATTCTTTACCAGTCTGCGTGCCGAGCAACGGGGTCGGCTGGAAGCGCAGCTTTACTCGCTGCTGACGGTGGCAGATGAAATCCAGCCCGGCAAAATCAACTTGCCGGATTACCTGCGCGATGATCGCTTCAATCAGATCGACAGCGGCATTTACGGTTATGTTAGTGATCCCATGGGACGGATCCTGTGGCGGTCGGCTTCGGCGCTGAACCGGCCCGCGCCGCGCTTTGTTGCCGGCGAGCTGGGCAAGGTTCTGTTCATCAACTGGCGCTTGCGCGGTGAGTCGCTGGTCGGGGCCAGCTACGACGTCATCTGGGAAGGCGTCGGCCGCCAGGAAAGTCGCTACACCTTCAGCGTGCTCGAATCGAACGCGGCTTTTGATGCGACCACAGCGGCGTTTCGGCGCACCTTGTGGCTGGGGTTCGGCATTCTCGGCTTGGTTTTGCTTGCGGGGCTGGTGTCGGTGATGCGCTGGGGCTTGCGGCCGGTGCGGGAAGTGGCGCGCGCCATTCGCGCGATTGAAGCCGGACACGCGGAACGGCTTGAAGGCGAATTTCCACGCGAGCTGCAGCCATTGACCGATAACATCAACCTGTTCATCCAGAGCGAATACGAACGACGCAGTCGCTATGCCCAGACCATGTCAAACCTGGCGCACAGCCTGAAAACGCCGTTGGCGGTGCTGCAGGGGGCGACTCAGTCTGACATCAGCGATGAAGCGCTGCGTGCCCAGGTCCGCGAGCAGGTCGAGCGCATGCATGGGATCGTGCGCTATCAATTGCAACGCGCCGTGACCAAGGGCCGTACACCGTTTGCGGCGCTGATTTCAGTCAGCCAGCCGTTGCAGCAACTGGCCGATGCGTTGCGCAAGGTCTATGCCGGCAAAGGCATGCGCATCACGGTTGATATCATCGGCACGCCGCGCTTTGCCGGCGAGTCCGGTGATTTGCTGGAAGTGCTTGGCAATGTCATGGACAACGCCTGCAAATTCGCCCGTCATCACGTTCAGGTGCGGGCAGAAGAGCGACGCGACGAACGTGGTGTCTGGTGGCTGGTGCTGCGCATTGGCGACGATGGTCCCGGCATCGCACCGGAGAAACGGGCGGCGGTATTGAGTCGCGGTGGCCGGCTGGATACCCAGGTCGAAGGGCAGGGCATCGGGCTGTCGGTGGTGGCTGAAATCATAGAGGCCTATCGCGGCAAATTGAGCATCGGCCAGGCATCGCTGGGTGGTGCCGAGTTCCAGATTCAAATGCCAATTACTTAAATAACAATAACTTATCAATCTTATTTAAAGCAGTATCGAAACTTTACTCCAAGCCGTAAAGGTCTTTGACAGGGTGGGGTACGGCCAGTAGAATGCGCCGGCCTTTGCAACGGGTCGGCAATTTTGCCTTCTGCGTCCCCATCGTCTAGAGGCCTAGGACATCGCCCTTTCACGGCGGTAACCGGGGTTCGAATCCCCGTGGGGACGCCACCGTCTTTTCCTTTCTCGCCGTTGCTGCTAGCCGAGATTTTCTTTCAGCACGCCCTGATTCGGACACCGCAGGGGTTTGGATACCCGTGGGGGCGAGTGCGGATCTGAGCAAGCCACCAGTGTGGCTTGCGCCGCACGAGCGGGTGTCGCTCTGCGACACCCTGAGGTGCCACCGTCTTTTCCCTTCTCGCCGTTGCTGCTAGCCGAGATTTCCTTTCAGCGCGCCCTGATTCGGACCCTGCACGGGTTGCAAATACCCATTGGGGGCGAGTGCGGATTGGAGCAAGTCACCCGTGCAGGGTTATTGGGCGGGTTACCGGCTGCCGAGGCCGCGTCAGTCGAGCTGTATGACCCAACCGACGCGGCGTCTTTGCCGGCTGTCATTCGCCTTTCACCAGCACCACGACATCCGCGCCATCCTTCGGCTGTGCTTGCGCCTGACGGATCTGTACTTCACCGCGCATCGGCGAATAACGCGACAGCTTCTCCGCAACTTTGCTGTTGCCGGCATCGGCACTGAATTGAGCGACGTTTACGCCATTGCAGTCCAGTTTGGCGGCAACGGTTTTGTACGGAATGCCGGACAGCTCCACTTTGTTTTCAAACCGGAAATGCTTGTCGACAGCGGCGCTGACACAGAGCTGCGATTCGGCACTGTCATCTGCCGCGACATAACGGACACCGGCACTGGCGGCAGCACTGAGCCCAAGCAGGGCGGTGGTGGTGGTGAACAGAACGAGTTTACGCATGATGACTCTCCTTGTATGGGAAACGCACAGACGGGAAATGCGATTGCGTTGTCGCATACCGGACAGATGGAATGGCTCAGCAGGCCATTGCGGGGCGTAACGAAGTTTTTCAGGGCTTACAGATTACATCTTGGCAAGTGGTTGAATTCCTTCGGAAGGGCTGGAAAAACGCCGGCAGAATTACCAGCTCGCTGAAACACGGCCCGTTTTATGCCGATGGCAGTAATACCAAAAACATTTCGGTAAAACTGCCATCAGCCCGGCCGGCCATCGACGCGTGGCTGCATCAACCACGGTCCGAATAGCGCAACGTAAATGGCAAAACCACCGGTGAAGAGCAGGCTGGAGATACCGGTCCAGAGCCGATAAAAATCCGGAACAATCAGCGGCGGCAGCACCCGGAACACGGTTGCCGCGACCACCAGCGAATAGGCCCAGATCTCGGCGGTACTCGCTTGCAGCGGGCGGCCGGTGTGGCCGCGTGCGGTGCGCGTCATCATGCCTATGCACAGGCCGCCGATAACGCCGACCGTCAGCGCATGCGTCGACAGCAAACCGGCCATCGGTGCCCAGGCGGTCGGGATCGCTTTCAGCAGAAAACCGATCGGCAGCCAGAGATAGCTGGCATGCAAAATCCACAGAATTGGCTTCTTCAGCGTCCAGTGCGGTGCCCAGTTCCACCAGCGCCAGCCGTGGATCAGTGCGGCGAGCAGGGCAGCGACGTGAAACAGCGCGGCTGGTACCGGTGTAACCGCCAGCAAAGCGAGTGCGATCACGCTGATCACCGACGCCCGTTCAAGCCAGACCAATTTGCGCACTGGCGCACCGGGCACGGCGTTGCTGGTGAACATCGGAATGACCCGGCCGGTGATCACGGTCACGATGATGGTGACCACCGACAGCGCCAGTTGCATCAGTTCGCGGCTGTCGAGTCCGCCGACAAGCCCCATGGCGGCGAGATGCTGCCAGCCGGACACCGCGGCAAAGACCGTCAGCAGGGCGATGAAAAACAGGTTGCGCTTGTTGCCACTGCGCAGCATCGGCCGGGCAATGCCGGCCGCTGCGAGCAGGTAGAAGCCGACATCGAGCACGGCACCGATTTCGCTCCAGCCGGTCATCAGCAAGACACGGGCGGCGATCCAGACAGCGCCCAAACCTGCCAGCGGCCAGCCTATCGGCGTGTCCTGATTGGTCCAGTTCTTCACCGCGGTGAACAGAAAGCCGACGATGATGGCGCCGGCAAAGCCGAACAGCATTTCATGGCCATGCCAGTCCATCGCCTGCAGATGGCTGCCGGTGATCAGGCCATGGCCATACATGACCATCCAGATCGGCACCGCCAACACCAGCCAGAGCGCGCCGAGCAGGTAGAATGGCCGGAACCCGAGCGCCAGAACGGCCGGGTAGGTCGGTTTGCTGGCCTTGGGGTCGACCAGCGGGATAAAGACCGAGTTGCTCATGGCGGCCATCCTTTAAGATTCATTTAAAAAGAATCTTAATCGTGCACTGGCTGAAAAGCAATATTCCAAACACCACTTTGGCCCAGGCCGCATGCCGTCTGGCAAGGCTATTTGCCCCGGGGCGGCTAACAGGCAGACTCATGCCAGTACAACAGGCAGGACAACTGACATCTTGAAACTGGTAGCTGACGAGAACATTCCGCTGGTCCGCGAGCTGTTCGCCGACTTTGGCGAGCTGAGTCTGTATCCGGGGCGGGCGATAAGCGCCGACACCGTCCGTGACGCCGACGCCTTGCTGGTCCGGTCGGTGACCAAGGTGAATCAGGCGTTAGTGGCGGGCAGCCGGCTACGGTTTGTCGGCACGGCCACCATTGGCACCGATCATGTCGATCAAGCCGCGCTGGCCGCCCAGGGCATTGGCTTTGCCAACGCGCCCGGCTGCAACGCCACCGCCGTCGCCGAATATGTATTGGCCTCGCTGCTGGTGCTGGCCGAGCGAGGCAAGTTCCGACCGGGGCAGGACGTCATCGGCATACTCGGTCACGGCAATGTTGGCAGCCGGCTGGCAGCCAAGCTGGCGGCGCTCGACTGGCCGTTCCGAGTCTGCGATCCCCTGTTGCCGGCAACGAGCCTGCCTGACGGGGGCGTCTCCGCCGAGCAGTTGCTGGCTTGCGACGTGCTGACGCTGCATGTACCGCTCAGCAAAGCGGGCGCCCATTCGACCTGGCATTGGCTCAGCTCTGAAACACTGACGCGCAGTCGCGCACGGGTCATCATCAACAGTTGTCGCGGCCCGGTAGTCGATAACGAGGCGCTGCTCAGCTGGTTGAACGCTGATGCGCGCCGCGCCGCCGTGCTCGATGTCTGGGAACACGAACCGGATGTGCCGGACGCGCTGCTGGCCAAAGTCGATCTGGCCACACCCCATATTGCCGGCCACAGCCGCGAAGGCAAACTCAATGGCAGCTTCATGATCCACGCCGCGTTCTGTCGGCAGTTTGGTTTTGATGCCAGCGGCGCCACGCGCTGGCAGTTGCCGCCAGCCGGGCAGGGGCGTTTGATCGCGGAGTTGGCGCCGCAGCAATTATTGAATCAACTGTTGCAGTGCTATGACCCACGTCACGACGATGCGGCGATGCGCGAGGCCTTGTCGGCGGCCGATGACCGGCGCGCCGCGTTTGATTGGCTACGCAAAAATTATCCGGAACGGCGCGAGCTGATGTCTTGGCAGTTTCAGGCGAGTGCAGCGCTGGCTGCGCGTTATCAGGCATTGACCGGACTTGTTACCTGCTGAGTGCTTGCTGTGCATCAGCATGACGGTGGGAGCTGCTTTAGCCGTGATGGTTTCTGATGAGAATCGTGGCTAAAGCCGCTCCCAAAACAGCAGTCGATTCAGAGCAGCGGCTTGATCAAGTGCAGCAGCGACGCGCTCAGCGGGCCGAGCGGTTTCAGGGCCGGCCAGTTCTGCGCTTGGCCACAGGTGTCATCGATCCACTGCTGCAAGGCTGCAACACTGTCGCGATCATGCAGTACCAGACTCAACTCATAGTTCAGAAAGAAGCTGCGGTAATCGAAGTTCGCAGAACCGATGACCGCCAGCGTGTCATCGACGATCATCGCCTTGGCATGCATCATCCGGCCGTGAATCGCGCGCAGATTCAGGCCGTGTCGCAGCAGCGAGGAAAGCGCCAGCTTGCGGGCGGCATCGACCAGCAGGTTGTCTGAACGACGGGGCAGGATGATCTTGACCTGAACTCCGCGGCGCAACGCCGATTCGAGGGCAAACTGCACGCTGTCATCCGGCACGAAATACGGCGACAGAATGGTAATTTTCCGCTCGGCGTTATATATCGCCGTCAGTACCGCATCGAGCAGCGGTTCATCTTCCACATCAGGGCCGGATGGCAGTACCTGCAGGATCGCTGATCCCGTACCGCCGACGGCCGTTTCGAAATGCGTGACAGCTGTTTTCTGTCCGGTTGCGTACTGCCAATCGGAGTGAAAAATGCTGACCAGTTCATGCACCGCCGGCCCACGCACGACGGCGACCAGATCCCGCCAGGGTTTTTGCTTACGCAGCCGGGCGAAATATTCCTGTGCCAGATTGGCGCCGCCGGTCCAGGCGGCATGTTGATCAATCACCACCAGTTTGCGGTGATTGCGCAGACCGCCACGACCGGTCAGCAGACTCTTGAGCAGCGGGTGAAAAACGGCCAATTCGCCGCCATGCTGACGCAGCTGCCGCAGCGCCCGGTTCGACAGCAGCCAGGATCCGACGCCATCGACCAGCACCCGCACTTTCACGCCGGCGCGAGCTTTTTGCGCCAGCAGCTCAACCACCCGACGACCAGTCTTGTCAGCGCGCAGGATATACACCGAGACATCGATCTCGCGGGTCGCGCTTTCGAGCAGCTCGACCAGTGCCTGCAAGCCGCCGTGTTCCGATGAGTAAAACTGGATCGCATTGCCGCTGCTGGCGGCCGGCAGGTGATAAGCCTGAATCAGCCGGTCCAGCCGGGTACAAGGCTGGCAACTGTCGCCGTAACTGACGAATTGCAGCGGCCGCTTGCGCCGTTGCCGTGCCGAGACCTTGCGGCTGCCAAGCAACAGGTAGATCGGTACTGCCAGCCAGGGCATGAAGATCATCGCCAGCGCCCAGCCCCAGCTGTTGGCGCTGGAGGTCGCTTGATAGCGCAGACGGGTCAGGCCGATCAGCAGCAGCAGACCGGTGACAATCAGCGGTATGTAGAGCTCGGCAAACTGGTGCCAATCCATGTGGCAGACGACCCGACCGGGAAATGCAGAGGTCTGAATGATAACGCGCCCCGTCAGGTTGCAAAGTGGCGGGGCGCGTTTCTCGGCAGATGCAGTGGCTTATTTGCCCTTGTGCAGCTCAAGTGCGGCGGCAATCACATCTTCGGTGCTCGGCAGCAGGTACTGCCAGGAGGTGCCGGTGGTGATGAAGCTGTCCTTGCCGGTGAGGCGCTTGATCTGCGGCAGCTTCTTGCAGTGCTCGACTAGATGGGTCGTGATCTCCTCCGACAGCGAACCGGTCTTGCGGCACTCATCGACGATCAGCACTTTCTTGTAGCCGTCGACCGCTTTCAGCAGCTGATCGACATGCAGCGGAGCAACCCAGCGCAAATCGACAATCTTGGCTTTGACACCGTGCTGTTCGCGCAGGATCTTCTCGGCCTGACGCGACAGATAATAGCCGTTGCCGTAAGTCAGCACGACCAGATCCTTGCCATCGCCAAACACGCCCGGTTCGCCGTACGGAATCGGCGCCTCATTGGCTGGGTAGACGAACGACCAGCCGTTGTCATTCTTCTCGTGCAAGTCCTTGACGTGATACAGCGCGATCGGTTCCAGGAATACCACTACGCGCTTTTGTTCGTCAGCAAGCCGAACACAGGTTTTCAGCATCCGGGCAGCGTCGTAACCATTGGACGGAATCGCGACGATGATGCCCGGGATTTCGCGCAGGAAGGCAAAGGCGTTGTCGTTGTGGAAATGACCGCCGAAACCTTTCTGATAAGCGAGGCCGGCAATCCGGATCACCATCGGGTTGGTGTATTGGCCGGAAGAAAAGAACGACAGTGTCGACGCTTCGCCGCGGATCTGATCTTCGGCATTGTGGGTGTAGGCGAGGAACTGGATCTCCGGCATCGGCAACAGCCCGACCTGCGAATAGCCAATCGCGCCGCCGAGAATCGCGGTTTCTTCCAGCAAGGTGTCGAACACGCGGTCGGCACCGATGCGGGCCTGCACGTCAGCGGTGACGCGGTAAACGCCGCCTTTCTTGCCAACGTCTTCACCGAACAGCACGATATTCGGATAGCGCGCCATCACGTCGGTGATGGCGAAATTGATCAGGTTGGCCAGTGTGCGTGGCTCGGCCAGTTGCGACTGCGCCTTGCCAAACACGTTCGCTTCCTGCTCAGCCGTCAGTGCCGGTGGCAGCGGTTGCTCCGGCCGGGTCGGCGCCAGTGCCGCCATGATGTCGTCGGCATTGTCGAGCTTGGGCAGCTTCAGGGTTTCTTCGGCTTCATACGCCACTTGCTGACGGATGTTTTCATACAGCGCGAGGATCGCGTCGGCCGTCATGAAGCCGCTTTCAATGGCGATGCGGGCCGAATGCAGCAGCGGATCCTGCGCTTCGGTTTCTTCAATTTTCTTTTGGGCGTGATACTGGCTTTCGGTGTCGTTACCGGCATGGCCCATCAAGCGTACGGTTTGCACGTGCAGGAAAACCGGCCGACGTTCCTGCCGGGCGATTTCTTCGGCTTCCTGCGCGGCGAGCCAGACGTCGGGCAGATGCAGTCCGGAGCATTGCACATAGGCGATGCCGCTACGCCGCTCCATGGTGTGCTGGACCCAGTTCGGCGGCGATGACACCGAAATGCCGATGCCGTTGTCTTCGCAAACAAAGACAATCGGCACTTCCTCGCCTTTGTACGACCAGTACTCGGCAGTATTGAAGGCGATCTGCGAGCTACCGTGGTTGAGCGAGGCATCGCCAAACGAACACAGGATGACGCTGTCTTCCGGAATCATCGGCTGCACGCCAATTTTTTTGGCTTTGCCAAGGCCATGCGCGGCACCGACTGCTTTCGGCAGATGCGAGGCAATAGTCGAGGTTTGCGGCGGCACCCACAGCGGCACCGAACCAAACACCTTGTGCCGGCCCTGCGAGATCGGATCAAATTTTGAACAGACAAACGACAGCATCTGATCGCGCACCGGATTGATCTCCGGCAGATGCTTCGATCGCTGCACCATGAACGCGCCGCTGCGGTAGTGCAGGAAGGCCATGTCGGTGTGGCGGAACACTTTGGCAATCGCGGCGTTGCCTTCATGGCCACTGGAGCCAATCGTGTAAAAGCCGAGACCTTTGTCTTTCAGAATGCGCGCCTGCAGGTCGAGATGACGCGACAGCAGTTGCGAATGAAACAGCTCCAGGAAGGTTTCCCGGTTCAGCCCGGCCTGGGCGGCGGTGATACGGCGAACGGGAGCGGGGAAGTCACCGTCTTGAACCCGACGGCGGAAGGCTTCGTCTACGGCTTTGGCGCGATCCAGCATGTTGTATGTTCACGGCCCGTTACGGGCGCAGTCCTCGTGATGATTTTGGATAGATGGACGTCTAAATCTGTCTCGAAAAGCGGACCGAGTATAGAACGGGACCCCGTTGCAACCGGTACGATGAGTCGAGGGGGAAATCGACGCCATGTGGTAGAGTAGCGCGCTTTGTTTTCCGCCCTTTTGATCGAGGTTAAGCATGTCGGTAGCCGGTAATGTTCTGGAGATGATCGGTAACACGCCGATGAGTCGTTTGGCCAAGCTGGATACCGGCGTCTGCGAGCTGTACGGCAAGCTGGAACTGATGAATCCGGGCGGTTCGATCAAGGATCGTATCGCGCTGTACATGATCAAAGCCGCGGAAGACAAAGGCCTGATCAAACCGGGCGATACCCTGGTTGAAGCCACCGCCGGCAACACCGGTCTGGGTCTGGCACTGGTCGCCGGTCAGAAAGGCTACAAAATGCTCATCGTGATGCCGGACAAGATGAGCATGGAAAAGGAATACAACCTGCGCGCGCTTGGCGCGCAAGTCATTCGCACCCGTTCCGATGTGGTCAAGGGCCATCCCGAGTATTACCAGGATGTCGCGGCCCGTATCGCCCGCGAAACGCCGAATTCCTATTTCATCAACCAGTTTGCCAATCCGGCCAACGTGCAGGCGCATTACGAAACCACCGGTCCGGAAATCTGGCAGCAGATGGAAGGCAACATTGACGCGATGGTGGTCGGTGTTGGTTCCGGCGGCACGCTGTCTGGTGTTGGCCGTTATCTGAAAGAAAAGAATCCGAACATTGATATCGTGCTGGCCGATCCGCAAGGCTCGATTCTCGATCATTATCATCGCACCGGTGAATTCAAGCAGGCCGGTTCGTGGCTGGTTGAAGGCATTGGTGAAGATTTCATTCCGTCGATCTGCGACATGTCGTTGGTGACCCAGTCCTACGCGATCCCGGATCGCGAAGCGATTCATGCCGCGCGTGAACTGCTCGCCAAAGAAGGCCTGATGGGCGGCTCGTCGACCGGCACCTTGCTGGCCGCTGCGCTGCGCTACTGCCGTGAACAGAAAACGCCGAAGCGGGTCGTGACGCTGATTTGCGATACCGGCACCCGCTACGTCTCCAAGGTTTACAACGACGTCTGGCTTCAGGAAAAAGGTTTGCTGTAATTCGGCCCCCAAATGCTTGCTCAATACAGCACCGAGTTTGCGCTGATCGCGCTGGCGCATCTGCTGGCCGTCATCAGTCCGGGCCCGGATTTCCTGATGACGGTGCGGCAAAGCGTGCGCCATGGTTTTCGGACAGGCAGTTGGACGGCGATTGGCATCGGCAGCGGCATTCTGGTGCACGTGACGTACACCGTGCTCGGTATCGCGGTGTTGCTGCGGGACAACCCGAGGCTGTTTGAGATGGTTCGGTATGCCGGTGCGCTGTATTTGCTCTGGCTCGGGTGGCAGTGTTTGCGCAGTGGTGGGGCCACCAGCGCGGAAGTGAACGGCACAGCCGAGCCGATGCCAAGCATGTGGCAGGCGTTCCGTATCGGTTTTCTGACCAATGCGCTGAACCCGAAAGCGACTTTGTTTTTTCTGGCGCTGTTCACCTCGATCGTCAGCCTGACCACGCCGTGGCCGATTCAAGTCGGCTACGGGCTCTGGATGATGGTGGTTACCGCGCTGTGGTTTGTGCTGGTGGCGTGGTTGATGGTACGGCCGCCAGTGCGAGCGATGTTTCTGCGCGCCGGCGTTTGGTTTGATCGCGTGCTCGGTGTGTTGTTGTGGTTGGTGGCGGTGCGGTTGGTTTGGCTTTGAGAGCAGGGCGGTTTGGCTGGCTGATTTCAGCAGAACGCAAGGGCTTTCCCGGCAATTACCCCCTCCCGTCCTCCCCCTTCACAGGGGGAGGTGGTTTGGTTCCCTCCCCTGTCAAGGGGAGGGCCAGGGTGGGGTAGTTTGCGCGATCGAACCAGAATCACCTACAACTTGTGCTCGTTACGCTCAGCACTGAAGCGCGCAACAGTATTGGCAAAGCATTGAATTTTCCCGCCGCACAGCTCAGCGTTCTGGCGGCCAAGCGAGGACAACATGAAAGACACCAGCAAACTCAGGTTCGGTACCCGCGTGATCCACGCCGGTCAGGAATACGATCCGACGACCGGCGCGGTGATGCCGGCCGTGTATTTCACCTCGACCTACGCGCAGGAAAGCCCTGGCGTGCACAAGGGCTTCGAGTATTCGCGCACGCACAACCCGACCCGCTTTGCCTATGAGCGTTGCGTCGCCGATCTGGAAAGTGGTGTCCGTGGTTTTGCCTTTGGTTCCGGCATGGCGGCGACGTCGACCGCGCTGGAGCTGCTGAACAGCGGCGATCATCTGATCCTGATGGACGATGTCTATGGCGGTACGTTCCGGCTGGTCGACAAGGTCCGCAAGCGTTCGATGGGCCTGCAGTTCAGCATGGTCGATCTGACCAAAGTCGAAAACTTCGTCGCGGCGATTCAGCCGAACACCAAGATGGTCTGGATCGAAACGCCGACCAATCCGATGCTGAAAGTCTGCGATATCGCGGCCATCGCCACGGAAGCCAAGAAGCGCGGCATTCTGGTCGTGGTCGACAACACCTTCGCGACGCCATACAACCAGCAGCCGATCAAACTCGGCGCCGATCTGGTCATGCATTCGGCGACCAAGTACATCAACGGCCACTCCGACATGGTCGGTGGTTTGCTGATCGCCGCCAATGCTGAACTCGGTGAGCAGATGGCTTTCCTGCAGAACAGTATCGGCGCTGTCGCCGGTCCGATGGACAGCTACCTTGCGCTGCGCGGGGTCAAGACGCTGGCGCTTCGGATGAAGCAGCACAACGAAAGCGCGCTGCAACTGGCCGAATGGCTTAGTGCGCATCCGAAAGTCGAAAAAGTGATTTTCCCGGGTCTGAAAAGCCATCCACAACATGCTATCGCGGCCAAACAAATGAGCGGCTTCGGCGGCATGATCACGATCTTCCTCAAAGGCGGTCTCGGCGAAGCGCGTCGTTTCCTCGAAACCGTACAGATCTTCACGCTGGCAGAAAGCCTGGGGGGGGTGGAATCGCTGATCGAACACCCGGCCATCATGACGCACGCATCGATTCCGGCCGAGTCGCGCGCCAAACTCGGCATCCACGACAATCTCGTGCGGCTGTCGGTTGGCATTGAAGATGTGGCCGATTTGAAGGCGGATCTGGAGCATGCGCTGGCCGCGTGCTGAGCGATACCAGCAAGAAAAAGGGCTGCCAATGCAGCCCTTTTTCTATGTGCGTTTGTCGCACGCAATCGTCCTCAACCGTGCTCAACCGCTCTCATCTGCGCAGCACCGGCAGCAGTTTGCTGACCTTGGCAAAGGTTTCGTCGTATTCCGACTGTTCAACGGAATCGGCGACCAAGCCACCGCCGGCCCAGCAGTGGATCTGGCCGTCGGCGTGTACCAGGGTGCGGATCGTGATGCTGCTGTCGAGCCGGCCGAGATAGTCGCAGTAGCCGATGCTGCCGCAATAGAGGCTGCGCCGGTGCGGTTCCAGCTCTTCGATGATTTCCATGGCCCGTACTTTCGGCGCGCCGGTGATCGAGCCGCCGGGAAAGCAGCCGCGTAGCAAATCGAGCGGGGTCTTGCCGGCGGCGAGCATTCCGGTCACCGAGCTGATCATGTGGTGCACCGCCGGGAAACTGTGGATGGCAAAAAGCTCTGGCACCTTCACACTGCCAATCGCGCAGTTCTTGCCGAAGTCATTGCGCAGCAGATCGACAATCATCAGGTTTTCGGCGCGGTCCTTCTCGCTGGCTTTCAGCGCCGCAATCTCGGCCTGATCGCGCACCGGATCGGCATGCCGAGGCCGGGTGCCCTTGATCGGCTCGGTCAGCGCGATGCCATCCTGCGCCGAGACAAAACGCTCCGGTGACAGCGACAGGATCTGGCCGCGGTCGGTGTTCCAGTACGACGAAAACGGCGCCTTGTTGAGTGGCGAAAGCGTGCAGTACGCCGCGTAGGCATCGCCATGGCAGCGGGCGGAAAAACGCTGCGCGAGGTTGATCTGATAACAATCGCCGGCGTGAATGTAATCCTGCACGGTGCGAAAGGCGCGACCGTATTGCTCACGATTGAGATTACTTTGCCAATCACTGTCGAGCGCAAAGTCGGTGCAAGTGGTTCCCGGTGTAGCCAGCGCTGCCGTGATGCGTGCGATCTGCTCGGCCGGCAGATCGGCAAACTGCCAGAGCCCGGTGCTTTGTTTTTCGTGATCGACGATCAGCGCCCAGTGATAAATGCCGGCGTGCAGTTCGGCCAGTGGCAGATCGTGCACGGCTTTCACCGGCAGTTTTTCCAGCCGGCGACCGAGGTCATAAGCCAGCGCCATCAACAGGCCGCCAGCGAAGGGCAGCGCGCGGGCGCGGGCTTCATCGAATTCCGGTCGGGTCACGGCCAGGGTCTGGTCGAGCAGGGTAAACGGGTCGTCCGCGCTTTCGGCCACCACGCGGCCGTCGGCGTCATGGAGGCGGGTCAGCGGGCCGTCGGTGGTCAGCCAGCGCACCGGCAGGGCGCTGAACAGATCGAAGCGGCCGCGCTCATGGCCGCCGCTGTCGAGCAGGACGGCGCCGGGCCAGTCGGCGAACGGCTGGAACAGCGACAGCACGCCGGTGCGGCCGGGGTAGGGCAGCGTTTGCAGTAAATGGGGGTATCGGGACACGACGCGGCTTTCTGGCGGATTGGCGGAGGCGACAGGGACGAGGCGACGGGGCCGGTTGCGGCGCGCCAGACCAAGACTTTGGTCGTTCTAGGCGCTCAAGTACGGGCAAGCGTATCATATTGCGCCCTTTCATTAGGCCGTTGGGCAATTCAATCAAACGACCGTTTGAAAGGTCGGGCCAGCCTGTTGTAGTCTCTGCCCCAAGCAAGACTTTGCTGCGCTGCACATAACTATGCATCGAGAACGACCGGCACCGGAACGGCTCACCCGTCCGGCTAACTGTTCCGGTGCGACGTGATGTGGCGCGGCACAAGCGCATCGCCCGGTTCGCGCCAGCCCGTTTTGTCGAGGCGGGCGTGCGCAGAGGCTGGCCCGGTCCATTGCTGTTGCTGTTTTCCGTTTCCCGAAGCCGTCGCTACGGCGGCTTCCGATTCCGACGAGGACTTGGCGAATGACCGTCATCAAGAAGGCCGACTTCATCCAGAGCGTGGCCGATGCGTTGCAGTACATTTCGTATTACCACCCGAAAGATTTCATCGATGCGATGGCCAAGGCCTATGAAGCCGAGCAGAGCCAGTCGGCCAAAGACGCCATCGCGCAAATTCTGATCAACTCGCGGATGTCGGCTGAAGGCCACCGGCCGATCTGCCAGGACACCGGCATCGTCTGCGCGTTTGTCAAAGTCGGCATGAATGTCCGTTGGGACAGCGATCTGACCGTCGAAGAAATGGTCAACGAGGGCGTCAGGATCGCCTACGGTCATCCGGACAACACGTTGCGTGCTTCGGTGGTGGTCAATCCGGCCGGTCCGCGCAAAAACACCGGCGACAATTCGCCCGCCATTACCCACATCCAGCTCGTTCCGGGCGACAAAGTGGAAGTGGAAATCGCCGCCAAGGGCGGCGGTTCGGAAAACAAATCCAAATTCGTCATGCTGAACCCGAACGACTCGATCGTCGATTGGGTGCTGAAAACCGTGCCCTTGATGGGCGCCGGCTGGTGCCCGCCGGGCATGCTCGGCATAGGCATCGGTGGTACCGCTGAAAAAGCCATGCTGCTGGCGAAAGAATCCTTGATGGAGTCCATCGACATTCACGAGCTGAAAGCCCGTGGTCCCAAAAACAAAATCGAAGAACTGCGGCTCGAACTGTTCGAGAAAGTGAACCAGCTCGGCATCGGTGCCCAAGGCCTTGGTGGTCTTGCCACCGTGCTCGATATCAAGATCAAGGACTATCCGACCCACGCAGCCAGCTTGCCGGTCGCGATGATCCCGAACTGCGCCGCCACCCGTCACGCGCACTTCGTGCTCGATGGCAGCGGCCCGGCCGAACTGGAAGCGCCGAATGTCAACGACTGGCCGCAAGTGACTTGGGAAGTCGGTGCGAACGTGCGCCGCGTCAATCTCGATACTGTCACAGCCGCCGATATTCAAAGCTGGAAGCCGGGTGAAACCTTGTTGCTGTCCGGCAAGATGCTCACCGGTCGTGATGCCGCGCACAAACGCATCGCCGACATGTTCGCCAAAGGCGAAAAACTGCCGGTCGATTTCACCGGCAAGTTCATTTATTACGTCGGTCCGGTCGATCCGGTCCGTGATGAAGTGGTCGGCCCGGCCGGCCCGACAACCGCAACCCGCATGGACAAGTTCACCCGGATGATGCTGGAGAAAACCGGCCTCGCCGGCATGATCGGCAAAGCCGAGCGCGGTGATGAAGCCATTGCCGCGATCAAGGACAACAAAGCCGTTTATCTGATGGCGGTTGGCGGCGCGGCGTACCTGGTGTCGAAAGCCATTCGCAAAGCGCGTGTCGTGGCGTTCGAAGATCTCGGTATGGAAGCGATCTACGAATTCGAAGTGCAGGACATGCCGGTTACCGTCGCCGTTGATTGCAACGGTACGTCGGTGCACAAGACCGGCCCGGCGGAATGGAAAATCAAGATCGAAGAGATGATGAAGTCGGGTCAGATCAAGGATGCCGGCCATACGGCGAAGGTGT
Source organism: Permianibacter sp. (assembly GCA_046297695.1). Lineage (GTDB taxonomy): Bacteria > Pseudomonadota > Gammaproteobacteria > Enterobacterales > Permianibacteraceae > Permianibacter. The sequence continues at coordinate 7,191 of JBKBHF010000015.1, read as the reverse complement.
AATGGACAGCCCGACCGTGCCGCAGTACGGTCGGGCTGATTTGTCTGTCGTAACGGAATCAGTTTGTAGGCTGGGTAGAGCGCAGCGAAACCCAGCCACGTTAGCAGCATGGAGTGGTGTTGGGCTGCGTTTCACTCAGCCCAAGCCATGGTAAGTATCAATAACGAACGAGACGGAACCGAATGACCAACAAGCTGACCCCGGGCGCGAAATTCCGCGCTGCCGTTGCCAATGAAAAGCCGCTGCAAATTGTCGGCGTCGTCAATCCATATATCGCGATGATGGCGGAGCGGGTAGGGCACAAGGCGCTGTATCTGTCCGGCTCGGGCGTGGCGACCGCATCGCACGGCCTGCCGGATCTCGGCATCACCATGCTGAACGATGTCATTGAAGATGCCCGGCGCATCACCGCCTCGTCGGAATTGCCGCTGCTGGTCGATATCGACACCGGCTGGGGCGGCGCGTTCAACATCGCCCGCACCATCAAGGAAATGATCCGTGCCGATGTCGCCGCTGTGCATATCGAAGATCAGGTGGCGGCCAAGCGTTGTGGTCACCGTCCGGGCAAGGAAGTGGTCAGCAAGGCGGAAATGCTGGATCGCGTCAAGGCGGCGGTCGACGCCCGCACCGATGACTCGTTCGTGATCATGGCGCGCACCGATGCGATGGCCGTCGAGGGCATTGATTCGGCCATCGAGCGGGCGGTCGCCTGCGTCGAAGCCGGTGCCGACATGATTTTCCCGGAAGCGATGGCGCAGCTGTCCGATTACAAGAGGTTTGTTGATGCGGTCAAAGTGCCGGTGCTCGCCAACATCACCGAATTCGGCAAGACCCCGCTGTTCACGGCGCCGGAACTCGCCAGTGTCGGCGTCAGCATGGTGCTGTATCCGCTGTCGGCGCATCGCGCCATGGCGAAAGCGGCTGTCACGGTGCTGGATGCCATCAAGCGCGATGGCCACCAGAAGAATGTGCTGGACATCATGCAGACCCGCGATGAGCTGTATGACTACCTGAACTACCACCAATACGAGCAAAAGCTCGATCAATTGTTCGCCAAGGAGAAGCAATAATGAGTGAAGTGCAAAACGCACCCAAGCCGAAAAAGTCGGTTGCACTCTCGGGCGTGCCGGCCGGCAATACCGCGCTGTGCACCGTCGGCCGCACCGGTAATGATCTGCATTATCGTGGCTACGACATTCTCGACTTTGCCGACACCTCGGAGTTCGAGGAGATCGCCTACTTGCTCGTGCACGGCAAGCTGCCGACCGCGAACGAACTGAAAGCTTATAAAACCAAACTGAAATCGCTGCGTGGCCTGCCGAATGTGGTAAAGGCCGTGCTGGAACAGATCCCGGCTTCGGCGCATCCGATGGACGTGCTGCGCACCGGTTGCTCCGCGCTCGGCACCACGTTGCCGGAAAAAGACGATCACAACCTTGCCGGCGCCCGCGATATCGCCGATCGCCTGATGGCTTCGTTCGGCTCGATGCTGTTGTACTGGTATCACTACAGCCACAACGGCAAGCGCATTGAAGTCGAAACCGATGATGATTCCATTGGCGGCCACTTCCTGCACCTGCTGCACGGCAAGAAGCCGGACGCGCTGTGGGTGCGCGCGATGCACACCAGCCTGATCCTGTACGCTGAACACGAGTTCAACGCCTCGACCTTTACTGGCCGCGTCATTGCCGGTACCGGATCTGATATGTACTCGGCCATCACCGGCGCCATCGGTGCACTGCGTGGTCCGAAGCACGGTGGCGCCAACGAAGTGGCGTTCGAGATCCAGTCGCGCTACAGCAACGCCGATGATGCCGAAGCCGACATCAAGGCCCGCATCGAGCGCAAAGAGATCGTCATCGGCTTTGGTCACCCGGTGTACACCATTTCCGACCCGCGCAACAAGGTGATCAAGGAAGTGGCGCGCCGCCTGTCGGTCGCGGCTGGCGACATGAAGCTGTTCAACATTGCTGAGCGGCTCGAAAGCGTCATGTGGGAACAGAAGAAGATGTTCCCGAATCTGGATTGGTTCTCGGCGGTGTCCTATCACTTGATGGGCATCCCGACGGCCATGTTCACGCCGATCTTCGTCATCGCCCGCACCAGCGGCTGGTCCGCTCACGTGATCGAACAGCGTCAAGACGGCAAGATCATTCGCCCCAGCGCCAACTATACTGGTCCGGAAGATCAGAAGTTCGTGCCGATCAGCGAACGCCGTTGATCCTGCAGTTTCTCGCAAGAGAAAGGTGAACGCGCCAAACTGGCCGGCAGTAATGCCGGCCAGTTTTTTTTTAGATTAGGTAGGGGGCTCCACAACGGTCACCCTCATCCAACCTTCTCCCCTCAAGGGAGAAGGCTTACAAGTTCTCTCCCTTGAGGGGAGAGAATTTAGGTGAGCGTGGAGCTCATCGACCGACAGCCAGCTTACTGGCTGATTGAGACTGCTACTTAGTCAGGTTGTTTTTGGCGGCAGGATTTGTTGACGTTATTGGAGGGGAGCGGCAATTACCCCCTCTCAGCCTCTTCTCAGGTCTGGGTCGATGGCCAGAGCCTGCGCACCTATCGCCATGCGCCGAACGGCGGTTCGCGCAAGAGCTGGGTAGCCGGCGATGCCACCTCGCGTGCCGTGCGGCTGGCGCTGATCACGATGACCGGCGAGATGGGTTACCCGTCGGCGCTCACGGCGCCGAAATGGGGCTTTTACGATGCCTCATTCCACGGCAAGCGTTTTACCTTCCAACGCGAGTTCGGCAGTTACGTAATGGAAAACGTGCTGTTCAAACTGTCGTATCCGGCTGAGTTCCACGGCCAGACCGCAGTCGGATGCGCGGTGCAATTGCACCCACAGGCGCGCGGCCGCTGGGATGATATCGAACGCATCGAGCTCACTACGCAGGAATCCGCCATCCGCATCATCAGCAAAGTCGGCGAGCTGCATAACCCGGCCGACCGTGACCACTGCCTGCAATACATGGTTGCCGTCGCGCTGCTCAAAGGCACGCTGACCGCAGACGATTACGAAGAACGGGCCGCCAGCGATCCGCGCCTCGATGCACTGCGCGCAAAAATGCAGGTCCAGGAAGACAAGCGCTACAGCATCGACTATCACGACCCTGACAAGCGCGCCATTGCCAATGCCGTGCAGGTCTTTTTCCGTGACGGCAGCAAAACCGAGAAAGTCGAGATTTTGTATCCCATCGGTCACCGGTTCCGGCGCGAGGAGGGCATTCCGGCCTTGATCGAAAAATTCCGGCAGAACGTTGCCACCCGTTTTCCGAGCAAACACGCCCGCGATATTTTCGAGCGCTGTCTCGATCCGGAAGAGCTCGATGCAACCCCGGTCAACGAGTTCATGAATCTGTTGATGATCTGAGCGGTGATTTTCAGACCTCACCCCTTGTGGGGCGAGGCGGTATTTAACGAAGCGCAGCTTCGTTCCGCCGCAGCGCCACGAGCATGCGAGTGGCTGGGGTGCAGAGAGGGGGCCGGGGGAGAGGGGGGCTGGGCGAGAGCGATTTCGTTTTCCGGCTCTGGAAGTCGATCGTGTTTCGCTTCCTGTCCACATATGCACCGACCGCAAACTTGTCAGAGACTCAATCACCGTCGCATATTTCTCTCCCTCTGCCCGGCCTCTCTCCCACACGGGGCGAGAGGCACTTTCAGCGGGTGTGTTGCCTGACACGCCGCAACCTTACCGCCGGTCTTCGCTGGCTAATTCCTGTACAGCCTGCCGCCATCTGAGCCACATCAAACCCCGCGCAGTCCATACGACCAATCGCCCGTTTCCGCGCCGGCTCGGCCGTCCCATTCCCGGCGCTGGCTGCTACAATACCGGCCTGATTTTTCCGGCATCGGCCTGCAGGCCAGCCGAGCCAGCCACTAGTCCGGGCCGCCCGTGACGCGGCCCGGGTTCACCCCGAGGAACTGTCATGTCCAAGTCCCGCATCATTTACACCATCACCGATGAAGCACCGGCACTGGCGACCTATTCGCTGCTGCCCATCGTCCAGGCCTTTGCCAAGACCGCCGGCGTTGATGTGGAGACCCGTGACATTTCGCTCGCCGGGCGCATCCTCGCGGTGTTCCCGGATGCGCTGAAGCCGGAACAGCGTCAGGCCGATCACCTCGCCGAACTCGGCGAGCTCGCCAAAACGCCGGAAGCCAACATCATCAAGCTGCCGAACATTTCGGCCTCCATTCCGCAGCTCACCGCTGCCATCGCCGAGCTGCAGGCGCACGGCTACAACGTGCCGAGCTACCCGGTCGATGCCAAAACCGATGAAGAGAAAGCCATCAAGGCCAAGTACGCCAAAGTGCTCGGCAGCGCCGTGAACCCGGTGCTGCGTGAAGGCAACTCCGATCGCCGCGTTGCTGCGCCGGTCAAGGCCTATGCCAAATCGCACCCGCACAGCATGGGCGCCTGGAGCAAAGATTCGAAGTCGCACGTTGCCCACATGAGCGGCGGTGACTTTTACGGCAGCGAGCAATCGGTCACCTTGGCTGCTGCCGATGTCATCAAAATCGAACACGTTGCCGACAACGGCACCGTCACCGTGCTGAAAGAAAACTTGAAACTGCAAGCCGGTGAAGTGCTGGATTCGTCGGTGATGAGCGCGAGCGCGCTGCGCAAGTTCTACGAAGAGCAGGTGGCCGACGCCAAAGCCAAAGGCGTGCTGTTCTCGCTGCATCTGAAAGCCACGATGATGAAAGTGTCGGACCCGATCATGTTCGGCCACGCCGTCACCGTGTACTACGCCGAACTCTTCAAGAAACACGCCGACACCTTCGCCAAAATCGGCGTCGATCCGAAAAACGGCATTGGCGATGTCTACACCAAGATCGCCAGCCTGAGCGAAGTCGAGCAGGCCGCCATCAAGGCCGATATCGCTTCCATCTACCAAAGCCAACCGGAACTGGCGATGGTCGATTCCGACAAGGGCATCACCAACCTGCACGTGCCGAGCGACGTCATCATCGACGCCTCGATGCCGGCTGCCATCCGTACCTCTGGCCAGATGTGGGGCCGGGACGGCAAGTTGCATGACACCAAGTTCACCATTCCGGATCGTTGCTATGCCGGTGTCTATGATGAAACCATCAAGTTCTGCAAAGAACACGGCGCCTTTGATCCACGCACCATGGGCAACGTCGCCAACGTCGGCCTGATGGCGCAAGCCGCGGAAGAATACGGCTCACACGACAAGACCTTCGAGATCGCCAGCAAAGGCAAAGTGCGTCTGGTCGATTCCAGCGGCAAAGTGCTGATGGAGCAGAGCGTCGAGACCGGCGATATTTTCCGCGCTTGCCAGACCAAAGATCTGCCGATCAAGGACTGGGTCAAGCTTGCTGTCACCCGTGCTCGGCTGACCGGCAACCCGGCCATTTTCTGGCTCGACAACGCCCGTGCCCATGACCGCGAACTGATCAAGAAAGTGAATGTGTACCTGAAAGAGCACGACACCCAAGGCTTGGACATTCAAATCCTGTCGCCGGTCGAAGCCACCAAGTACACGCTGACGCGAGTCAAAGAAGGCAAAGACACCATCTCGGTCACCGGCAACGTGCTGCGCGATTACCTGACCGACCTGTTCCCGATCCTCGAACTCGGCACCAGCGCCAAGATGCTGTCCATCGTTCCGCTGCTAGCAGGCGGTGGTCTGTTCGAAACCGGCGCCGGCGGTTCGGCGCCGAAACACGTGCAGCAGTTCCTGGAAGAAAACTACCTGCGCTGGGATTCGCTCGGTGAGTTCCTCGCCATCGCCGTTTCGCTGGAAGATCTGGCCATCAAGACCGGCAACAAAAAAGCCAAAGTGCTGGCCGCTGCCATGGACGTCGCCAACGGCGGCATTCTGGACAACGACAAGTCACCGGCGCGCAAAGTCGGCCAACTCGACAACCGCGGCAGCCACTTCTACCTCGCCATGTACTGGGCCCAGGCACTGGCCGCCCAGAACGATGATGCCGAACTGAAAGCCAAGTTCGCGCCACTCGCCAAAGTGCTGACCGAGAACGAAGCCAAGATTGTTGCCGAGTTGAACGGTGCCCAAGGCAAGCCGGTGGATATCGGTGGTTACTACCAGCCGGACTTCGCTAAGGCTTCGGCGGCGATGCGGCCGAGCAAGACCTTCAATGAGGCGATGTCCCTATTGGGGTAGTATGTGGAAACGAAGGCCAGCACTGCTGGCCTTCGTATTGATGCGCCTATGACTACGATGCATCTACTGCTTTTTTGTGTTGGTGGCAGTATAGAAATTCTAAATCGTAAGCATGGCCTGAGGAGTTGGCGGGCGCTTAAGCGACAAACAGTGCATCGCAAGCTGCAATTCGCGAGCGTGTTCTCGCGAATATCGAAGCGAGTGCGAACGCTCGTTCTGTTTCCAACTTCAACCAGCTTGAACGATTTGAAACAGCATATGGCTTTTATCGCCAAGCCGGCTTTGATGCAGATCGAACGCTTGGCCATCTACAGGGAATTGACTTCACTCAGCCAGTTTTCGCCACAGAACTTCTTCCTGGCACTAACTATGTGCAGCATGTGCTGAATGGACGTGTGGGTATTTACTTTGCTCCGCTCGGAACGCCGGCAGAAATGCTTGGCATCAACCCTGCCGGCCGTACGCCGCTTGTGTTTGCACCGTCGCAGCCTGTTCCAGCACTACAAAGTACCGCCTCACGGGTTCTTGATACATGGACGGTTCCAAGTCAGCCATTTAACGCGGCTGGCGGTGGAACGCAATTCTTTGTTCCCGGCAAGGGCTTAATGATTCAGGTGCCAAATCCATGAGCGAAAGACTGAAGTTGTTTGAACATGCATTGAGTGAGTGTCAGAAACTGCTTGCACAGTATCCGGGAAACGGCACTCTTCAATCGATTGAGAAGCAACTCGAATATTTGATTGGGCTCGAATCAGGGGCACACACCGATAGATCTCGTTTGCGAGAAATCATTATCGGCGTTCAGACCGCGCGCGAAATAGAGCCATTGGATGAGGATATTGCTGAGGTGTTTTACAAGGCGGCCAGTGAGGCCGGACGTATGTAATGCAGCAGTGAAGTTTACTTGTGAGAGCCACCTGATCTTGCCCCCTAGATGTGGACACCTCGATAAGAGAGTAACTTGGTCAGAGGTGAACCATGAAGGAAGCAGGCATGAGCAAGAAGGTGGTAAGCAAGCGGGCGCGGTATTCGGAAG
>JBKBHF010000014.1:0-77318 GCA_046297695.1 Permianibacter sp. | reverse complement strand
CGAAACAGCAGCATGCCGGTGGTGTAGTAACCGCGCAGGCTGCCGGCCCCGGCCAGCGCCTGGAACGGGTCCTCCTCGAACTGCTTCTTGCCGAGTTTTTTGGTGTGGTGGGCCAGCACGATGCCGGCGTCCGGGTTCACCGCATCGCGCAGGCGTTCGACCCGCTGCGACAGGAAGTAGAGCATCGCCGCGTTGTCGTTCTCGCCGCCGGACTCCCCGCCGTCGAAGACGTTGCGGATGGGGTCGATGGCGATGATGTCCGGCAGCTCGTCGCCGAAGGCCTGCTTGATCGCGGGGATGACCTGGGCGAGGCCGGCGTCGTCCAGGATCAGCCGCAGCTGCGGCGTGGCGACGAAGTTGACGCGCGCTTCACCGATGCGACTGGGCGGTAGGCGGATCTCCTTCACACGCTCGCGCAGGTAGTGGTACTGCACCTCGGCTTGCAGATAGAACACCCGCAGCGGGCGCGGCGGCGTCATGGCGAGGAAGGTGGCGCCCGCCGCCATGTGCGTGAGCCATGCGAGCAGAAAGTCACTCTTGCCGACCTTGGGCGCACCGCCGAATACCAGCAGGCCGCCGGGTGTGAGCACGCGCGGTGCGATGAGATCGGGCGGCAACGGCGAGTCGTCGTCGAGCAGCGCACCCAGGGTGAAGGTCGGCAGTGTCGGCGCCGCCCCCTTGACGACCCTGCGCTCGCCCTCACGAATGAAGGTGGCGCAGTCGAAGCCCTCGGCCACGGCATCGGCCGCGTCCCACTTGTCCGGTTTATCCATGGGCGGCACGAGGATGGCGACCGACGCCGCGCCCGCCGTCACGCAGGCACGGGCGGCGTTCTCCGCGTAGTCCCAGCCCGGGACGTCGCGATCCGGCCAGACCAGCACGTGCTTGCCCGCGAGCGGCGTCCAGTCGGTCTTGTCGATCGGCGCCCGCGCGCCGTTCATGGCCGTGGTCGCCGTGATGCCCGTCCCGATCAGGGCGCAAGCCGCCTTCTCGCCCTCGACCAGCACCACGTCACGCGCATTGGCCACGGCCGGCAGGTTGTAGAGCGGACGCGGATCGGGGGCGCGCCACATGCGGGCGCGCACGTCCCAGGGGCGGTACTCCTTGCCGGTGGGCGGGTCGTAGCGGTAGACGCAGGCGATCAGTCTGCCATCCGCCGTGAGGTAGTCCCACTTGGCGGTATAAGGGCCGAGTTCGTCGACGGGGGCGCTGCGGGCATTCGATCGCTCCGGGGTGTGACCGATGGATGGTGCAAGCCCGAGCCATTGACGGATTTCCTCCGCGATCCGGGGGAAGTCGTGCCGGGCGGAGAGTCCACGGGAACGGGCCCACAGATCGATGACGTCGCCGCCTTCGTCGGTCGCAAAATCCTTCCACAGCCCACGCCGTTCACCATCGAGCTCGACCACCAGGCTCTTGCCGCGATTGCCGTCGATATCGCCGACATAGAATTTACCGCCGCGGATGCGGCCCTGCGGGAACAGGTAGAGCAGCACCGCCTCCAGGCGCTCGAGCAGGCCTCGGCGCAGCGAATCGGTATCGGGGAGTGCCATTCCCTGCTGTTCGGGTGCGTCGTTGTAGTCGAGCCAAATGACGTCTGCCATCAAGCCGACCCCCAACACCGGTCCTGCCAAGGGCACGACTTGCATGTGACATGGGTCGGCGTAGTGGCGTGTCGGGGCAGCAGCTCGCCCGCCTCGGTGGCGGTGATGACGCGCACGGCCCGGTCCGACATGCGCTGCGCGAGCCCGCCGTCGAAGGGTACGCGCTCGAACCAGATCTCCTCGCTGTCCTTGTTGATGGCGGTGAACAGCGCGGGATTGCTCGCGATGCCCGGCACGGCGCCTTCCATGTAGGCCTGGTAGACGGCAATCTGCGCGGCATAGATCGGCTTGGCACGTGTCACGCCCTGCTTGACGGTCTCGCGCCAGGACTTGTCATTCATCGTCTTGCACTCCCACAGCGCGGGATAAGCAAGCTCGATGTCGGCAGGGCCCGCAGCCAGGATGCCGTCGACGTGCCCCTGGATGCGTCCGCCGGCGACGGAGAAACCGAACTGCTCCCCATCGGCCCTGCGGGTGTAGAGCTCGAAGCCGGCGAGGCGCAGCCAGCGGATCGCCAGATCCTCCAGGGCATGGCCGACCTCGAACACCCGCAACACCCGCCCGGGCAGCTCGCGCCCCGGATCGACCGCGGCCTGGGCGTACTCGTACTGCAGGGCGCGCTCGCAGGCCACGCCGAGCCGGGAGGCACCGAGGTAGGTCCGAGATACCTGTGCTGCCCGTTCACGCGCCAGCGCTTCGTCGATGACAGCGTTGACGCGCTCGTGGAACCTGGGGCGGTGGTTGTAATCGAGCATCACCGCCTCCTCAAAACGGCACATCGTCGGGCGTGCGCTCCCGCAGGTTGTCGAAGTAGGCGGTGAGCACCACATCGACCAGTTGCAGGACCTCTTCCCGGGTGTAGCTCGCGAGCGACCGGTCCATGCCGATGGACGCCACGTACTCGCCGAGCGAGGGCAGGACCGCCTCCATCGCGGCCTTCTCGTTATGGGTGGGATCGATCACGACACCGCCTCCCGCCTTCAGTCGTTGCAGATGAATGTCCTGGCAGCGCATGGAGCAGAAGCGCTTGAACAGGCGCTTGCCGTCCGGCGCACGCGAGCCGTTCCTCGGCGACAGCCAGCAGAAGCCGCGTCCCTCTCGTCCGCAGATCGCGCATATCACGCCGCCCTCCGGTGTTCGTCGTTGGCTGCCAGCACAAGGCGATGGATCGACGACTTGTTGAACTGGAACGCGAGCAGCGCCGAGGCCTGGTAGCGGGTGAGCCCGAAGTCGGCGCGCATGGCCTGCGGCAGGTAGCGCAGCTGCTTCTCGGTGGGCGGTTCGTTGAGCCAGCGGCGGGTCTTGTGGGCGGTGTCGAGGGACTCGTTGTCGTTGAGCCAGTCGTCCGCCTTGGCCATGCAGACGCTGCGGTCGCCGACCGCCAGCAGACGGGGCGGAAGACTCCGGCCGCCACCGACCGCGTGCCAGCGCCCGTTGAGGAAGAAGATGCCGCCCCAGGCTTGGAGGCCGGTGGCCATCAAGGCATCGTCGCAGCCGAAGAGATCGCACCAGCGGAAGTTGGAGCGCTTGAGCAGGTCGATCTCCGTCATGACGAAGTCGTCCATGGCTTCCGCCTGCTCGGCCGGATCAATGGTCCACTCGAAGCCGCACAGTGGGCATTCGCGGCAGCCGAGCGGCACCGTCGCCTCGCAGGAGGGGCACTCCTTGGTGGGCGCCTGCCCCTGGTGCTGGTGGCCGTCCAGGTTGGCCTCCTGCTCCAGCGAGCCGTGCATGAGGGTCGCGGTGCCGAAGTCGAGGACGATGCAATCGGTCTTGACCACGCCGGGATGCTCGGCCGGATCGACGGTGCGCAGCCCCCGCCCGATCATCTGGGTCAGCGTCGACTTGTGCGAGCTCGGGCGCAGCAGCACCACGCAGGAGGTGGGTGTGTAATCGTAGCCTTCAGTCAGCACCGCCACGTTGACGACTACTTGTGCCTCGCCGCTTTCATATTCGGCGAGCCGGACCTTGCGCTCGGCGTCCGACAACTCGCCGTGGATGAGCACGGCGCGGATGCTGGCGGCGACAAACGCGTCGGCCACGCACTGCGCGTGGGCCACGGTCGAACAGAACACGATGGTCTTGCGCTCGCCCGCCTTCTCGCGCCAGTGACGGATCACCGCGTCGGTGATCGGCGTCCTGTTGAGGATCGCCTCCACCTCGGTCATGTCGAAGTCGGTGGCGGTGCGGCGCACCTGGGCGAGGGCCGATTGCGCGCCGACATCAATGACGAAGGTGCGCGGCGGCACCAGATGGCCGGAGGCGATGAGCTCGCCCAGGGTGATCTGGTCGGCCACGTTGCTGAAGACCTCCCGCAGCCCCTTGCCGTCGCTGCGTGCGGGCGTGGCCGTGGCGCCGAAGATCAGCGCCCTGGGGTTGCGCGACAGCACGCGATCGATCACGCGCCGATAGGACGGCGAGGCGGCATGGTGCGCCTCGTCGACCACCAGCAGATCGAGCGTGGGCATCGCGTCGAGATGCGCGTCGCGTGAGAGCGTCTGCACCATCGCGAAGGTGGCGCGCCCGGCCCAGGACTTCTCCTTGGCATCGAACACCGAGGTCGCGACGCCCGGATTGACCCGGCCGAACTTCTCCCGGTTCTGGGCGGTGAGCTCATCGCGGTGCGCGAGGATGCAGGCCTTCGCGTCGGGTCCTCCAACACGCCGCCGGCGACCGCCGACAGCATGATGGTCTTGCCGGAGCCGGTCGGGCCGATGGCCAGGGTGTTGCCGTGCAGGTAGAGCGCGGCGAGCGAGCGCTCCACCAGCAGGGCCTGACGGGGACGAAGCATCATGCCGGCAGTCCCCCTTACTGCGCCCAGCTCGGACGGCCCGTGACCGGAGCGCGACCCGTGGCTTGGGCATATGCGTTGGGCGTGGTGGCCGAAGGCGCCGGCGCACGCGGTGCCCCCATCAGCGCGGCGTAGTCCTTGTGATCCGGCTGGATCGCCTGCTTGATGACGGCCTTGTCCTGGCCGTTCTGATCCTTCTCCCAATCGACCTTACCGAGGAACTCGATGCCGTCGAGGTCGGCGAACCCGGCGATGCGCCGCGCGTTCTGGGCCTGGGGGCTGGCGTCGCCCGGATGGACGCCGCGCGCGGAGTTCAGGATCGCCTTGACGAAGGCGCGGCCCATGTTGGCCCACTCGGGACCCTTGGGGCTGTAGAGACCGATCAGCGACCACAGCTTGCGACGGGCGTACTCACCCTCCATCACCACGAACTCGCAGTTGAGGTACACCGAGCCGGTGTTGTCGTTGCGGGTGGCGTAGCCGCCGGTCCAGCCCTGGCTCGCATCGTCGAAGCCGCCCGGGCGAATGGTCATGCGCACGCGCACCAGCGTGCCCTTGGGGATCAGGTCGAACGAAGACTGCTCGTTGGCATCGTTGAAATCGAAATAACTCATGGTCGTGGCTCCTTATTGCTGTACGGGTTCGGAAGGCGCGGGGCGCGCGAAGTCGAGGCGTTCGAGGGCGGGGCGCGCGGGGCTGGCGATCTTGGCCATCAGCCGGCCGAGGTGCGGTTCCTCGATCTGGTCGAGGCGGCCGGAGCGGTCCTTGGCGGGGTAGCCCCAGGGGTTGAGCGTGTGGCAGACGAAGGCGCGGTAGGCGCTGCCGTCGTCGGCCTTGAGCTCGGCCAGCGTCACCACCTCGTCGACGATGCCGGGCAGCTCGAGCCCGGTCTTGGAGCCGTCGATCTGCAGCTGGAAGACGCGGCGATTGAAGTCGTCGAGACGCTCGTCGAGGATGCCGACGAACCACACGTTCTTGCCGCGGGTGTGCTGTAGGTGGGTGAGCCAGGCGATCATCTCCTGGCCCATCAGGCCGTAAGCGCCGCGTGTGTCCGGCTTGCCGGTCTTCTCCGAGTAGGCCTGCGGCTGGCCCTTGCACCATTGCAGGCACAGGCGCCCGGCGACGGTGATCGAGTCGACGAACACCGTGTCGTAGCGGTCGAGCACGGACGGGTCGCCGAAGCGCGCGCAGACGGCATCGAAGTGGGCCTGGCTGAAGGGCTGGTCCTCGCGCAGCGCCGGGTTCGGACCGCCGATGAACACCGCGAAGTCGCGGCACTCCTGCCAGGTGCGCGGGCGGATGGTGTCGCCGGCCCACCCCTCGACGGCGAGGTCGCCCGCCTCGAGGTCGAAGAACAAGGTGGCCTCGGGCGCCAGGGTCCAGAGCTGCGAGGTCTTGCCGATGCCGCTCTTGCCGACCAGCACGCCTTTCACGCCGCGCTTCTCGGCCAGACGCTGGTCGGCGGAGATGATGGGGAGGCTCATGAGCGGCCTCCTTTGTCGGCGAACGCGTGTCCGATCCGGTGTGCGCCGAGTGCGCCGTGTTTGCGGGCGAGGTCGTAGAGCTCCCGCAGAGCGTTCATGCGGCGGCTGATGGGCCGGACCTCGTTTTCGAGGGCGATGACGGCGAAGGCGATCTGATCCAGGGTGGCATCTTCGATTGCCACGTCGGCGCCATTCGTCCCGATCCGTTCCGGCAGGGACTCCAGCAGATAGGGGTGCTGCTTTTTCAGCTTGTCGAGCAAAGTGCGGTTCTTGAACATGACGGTCACTCCTCCAGCAGGGCGAGACGGAATCCGGGCTTGCCGGTCTTGAGCGTGCGGGCGGGGGCGAAGGCGCTCTTCAGCGATTCGGGCCAGGCGTTGAACTTGGTCTCGGAGACGCGGTAGGCGGTCTCGACGTACTCGGCCGGGTCCTCGCCGCCCTCAGCGATACGGCGCACGATCTCGGCGAGCCGCTTCTGATCCCACTCGACCCGCTTGGGAAGGTCGGCGGTGACGCGCACGCGGCCGTCGTCGAAATGCACGACGCCGGTGTCCTTACCGGCGGCCATGCGCAGGGCATGGGCGCGGTCGGCGTACTTCATATCCAGCGCGCGTTCGAGGTGCTCGACGATGGCCTTGGCGGCCGAGAGCAGATCGGCGGCATCGTTCTTGAGCTGGAACAGCGCCTCGCTTTGCAGCGCGGCGAGCTCGCCGGCCGGCGTGGCGAGAACCTGGTCGGGGGTGAGGCGGTTGCTCGCCCCGTCCATGGGGCTCGCCGCTACGCGGCCCGCTTCGCGGTCCAAATTCGTTCCCGACGAATTTGTCATGCCACACCTCCCGCGCCGACGCGCTCGGAGGTGCTCTTGCGCAGGCACTCCGCCTCGTAGGACTCGACGTCCTCGACACGGTAGAGCACGCGCCCCTGGATCTTGAGAAAGACCGGCCCGATTCCTTCGGAGCGCCAGCGTTCCAAGGTGGCTTCGCTGACGCCCCAACGGTCGGCCAGTTGGCGTTGGTTGAGGTGTTTGATACTCACGATTCGCTCCTTACGGGTTGTTGCGGAAACGTGAGGTCATTCTGGGTTTCAGGGGGTGGGCAAACCGGCGGGCAAAGCGGGCAGGATGGGCGGGCAAATCGTGCAAATCGGCCATGCGCAGAGACGGAAAAGAAAAAGGCCCGGAGTGGTTGGCTCCGGGCCCTTATCGGGGGTGGAAATGCGGGGTGGTCAGCCGGGAGGCGGGAACGGATCTTTGCCGTAGCTGTTGCGCTCGCGGATCTTCCCGTCCTCGCCCTGGATGAGCACCTCGCTGCCCTGGTTGCGCGCGATGTCGCGTGCGCGCTCGAAGGCTTCCTGTTGCGTATCGTGTACGGAGGTCAGGCGGTCGTTGTCTTCCCCCCGGACACCCCACTTGTCGCCGTTGCGGACGACCCACTGGTTCTTACCACTCATGTCATTCACCTCATCGAGATCGAAGTTGAACTGCCGGATGAAAGGATTGCGCTTCGTTGGGTGCATCACCTCCTTTGGTCGTTGACGAATTCGGGTTTCAGCCAATAGTGACCGTCGTTGTCGTGGGCGACGAAGGTGCGGTAGACGGCCTTGTGCCGCTTGCAGATGTCCGCGCCCTTGCACTTGTCGACATCGATTTCCAAAGCGTCGGCGATGGTGCGTTTATGGACGGGATCGCCGCCGCCCTGCGCGAGTACCGAAAGAAAGCCGTAGACCTGGGGCGACAGTGCGTGCCGCTCTCCGTCGATCAGTGCGATGCGGCCGGAGTGCATGAGCCGCAGGGAGGTTTCCGAATCCCGTTCGCCGATCCCGGCGGAACCGTCGAGGTATGCGTCGAGATTCTCGATGACGAAGCCGGCCTTGCGGAGATGCGCCACGGCACGCAGCGGAACGACGAGATGGCCGGCGGCCTGGATCGCTTGGGCGACGTCGGGTGTAGTGGTGATGAGGACGCCGCAGCCGGGTGCGCAGGCGGTGCGCAAACGAGCTTCGATGATGGGCGTCAAGGCCGGGTCGCTCAGCCTCCGACCGAAGAAGATAGTGCGCCGCTTTCGTCGATGTTCGATCTCGCCCAGGCGCCACAGCGCTGTCGGAACCATCTCTTCATGTTGATACCGTCCCGCAAGGCCCAGGGCCGAGGCGAGCCACCGGACGATGCGCGTGATGTCCACCCTGAGCCGTGTCACTTGATCACTGGCCAGATCCACCCAGCCGCAGTCCGTGCAGTACCCCTGGCGGCCTCCTTGCTCGAAGCGAATCCCCTCCAGATCGCCCATTCCGCACCAGGGACAGAGGATGCTCGATCCGACACCATCACCCGCCCCGATGGCGCCGAGGTCGAGGAGATGCCGATAAGCATCCATTTGTCCGGAATACCGGGCGGCATCCGGATGGAGGCTTCCCTCGGATTCCTCGACGAGCCCGCAGAGCAGGCCGAAGGCGATGTCGTTGCGCGCCTGCACGGCGGCTTCTACGCGACCAGGGCCAGTTCGACCTCGGTCGGTTCGGAGACGCGCCAGGCACGCAGGAGGCGCTCAGCGAGCTTGGCGTCCTCCTCTGCCATGTCCTGGAGGTTGGAGATCCCCGATTGCTTGAGGTCGATGTTCAGTACGCGACCGCGCTTGCCCATTTCGGCAGGGGCGAAATAGATGCTGATGAGGGCCTCGACGATATTGAACGGACCGCGGAACAGGTCGTGGTCCTTCAGGTGGGCGCTCGATGCAGCGAGCACGCAGTGTTCGGCCTGATCCGCCGGTACGCCTACCCAGAAGTCGCAGATCGGCGCCCTCGTGCTCCTGAGCCGGGCGCGGCGGAGGCGAATGCGATCAATGCCGTGGGCGGCGAGGTCGATGTCGCTGTCCTCCGGAAGGTCCAAGCCGTGCCGCAGCCGGTTGAGATAGAACATCGGCTGCTTCACTGCCTCGGGCTTGACCTCCTGTTTCAGCAGATGGCGTGCGAAGAGCGTCACCAGCGGCTGGTGGACCTTGGCTCCGCCCCGGCCGACGGTGTCGACGATGCCGGATGCGGGGAAGTAGACCAGCGCGAGATTGGTCGCCGGGCGGGTCGTCCGGCGGCGCATGCCCTCTTCGACGAACTCCACCAGATCGTTGGGATCGTCCTCCACGTAGACGCTGATCTGCACACCGCCGTCCAGGTGACGGTCGCAGACGTCTACGTGGCAGGCGCGCCGCGGTCCCTTGCGTTTCGAGAGCACCTCGGACAAGGCGGCCTGCAATCCCTCGATGTCGGCAGCCTCTCGGGACACCGGCTCGGTCACCTTGATGGCTTGCCGTTTCCACGACCGCTTGCCGACGCCGAGATCGAATTGGAGCAGCGCCTCGGCCGTCATGAAGGTTTGCGGCCAGTTCACCAACACCCACATGGCCCGCTCGGCGTGGTTGCGGAGCTGTCCGAAGTCCTCCCGAATAGCCACGTCGTTGTCGCTGGCGTTGAGGATCGCATCGATGCCTTTCTGGGTCGCGAGGGCGTGGACATGGCGCAGCTCGGCGTGCAGCAGGGCCTGTTGATCCGGTTCGAGTTCCTCCAGGAGGGCGATCAGGGCATCGGAAAATGCCTTTTCCTCGGCGCTCCAGTCGAAAGATTCGGGGATGGCGATGGAACGGGAGGACAGATACGCCTGCCAAGTGGTGGCCGGAACCTGACGGGCGAGGTGACGAGGGTTGAACGCGGTCATGCCTTTCTTCTCCTTCTTCGAGACGGACGGTGCCCGGCATGCCGCAACATCCCAGAAGTACTCCTAGACAGGGATATTATGCGTTCGGTGTGCCGAACGATTCGGATTATTGATGGCTTGTGCTGGGTTTGTCAAGCAGATACCAAATCGTTCGGTACAGAGGTATACTTTCAGGCCATTCAGAGAACGAGGTGCCACATGCCATCCCCGCTGGGAGAAAAGATACGGGGCCTCCGCAAACAGCGCGGACTCAGCCTCGAGCAGCTGGCGGAACAGACCGAATCCAGCAAGAGCTACATCTGGGAGCTGGAGAACAAGGACAATCCGAAGCCATCCGCCGAGAAGATCGCGAGAATCGCTGGCGTGCTCAAGGTGACGCCCGAATATTTCATGGACGACCGGATTACCGAGCTTGAACCGTCGGAAGAGGACAAGGCCTTCTTTCGCAAGTATCGGGGCCTGTCGTCGGGAACCAAGAAGAAGCTGGACGACATCCTCAAGATCATAGAAGGCGATGACAAGTAATCCGACCACGCCCGGTGCTTGGGCCAACTTTCTCTCCAAGGCGTGGGGACGCGATCGTTTCCCGATCGACGTCAAGCTCATCGCTCAGGACATCAGTTCCCGCCAACCCGATCCGATCGCCCACATCCGGGGCGGTGACATCGGTGAGCTGGAGGGAATGCTGCTCAAACGGGAAAAGGGCTGGTACCTGCTCTACAACGACCAGGTGCAATCGAGCGGACGCATCAACTTCACCATCGCCCACGAACTGGGCCATTACCTGCTGCATCGCAAAGAGGAAGACGCCTTCCGATGCAGCACGGAGGATCTGTTGGACTGGGGCTCGACAGCCCGGCAGCGGGAAGCCGATGCCGACAAGTTCGCGGCGACGCTGTTGATGCCGCTGGACGATTATCGCAAGCAGGTCGAGTCGGCCAAGGTGGACATCGATCTGCTCGGCGCTTGCGCGGATCGGTATGGGGTATCGCTCGTGGCGGCCATCCGGCAATGGATCGAGTTCACGCCGCTGCGGGCGGTCTTGGTCGTTTCCAACGACGGCTTCATCAATTGGTCCTGGTCGAGTCGCAATGCTCTACGCACCAGGGCCAGGTTTCGGTTCTCAAAGGAGACGATACCCGTCCCCGAGGCGTCCTTGGCGGCGCAGACGATACGTCACCCTGATGAAAGAACGGGAATCGAGTTGCCTGCTCGCGTATGGTTCAAGGAAGAGCCCGCCGACATGTCCCTGCGCGAGATGCGTGTCGTCTCCGATCAGTACGAACTCGTCATCACGCTGCTCATCCTCCCCGACCGCGAGCCCTGGGAGAAAAATGACGACGAAGAGGACGAACTCCTGGTCGACACCTACACAAATTTCATCCGCAACGGGCAGCATCCGTATTAGCGGGGTCGCGACCTTCCGCATCCTTTCGTACCGGCCCGAAACTCCCTGATGGCCGAGGTCACGGCCTGACCGGACAATCTCGTCATCAAGCGAGTTGGACGTTCAGGACCGATACCGATGTGCACGATCAACCACCTACCACCCGAACGGATGACGCCGGAGCAGCGCCGGCGCGAAGCCGCATCCTTGCTGGCCCACGGCCTCGTCCGACTGCGCGAGGCCGTGTTCGCCCAGTCCGCAGGCGGCCCCGCGGAGAGCGAGTTTGAGCTTGGCTTATCTGGCAACCAGCGCGTTCATTCAGACCCCGTCAACAAGACAACTACGGAGTCCAAATGAGCACGTCACTTTCAACGCCGCCATCGGTGGCAGCACAAATCGCCAGGTTGCCCGAGTTACCCATGGCAGAGATCCGGGCCCTCTGGCAGAAGTTGGTCGGCGGCGACACGCCCACCCACAACCGCCAGTTCCTAGAACGCCGCATTGCCTACCGGCTGCAGGAGGCAGAGTTCCGCAAAGTCGACGCGAACCTGCTGGATCGCAATCAGCGCCGCATCGAATCCCTGGTGGAAACCGGCAAGGTGAAAAAGCGCGACCGCGATTACCGTCCGGCCGCCGGCACCGTGCTGGTCCGAGAATACAAAGGCGTCGAGTACCGGGTGATCGCAACCGCCGATGGCCATTACGACTTCCAGGGCCGCATGTTCCCGAGCCTCTCGATGATCGCCCGCGAGATCACGGGCATGCGCTGGTCGGGGCCGTTGTTCTTTGGGCTCAGGCCGCCATCCAATGCCAAGACCAAGCCGTCCACCAAGAAGCGAGGTGGACGATGAGCGAAGTCCTGAAGCGCCGCATGCGCTGCGCGGTCTATACGCGCAAATCTACCGACGAGGGGCTCGACCAGGAATACAACTCCATCGATGCCCAGCGCGACGCCGGTCATGCCTACATCGCCAGCCAGCGCGCCGAGGGCTGGATTCCAGTAGCCGACGACTACGACGATCCGGCCTTCTCCGGTGGCAACATGGAACGCCCGGCGCTGCGCCGCATGATGGCGGACATCGAGGCCGGCAAGATCGACGTGGTCGTCATCTACAAGATCGATCGCCTTACGCGCAGCCTGGCGGACTTCTCCAAGATGGTCGAAGTGTTCGAACGCTATGGCGTGTCGTTCGTGTCGGTCACCCAGCAATTCAACACGACGACCTCGATGGGCCGCTTGATGCTGAACATCCTGCTGTCCTTCGCCCAGTTCGAGCGCGAGGTCACCGGCGAACGCATCCGCGACAAGATCGCAGCCAGCAAGCGCAAGGGCATGTGGATGGGCGGCGTGCCACCGCTGGGCTACGACGTCGAGAACCGCCGACTGGTGCCCAACGAACGTGAGGCCAAACTGATCCGGCACATCTTCCAGCGCTTCGTCGAACTCGGTTCCAGCACCGCACTGGTCAAGGAGCTGAAACTGGATGGCGTGACGTCGAAGGCGTGGACCACACAAGACGGCAAGACCCGCGAGGGCAGGCCGATCGACAAGGGCCACATCTACAAGCTCCTCAGCAACCGGACCTACCTTGGCGAGTTGCGGCACAAGGACCAGTGGTACCAGGCGGAGCACCCGCCCATCATCAGCCGCGAACTGTGGGATAGCGTCCACGCGATCCTGGAGACGAATGGCCGGGTGCGGGGCAACACGACGCGGGCCAAGGTTCCCTATCTTCTCAAGGGCATCGTGTTCGGCAACGACGGTCGCGCACTGTCGCCGTGGCACACCACCAAGAAGAATGGCCGGCGCTACCGTTACTACGTACCCCAGCGCGACGCCAAGGAACACGCGGGTGCATCGGGCCTGCCGCGACTGCCAGCCGCAGAACTCGAATCGGCGGTGCTCGATCAACTGCGCGCGATCCTGCGAGCCCCGAATCTGCTCGGCGACATGCTGCCGCAGGCGATCAAGCTCGATCCGACCTTGGATGAAGCCAAGATCACTGTGGCCATGACCCGGCTCGACGCGATTTGGGATCAACTGTTCCCGGCAGAGCAGACCCGGATCGTGAAGTTGCTGGTGGAGAAAGTCATCGTGTCACCCAACGACCTCGAAGTGCGACTGCGGGCCAACGGCATCGAACGCCTGGTGCTGGAACTGCGTCCCGAGCCTGTCGAGCAAACTGAGGAGGCCCTGGCATGAGCGACATCCGCATCCAGAAGACCGGCGAGCCGGACATCGTCGAGGCAAGTGATGGCAGGCTGACCCTGTCGGTTCCGATCCAGATCAAACGTCGCAGCGGCCGCAAGCTGGTGACTCTCCCAAACGGCGAAACCTCCCCAGTCAGGCCGTGGGATGTGGCACCGACCTCCATCCAACTGGCGCTGGCCAGAGGCCACCGCTGGCTGGCCATGCTGGAATCGGGGGAAGCAAAGTCCTTGAAGGAGATCGCCACGCGGGAGGGCATCGACAACAGCTACGTCAGCCGTATGGTCAACCTGACCACGCTGGCACCCGACATCGTGGCGGCCATCCTGGACGACGCATTGCCGAACCACGTCACGCTGTTTGATCTGGCGGTTGATCCGCCAGCGCTGTGGGATGAGCAGCGAGCACGGGTCGGGCTTTGACTGGTTTCACCCCGCCACTGACAACCAGGGTCCGCCAGCCGGCCAGTGTCGCGGGTAGTCGGCATCAGCGTTCGCCGCAGCGATGACTGGAAGCAGGAAATCTCGAAGCGACACCACGACGTCCTCCAGGCGCAGCGCTTCGAGTCGGTTCTTTCCCAGAAATGCCTGCCACTGCGTCTGCTTTTGCGCATCTTGCGCAAAACCATCCGTCAGGCCAAAGGGGATGTCCGGGGGCAACGTCGTTTTGCGTCGATCGAAGGTTGCCCGAATCGCGCGTCGCAGGGTGTCGCCGTCAAATTCGGTGTACCGCGACAAGATCCAAAGGTCGAAGTAATCCTTCATCCGGCTGTTGGCGATACCCAGCGAGGCCAAGGCCTCCAGCTTCTCTGCCACCACGGTGTAGCGCGGATAGACGCGCAGTTTCGGCGCCGAGAACTCCGATAGCATCACGGGGTACTGGACATCTTCCGGCCCTGGTGTGACGGCATCGCCGAAACCGATGTCGACCTGAATCGGGCAGCGCGCTCCATCGATCAGTCCGAGCAAGGTGACGCGCACGCCGGCGTAGCTGGCCTCCTTGCGGATCTCCGCCGCTTGAACGGTGTCCGGTCGAAACGTAACACCGTCGTCAGTCTCCATCGCGCAGACGTCCTTGAAGACGGCCTCCAGGTGTGGCAACTCGGCCGAACCAAAACCCAGAAAGTCCGCATCCCGCGTCGGCCGGTGCGGGATGTCGAACCACAAGTCGAACAGCAGCGCGCCTTTCAGTAGGAACTGGTCAGCATGGGGCGAAACGCTGAGTCGGTACAGCAGCCGCTCAAGGGCGTAGCGGGTCAAGACCAGATTGAAGTCTTGTCGGGTCTCGCGGGCGCGGGTGAGCAGGCGGGCCCGCACCGAAGCGGCCGTGTTGCGCTGGTTCATGACAGGCTTTCCATGTAGGGGCGCATCACATTGGCCACTCGGCACAGCGATGCATAGCGCCAGAGTTCGTCCATACTCACGCGCTTGGCTCGCCAGGCTTCCTGCAGGGCTTCCATCGCGACATCGAGGCCGATCTTGTTGCGGAACTTGAAGCAGTCGGCCACGGTGCGGGCGACGTTGGTCACGCGCACGGTCACGCCATCGATCTGGTGCTCTTCAATCCCATCGGTCAGCGCGGCACCTGAGAAGCGCACGATGCGCAGCGGGGGATAATCCATCTTCGGTGCACGCGCCTTGTTGGGAATCGCCAGCCAGACCTCGAATGGCGATTGCGTGGTGAGGTCGTGCACCCGCAGTGCTGACAGCAGGCAGACGATGGCTTGCGGGTGTTTGCGGGCCACCTCGGCCAGGGTGCCATGCTCGGATACGCTGCGATCGGGACGGGCGTACAGACCGCGACCCACGCGGACGAGCAGGCCCTGCCGAACCAGCCGCGTGAGTGCGACACTGGGCAGACCCAGCGCATCGAGATCGCGCGGGCGTATCAGGCCGCGCTGGGCGGCGAGATCCAGAATGGTCTGGTGCGAAGTTTCCATGCCGCCATGATGTTGCATTACGTCGGTAGTTGTCAATATATACCGACAAAACACAACTACGGGGTTTCCTTTGCTCCCCGATGCTGCAATCCAACCGCTTGATTCGTCCGCGCGTAACTATTTGATCTGTATAGCGCTGACTTATGGTCTTTGCGGACTTCGGGCCAGTTTCAGGGAGCGAGGTCGGAGCGAGGAATGGCCAGGAGAGAGTGAAATGTGGCCCGGAACGGCCAATTCAGGCGGTTGGAGAAGTCCGCAGGCTTCCGCAGGAACCCCCAGCAATACGCGGGAACCGGCGCAAACAGACAAGAAAAAGCCCCAACCGAGAACGGTTGGGGTTTTGTTATTGGTGGAGACGGCGGGAATTGAACCCGCGTCCGACAATTCGCCGACTTCGGTACTACATGCTTAGTGCAGTTGTTTGATTTAGCGTGTCAGGCGCCAACGCACAGGCTACTGACACACGAGCCCAGTCGGTTTTCGAGCGACAGCGTCGGGCGCACTGTCCACCTTATCCTCTGTGAATGACTGCGCTTCGCTACCAGAGGCATCTCGCGATTTGCAGTCTGGCCTTAGGCGGCCAGAGCGTAGTTGTCGTCGTTGGCAACTATAAAGTGCAACAGAGTGGGTACGAGGTCCTGTTGCCGCCTCGGCATGCACCTAGGTCATTGATATCGCCGTCGAAGCCATATCGTCCCCAAGTCATCCGTTAGATGGGGCGGGTTTGTCGTGGTTCAAGCCAACCTCACGCGGACCGGCAGATTATTTCATGGTGGCGGGTGAAACGCCATGGCAATGGCGTGCAAGCTGGCCCGGCCGAGCTGGATTGATTCAGCTGGCCCGATTCAGTAGACCAGACTCAGCAGGCCCGACTCAGTAGGGCTGGCACGGTTCAGCCAGAATTCAGATGACCGGCGTCAGCATGGCGGGTATTGAGGCAGTGTTTTCCAGGCAAGGAGTCAGTATGAAACGGGTGGCAATGATGGCCGCGTTGGTCGGCGCGGCAAGTCTGTTGGCGGGTTGCGGGGCGATGCATACCGCCATCGCGAAAAAGGATCTCGATGTCCAGACCAAGATGAGTGCGTCGATTTTTCTCGATCCGGTCGAGCCGGAGCAGCGCACGGTCTACGTCGATATCCGCAATACGTCGGACAAGCCGGAATTCGATTTGCGCCCGGACGTGGTGGCGATGCTGACCGCGCGTGGTTACCAGGTGATCGACAGCCCGAAACGAGCCAATTACTGGCTGCAGGCCAATGTGCTGCAAGTCGGCAAGACCAATGCACGTGATGCCGATCATGCACTCGCGGCCGGCCCTGGTGTTGCCGGCGGTGCGGTCACCGGTTACGCGCTGCACCGCGCCAGCGGCGGCAGCAGTGGTGCCAATGCGGCGGGGGCGATTGTGGTCGGCGCGGTTGCCGGCACGGTCGTCGATGCGATGGTCAAGGATGTGTATTACAGCGTGATCACCGACATTCAGGTCATGGAGCGGTTGCCCGGTGGCGTGGTCAGTGAAGACAGCGAGCACAAGCTGCGCCAAGGGACCAGCGGCGATACCGTTTCGACGTATCAGCGTGAAACCGATCAGCGCAAATACCAGACCCGGGTCATGAGCTACGCCAACCAGGTCAATCTGAAATGGGAAGAAGCGGCACCGAGTTTGCGCGCCGGCCTTGCCCGTGCCATTGCCGGCATGTTCTGACTGATTGACGTACCGAAGCCGGAACAGGGTAGAACATGATAAAGCCCATGCGAATGCTGGTGCTGGTCGCCGTGGCGCTGCTGAGCGGCTGCACCGCGATGCACACCGCGGTGAACAAACGCGAACTCGATGTGCAAACACGGATGAGCGCCAGCATCATGATGACGCCGGTCGAGCCGGAACAGCGCACTGTGTTTGTGCAGGTGCGCAACAGCTCCAGCGAGCCGTCATTTGATTTGCAGCAGGACATCACGGCGGCCATCGAGAAGCGTGGCTATCGCATCGTCAGCGATCCGCAGCAGGCGCATTTCTGGTTGCAAGCCAACGTGTTGTCGGTGGCCAAGGAGCATCCGGGCGCGCTGCTGGCCGAGTTCGATCACAGCCTGCCGATTGACGATGCCGAGCCGATGACCACGGAGCCTGTCGTCGTTGACGGCTACGATCACGGTCATGTGCATGGCGGCGTCCATGTGGTCTACGGCGGCAATATCCACCGCAAGGATGTCGAGAAGCTGTTGGCCGCTGCGCTGATCATTGGCGTCACCGAATGGACCGCCAACGCGCTGGTGAAAGACGTCTATTACACCGTGTTGACGGATATCCAGATCAGCGAGCGCATCGAGGATGGCGATGCCTTGGTGCGGGAAGAAGCCGAGCACCATCTGCAACAAGGTGACTCCGGTGAGACGGTCAGCTTCTGGTCACGCGATGTGCCGCAGCGCCGTTACCAGACCCGCATTCTCAGTGTTGCCAATCAGGTCAATCTCGATTGGGCCGATGCCGCGCCGATCGTGCGCGAGAAACTGGCGCGGGTGTTGGCCGGCATGTTCTAGCGCCGCCGTGTTCGCGGACAAACGCGAATACAGCAGTCAGCAAAACGGGGGCGCTTGCCCCCGTTTTGCTGTCCGTCATTTCCGTTGCCTTTGGCTTCGCAGTAGTTGTAGTCGCGCCAGTGCCAGCGATAGCAGCATGACAGCACCGAAACCTGCGGCGCCGCCACCGCTACCGCCTCCGCTATCGGCTGCCGTGATGGTCAGTGTCAGCGGTGCCACTGCGATATTGCCATCGGCGTCGCGCGCGACGATTTGCGCCGATACGCTGCCGGCGTTGGGTGGGGTGCCACTGAGCCGGCGATTGGCGGCATCAAACTGCAACCACGACGGCAGCGGTGACGGATCGGAGCGCAGTTCATAGGTCAAGGCGCCGCCTTCCGGGTCGGTGAAGGCGTTGCTGGCAAACTGATAATCAAACGCCTGGCCGGCGCGCAATGTCGGCACCGAAATGCCGCCGTTGTACACCGGCGGTTCGCCGCTGCGGATCAAAAGCAGTTGCTGATCGGCACCGCCACTGTCGCCACTGACGGCAAATTCGTCTTCGTAGTCTCGCCAGGCGCCGTCTTGCCAGTGCATCACGGTGGCGGGGTTGGCGTCGAGGCCGTTGCCGGCAAAATCACTGACCGCCACCTGCAAACGAACATTGACCAGACTGCCGGCATCCCAGCCCGCTGGCCAGTTGAACGTGGTTTCAAAGCGATCGCTGTCGTAGCGGCGACAGCTTGCGCCCTGGCACCAGCCGGCGCTGCTGCTGTCCAGATCGGCAACCAGCAGGCTGCCATCGCTTTGCTGTGCCAACAGCCGCAGACGCGGTGCCAGCGTCACCGACTGGCCGCGGTAGTTGATGATGTCGCCTTGTTCATTGCGCACCCGCATCGGTTTGTTGAAGTCGAGCACCAGGCGGTAGCTGGCGCCGCTTTGCCAGGCGCGACTGTCGCTGCTGGTTTTCGTCCGGGTGCTGCTCGATTGGGCGGCCCAGTTGAGACTTGCCAACACACTGTCGGTCTCGGTATCTCGGACTTGCGCCTGAATCAGTGTCGGCGCGCCGGCCTGCTTGTAATAACCGAGCAGCGCGGCGCGGGTCAGTTCGGTGCGGACGCGTTCGATCTGGTTGGCCGGAAGAATGAAGCCGTCATGGCTGACACCGAAACCGCCGTATTCGGCACTGCTGTCGCGTGGCTCGATTTCGAGGGTGTATGACAGCGCCTGATGCTCGTAGGTGAAGTATTCGTCGGTGCTGCCGATGCCGCTATTGATGGGATCGGGCGAGACGTTGTAGCTGTTGCCGGTGGCGGCCGCCATTTGCTGGCCGAGCGTCAACGCCAGCGTATCGCGTCGCGCATTGCCATTGCGCGACAGGTAATACAGTTTGCTGAAACTGTGGGTGTCGATATAGAGCCGCACCGGCTCGCCATCGAGCAGCATCAGGGCTTGTTGCAATGCCTGCGTTTCTGGCTCGGATGCTGGGCTGCTGCCGTGGTATACCAGCGAGCCGGGGTTGCCGGATGAGCGGTTGCTGCTGGCCCACCACGGTGCATTGTTGCGGTTCAGATCGATACCAAAAAGGTTGTCGGATTCGCTGGCCAGATCGTCATCGACGTTGCGCATGTTCTTGCGCCGCATCCGGCCATCACGCGGCCAGTTGCTGGGATCGCCCGCATAGGTGGAGCGCATGAAGCGATCCGGGTAGCGTTGGGTCTGCAGAAAGCCGTCGATGTTCAGCACCGGGATCAGCACGATGCGGGTATTTTCCAGCAGGTATTGGTGCAGACCGGCATCGGTTTCGTTGTTGATCAGCGTCTCAAAGATACCGGTCAGCACTTCCGGGCTTTGCCATTCGCGCGCGTGGATGCCGCCGTTTTGCAGTACGCCGGCTTCGCGGATGAAGCCTTCGCTGGTGGCAGCGTCACTGTCACTGAGCACATAGGCCCAGATCGGCCGTTGCTGCTGGGTTTCACCGATGATCTCGCCAACGGCGTTGTCGCTGTCGATGGCGAGCTGCTGGTGGCGTGCGTGCAAACTGGCGTAGCTGCGAAAACCGGCGACCGGCGTCAGCGAGTCGATCGGCAGCGGCACCGGGTAACCGAGCGCCACGCTGTTGGCGCCGGCGGGCTGCTCGGTGTATTGCTGTTGGGTCGCGTGCGCGACGCCAGCGACAGGCGAAAAGTGGCTGGCGCCTATGGTTAGCGCGGTCAACACGAGCGGCAAACGGTAGCGCGATGAGCGACTCATGGCTGCAGCTCCTTGCGCAGAGAGGCAGGCAAGCGCGGATCGTGTTGGGCGGCGCGCAACGCGGCCTGCGCGGCCGGTGTGCCGAGCAGGCGCAAGCCGAACACCGCAGCCTGCTGGGCGGGCAGGGCGCGGCTGTAGAGCTGCCTTTGCAGGCTGGTCACTGTAGCGTCGCCGCGTGCGTTTACCCAGGCGGCCGTGGCGTCGCGATCGCCCTGCGCCACGGCCGTTTCGATGCGCGCCGCGGCGGCCGGATCGTCGCTGCTGCGTTTGCCGATGCCGAACCAGGCTTGTGAGCGCAAGGCAGGTCGCGCCAAGGCGATCGACAACCATTGCCAGTCGTCCGCGCGGGCAGGGCGTGCATTCCATTCGGCCAACAGCGCGCTGGCGTCGGCCGCGTCGCCGTGTTGCAGCACCGCTGCCAGAAACGCGGCATCGTGACGGGCTGCGGCGACGGCCAGTTCGGGCGCGCTGTGCCATGACGCGACGGCGTCCAGCTGCAGCAACAGCGGCTGCCAACGTGCCGGATGTTGGTGCAGCACCTGCCGCCAGGCTTGCTGGTCAATCGTACTCAGGCTCGGCCATTGCGTGATGGCGGTCTGCAGCGCCATCACGGTCGCGATCTGGTTGAGCTGTCGCACCCGTTCCTGAATCTGCCAGTGCTGTTCAGTGCCGCTGGCGGCGCGCGCCAGCGGCACCAACGGCAGCGCGCGTTGGCGGCCTTCAAAATCGTGCCAGAGCAAGGTCCGGCTCGGCAGCTGCTGCACGCGCTGCAGCAACTGCCGGCCGGCATCCGTCGCGGGCTGTGTGCGCAGGATCAGCACCAGCTCGTGCAGCAGCCATTCCTTGCTTGCGGTCGGCAGCTGCGGGTCACTGATGAGCGCATCGAGCTCGCCGTCATAACGGCCGCGTGTGATCAGCGCCTGCAGCTGTTGCTGGTAGGCGAGCGCCGCCGGTGCGGCCAGCAGTGCGCGCAGCTCGGCAGGGCTCAATGTTTGCGCCGGTTCGTTGCTGCGGCTTTCCGTAAGCTTGGTTTCGGAAAGGCTGGTTTCAGCAAGACCGGTTTCGTTTGGCGCGGCGTCGACGCTGGCGCAGAATGCAAACAGGGCAGCGACGGCGACGCCATGGCAGGCGCGGCGGTGTTGGATAAACGAATGGGGCATGGCAGGCAGTCCGTGACGGCGCATGGACGGGGTATAGCGCGCCATCCGGCTGACTGTCGAGTGGTAGTTTTGACAGGCAGCCGCCAGCAAGCACGCAGCGATGCGACCGAGCAGTCTGCTTGCGCGTGCCAATGGCAAAGGTGCCGCGATCCGGGCCGGGGCCAGTGCGCCGGTCAGCGCACGTGCTTTTTCATGGTGCGCTCTTTCTCGCGCTGCCATTCCCGTTCTTTGGTGGTGTCGCGCTTGTCGTGCGCTTGCTTGCCTTTGGCAAGGCCGAGGCTGACTTTGACCTTGTTGTTTTTCCAGTACAGCGACAGCGCAACGACGGTGTAGCCTTTGGCGGCGACGGCTTGCTGGAATTTACCGATCTCGCTTTTGTTCAGCAGCAGTTTGCGGGTGGCGGTCGGGTCCGGCACGACGTGGGTCGAGGCCGACAGCAGCGGCATGATCTGCGCGCCGATCAGAAACGCTTCGCCATTCTTGAACATGACGTAGCTGTCGGTCAGGTTGGCTTTGCCGGCACGCAGGGATTTGACTTCCCAGCCCTGCAGGACAATGCCGGCTTCCGTGCGCTGTTCGATGAAGTAATCGAACGTCGCGCGACGGTTGCTGGCGATGGTGGCATCGCCGGGTTTCTGCTCTTTGTCTTTCGCCATGAGGCTGGATTACCGGAAATGCGGGGCCGACATCGGCGCCGGCCAAAAGGGCGGACATTATAGCGGTGCCGGCCGGGAAGGGCAGGGCTGTGCTAGCATTCGCAGCCCGTTCCCCGCTTTTTTCTGCCGTCATGCCGCGTGTTCACCGGGAAGCCATTGTGCCGTACAGCGCCGAGCAAATGTTCGCGCTGGTCAATGATGTCGAACGTTACCCGGAGTTCTTGCCCGGATGTGCCGCCGCGGAAATTCTCGATCGCAGTCCGCATGGCATGCGCGCCAAGCTGACCCTGGCCAAGGCGGCGTTCAAGCAATCCTTCACCACCATCAATCAGTGGCGCTCCCATCACCATATCGAAATGCGGCTGGCCGATGGCCCGTTCAAGCAGTTGCACGGCGCCTGGCAGTTTGTCCCGCTCGGCAGCCATGGCTGCCGGGTGACGCTGACGGTGGATTTTGAATTCGCCTCGTTGATCGGCGGACTGGCGTTCGGTGGGGCATTCCAGAAGCTGGTGCATTCGTTGATGGATGCCTTTCAGGGCCGGGCCCGGAGCCTCTATGGCCTCGGCGGCCACTGAAACAAGTGCGGCGACCGTGCCGGCAACGGTGGCGGTCGAGCTCGCCTATGCCCGGCCGGACCGGCAGTGGTTGCTGGCGCTGACCGTGCCACAGGGCGCTACCGTGGCGGCGGTGATCCAGCAGTCCGGTTTGCTGGAACGCTGCCCCGAGCTTGATCTGGCGGTCAATCCGGTCGGGATCTGGTCGCGGCCGGTGGCGCTGGACCAGACGGTACAGGCCGGCGACCGGGTCGAAATCTACCGGCCGCTGCGGCTCGATCCGAACGCTACCCTGCGGCAACGCGCGTGGGCCAAACAGCGCCGCCAGCGCTGATCGCGACCGCCAAACCGGAATTCCTTCGCAGTTTTGCCGCGTCGTAGCGGCCGTTTGTCGGCCAATCCCGGCACTTGCTGGGGAATTCGCAGTTGCCGTCGCCGACCCTCGCCTACACTGCAAGCCTGTGCCGCTGTGCCCTTTCCGGTTCGAGCAAGGATGCGTTGTCGTGGTCAGAACTGCTGCCGTACTTCCCCGTCGCCAGCCGCGTCAGGCGCGCTCGCGCCAAACCGTTGAGCGCCTGCTGGAAGCCGCTGATCGGCTGCTCAGCCAGCACGGCTTGCTGGCGTTCAACACCAATGCGGTGGCCGCGGCTGCCGGGCTCGACATCGCCTCGTTGTATCAGTATTTCCCGTCCAAGGAAGCCATCATTTACTCATTGCTGGAACAGCGCTGCCTCGGTCTGCAGGCGCGTTGCGAATTGTGGCGACTCGACGCCGATCAAATGCCCTTGCCAGTGCTGCTCGAGCAGGTCAGTGCCGCGCTGTACCCGGCGGAAGTGGACGGCTGGTCGTTGAACTCGTTGCAGCCGATGATCGATCGGGTGCCGGAACTGAAAGAACTGACCGAAGCCTTGCAGCAAGATCTGGCCGCGTTCTGGGCCGATGTGCTGCAACAACGTGGCTCGCTGTTGCCGCGGCCACAATTGATCGAATATTGCCGGCTGTTCCAGACCCTGCTGAGTTCCGGTCATGGTTTCGCCGCCGCCCGCCCGGATGAACACCGAGAATTGCTCAACGAGTGGCTGCGCGATGTCGGTCTGAACATGCTGCGCAGCTGTCTGCCGGGCGGCGCCGGCATCTGAATTCAGTCGACGTGGTCGTGCCGGATGATGCGTGCGTCCGGCAGCAGCTGGCGTAATTGCGGCAGCAGCTGATCGGCATCGCCGCGCAGTACGGTCACCGGTTCGGTCTGCAACCATGCGATGGCGAACTGCTGTAGCGCCGACCCGGTCAGCTGTTGCCAGAACACATCTCGCTCGCGCAGCTGTTGCCACTCACCGCCCAACCATTCCTCGAGATGAAACCGGCTGCTGCGCTGGCGCGCGGTGGCCAGTTGCATGCGCAAATCGCCGCGCAGTGATGATTGCAGCAGCGCGATCTCATCGGCGCCAATTGGTTGCTGGCCAAGCATCCGCACATGCTCGAGCAAACCGTGCAGCATCGCGGCCGTGTGTTCGGGCCGGGTGCTGGCGGTCAGTTGCAGCGCACTGGCGAGCGGCGCGGCGCTGCAAAACGCCGTCGGGTTGTAGCTCAGGCCGCGCCGTTCACGCAGATCGCGAAACAGGCGGCCACTGTTGTTGCCGAGCAAGGCCGCAAGCGCTTCGCAGTGCCAGCGCTCGGCAGCCGCTTGCAGCGGCAAGGCAAAACCAAGTTGCAGATCCACCTGCGCCGCGCCGGGGCTGTCGAGCACATGCAATTGCCATTCAGTCGCGGGTTGTGCCAGCGCATGGTGCTGCGTGCGCCAACGCGGCGTCGGCGCAACCGGCGCCAGCGTCGCCAGTTTTTGCTGCCAGCGTGTCAGATCGGTCGGCGTGAAGGCGCCGGCAAACAGCCATTGCTGCGCTTCGTCTCGCGCCAGCTGCCATTGCTGTTGCACCCGCGCTGGCGTCAGTTGGCGCA
The DNA here is from genome assembly GCA_046297695.1 of Permianibacter sp. Taxonomy (GTDB): domain Bacteria; phylum Pseudomonadota; class Gammaproteobacteria; order Enterobacterales; family Permianibacteraceae; genus Permianibacter. The sequence continues at coordinate 53,108 of JBKBHF010000014.1, read as the reverse complement.
GGGCACTGGCCGGCACCGCGGATTTGCCGTAAGGGTGCTCCGCACCATAGGCGAGTCGCTGCCATAAACGATTGGCGTCATCGCCTTGCAGATCGGCTTCGCGCTGCGCGGTGCGCAGATTGCGAATCGCTTGCTCGTGCGTGCTCGCCGTCTGCAGATTGGGCTGTTGCCAGAGCGCCAGCAAGGTGTCGAGCAGCGCATCGGCCTGATGCGGCAACACCTCGGCACTGAAAATCAGCCGGTGATTGCCGCTGCGCACATTCAGGCTGGCGCCGAGCGCGCGCCAGTGCTGCTGCCAGGCCGTTTCGGAATCCGCGTTGCCAATCAGTCGCAGCCGTTCGGCCAGGACATCGGCGGCGTCACCGTGCAGCAGCCGGCCGGCGTCGATCTGCATTTGCATCTGCACATAGGGCGAGCGCGCACTCGGGAACGCGGCGGTACGTATGCCATTGGCCAACTGGGAAAACTCTGCCGCCGGCAGTGTCAACGGATCGAATGCCGGCACTGACGGCGCCGAAGCGACCGCGATCGGCGGCACCACCTGCGCGGCTTGCAAGCCAGTCGGTTTCGGTAGGTGCGCACAGGCGGAGACAAGCAGAACCGGCACGACGAGCCACAAAATTTTGCTGCGGCGGTGAACGCGGCGGATGGTGTCTGGAGACACTGGCGTTCTGTTCATAGCGCGCTCGCTTCCAGGGCATCGGTCCAGCGGCGCGGCAACCATTCCAGCAAGCGTTTGCCAACGCGGACATACCACGGCGGCAACAGCCGCAGACTGACGTGGCCTGACAACAGTTGTGCTTGCAGCACCCGGTCGAGCGCTTCCACATCGACGGCATGCAATTGCTGCAACTCGTGCACAAGTTGCGATTGCTGCCACAACACCAGATCAAGGCTCTCGCGATAAGCGAGGGCGTGCGGCAACTCCAGCGCGGCGATGTGACGGCGCGCGATGGCGGTTTTCAGTTCACACAAGGCGCTCGCATCGGGCAGCACGGTGCTGGCGGTGCGCAACAGTTCATCGAGGCTTTGCTGCAGTTCATCGAGCGAGGTGGCGGCGCGTGGCACCGCCAGAAACGTTGCCAAGCCCAGTCGCGGCATGGTCAGCGGCAATTGCATGCTGTGCAGCAGCTGCCCGCGTGCCAGCAATTGTTGTCGCAACCAGCCCTGTTCGCCGTGCAGCAGCCATTGCTGCAACACGCTGATCGCCGCCGCATCGGGATGAGTGTCCGGTTCGGTTTGCCAGATCAACGCCAGGGCCGGCCACGGCGCGCGGTGATCGACCAATTCGCTGCTGAAAACCGGTTTGACGGTGGCGCTCGGCGTGCGCACCGGCATGGCGTTGCCGCTGCCGCGCCAGTCGGTCCAGTCGCGGCTAAGTTGCGCGCGTACCGCCATCGGATCGAACCGGCCGGCGATGACCAGCACGGTACGTTCCGGCCGGTAATGGCGCTGATAAAACGCCTGCAGACGTTCCGGTGTCGCGGCTTGCAGATCGGTCGCGGACCCGATCACCGGATGATCATAATCCGGGTGCCGCCATTGTCCGAACAGCTGGTCGGCGGCGCTGCGCATGAACGGCACGTTGTCGACCCGTAGCGCGTTTTCCTCCAGCACCGTCGCGATTTCGCTTTGCACCGTCGTTGCGGTCAATATTGGCGCGCGAAAGCGCTGCGCTTCCTGCCAGATCAGTTGCGGCAAGGCTTCGGCAGGCACGGTCGCGTAATAGCTGGTGTAGTCGTAATGGGTTTCGGCGTTGTACTGGCCGCCAACCCGGTCGATCAGCTTGGCGTAGGCGCCATCGGGCAGGGTCGCGCTGCCGCGAAACATCAGGTGTTCGAACAGGTGGGCATAACCGGTTTCACCATCGGCTTCGTCAGCGGCGCCAACGGCGATGGTGGTGACAACGGCGGCGGTGGTCGCGTCGGCATCGGGCAGCAGCACGACCTGTACACCGTTGTCGAGCTGAAAGTGCTGCCGCCGCTGCTGCTGTTGCGTGACCAGTGTGATGGCGTAGTCCAGACCCGGACAGGTGTTGTCGGCGGCGCTGGTGCCTGCCAGCAGCATCGCGCTGATGCCGGTCGCGGCAATGGCGCGAAGGCAACGCAACGGATGCAGGCCGAAACCGGTGCCATTCATGCCGGACAATTCCTTTTCATGCCGTAGTGATTCCTGTTCATGCCCTGGGTCGAATTCTTGCCGGGGCAACGTCATGCGGGGTTGTGCTCATGCCGGGTCGGTCCCATGCCGACGCTATGGTATTCTGCGCGGCAATTTTGGTCACGGCTGCCGATCGCGATGCGCGGGTTGTATACGCTGCTGTTCTTGCTATTGCTGCCGGTGGTGCTGCTGCGGCTGTGGTGGCGTGGCCGCGCCAACCCCGGTTACCGCTTGCGCTGGCGTGAGCGCTTTGCCCGCTTGCCGACGCTGCAAACCGGCGGCATTTGGCTGCATGCGGTGTCGGTCGGCGAAACGCTCGCGGCGGTACCCTTGGTCAAAGCCTTGCAGCAGCAATATCCCCAGTTGCCGATCACCATCACCACCACCACGCCGACCGGATCGGAGCGGGTGCGCGCCGCCTTTGGCGACAGCGTCCAGCACGTTTACGGCCCGTACGATTTGCCGTGGCTGGTGCAGCGTTTCCTGCGCCAGCTGCAACCGCGGCTCTGCCTCATCATGGAAACCGAATTGTGGCCGAACCTGCTGGCCGGGTGTCATGCCGCGCAGGTACCGGTGGTGTTGGTCAACGCCCGGCTGTCGAAACGGTCGGCGCGTGGTTATTCCCGGGTCGGCGCGCTGACCCGCGGCATGTTGGCACAGCTGACACGGATTGCCGCACAGGAGCGCAGCGACGCTCGCCGCTTTGTCCGGCTCGGCATGGCAAGCGACCGCGTCATCGTGACCGGCAGCATCAAGACCGATGTCGTGGTCAGCGATGCGCAGCGCGAGCTCGGAGCGCTGCTGCGGGCGCAGTTGGAAGCGGGGCCGCAGCATCGTCGCTATGTGATCATTGCCGCGAGCACCCACGCAGGCGAAGACGAGCTGGTGCTCGATGCTTTTGCGCGGGTGCGCAGCGAGCATCCCGACGCCGCACTCATTTTGGTGCCGCGTCATCCGGAACGGTTTGAGGCAGTGGCCGCGTTGATCACGGCGCGTGGTTTTGCGCTGGCGCGTCGCAGCCGCAATGATATCGATGCGCAGACGGCAGTGTTGCTCGGCGACAGCATGGGCGAATTGATGGCGTTCTACGCCGCTGCCGATGTGGCCTTCGTCGGCGGCTCACTGGTGCCGCGCGGTGGTCACAATTTGCTGGAGCCGGCAGCACTGGCGCTGCCGATTGTGCAAGGCCCGCACACGTTCAACTTTGCCGCGCAGAGCCGGCGCTTTCGCCGCGCCGGTGCCATGCGGGAAGTCGCGAATGCCGAGGCCCTGGCGGCCTGCTGGCTTGCCTGGGCCGATCCGCTGGTGCGCACGCCGGTGGGCAGCCATGCGCTGACCGAGTTGAATCGCCTGCGCGGCAGTCTGCCGCGGGTGTTGGCGCTGCTTACGCCCTATCTGCGTTGATCATCACCGTGCCCAACTGCTGCCAGTTGTCGGCAGCAAACTGCTTGAGCTCCGGATAGAACCGCTCGAACTGCGGTTGCCAGGCGGGCAGCAGGGCAATCGCCACCGGGCCTGCGTCCGACAGCGGATTGTCGCGCTTGAAGCGGCTGCCGATGCCGGTCAATGCTTTGCCGATCGACTCGGCCTGTCCGTATTTCTCCAACAGCCGGTGGCTGGCGATGTAATCCAGCCGAGCCCGGGTTTTCGCCGGCGCCAGCAGGCGATAGTCGGCAATGGCGGCGTATACCGCGCGCGCCAGTTCGGGCAAGGCCTGCTCCGGGTGCCAGTGCATGAACGACCGGCTCAGCAAATGGTCGAAGGCAACATCGACGATGATCCCGGCGTAACGGCGCAGCGGCGGCTGCAGCAGGTTCTTGGCAGCCATGACCTCGGGGTGGTGGTCGGTGTAGCGGTCGATGGCCCGGTGCAGGCGGATCGAACGCGCGACCTCGAAGGGCAGACCGGACAGGTCCGGACCGTGGATCAGATCGCCGAGCAAGGCGCCAGCCAACGCTTGCGCCGTCGGCGGTACCAGGCAGCAGTGGGCGAGGTAGTTCATGCCGGCAGCTTAGCGCGTCGCGCGCCCTGTGCGTATGTGCCAGTTAAACATTGCCGGATGGGAAGTGAGTGACTACCTTCCTATCAGGACCGGGACGACGAGCAGTTGGCGAACGCCGATCCGAGAAGGGAGTGGCTCATGTCTACGATGCAAGTCTGGCTCGATCAACGCAGCGCCAAGCTGCTGGACGAGCTCAATGCCTTACCGTTCACCGACGATCACGACCTGAAGAAGGCGGCGCTGATCAAGAAAGCCTTTCGTGATGTCGCGAGCGAGCTGGTCCGGCGCAGTGCCGAGCGGGCGCTGGCTGAAATGGTGTCGGAACAGGCCATGGCGCTGGATCCGGCGGGGCCGCGCTGACCGACTGAGCGGTACTTCCGTTCTGATTTCGACCGATGGCGCGGCAATCTGCCGGCCACAGCCGGTGCGCTGGTGGTAAAATCGCCGGCCTTTTTTCCCGTAGTCGATTTGCCGTATGAGCCACCCCGCCGACAAGCCTTCCTCCCCGCGCAAGCTGTTCATCAAGACGTGGGGCTGCCAGATGAACGAGTACGACTCGTCGCGCATGGCTGACCTGCTGAAGGACGCCCAGGGCCTGGTGCCGACCGATAACCCGGCAGACGCGGATGTGATCCTGCTTAACACCTGCTCGATCCGGGAAAAAGCCCAGGAGAAAGTGTTTTCGCAGCTCGGCGAATGGCGTGAGCTGAAAGACAAGAAGCCGGGGCTGTTGATCGGCGTCGGCGGCTGCGTCGCGTCGCAGGAAGGCGAGAACATCCGCAAGCGTGCGCCTTATGTCGACTTGGTGTTCGGCCCGCAAACGCTGCACCGGCTGCCGGCAATGATCGAGCAGGTGCAAACCCGGCAGATCCCGGCCATTGATATTTCCTTCCCGGAAATCGAGAAATTTGATCGGTTGCCGGAACCGAGCGTTGATGGCCCGAGCGCCTATGTCTCGATCATGGAAGGCTGCAACAAGTACTGCACGTTCTGTGTGGTGCCGTATACCCGTGGCCCGGAAGTGTCGCGGCCGCTCGATGATGTGCTGGCCGAAGTGGTCGGCCTGGTCGAGCGTGGCGTGCGTGAAATCAATTTCCTCGGTCAGAACGTCAATGCTTATCGTGGCGCCAAGCACGACGGCGGTGAAGCCGATCTGGCCGAGCTGATCGAGTTGACGGCGTCGATTCCGCAAATCGGTCGCATCCGTTTTACCACCTCGCATCCGGTCGAATTCTCCGAGCGGCTGATCGAGGTCTACGGCCGGGTGCCGAAGCTGGTATCGCATCTGCACCTGCCGATTCAAAGCGGTTCCGATCGCATCCTGGCGGCGATGAAGCGCGGCCATACCGTGCTCGAATACAAATCGAAAGTGCGCAAGCTGCGCGCGATCCGGCCGGATCTCAGTCTGTCGACCGATCTCATCATCGGCTTCCCGGGCGAAACCGAAGCCGACTTCGAGGCGACGATGAAACTGGTCGCGGAAATGAATTACGACGTGTCGTTCAGCTTTGTCTACAGCGCCCGGCCGGGTACGCCGGCGGCCGATCTGGCCGACGACACCCCGGAAGCGCGCAAGCTGCAGCGGCTGCAATTGCTGCAACACCGGCTCAATCAGCAGGCCCAGGATTACGCCCGCAAGATGGTCGGTACCGAGCAGATCATCCTGGTCGAACGGCCGGCGACCAAGAACTCGGACGAACTGTGCGGTCGCACCGAGAACAACCGGCTGGTCAATTTCGCCGGACCGAAATCGCTGATCGGCGAATTTGTCACCGTGCGCATCACCCAGGCACTGACCAACAGCCTGCGCGGTGAGCTGATCGACAAGGTGGTGGCGGCTTGAGCAAGCTCTACACGCTCGATTTCACCCTCGAGCCTCTTGATAACGAACGCCTCGCGGCGGTGGCCGGCCAGCTTGACGAAAACCTGCGCCAAATCGAACGTCGGCTCGGCGTCGAAATCAACAACCGCTCGAACCAGTTCCGCATCATCGGCGAGCGCGAGCACGCCGAAGCGGCTGCCGACGTCGTGCAAAGCCTGTTCGAGCTGAGTGAGACGACCGCTGCCATTTCGCGCGGTGATCTGCACCTGTTGCTGCAGCAATATCGGGTCCGTGACGAGCGCGCCGGCGACGATCGGGATGAACGCGTGCGCGGCGAGGATTTCACGGTCTATACCAAGCGTGGCCCGATCAAGTCGCGCAACCGCGCCCAGGCCGAGTACATCGACAATATCCGCCATCACGACATCAGTTTCGGTATCGGCCCGGCCGGTACCGGCAAGACCTATCTGGCGGTCGCCTGCGCAGTCGATGCCCTGGAACGGCAGCAGGTACGTCGCATTGTGCTGACCCGGCCGGCGGTCGAAGCCGGTGAAAAACTCGGCTTTCTGCCCGGCGACATGGCGCAGAAAGTCGATCCGTATCTGCGGCCGCTGTATGACGCGCTCTACGAAATGCTTGGCTTTGAGAAAGTGGCCAAGTACATGGAGCGCAACGTCATTGAAGTGGCGCCGCTCGCGTTCATGCGCGGCCGCACGCTGAACGAGTCGTTCGTGATTCTCGACGAAAGCCAGAACACGACCATCGAGCAGATGAAAATGCTGCTGACCCGGATCGGGTTTGACTCGAAAGCGGTCATCACCGGCGACATTACCCAGATCGATTTGCCACGCAAGAGCCAGAGCGGGTTGCGCCATGCCATTGAAGTGCTGAAAGGCATCGACAAGGTTTCGTTCACCTTCTTCTCGGCCGATGATGTCGTCCGCCATCCGGTGGTGATGAGCGTGGTGCGCGCCTACGAAAGCTGGGAGCGCAAGCAGGCGCTGCTGAAAGAGGCCGCCGACAGTGCTGCCGAAAACGAAAAAGCCGGCAAAGGTGATCTGACGTGAGCTTGCGTCTGAGTCTGGATATCCAGCGCGCCTCGCGGCGCAAGGATTTGCCGTCGGATGCGTTGCTGCGGCGCTGGGCGCGGGCGGCGTTGTTGCACGATGCCGCGCACGCTGACGGCACGGCGGCGCTGACCATCCGGCTGGTCAATGAAGCGGAAAGCCAGCAGCTCAACGGCGATTACCGCGGCAAGGACAAGCCGACCAATGTGCTGAGCTTTCCGTTTGAAATGCCGGATGTCGGCATGGCCTTGCCGGTGAGTAACCACTATCTCGGCGATCTCGTTATCTGCGCCGGCGTGGTCGCTGCCGAGGCCAAGGAACAGGGCAAACCGCTGAATCATCACTGGGCACATATGGTGGTACACGGTGTCTTGCATCTGCTAGGCTACGACCACATCAAGCACGCCGAAGCCGTACGGATGGAGGCGCTGGAGCGCACCATATTGGCATCCTTGAACATTCCCGATCCCTACGCCGGAGAGCGTTAAAAGCCCCCCATGTCTGACGACTCGTCTAGTTCCAGTACCATGCGTCGCCGCGGCTGGTTTCACCGGCTGCTCGACGCGATGCAACCGGGCGTACAAAATCGCGAGGAGCTGCTCGACAGCCTGCGCGAAGCCGCCGAAACCAACGTGGTCGACCGCGACACCCTGGCCATGCTCGAAGGTGTGATGAGCGTGGCTGAGCTGCGGGTGCGCGATATCATGATCCCGCGCTCGCAGATGATCGTGCTCAACGCCGATGACGAACTGGCGGAGATCCTGCCGAAAGTGGCGGACGCCGGTCACTCCCGTTATCCGGTAGTCGGCGCCTCACGCGATCAGGTCGAAGGCATTCTGCTGGCGAAAGATTTGCTGCAGTTCAGCCTGCTGTCGCCAGAAGTTGCGCGCGACCAGTTCGATATCCACGAGATCCTGCGGCCGGCGATGGTCGTGCCGGAAAGCAAGCGGCTCGACAGTTTGTTGCGCGAGTTTCGCAGCAGCCGCAATCACATGGCGATTGTCGTGGACGAGTATGGTGGTGTCGCCGGCCTCGTTACCATCGAGGACGTGCTCGAGCAAATCGTCGGCGAAATATCCGATGAGTACGATTTTGAGGACGCGGAAGAATACCTGCGCCAACTCAGTGACAGTGAATGGCATGTCCGCGCCGACATGGAGCTGGAGGATTTCAATCGCCAGTTTGGTACCGCGCTCGATGAAGAAGAGTTCGATACCATCGGCGGCGCGGTGGCCAACCAGTTCGGTCATCTGCCGCAGCGTGGCGAGCAGTTGCAGGTCGACGGTTACGACTTGACCGTGCTGGCCAGCGACAGTCGCCGGATCAAGTTGCTGAAAGTGAAAAAACTGGCGGCTGCGGCCTGACGAGGCAAAACCGCCGTCACGACAACGGGCCGCATGCGGCCCGTTGTCGCATCACGATTGCGGCATCGCACCGCTCGACCGCGCAATGTCTTCGTGCGCACACGACAGGGTTGCGCCGAAACGCAGAAGCCGAAACGCAGAACAGGATAAATGGGATGCAGGCATTTTTTACCCGCTGGGGCATGACGCTGCTGGCACTGGCTGCCGGCGCAATGTTTCCGCTGGCGTTTTCTCCCATCGATCTGCCGTGGTTCAGCGCTCTGTCGCTGGCGCTGCTGCTGTTGGGCTGGCGTCAGGCCACACCGAAGCAAGCGGCGTGGCGCGGGCTCTGCTGGGGCGTTGGCGCGTTTGCCGTCGGCGTCTCCTGGGTGCACGTGGCCATTCGTGATTTCGGTCAGGCGCCGCTGGCGCTGTCATTGTTTCTGACCGCAGGCATGGTGGTGGCGTTGGCGCTGTTTGTCGCGGCAGTCGGCTGGTTGTTGGCGCGCTTGTTCACGGCACCGTCGGCGCGGCTGATGGCGTTCGCGCCGCTGTGGGTCGTCGGCGAGTTTTTGCGCGGCCATCTGTTCACCGGTTTTCCGTGGCTGTTTGCCGGCTACGCGCATACCGACACCGTGCTGCGCCAGCTGCTGCCGTGGTTCGGCGTCTACGGTGTCAGCCTCGCCGTGGCGCTGGCGGCGACGCTGCTGTTGTGGGCGGCACAGCGATCGGCTCCGGCCCCGTCGGCGATGCAGCGCAAACGCACCGTGCTACTGAAGGCTGTGGTGGTGGTGGCGTTGATCGGTTTGTTTGCGCCGCAGCGCGCGCCATCCGCGTCGGCGGCACAGATGGTGAAAGGCGACGGCAACCAGCTGTCGATTGCACTGGTGCAGGCCAACATCGAACAGAATCTGAAATGGCGGCATGACCAGTTGAACCGGATCCTGCGTCAGTATCAGGAACTCACGCTGCCGCTGCTCGGCAAGGTCGATGCCGTCGTCTGGCCGGAGGCAGCCATCCCGGCGTTTGCCGACAATCTTGGCGATTACTTTCCGCGTCTGGATCAGGCGGCGCGTGACAGCGGCACCGCGCTCATTACCGGCTTGCCGGTCGCGAACGCCGATGGCAGCTATTACAACGCGATTGTCGGTTTGGGTACGGCATCCGGGCGTTATGACAAACGCCATCTGGTGCCGTTCGGTGAGTACGTGCCGTTCCAATCGGTGCTACGCGGCATGTTTGCGTTTTTCAATTTGCCGATGTCCGGGTTCAGTGAAGGCGAGCGGGCTGCGCGGCTGCAAGTCGGCGCGCAGTCGATGGTCGGCGCGGTCTGTTACGAGATCGCGTATCCGGAGCTGGTGCGGGACAACGTAAGGGCATTGAACGGTGGTCCCGGTTACTTGCTGACGGTGAGCAATGACGCCTGGTTCGGTGAAAGTTTTGGCCCGTGGCAGCACCTGCAAATTGCCCGCACCCGGGCGCTGGAAAATGGTCTGCCGGTGATTCGTGCCACCGTAACCGGCGTCAGTGCCGTGATTGGCCCGGATGGCCGTATAACGGATCGCTTGCCGCAGTTCGAAACGGCAATTCTGCGGACCACGGTCAGCGCAGCAAAGCCTGACACCGTGTGGGTCAATTGGGGCTTGGTGCCGGTGTCAATTCTCGTGGCTTTGTTACTGGGTATTGCCGGCTGGCGACAACGCTTGAATTCGCGGTCAAAAGCCCCAGAATTGCAGCCGTAAACGGCCCCCCCCGATTGGCGAGTGTGGGCCTGGAGAGGAATCATGTTACGCATCGTGTTGTTCCTGTTGACCAACCTGGCAGTCATGCTGGTGGCAGGCATAGTGCTCAGCATTCTTGGCGTCGGCAGCGCCTATCAGCCAGGCGGTCTGAATCTGACCAATCTGCTGATCTTCTGCGCCGTGTTCGGCATGGCGGGCTCGCTCATCTCGCTGCTGATTTCCAAGTGGATGGCAAAGCGCACGATGGGGGTGTACATCATCGAGCAGCCGCGCACTGCCGAAGAGCGCTGGCTGGTCGACACGGTTGCCGAGCTGGCGCACAAAGCCGGTATCGGCATGCCGGAAGTCGGTATTTTCCCGTCGCACCAGTCGAACGCGTTCGCGACCGGCTGGAACAAGAACAACGCACTGGTCGCGGTCAGCGAGGGCTTGCTGCGCCGGTTCTCGCGCGACGAAGTCAAAGCCGTGCTCGGTCACGAGATCGGCCACGTTGCCAACGGCGACATGGTGACGCTGAGCCTGATTCAGGGCGTGGTGAACACCTTCGTGATGTTCTTCGCCCGCATCATCGGTTACGCGGTCGACAGTTTCTTGCGCAAGGATCAGGAAAGCAGCGGTCCCGGCATTGGTTTCTACATCGCCACCTTTGTTGCGGAAATGGTGCTCGGTATCCTGGCCTCGATGATCGTTGCCTGGTTCTCGCGCCGGCGCGAATTCCGCGCTGACGAAGCCGGTGCCTTGTTGACCAGCAAATTCGCCATGACCGCGGCGCTGCAGCGCTTGATGGCCGAATCCGGCCAGCCGGTCGACATGCCGGCCGAGATGACTGCGTTCGGTCTGCGCAGTGGAGGTGGCATCGCCCATCTGTTTGCCACCCACCCGCCGCTGGAAGTGCGCATCCGCGCGCTGCAGAACCTGCAGTAAGCGACCTTGCATCGACATTAAGGCGCCGTGCAGGCGCCTTTTGTTTTGCTGCCCGCGCTGCAGATACTGGTTGATGGAGTGTGCGTGTGCGAATGTCGTTTATGCTGTTGGTTTTGCTGCTTGGGATACTGTCGCTGTCAGCGTGTTCGACGGTCTATGTGCACGCCAACGCGCCGGAGCAGATCTATCCCTACAAGGGCAGCCAGCTGGCACCACATGAAGTTGGCCGCGCCTGGCAGGACCCCATCATTCCGGCCGAGGCACCGGTGCGTGCCATGCTCGATGTGCCACTTTGCGTGGTCACCGATACCGTGTTGCTGCCGGTGGACTGGCTGGTCTGGCTCAGCAACCGGCCCTGATGGACGAATGGATTAGCAGGCTTTGCCCGCAGACTGAGGTATGGCGGTTACGGTTTACTGTTTGCGCGCCAGTCGTTACCGTCGGTCAAGCCCGTGCGATCAGTGCCTTCAATATGCCGCTTGCCAATGAACCGTTCGTGCTCGATGGCATCAGCTATCACTTGTGTTACGAGGCAAAGGGCATTCCGATAACGAACGGAGGGGGCATCATCGGTTATGACGCCGATGTCTCGACTATGCTTCGGTCCGCTTCGGTGTCACAGGATCGGCGGACCGGTACCCAGACGCATGTTGACTGTTTCCCTTACCCCAGCTGTGAAGAAGCCAAGGCCGCCGTGCCGCCACACATCATTTTCGATTTGGTCGCTGATCTGGACGGTGATGGCAAGCTGGATTTCGTCTACCTGAAGGACAGTGGCGGCGAGTTTCCCTCCGTTTATCTGGGCAGCCAGGCCGCTGCCGGCGAATGGGTGAGACGGATCGACATCAATTGAGCCGTTGAAAGTAGAGGGCGGCTTTCGGCCGCCATTCATCCCGCCGCCCTGGCACAACAAGCAACACCGCGCCAGTTCCCAGTAGCGTCGGCGGGCCGGGCAAGAGCGCGGGTCAAACCGGCGACAATAAACTCAAGAAGAACAGCTGCAATAACGCGAACAGGGGGAAAACCATGTCCGGCTTGCTGACTGGTATCCGGGTGTTGGACTTATCACGCATCCTCGCCGGACCTTGGTGCACCCAGTTTCTGGCCGATCTCGGCGCCGATGTCGTCAAGGTCGAGAAACCGGGCGAGGGCGACGACACCCGGCGTTGGGGCCCGCCCTTTCTGACCCAGGCCGACGGCAGCGCCAGCGCCGAATCGGCCTATTTTCTGGCCGCCAACCGCGGCAAGCGTTCGATCGCCATCGATTTCACCGTGCCGGAGGGGCAACGGCTGGTCCGCGAACTGGCGATGCAGGCCGATGTGGTGGTCGAGAACTACAAGGTCGGGGCGCTCGCCAGGTACGGCCTTGGCTACGACGACCTCCAGTCGCTCAAGCCCGACCTCATCTATTGCAGCATCACCGGCTTTGGCCAGACCGGCCCCGATGCCGACAAGGCCGGCTACGACGCCATGATCCAGGCCCGTGGCGGCCTGATGAGCCTGACCGGGGTGGCGGACGGCGAGCCGGGCGCCGGTCCGGTCAAGGTCGGCGTCGCGGTGTGCGATCTGATGACCGGCATGTATGCTGCCAGTGCTATCTGTGCCGCGCTGTACCGGCGTCAGGTCAGCGGCGAAGGCGAGTACATTGATTTGGCGCTGCTCGATACCCAGGTCGCCTGGCTCGCCAACCAGGGCATGAACTATCTGGTGGGCGGCAAGCTGCCGGTACGGGAAGGTTCGGCGCACCCGAACATCGTGCCTTATCAGGCGATGCCGGCCAGTGACGGCGAGTTCATGCTCGCGGTCGGCAATGACAACCAGTTTCGCCAGTTCTGTCAGCTGGCCGGCGAGCCGGCACTGGCGGACGACGTGCGCTTTGCCCGCAACGCGGCGCGGGTCCAGCACCGGCAGGTGTTGATGCCGCTGTTGCAGGCACTCACCCGGCGCCAGCGCCGCGACTGGTGGCTGAGCTCACTTGCCGCGGTTGGGGTGCCGGCCGGCCCGATCAACGATCTCGCGCAGGTCTTTGCCGATCCGCAGGTGCAGGCCCGCAATGGCCGCGTCGAGCTGCCGCACCCGCTCGGCGGCAGCGTTGCCCATCTCAATAATCCGCTCAAGTTGTGCCGACACCCGATTGTGCTGCGGCGTAGTGCGCCACTGCTTGATGGCGATCGCGATGCGGTGCTGAGCGACTGGTTGTCGCGTTCCTGAGCCTTGCGAGCGCGGTGCGGAACCCCATCAGCCAGCGACCACTTCAACTGACCGCAACCACCCGGTTGCGGCCGCCGTGTTTGGCGTCATAAAGCGAGTGGTCGGCACGTGTCAGCACATCGCTGAGGCTGTCGCCGACCCGGTATTCGGCGACGCCGAATGACGCCGACAATTTTTCACCGGTCATCGGCGTCGGCAGGGTCACGGCATGTAACGCGCTGCGCAGCCGTTCGGCGCAGCGCACTGCGCCATCTATGCCGGTATCGGGTAGAAGAATCGCAAACTCCTCGCCGCCGAACCGTGCCACCGTCTCATCGCCACCGTGTGCCAGCCAATCGGCGCTGCGCAATTGTTGTTGCATCAAATCGGCAGTCAGTTTCAGCACGGTGTCGCCTGCCAAATGGCCGTAGCGATCATTGATGGCCTTGAAGTGATCGAGATCACACATGATCAGGCTGAACGGGCTGCCGCGGCGTTTGGCGCGCGCTTCTTCCCGCTGCAGTGCCTCCATCAGGAAGCGGCGGTTGTGCAGGCCGGTCAGGGCATCGTGCACGGCTTGATGGCTGATTTGCTCATTGGCCCGTTGCAGGGCTTTGTGCTGCTGGCGCAATTGCTGGCGCATGTCGTGGATCGTGCCGCCGAGCAGGCTCAGCACCAACAGCACCACCGTCAGGATGATGAAGCGGACAATTTCCCGGCGCGGATCGGTTGCCCCCGTCGCAGCATTGGCATCGAGCAGCATGATGCCGGCGTAGCCGAGCAGGGCAAACGCCGCGACCAGCAGGAACTGTTGCCGGTTCAGTCGGAAGCCGCCGAAGAAGAACACGCAGCTGTACATCATCAACATTTCGGCGCGCAATGTCGGGGTCAGGTAGATCGGGACATAGCACCAGAGCGTAGCCGCCAGCATTTGCGGCAAGGTCAGGCTCGGGTCACGCTGGCGCAGGTTGCGACCCGTGTATATCCACAACAAAAACACGCCGCCGATGACAAAGGCGGCAGCGATGATGGCGATCAGCAGCGGCGTCGCAAAGCTGATGGCGCCCTGCCATTGAAAGAAAACCAGCAGCGCCGAACAGAGACCGTAGATGGCAAAGGCCAGCCATGAGCGGCGCAAGCGTAAGCGTTGCGCTTGCGCGATGGCAGCATCCCGGTCAGTGCGGCCGAGGCTGTCCGAGCTGGTGTCCGAAGTCGTGTTCGGAATGGCGTCCGGGGCGGCGGTCATGGCCAATGGCGTGCCTGCGACGTTCGTCATCTACCCGGACAGCGTAGCAGACGCCGCTGGCGGATGGGCACTCAGTGCAGGTGTTGCTGGATGTGGCTGGCAAATGGCGCTGCTTTCATGAAGCCGGTCACGCGCGCCGCCGGCAATTCATTGCCCTGCCGGTCGAAGAACAGGATCGACGGCAGCCCGAGGATGTTGAAACGTGCCATCAACGCCAGATCGATTTCATCGTTGGCAGTGACATCGGCCTGCAGCAGCACCGTGTTCTGCAGCGCTTGTTGCACGGCTGGATCCGGGAAGGTGTAATCGGCAAATTCGAAACAGGCCACGCACCAATCGGCGAAGAAGTCCAGCATCACCGTTTTGCCCTCGGCCTGCGCCTTGGCCAGTTCCCGATCCAGATCGGCAGTGGATTTGATCAGGGTAAAGCCGGCGTGGGCATTGACCGCTTTGCCAGCGCTTGCGCTGCTGCTGGCCAATGTCGGCAGCGGTTGCAGCGGGTTGGTTTGTCCGGCCAGCGCGCCGATGACCAAGGCAACGCCGTACACCAGCGCGCCATAGCGCAATGCCTGCAGCAGGTAATGCCATGGCGTTTCGGTTTGCAGGCGAGCGAAATACGCCGACAACGCCAGCGCGAACAGTGCCCACAAGGCCAGTCCCGCCGCGGCCGGAATCATCCGGTTCACCAGCACGATGGCGACCGCAATGAGGCCAAAACCGAACAGGTATTTGACCTTGTCCATCCAGGCGCCGGCGCGTGGCAACAACTGGCCGCCGCCCACGCCGGCGATCAGCAGCGGAATGCCCATGCCGATGCCGAGGGCATACAGCGCCACGCCACCGCGCAGCGTATCGCCGGTGCTGGCGATGAAGGCGAGTGCGCCAGCGAGCGGCGCGCTGATGCATGGCGACACGACCAAGGCCGACAGCGCGCCCATGAACACCACACCCAGCATCGAGCCACCTTGGCTGTTGCTCGCCAATTTGTCACGCAGCGCCGCCGGCAGTTGCAGTTCGTAAGCACCGAACATGCTCAGCGCCAGCAGTACAAACAATGTTGCCGACGGCACCAGCAACCAAGGTGATTGCAGATAGCCCTGCAGCGCGGCGCCGGCACTGGCGACCGCGACGCCGAGCACGGCGTAAGTCAGCGCCATTGCCTGCACGTAAACGAATACCAGGGCGAACCGGCGCGCGGTGGAAATCTGCGCACCTTGGCCACCGATCACGGCGACCGTGATCGGAATCATCGGCAGCACGCAGGGAGTGAAGGTCAGGCCGATGCCGGCGATCAGTGCGAACAAAACGGCGGTCCACACGTTTTGGCCCAGTGCGGTGGCCAGATCACCGCCGGCGGCTTCACCGGCGATCACTGGCGCTGGCGCGGTCGTGGTGGTAACCGTCGCGGCAACATTATTGCCGTCGGTTGCGGCTGCGCCGCCGTTGATGGCAAACGTGCGCGTCGTCGGCGGGTAACAGAGGCCGGCTTCGGCGCAGCCCTGAAAAGTGAGTTTCAGATCGAAGCTGTTGGCGCCGCTGGCAATCGGTACCCGCACTTCAACGTGATTGAAGTAAACGATTTGCTCACCGAGGTATTCGTCGTGCTTCAGGATGCCTTCCGGATACTGCGGCGTGCCGAAGCTGACGCCCTCGGCCTTGAACCGGAATTGATCGCGATAGAGGTAATAACCGGGCGCGATCACGAAGCGGACGATCAGCTCGTTGTCGAGCCGCGAGGCTTCTGCCTGAAAGGCCTGATCGACTTTCAGAAACGCTTCTTCCTCGCCACTGTCGGCTGCGGCGCGCAGCAAATCCGCCGTCGAGGCGGCCTGCGCCGAAACCGAGACAGAAACCACTGCGAAGTGAAAAAGCCAGAACAGGGCGCGGCCCACAGGGCCGGTGAACAACGACAGCAATGCCTTCATGCCGATCACAGTCCGGTTGCGGCCCGGGGCAAGCGGGCTGCCACAGACCTGGGGTTATTTCAGATTGTCGTGCAGCCAGCGGCCATAGCCGTCACTGACATGGCTGGCCGGCAGCACGGTGAACGCCGGGGTTTGGTAAGGGTGCAAGGCGAGCAGCCGCTGTTCCAGCGCCGGCAGATGTGCGGCATCGGATTTCAGCACGAGCAGCCACTCGTTGTCTCGGCACAGTTCACCCTGCCAGCGGTAAAACGACACCGCGCCGGGCAGTACGTTGACGCAGGCGGCCAAGCCTTCGCTGACCAGGGTTTCGGCCAGATAATGGGCTGCCGCCTCGGTGCCGACCGTGGTCAGTGCCACCCGGATGTAGCAGTCTGTCATAGCTGGCTCCTCCCTGCCTTAAGGTACGCTTATCCCGCCAAGCGGACCGTGTTGCCGCCGGCTTCCTTGGCCCATTGCAGGGCCCGTTCGGCGGCATCGCGCAGGGCGCCGGGGGCGCCGCCATCGTGCTGGGCCACGCCAGCCGACAGCCGTACCGACAGGCTGTGGCCGCCGTGCAGCAACGGCTGTCGGGCGAGATCCGAACGCACCGCGTCGATGAGCCTGAGCGCATCGTCGCCGCGGCAACCCGGCAACAGCACGCCAAAACGATCGCCGCCGAGTCGGCCGATGGTGTCGCTCTTGCGCAGCCGGCGGCCGAGCAAACGCGCCAGCTGGCGCACCACGGCGTCGCCGGCACCATGACCGGCGCTTTGGTTGAGCGGGCCGAGCCGGTCGATGTCGAGCTGGGCAAAGCTGAGCGGTTCGCCGGTGCGGCTCGCCTGCGCGCACAGGTTCTCGACCGCCTGCTGCATCGCCGACAGATTGAGCAAGCCGGTCAACCCGTCGCGGTTGAGTTGCTGCAGCTGCATGCGGCTGCGGGCAATCCGGGTCAGTACGGCTTTTTTCAGTTCGTCGGCGCGGACCGGTTTCAACAGAAAGTCGTCGCCGGAAATGGCCATTGCCGCCGCCTGCTTTTCCGGATTTTCCTCGGCCGACATGAACAGCACCGGCACCGACCGCCAGCCCGGCATCTGGCGCAGCACCCGTGCCAGTTCCAGGCCTGTGCATTCCGGCATTTGCATGTCGAGCAGAATGAGTTCCGGCTGCAGCGCGTGCAGCGCCTGCAGAATCTGCAGCGGCTGGTTGACCACGGCAGTCGAACAGCCGGCCTCTTTCAGCACCTTGTTGTAATGCAGGCTTTGCGATTTCGAGTCTTCGACGATCAGCACCCGCGGCGGCTCGCCGGCGCTGGTCGGACTGACTTCGTCGATGGCTTCAATGAGTGCTGCGGTATCCAGCGGCCGGGCGAGAAATGCCGCCGCCCCTTGCCGGATGGCTTGCAGCCGCGCCGGCACACTGTCCTCGTCGGCGACCACGATCAGCGGTGGCAACTGCTCGCCATAGCGGGCACGCAAATCGCCAACATCGCCGGCATCGGCGACCAGCGCGACCGGGCTGCCACCGTCCTGCGGCACCGTGCTGGCGGCAAAGCCGAACAAGGCCAACTGCACGGCAAGGCCGGTGCGTTCCTGATCCGGCAGGGCAAGCCACAGCGGTTGCAGCGCCAGGCTGTCGGTGCCGGGGGCTTCCATCGCGGTGGCCGCAGCGGTCTGTTCGAGGCTCGTCGCCGGCGCTTTCGCCAGCGTCGGTTTGCCGTCCAGTTCCTCGGCCAGATGTTGCAAGGCCTGGATCAGCGGCCCGTAACCGGCCGGTTCCGGATTCAGGCACTGCGTTTCCGCCTGCTGCAACAAGCGGGCGCAGGCAGCAAAGCCGAAGCTCTCGCAACTGCGGATGCTGTGCTCCAACTGCACCGCCAGCTGGCCACCCAAGCCTTCCAGCGCCTCACCCGAGGCCAGACGCTGCAAATACGAGGCGATCTGGCGCAACTTGCCGGGCAGGCGGCGGGCAAACAGACGGCGGAGTTCGGCTTTTTGCTGATCGGTTGCGCTGGACATCGGTGACCTTTGGGGGGCATCGGCGGATGCGTTGACCACGATGCCAACACTATAGACGAGCCGAAAGCGTCATAGACGAGCCGAAGGCGTCGTCGCAACCAAGGGCGTGATGCACTTGGCGGATCGACCCGATTTGCTGCGGGGACAAGCAGGCCAAAGGGCCTTCACGGCAAAAGCAGCGGCAGCGCACGGAGCCAGTTGCGGTAATCCAGATGTGTCCAGCCCAGATCCTTCAAAAGCGCTTTGGCGAAAGGACGGTCACGCTTCGCGGCTTTGCGCAACATGCTGTTCAGAAAGTCGCGCCGAGCTTGCGGATACTCGGGGTGCTGAGCGAATGCAGAATAAGTCCGCATGACGTTGTCATGCATGAAACGCAGGTTTTGATAGGTGTTCTTGCCATGGATGCGGTAATCAGCCAACACCTCTTCCAATACACCGATGCGACCACCAGCTTCTGTCAGCTTCAGTTCGATATACAAATCCTCCAGACGAATGTCGGGATGGAAGCCGCCGACGGCGCGCAGCGCGTCGGTCCGGAATAGTAATGTGGGGGCGGGGGCGCCGGGTTTGCGGTTCAGAAACACGTCGGTGAAATCCAGTTCACGGGCCGGATAGTGGCGCTGCTTCTTGGCGGGTAGCGGCTGGCCTGCACCATCGATCTGGAAGATGTTGCCTGCGGATATCACCAACTCCGGGTTGTCATCCAGGTGCGCTTGCTGCTTCGCCAGCCGCCCCGGCCGCATGCGGTCATCGGAGCCGAAAGGGGCAAAATAGCGCCCTTTGGCCATGGCCAATGCCTTATTGAGCGTTCGCGCCAAGCCCATATTGGCCTGCTGTTCGAAATAGAAACCGTGCTCGCCGGCCAGCGGCGCAATGAGCTGTTCCGAACCATCGCTGGAACCGTCGTCGATCACGATAAGCTCGTAAGACACTGACTTTTGCGCCAAAACACTCAGGATGCTTTCAACGATCCAGGGCTTGTGGTTGTAGCTGGCGATGACTACAGAAACTGCTGGCTTGGTCACTCTAAGGGGTCCGACAAGGTATGGCGTCGGTGCGTGATCCTATCCGCTTGGCCGGGGCATGGGAAACAATTGGTTCTTTAGTGCAATTTAAAGGCAGGCATCGGCGTCTGGGGATGGACCTTGGCTTGCACTCTCCCAGTCCGAGTGCCAACATTTAGCACTCGGACCCCTTGAGTGCTAAAAAAGCCTCCCCATATAGGGGCCACCGGTTTTCCGGCCCCCGGGTCCCTGGGGTCCTACTTATCCAAGTGTTCCATCTGAGGAGAAAACGCAATGAACCTGCGTCCGTTGCATGACCGCGTTGTGGTCCGTCGCCTGGAAGAAGAGCGGATGTCCGCTGGCGGCATCGTGATCCCTGACAACGCCACCGAGAAGCCGAGCAAAGGCGAAGTCGTGGCTGTCGGCCCGGGCAAGCGTCTGGACAATGGCAGCGTCGCTGCCCTGTCGGTGAAAGTCGGTGAGAAAGTGCTGTTCGGCAAGTACAGCGGCACCGAAGTGAAAGTCGACGGCAAAGAGTTTGTTGTGCTGCGCGAAGAAGATCTGTTCGCGGTGATTGGTTAATTGAGTTGGGTTTTGGGGGCGGGGCGTTCGTTTGCTTCGCAAACCCGGATTACGGCGCGTTGCGCCTAATCCAGGCTACGCGGCTCCCACTTTCCGAATTCGCTGACGTTTATATCTGAGGAATTCAACATGGCTGCTAAAGACGTACGCTTCGGTGACGAAGCTCGCGCAAAAATGCTCAACGGCGTCAACATTCTCGCCAACGCTGTCAAAGTGACCTTGGGCCCGAAAGGCCGTAACGTGGTGTTGGACAAGAGCTTCGGCTCGCCGACCATCACCAAAGACGGTGTCTCGGTTGCCAAAGAAATCGAACTGGAAAACAAGTTCGAAAACATGGGCGCCCAGATGGTCAAAGAAGTGGCGTCGCAAACTTCTGACGTCGCCGGTGACGGCACCACCACTGCAACCGTGCTGGCCCAGGCCATTCTGGTCGAAGGCATGAAGCTGGTTGCTGCCGGCATGAACCCGATGGATCTGAAGCGCGGTATCGACAAGGCCGCCGCCGTGATCGTCGAAGATCTGAAAAAGCTCTCCAAGCCGTGCTCGGACGACAAGGCCATTGCCCAGGTTGGTACCATCTCGGCCAACAGCGACGAAGCCATCGGCCGCATCATTGCTGACGCGATGAAGAAAGTCGGCAAAGAAGGCGTGATCACCGTCGAAGAAGGTTCGGGTCTCGAGAACGAGCTGAACGTCGTCGAAGGCATGCAGTTCGACCGCGGCTATCTGTCGCCGTACTTCATCAACAAGCAGGACAACATGAGCG
Organism: Permianibacter sp.; assembly: GCA_046297695.1. Lineage (GTDB taxonomy): Bacteria > Pseudomonadota > Gammaproteobacteria > Enterobacterales > Permianibacteraceae > Permianibacter. The sequence continues at coordinate 32,341 of JBKBHF010000014.1, read as the reverse complement.
CCGAACACGAAAACGCGTTCGTGCTGCTGGTCGACAAGAAAATCTCCAACATCCGTGATCTGCTGCCGGTGCTGGAAGGCGTGGCCAAAGCCGGCCGTCCGCTGCTGATCATCGCGGAAGACGTCGAAGGCGAAGCACTGGCGACGCTGGTCGTCAACACCCTGCGCGGCATCGTCAAGGTTGCTGCGGTCAAGGCGCCGGGCTTCGGCGACCGCCGCAAGGCCATGCTGGAAGACATCGCCGTGCTGACCGGCGGTACCGTGATTTCGGAAGAAGTCGGTCTGTCGCTCGAGAAGGCCACGCTGAAAGATCTCGGCCAGGCCAAGCGCATCCAGATCACCAAGGAAAACACTACGATCATCGATGGCGCCGGCGATGCCAAAGCCATCGAAGCCCGGGTCAAGCAGATCCGCGCCCAGATCGAAGAAACCACTTCGGATTACGACCGTGAGAAGCTGCAAGAGCGCGTCGCCAAACTGGCCGGCGGCGTGGCGGTGATCAAGGTCGGCGCTGCCACCGAAGTCGAAATGAAAGAGAAGAAAGCCCGCGTTGAAGACGCGTTGCACGCGACCCGTGCTGCCGTTGAAGAAGGCGTGGTTCCGGGCGGCGGTGTGGCCTTGGTTCGCACCCTGAAAGCGTTGGAAGGCCTGAAAGGCACCAACAGCGATCAGGACGCCGGCATCAACCTGCTGAAGCGCGCCATCACCGCGCCGCTGCGTCAGATCGTGGCCAACGCCGGCGAGGAGCCGAGCGTGATCCTGGACAAGGTCCTTGCGGGTTCGGGTAACTACGGTTACAACGCTGCCACCGGTGAGTACGGCGACATGGTTGAGTTCGGCGTACTGGATCCGACCAAGGTCACCCGCACCGCGCTGCAAAATGCCGCGTCGGTTGCCGGCCTGATGCTGACGACCGAGTGCATGGTCTCCGAGCTGCCGAAGAAAGAAGCGGCTCCGGCGATGCCGGCGGGTGGCATGGGTGGCATGGATTTCTAATCCACGCGGCTCTTGCAGTCTGTTTTGTCGCAAGAAAACAAAACCCCGCTTCGGCGGGGTTTTGTTTCATCTGACCGAACCTCTTTTGTGGGAGCGGCCTTGCCCGCGATATTTTCCGGCTCAAGCGGCAGAACTGCGCTGGCAAGCCGGGTCCCGCAATATCAGAGCCTGAGTCATCGCCGGATTCTGCACGGGAAAGATGGCTCTGCTAGGATCTTCGCCATGCTTGTCACTGCAACGGAGTGAACCATGCTGGAACTTTTTACCGCCGCCACGCCGAATGGCTACAAGCTTTCCATTGCGCTGGAAGAACTGGGGCTGCCCTATCAGCTGCGTCTCGTCGATCTGAAAAAGAACGAACAAAAGCAGCCGTGGTTTCTTGCGATCAATCCGAACGGCCGCATTCCCGCGATCATTGACCACGACAATGACGATTTCGCGGTGTTCGAATCCGGCGCCATTCTGATTTATCTCGCCGAGAAGACCGGCAAGCTGTTGCCGCGCGAACCGAAAGCGCGGTCGCAGACCCTGCAATGGCTGATGTTCCAGATGGCCGGCATCGGTCCGATGCAGGGCCAGGCGCACCACTTCCTGCACTACGCGCCGCAGCGCGTGCCCTATGGTATCGAACGCTATTCCAAGGAAACCACGCGCCTGTATTCGGTGCTCAATGAACGGCTCAGTCGCAGCAAATACCTCGGCTGCAACGAGCTGACCATCGCCGATATCGCGACCTGGCCGTGGATTGCGGCGCATGCCCGCGCCAATCAGGATTTGAACCAGTTTCCGGCATTGAGGCGTTGGCACGATGAACTGGCTGCGCGGCCGGCTTTCCAGAAAGGTCGTGCCGTTCTGAATCCGGGTTGACTGATCAGTGCCTGGGCTGCTTGAAAAAACATTGTTTACTTCTCCCGAAACCGACTGATCCGATCCAGCCAGTTGACCAGCTTGCGAGCCGCGATCAGCAGCACGGTGATGAGGATCAGGGTTTCCGGCCAGGAGCCGCCGTAGTTGAGGCTACGTTCGCCAGCCTCGCAGGTCTCGCTGGTCAGCAGGACAGTGGTCGGAAGCAGCAGCAGGCGGTTCATCGTGGTTCCTTCGTGGCGCCGGCAGGTACCGGCCGGCGCAGCATTCCGCTGCGGGCGGCAACCAGCAACTTTTTCGACCAAAGCGGTGCATAATGGCGCTCCAAGTATTACGGAGCGATACCTGTGGCCCAAACGGACCTTCTGCTGGAAACCTTGAAGCGTCAGCTCAAAAGTGCCGGCGTGACCTATGCGCAGGTCGCCGAGGCGCTGGAACTGTCGGAAGCCAGCATCAAGCGGTTGATGACTTCGTCTGATCTGAGCCTTGACCGGCTGCAGGCCATCTGCGCGCTCGCCGGCATTGATCTGTTTGACTTGGTGCAGCTGACCGAACGCGAACGCCGTTCCTTGACCCAGCTCGATGAGGCGCTCGAAGCGGAGCTGGTTGCCGACGAGAAGTTGCTGCTGGTGACCTATCTGGTGCTGAACGACTGGTCGATGGCGCAGATCCTGCGCGATTACCAGTTCACCGAGCCGGAGCTGATTCGCTTGCTGATCCGGCTCGACCGGATGCGGCTGATTGATTTGCTGCCGGGTAATCGCATCCGGCTGCGTACCGCGCGTGATTTCGCCTGGATCAAGGGTGGGCCGATCCAACGCTTTTTCGACAACCATGTCCGCGCCAGTTTCTTCGAAGGCGAGTTTGGTGCCGACGGTTATCAGCGTTTTCTGCCGAGCATGGTCACGCGCGCGACCGCCGAGAAAATGCGCGAACGTTTGCTCAAGACCGCGCAGGAGATCGGCGAGCTGGCAAGGCAGGACGCCGCACAGCCGGCCGAACAGCGCGAGGGCTGTTCGGTGCTGCTGGCGTTTCGTTTGTGGGGCTATCCGGGCTTTGCCCGTTGGCGCCGGGCGTAACCGAGTTGCGCTGCGCGTTACGGCGCGGATGACACGATCTGGCCGCGCAGCGGCTCGCCGCGGGCGACGGGTTTGCCGTCGGCCAGATAGTCATTGAAGAGTGCCGGCAGGCCTTCGCCCTGGCCAAACACGGCGGCATTTTGCAGATGAAAATGCAGATGCGGCTCGCTGGTGTTGCCGCTGTTGCCGCAGCGGCCGAGTTCCTGACCCGATTGTACCGACTCACCGGCTGTCACTTTCACGCTGCCCTGACGCAGGTGCGCCAGCACCGCGTACTCCTGGTTGCCGAGATCGAGCACGACATGATTGCCGGCCGCGTTACTGGCATCCATGGTGCCGGGTTTTTGATCCGGCAGGCCATCTTTGGCGACCACCACGGTGCCGGCCGCTGGCGCCAGAATTTTCTGGTTCCAGCAATAATAGTTTTCGTTCACCGCCGGATCGCCGTGGTGGCTTTTGCCGTCGCGCAGCACGACAAAGTCGTAGGCAAAGCGCTGATCGCGGGCGATGACATGGTAATTCTGTTCCGCACTGCGGCCGCCCCAAAATGTGTACCAGTCACCCTCAAATGGCAGTCGCAACACGGCTTTGGTTTGGTAGTCCAGATACGCGGTGGGCGCTGGCGTCGTCGGCTTCACGGGCTGGATCAGGAAGCCGGCAATGTTCGCGTTGCCATCAAAAACGCAGCGCAGGGCGAATACGCCGGCCGCGGTGGCAAAGCGTGATTCCCGGACATAGATCTGGAAACCCTGGCTTTGGCTGCTGTGTTCGCGCAGCACTTCGGTTTCGACACCGAAATCGCGACTGACTTTGCTCTGAAAGGCGACCAAGCCCGCTTTGTTGCCAAAGGCTTTTTGCATGTCCGGGGTCATGCGCTGCCACAGCGGTTCGAGCTCGCCTTGGTAGAACTCTTTGGCGCACTGTTGGCCAAGACGCCGGGTGTTTGCATCGTCAGCATGGCTCGTGCTGACGAAGAGTCCGCCGCTTAGCAGCAGCAAGCCTGACAATATTGCACGCATCTTCAACTCTCCTTGTGGTGCACCGGCAAGCTGCCGGCGGTTTCTGGCGACAACAGTAACCCGTTCGGCAAGCACACTTGCCGAAAGCGGAAACAATCGGTTAAGTAATCAGTTCGTGTTCAGCAGCTTGGCCAGCTGGGCCCGGTACTGAGTCAGCGCCTGCTGACCGGCGTCAGTCAGCCGCACTCGGGTCAATGGCCGTTTGCCACGGAAACTCTTTTCAATTTCCAGCAGGCCGGCGCTCTCCAGCTTGCTCAGATGACTGGACAGATTGCCTTTGCTCAATGCGCAAATCTCTTCCAGAAAACTGAACTCGGCCCAGTCGACACGGCTCAGCACGGTCAGGATCGCAAGTCGTGCCGGTTCGTGGATCAGTTTGTCCAGCGCCAGCACATCATGAATCAGCTGGCGATTGGTGGTGTCATTTGTCGTCATGCAAACTGCCCTTGCAGCGCCCGCCGACTTTGCTGCAGTTCGGCGCGCAATTGCAGATACTCGCGGTGCTCTTTCCAGCCAACGTACAGATAAATCAGGCTCATCACGACGATGTAGAGACCAAGCCAGTCCGCCTTGTAATGACTGCCGGCAACAATGACGGCAGCCTGACACAGTAGCAGTACACCAATCACGTAATCGCTGCTCGACCACAGCCAGCGCCAGACCACGAACGGCATCAGCAGGGCAATCAGAAAGTAAGCCTGGCGCGGGGCGGGCAGTGACAGCAAACCGTCGACACCAAACTTCACGATGCCGGCGCCGATGATCAGCGCACAGATCAATGCCGTGAACAAGGTGGCGCCGAGATGCTGTCGGTTCTGACTGGTGCTGATCCGCTCACCGACGGCGCCGGCACGCTGATAGTAGTAACGGCGCAGCAGCTCTTTCGCCAACAACCACAGCAGCGGCAGCAGTGCCAGCAGGTTGCGTGCGGTTTGATCCAGCGCGACGGTCAGGCCGAGCGTGAACATCACCAGGCAAAGCACGCTGCCGAGCAGCGTCGACAGGCCGCCGGCGCTGTGGGTGTAGCGGGCATAGCGTTCGGTTAACCGTTGCAGCCGGTCCAGTTCGGCCAGGGGCAGGAGTTTGTCGGTCATGGTGGCGGTCCTTGTTTGGCCGCAAACAAGTTTGCGATGCAAACCAAATGCCGTCAAGTCCCCTGAACTGGGTTTTCGGGGGAGCAGGGCTCGGGGTGGCCGGATCAGCCGCTTAGTTTGCCGGGCACGGGCCGAGCCGGTACGGCCGGGATCTTGGGCAGCGGGCCGCCGGGTGTCGGCTGGTTCAGCACCGGATCCTCTTCCTTCTCCTCTTCGGTTGGTTCCAGCGCCAATGTGAAGGCCGGCTTCGGGGCCGGCGGCGGTGCTCCGGCTGCCCGGGCCGGGCTGCCGGATTCGACGTGGCTGTGTGGATCTTCACCCGCAGTCTTGCCTTCGGCGAGCGTCATCCGCAGTTTCAGGTTGTTCTTCGAGTCGGCGTTTTTCAGTGCTTCGTCCATCGAGATCTTGCCGGCCTGCCAGAGTTTGAACAGCGCCATGTCAAAGGTCTGCATGCCGACGTTTTCGCTTTTTTCCATCACTTCCTTGATGAGGCCCACTTCACCTTTCTTGATCAGATCCTGCACCAGCGGCGAGCCGATCAGGATCTCGATGGCCGCTGCGCGTTTGCCATCGATGGTCGGGATCAGCCGCTGCGAAATGATGCCGCGGATATTCAGCGACAGATCGTTCAGCACCTGCTTGTGTCGCTCTTCCGGAAAGAAATTGACGATGCGCTCGATCGCCTGGTTGGCGTTGTTGGCGTGCAAGGTCGACAGGCACAAATGGCCGGTTTCCGCGAAGGCGAGCGCATGTTCCATGGTTTCGCGGTGGCGGATTTCACCGATCAGAATCACATCCGGCGCCTGCCGCAGTGTGTTGGCGAGGGCGTCTTCATACGAGAGCGTATCGGTGCCGACTTCGCGCTGGTTGATGATGCAGCGCTTGTGCCGATGGACGAATTCGACCGGATCTTCGATGGTGATGATATGGCCGCTGGAGTTGCTGTTGCGGTAATCGATCAGTGCGGCAAGCGAGGTCGATTTGCCGGAGCCGGTGGCGCCGACAAACAGGATCAGCCCGCGTTTTTGCATGATGAGCTTGGTCAGCACTTCCGGCAGGCCGAGCGACTCGTAACTCGGGATCTCGGTTTTGATGGAGCGAATCACCATCGACACTTCATTGCGCTGCCGAAAGATGTTGACCCGGAACCGGCCAATACCGGGCAGCGAGTAAGCGAGGTTCATTTCCGGCCGGTTCAGAAAGTCCTTGCGCTGGGCCTCATCCATGACGCCATGGGCAATCTGCTCGACCCGGCCGAGCGGCAGTGGCGACGGATCAATGGCCACCAGCTTGCCGTGCGCCTTGAAACTCGGCGCCGCGCCGGTCGACAAGTACAGGTCGGAACCGTCTTTCTCGACCATCAACTTCAGATAGTCCGTCAATTCCATGGGGGTATTCGCTCGGGGTCAAATCAACAAGTGAGCGGAAAGTATAGGTCGGACTTGCCGAGTCTCTGGTCTTGCGGCGGCCATCACATTTTTCTTGCAACGCAGCACCTAGCCTGCAGCCATGCCGATGGTGCGATGTTCAGGCCGCGCCATCATGACCCCGAGCTTGCGCCAAGGACGGCGAAGGTTTTTGCCAGGAGGACTTGCCCCGATGCCCCGTTCCCGCGGGATCGGAGGAGTGCCCGTTATGACTGCTGCCGTCACCGTGCGGATAGCCAACACGCCGGCCCTGCGTGCGGATCATCATCGCCTGCGCTATCAGGTTTACTGCCTTGACCGCGGCTTCGAACCGGCTGAACTGGCCCCGGACGGCGAAGAGCACGACGCGTTCGATGCCCATTCGGTGCACTTTGTCGCCTACGACGAACGCGGCGAAGCCTGTGGTGCGCTGCGGCTGGTGTTTCCGGTCGAGGGCTTCCCGGCCGCCCATGTCACCCGCATCCAGCAGGAGGCATTGCAGCCGCTGGCCGGCAAAGTCGTCGAGCTGTCGCGGCTGTGCCTGCGTCACCCGGATGGCCACGCCACCGGCGAGCTCTTTCAGGGCTCGGACGTGATGCTCGCCATGCTGCATGCGGCTTGGCGCTATTGCCGCAACGAAGGCATCAGCCACTGGCTCTGCCTGATCACGCCGGCACTCGAGCGCATGCTTGGCCGACTGCAGGTGCCGTTCGAAGCCGTCGGCGACAGCTGCCGCTATCGCGGTCAGCGCCGGCCGCTGCTGACCGATATCAACCAGATGATGCGGGCGGCGATGCGCAGCTGCCATCGGGTCGAGCGTTTGCTGCAACGCGAGCCGCAGCCGGTGCGCGAGGCACTGGCCGCCCACTGAGGCAAGGCGGGTGGTCACCAGGTTGTCGGACCGCCAAGGAAGGCGGCTGACACGATCATCGCGCCCCTTATCAGAACCGCACGGCTTCCTTACACTGACGGCTCCTTATCGGAGCCGTTTTTGATCCCGCATCCATGCTGACCACACTCGCCCTGCGTGACTTCGCCATCGTGACCCGGCTGCAACTGGAATGGGCCGAAGGCATGACCGTGCTGACCGGCGAAACCGGCGCCGGCAAATCCATTCTGATCGACGCGCTCGGCATCGTGCTCGGCGACCGCGCCGACAGCACCGTGGTACGCCACGGCGCCGAACAGGCCGAAGTGCTGGCCGGGTTCGCGCTGGCCGGCAATCGCAGTGCGCTGGCCTGGCTCGGCGAGCAGGCCATGGAACACGATGGCGAAGTGCTGCTGCGCCGGGTCATTGGCAAAGACGGCCGCTCGCGCGCGTTCATCAACGGCACCCCGGTCACGCTCGCCATGCTGCGCGAGCTCGGCGGTTTTCTGGTCGAGATCCACGGCCAGCACGAACACCAGCGGCTGCTGCACGCCAGCGCCCAACGCGACATGCTCGATGAATTCGCCGGGCTCGATACTGAGCGCAAAGCGGTGCGCGAGGCCTGGCAGCACTGGCAACGCCTGCGTGACGAATACCAGCAACTGAAAACGGCCGCCGCTGATCGCGGTGCCCGGCTCGATCTGCTGCAATTCCAGACCCAGGAACTCGCCGCCGCGCGGGTTGATGCACTCGATATCAACGATCTGGAGCAGCAACACAAGCGCGCCGCCCACGCCAGTGAAATGGCGCAGCTGGCGCTGCAGGCCGCTGACTTGCTCGAAGGCGAAGACAGCGAAGCTGCTGCGGATAGGCTGGAGTCCGCGCTGGAAAAACTGCAGCGTATTGCCCACATCGACAGCAGCCAGCAAGCGACGCACGACAGCCTGCTCGATCTGCTGAGCCAGCTACGTGATCTCAGCGCCGATGTCCGCCGCTACGGCGAGCACATCGAGATCGACGAGCAGCAGTATCAGGAGCTCGATGCCCAGCTGACCGCGCTGCATCAGCTGGCGCGCAAACACCGTTGCGACATGACTGAGTTGCCGGCGCTGTACACGCGCCTGCAACAGGAGCTCGACACGCTGACCCATTCCAGCGAGCGACTCGACCAGATGGAAGTCGCCATCACCAAAGCGCGCGACACCTACATCGCTGTGGCAGAAAAACTCAGCGCCGGCCGGCAGAAAGCCGCGCAGAAAATGGCCAAGGCGATCAGCGCCACGCTGGAACAGCTGAACATGAAAGGCGGCAAGTTCGAAGTCAGCCTGCTCGCCCGGCAAGAAAGCGACTGGGCCGTCGATGGCCGCGACAAAATCGAATTCCTGGTCAGCGCCAACGCCGGCCAACCGCCGCGCCCGCTTGGCAAAGTGGCGTCCGGCGGTGAACTGTCGCGGATCAGTCTGGCGATACAGGTGCTGATCTCGCAGAACAGCCAGCTGTCCTGCATGATCTTCGATGAAGTCGATGTCGGCATCGGCGGTGCCACCGCCGAAATCGTCGGTCGCTTGCTGCGTCAGCTTGGCGACAAAGCGCAGGTGCTCTGCGTCACCCACCAGCCGCAAGTGGCCGCGCTCGGCCATCACCACTACCGCGTGCAAAAGACCAGCGATGGCAAATCCACCAGCACCGAAGTGGTCACGCTCAGCGCCAAAGATCGCATCGAAGAAATCGCCCGCATGGTCGGCGGCACCACCATCACAGATACCACCCGGAAACATGCCAAGGAAATGCTGTCCGTTGCCCAAGCCGACTGAGGAGGCATCACACTGCGCATACCGAAGTCACTTCGGTTGGCGTGGTTAGCGCGGGTACCACGGCGAAACAGTTGGCCGCGTGGTTGATGGTGAACGCGCGGTTTAACAAGTTCGCCGAATGTAGCTGAATGATTTTGCTTCATACCAAACAAAAACGGAGCCATCGGCTCCGTTTTTGTTTGCTCTGGTCGCGCTCAGCGCTTTTTCTGGCAGCCTTCGCAGAGGCCATACAGATACAGCGAGTGATCAGTCAGCTCCATCTTGTATTTCTCGGCAATGGCTTTCTGCCGTTGCTCGATCACTTCATCAATGAACTCGACCACTTTGCCGCATTGCAGGCAGACCAGGTGGTCGTGGTGGTCGCCGCTGTGCAGTTCGAACACCGAGTGGCCGCCTTCAAAATGGTGGCGCAGCACGAGACCGGCTTGTTCGAACTGGGTCAGTACCCGGTAGACGGTGGCAAGGCCGACGTCGTCACCCTGCTCCAATAGTGTCTTGTAGACGTCTTCGGCGCTCATGTGGCGGCTGCCGGTGGTTTCCAGGATTTGCAGGATTTTCATCCGTGGCAGGGTGACCTTGAGGCCGGCCTTTTTGAGTTGTTGGTTGTCCACGTGAGGCTTCTCCAGACAGCGGGCACCGCACAGGCGCCAGTGGGTGGAGCCGGGTTCCAGGGAACCTCGGCGATCGGGGCGGGTCTTTCTGAGCTGTTGCCCGTGCCGGGCTTCAAGTAGAATCGCCCGGCTTCCCGCCCGCAAGGGTGCTATGAACTAGTGCGCCAGTATACGTCATGAGCTTTCCATTGAAGAGTCGATCGCTGTTGCTTGCCTCCGCCCTTGTCCTCACCGTGTCCCTGCCGGGCTGTGCCGTGGTGGACTGGATGACCTACAAGCTGCCGGTGCAGCAGGGCAACATCATCGAGCAGAAGGATGTCGACAAGCTCAAACCGGGCATGACGCGCGAGCAGGTTGTCTTTGTGCTGGGCGAGCCGCTCGCCAAGTCCAGTTTTGAAACCGGCCGTTGGGAGTACATGCTGACCACCCGCAGCGGCAATGGCGAAACCAGCGCCAAACGCCTGACCGTGGTGTTCAATGGTGACGCGCTGGCCAGTGTCAGCGGTGATTTCACCGTGCCGGAAGGATTGGCGTCGGCGCAGTAACCGGCACCGGATACTCCACTTTCCTCTGCAAAAGGCCTGCAAGCGCGGGCCTTTTTTCTGCCTGGGTGTAACGCGAGCGAAGCGGCGGTTTCCAATCATCACGTCTTGAGATTGCCGAGATCTGCCCGATGCCATTGCTGCCTACGCTTGCCCGTTTCCACTCGCGCCTGTTTGCGCGCACCCTGCTGCCGCTCGACGGTCTACCGCCGCTGTTGCTGCGGCTTTATCTTTTTCCGGTGTTTTGGGATGCCGGCACCCACAAGCTGAACTGGGCAACCGGTGAGGGTCTCGGCCGACTCGGCGTCAACCCGTCCGTGGTCGAATGGTTTGGCAATCCGGACTGGGGCCTCGGCCTGCCGTTTCCGGCATTGCTGGCCGCACTCGCCGCGTATACCGAGTTTTTCGGCGCAATTCTGCTGCTGTTGGGGCTGGGTGTGCGCTGGATCAGCCTACCGCTGATGATCACGATGCTGGTCGCGATGATCACCGTGCACTGGCAGAACGGCTGGCTTGCCATCGCCAGTGGTGACGGTTTCTGGGCCAGCGAACGCACGATGGCCGCCCAGGAAAAGCTCGCCCGCGCCCGCGATCTGCTGCAGGAGCACGGCAATTACGATTGGCTGACCGAAGCCGGTAATTTCGTCGTGCTGAACAATGGCATCGAGTTCGCCGCCACCTATTTCCTGATGCTGCTCATGCTGCTGTTCAGCGGCGGTGGCCGCTATGTCAGCGTGGATTACTGGCTGCATCAGCGTTTCGCGCCGCGGCTTACGCCAACCCCCTGACAACGGTGAGCTTGCCTTCTACAATCTCGACATCCGCATTTTGTTACGAGATTGTCGATGGATTTGATTTCCGCCACCGTGACCCTGTTTCTGGTCATGGATCCGCTCGGCAATGTGCCGATGTTTCTGGCTTTGCTGAAAGACATGGAGCCTAAGCGTCGGCGCAAGGTGATCGTGCGCGAAATGCTGATCGCGCTGCTGATCATGGCGATTTTCCTGTTCTTCGGCCCCACGGTGCTGGGCTTTCTTGGTCTCAAGCCGGAGACGATCAGCATTGCCGGCGGCATCGTACTGTTCTTGATTGCGCTCAGAATGGTGTTTCCGCAGGAAGGCGGCGTGATGGGCGAGATGCCGGGCGGCGAGCCGTTTATCGTGCCGCTGGCGATTCCGTTCGTCGCCGGGCCGTCGACGTTGGCGACGTTGATTCTGTTTTCGCAGCAGCAAGGCCATCTGATCGAGTCGTCGCTGGCGATGTTGATCGCCTGGCTGGCGACGGCGTTGATCCTGATTTTCTCGACCAAGTTCTACAAGATTCTCGGTGATCGCGGTCTGGCGGCAATGGAACGGCTGATGGGCATGTTACTGATCATGATTGCGGTACAGATGCTGCTCAATGGTGTGCTGGAGTTTGCCGCCGATTTCGGCTATCACCCGAGACCCTGAGCCGCAGAAAGCAACAAGGGCGCCGTATGGCGCCCTTGTTGTTGGCAGAAAAACTCAGCGATTCAGCACATCCAGATACTGTTTGACCCCGGTGGCGACATCCAGAAATGCGTCCGTGTAACCGGCCGCGCGCAGCTGGCTCAAATCGGCTTCGGTGTGGGCCTGATACGCTTCTTTCAAACCGGGCGGGAACGGGATGTATTCCAGTTTGCCGCGACCATGCCAGGCAATCACTGCGTTGGCGACATCGTTGAACGGCTGGGCGCGGCCGCTGCCGCAGTTGAAAATGCCGCTCTTGCTTGGATTGTCGAAGAAGAACAGGTTGACCTTGCAGACATCATCGACATGGATGAAATCGCGCAGCTGACCGCCGTTGCCATAACCGTGGCTGCCTTCAAACAGTTTGCAAACATCGCCGGTTTTCAGCTGTTTGTTCAGGTGAAACGCCACCGAAGCCATGCCGCCCTTGTGCTGTTCGTTCGGGCCGTAGACATTGAAATAGCGCAGGCCGACGATCGGTGCGGTGGCAGTCGGCAATACCTGGCGCACATACTGATCGAACAGGTACTTCGAGTAGCCATAAACGTTCAGCGGTTTCTCGTGCTCGAACTGCTCGACAAACTTCTCGCTGCCGCCATAAACAGCGGCGCTCGAAGCATAGACCAGCGGGATCTTGTGTTCCTGACACCAGTGCAGCAGCTGCTTCGAGTACTCGTAGTTGATGTCCATCATGTACTTGCCGTTCCACTCGGTGGTGGTCGAGCAAGCGCCCTGATGGAACACGGCCTGAATTTCACCGAGATCGGCATTGCACTGGATGCGGGCGAGAAACGCGTCCTTGTCCAGGTAATCGGCAATTTTCAGACCGGCCAGATTGCTGAACTTGTGGCCGTCGGTCAGATCATCGACCACCAGAATGTTCGTGTAGCCACGCTGGTTCAGATGGCGAACGAGGTTGCTGCCGATGAAGCCGGCACCGCCGGTGACAATGATCAGTTTGCTGTTCATGCTCAATCTCTAAAAATGATTCGCAAAAAAACCGGGCTCAGGAACGGTCGGCCTTGATCGAGTTGATGATGGCAGTGGTCGAGACGCCATCGACAAAGGTCAGCACTTTCACTTCGCCGCCGTGCTTCAGCACGGTATCGGCACCGACGATGGTTTCCGGTTTGTAATCGCCACCCTTGACCAGAATGTCCGGGATCACCGCGTCGATCAGCCGCGCCGGTGTGTCTTCAGCGAACGGCACCACCCAATCGACACTTTCCAGCGCCGCCAGCACATGCATGCGCCGATCGACGCTGTTGACCGGGCGGCCATCGCCTTTCAGCTTGCGCACCGACTCGTCGGTGTTGACGCCGACAATCAAGCGATCGCCAAGCTTGCGGGCCTGCTCCAGATAGGTGACATGGCCGGCATGCAGGATGTCGAAGCAGCCGTTGGTGAACACCACTTTCTCGCCGTGGGCTTTGGCATCCTGCACCGCGATCAAGAGCTGCTCTTCGGTCATCACGCCGCGCAGCGAATCGTGTTGCTGGTTGAGCGCGCGGCGCAGCTCCGGCGCCGACACGGTCGCGGTGCCGAGTTTGCCGACGACAATCGACGCGGCGAGATTGGCCAGCGCCACCGACGATGGCAGATCATCGCCAGCGGCGAGCGCGGCGGCGAGTGTGCCGATGACGGTGTCACCGGCACCAGTGACGTCATAGACTTCCCGCGCCTGCGCCGGCAGATGCAATTCCGGTTCGTGTTCGCGCAGCAGGGTCATGCCGTGTTCGCCGCGGGTGACCAGCAGTGCATCGAGCTGCAGTTCGCGCAGCATGTTGCGGCCGCGCTCGACAATCTGGCTTTCGCTGGCGCAGTGACCGACGATGGTTTCGAATTCGCTCATGTTCGGCGTAATCAAACTGGCGCCGCGGTAAATCGAGAAATCCTTGCCTTTTGGATCGACCAGCACCGGCACTTTCTTCGCCCGCGCCGCCGCGATCAATTCTGGCACCCGCTGCAGCGCGCCTTTGGCGTAGTCGGACAACACCACCGCGCCGATGCCGTCCAGCGCGGCGCTGAACTGGCTCAACAACTGGTCCTGACCTTTGTCGCCAAAACTTTCCTCGAAATCGAGCCGGATGAGTTGCTGGTGCCGCGACAGAATGCGCAGCTTCAGAATGGTCGGCAGACCGTCGATGCGAACAAAACGCGCCTGCACCTTGGCGGCGGCGAGCCGGCTTTCCAGTGCATCCGCGGCTTCGTCGTTGCCGGTCAGACCGAGCAGGGTCGCTGCGCCGCCGAGGCTGGCGATATTGAGCGCAACGTTGGCGGCGCCGCCGGGGCGTTCTTCGTTCTGGTTGACCCTGACCACCGGCACCGGGGCTTCGGGGGAAATGCGCGACGTGCCGCCATGCCAGTAGCGGTCGAGCATCACATCGCCAACGACCAGCACGCGGGCACGGTCAAACTGCGGGAATTGGGTCTTCACGAGCAGGGATTGTGGGCGCGGGAAACAGGGCGGCAATTCTAGCATGGCGACCTGACCGGCCGGCTTCCGACCGGCTAGAATGGCCGCCTTTCCCGGACCGTGACTGTCGGCATGCACATTCTCGTCGTCAAAACCAGCTCGCTCGGCGACGTCATCCACGCCTTGCCGGCGCTCACCGATGCGGCCCGGGCCATTCCGGGTTTGCGCGCCGACTGGCTGGTCGAGCAGGCATTTGCCGAGATCCCGGGCTGGCATCCGGCGGTCGATACCGTCATTCCGGTGGCGGTGCGACGCTGGCGCAAGCAGCCGCTGGCACTCAAGCGCGATCCGCTCTGGCAGGCGTTCCGGCAGACCCTGCGGACGCGCCGTTATGACCTCATCATCGACGCCCAGGGGCTGGCCAAGAGCGCCGCGCTGGCCTGGCTCGCGAACGGCCCGGTCGCCGGATTTGATTTTGGCTCGGTACGCGAGCGGCTGGCGGCGCTGACCTACCGGCACCGCTACCCTGTCGCGCGCGACCAGCACGCCGTGCGCCGGCAACGCGAGCTGTTCGCCAAGGCGCTTGGTTATGCCGTGCCGGACACCGCCGCCGATTACGGCTTGGCCGGTCAGCGCCAGCCGGCGGCCCAGCCGGCGCTGCTCTTTTTCCACGGCACGACCTGGGCCAGCAAGCACTGGCCCGAGCCGTACTGGAATGCGCTGGCCGCGCGCGCCGTCGCCGAGGGTTATCAGGTCTGGCTGCCGTGGGGCAGTGATCTGGAAAAGGCCCGTGCCGAACGGATCGCCCGTTCCGGCCCTGGCATTCAGGTATTGCCGCGCAGTTCGCTGTCGGAACTGGCTGCGCGTCTGCGCACCGTGCATGGCGTGGTCGCGGTCGATACCGGCCTGGGCCACCTCGCGGCCGCACTCGGCGTGCCGTCGGTGTCGATCTATGGCGCCACCAATCCGGCGCTGACCAGTACCCATGGCGATGGCCAGCTGCATCTGGCCGCACAGTTTCCCTGTGCGCCATGTTTACGCCGTGATTGCAACTACAAAGCGGCCAGCGCCGTGACGCCCGCCTGCTATGCGACGGTGGCGCCGGAACGGGTATGGCAGACGCTGGCAGGGCAACTGCCACGCGTCATTGCGGGGCCCTGATGCAACGCCAATCATCAACGAAAACGTCGTGGCTGATGTGGCTACGCAACTGGCCGGTCGCGCTGCAACTGTTGTTCATGCGCACCGTGGCGCTGTTGCCGTTGCGGGCCATCCGTTGGCTCGGCGCCGGGCTCGGTACCGTGCTGTGGCCGCTGGCGCGCGAGCGGCGCCAGATCACCTTGCGTAATCTGGAGCTGTGCTTTCCGAACAAATCTTTGGCCGAACGTCTGCACTTGGCGCGCAGCAATTTTCGTAACACCGCCATTGGATTCATGGAAACCGCCAAAGTCTGGTTCAGTACGCCGGCGCAATTAGCCAAACATGTTGAGATCGAAGGGCTTGAGCATTTGCAGGCCGCTGCAGCGAAAGGTAAAGGCGTTTTGGTGCTGGCTTTTCACCTGACTGATCTGGAGCTCGGCGCGGTGTCGTTGGCGCGTTACTGCCAACTTGCCGGCATGTATCGTCCGCATGCCAATCCGCTGTTCGAACAGGCCATGCGCAGCGGCCGTGAGCGGCATTTTCCGCTGATCCCGCGTGATGATGTCCGCGCCATGCTGCGCTGGCTGAAGAGCGGTGGCTGTGTCTGGTACGCCGCCGATCAGGACTACGGTGCCCAGCACAGCGTATTCGCGCCGTTCTTCGGCATTCCGGCTGCGACCATCACGGCCACGTCGCGGTTTGCAAAGCTGTCCGGCGCAACCGTGTTGCCGTTTACCCATGTCCGGACCGCGCGCGGCATCAAACTGATACTGCATCCGCCACTGACTTCCATTCCGAGCGGCGACGACGCCGACGACGCTGCCACCGCCAATGCCTTTCTGGAGCAGTGGTTGCGCGCACATCCAGCCGATTACCTGTGGCTGCACCGGCGGTTCAAGACGCGACCGGCAGAATCCGCTGCACTGTATCCCGCTCGTCGCGCGCGTTACAGCGGTAACGAGATCAGCGGCAAGCGGCTCGACAAGGTACTAAAAACCGCCACGAGGCTAAGCACGCAATCAGATGCTTCGATGCAGACGTGGTCGGCTGTCAACCAGCGCCTGCTGCAAACCGTCGACATGTCGATCGGATCGCGCTTGCGGCAGCAATTCGCCAAAGTGAAACGGCTGACCGCCGATCAGGCTTCGTTGCCGGTAACGGTGCTTGGGCCGACTGAGGTGTGGTATTGCCGGGACCGTGCGCTGGCTGTGTGGTTATTTGACCCGGCCGTTGTCTCCGTTGTCGAGCGTCTGCGCCAGCCCGAGCAGCAGTCCGCACTCCTGCCAGCCATCGCGCACCAGCTTGCGATTTTGCATGCGGCGAACCTGCACCTGGCTGCGCCGGATCTCGCTGTGCTGGCGTTAACCGGCGATGCCGAGCTGGTCTGGTTGCCGTTCAGTGTGCACCAGGTTGGTCAGGACAGCCTCGACAGTCGACTGAACGATCTCAGTGCCATCACGCGGCAATGTGCCGCCATTACGACGCTACAACCGGAAACGGTTTGGCAGTCGCTCAGTAATCACTATTTTCTGGAGACTACGGTGCCGGCAGCCATTCGGCGTGCATATGCGGCCAAACCGACTGAACTCCGGTCCAGATTGCCGTCATGACCCGAATTGCCATCACGCTTTACAACTATTTTCCGTACGGTGGCTTGCAGCGCGATGCGCTGCGCATCGCCACGGAACTGCGCGACCGCGGCTGCAAGATTCGTTTCTATGTGCTCGCTTGGGAAGGTGACAGGCCAGACGGCATGGAAATTCGGCAGTTCTCGATCAAGAGCTGGCAGAACTGGCGGCGCAACGAGCGGTTTATTGCCCGCGTGCTGTCCGATCTGGCGACGGATCCGGTTGATCGTGTGGTGGGCTTCAATCGCATGCCGGGGCTCGATTTCCACTATGCTGCCGATCCGTGCTTTGCGGCAAAGCTGGCGCTGAAACCGCTCCCGGCCTTGTATCGGCTCAGTGGCCGTTATCGCCATTTCCTGCGAGCGGAGGCTGCCGTATTCGGCGCCGATACCGCAACCCACATCCTGCAGATTTCTGCAATGGAGCAGGACAAGTTCCGTCATCATTACCACACCCCGGTAGAGCGCTTGCATATGTTGCCACCCGGGATTGCTCGCGACCGCTGTCGTCCTGCCGAGGCCGACCGCATTCGGCAGCGTGTTCGCGCGGCGTTCGGCGTTGCCGAGCACGAGGTGGTGTTGCTCTCGGTCGGTTCCGGATTCCGGATCAAAGGCGTCGATCGCAGCCTGCGTGCCCTGGCTGCGCTGCCAGCTGAGCAACGCGCGCGCATCCGATTCTGGGTCGTCGGTCAGGATGATCCGGCGCCTTACCAAGCGCAGGCCAAAGCGCTGGGCGTTTTGTCACAAGTGGCATTCACAGGCGGGCGCAGCGATATCCCCGAGCTGATGTTGGCAGCGGATTGCTTGGTGCACCCGGCCTATCACGAGAACACCGGTACGGTGCTGTTGGAAGCCTTGGTTGCCGGCCTGCCGGTGCTGTGTTCACAGCGCTGCGGTTATGCGCCCTACATCGAGCAGGCTCAGGCAGGTGTGGTTCTGCCAGAGCCTTTCGCGCTAGACGACTATGTGCAGACGTTGACGGACTTGATTGCCCGGCCCGAACGCCGCGCTCGCATGCAACAGTCCGGACTTGCGTACGCGGCAAGCGCCGACATCTATGACATGCCACGGCGCGCTGCCGATCTGATACTTTCGTTACCGGTGCATCGCCATGAACCAGCCTCGCTTTAGCATCATTATTCCCTGCTACAACTACGGCTATCTGGTTGAGCGCGCGATTCGCTCGGTACACGAGCAGCTTGGTCCCGATGATGAACTCATCGTGATTAATGATGGCTCAACTGACGATACCGCAATGCGGCTCGACCGTTTGCAGTCAGCCTATCCGCGACTTCGCTGCATCCATCAAACGAATGCCGGCGTCGCGGCAACCCGCAACCGCGGCGTTGCGCTGGCGGCGAACGACCATCTCATCTTTCTTGATGCGGATGATGAATTGTTGCCCGCTGCACTTGCTGTGCTGCGTGATCCGGCAGCAATGGCCGAGATGGTGGTCGCGGATTACGTGACGCGCCAGCCCGATGGCTCGGAGCGCTATCGGGCGGTGGGCCGGCTGCGGCGCATCGGTCGGCAGCGGTTTCTCGATTATCTCGACAAGAAGCTGGTGCTGGCCAACGGTGCTTGTGTCATGCACAAACGGATCTTCACCAAAATGAAATTTCCGGAAGCGCTGCGCAACACCGAAGATGTCCCCGTGTTTGCCTACGCCCTGGCGATGCATTCCTGTATCCATGTCAAGACGCCGGTCTTGCGCGTCCACCGGCACGATGACAGCTTGCGTACCCAGCTCGGCTATACCCTGCAGGCCGGCGAGCTGCTGGTGGATACCATCTTTCAGCCCTCATTGCTGCCTGCGGAGATCATGCGCTACCGGCAGCGTTTTCTCAGCAATCGCCTGTTGTCGCAGTTTCGTTCGGCGTTTCTGGGTAAAGCCTGGGTCGAAGCCGATGCCTTGTATCGCAAGGCAATCAAGGCTTACCCGGCCCATCTCTTCAAGCTGAGTTACTTACGAAAGTACTTGTTGATGAAGCTCAAAGGAGTGCGCTGACCGTGCGCGTACTGATCCTGCATGACGAAGTGCGTCGGCCGGATATTCGGCCGCTGTTTTTGGCTTTGCAGCGATATGCAGAGGTCAGTATCCATGCCTTGCCGAAAGCGGCAGCGGAACGTCTGGATGGATGCTTGCAGCAGTATAACGCGGCGAGTTTTGACCGGGTGTTGCTGGCGCTGCAGTTCCGGCGGCTGTTCAAGCAACGCAAGGTGTTGAGCAAGCTGAGCAATCTGGTCATTTTCGAGGAAGATGCCTGTCAGGATCGTCTGACGCACTCCCGCTGGTTCGGCAAATTCAGCCGGTTTTATCAAGCATTGCCAGCAATACGGGTCATCTGCACAGGGCATGGGTTGGCGCATTATTTCCAAATGAAAGGGGTGGACGCCCACTTCTTGCCCAAAGGCGCGGACTGTAATCAACTGGACGATGAACGGCGTGAGCGTGACATTGCGCTAGGGTTCATCGGCGTGCTCAACGACCGTGTCTACCGGGAACGCCAGCGCATGCTGACGACGCTGGTCGAACAACGCGGCCTTCAGTGTTTGCGCACGTCAGGTCCTGACGAGTACCGGCAAGGTTTGAATCGGATTCGGGTATTTGTTTCGGCAGACGTTGGCTTCGGCGAGTACATGTTCAAGAATGCGGAAGCGATGGCCTGCGGTTGTCTGTTGCTGGCTTACAGCCAAGGGGCCGAGGAAGATGCCGCGATGGGCTTGCGTGATGGCATCAATGTGCTGTTGTATCGTGATCAAGCGGAGCTGCTGGCCAAATTGGATTGGCTGGCGGCACACCCTGAGGCGTATGAAATGATTCGCTTCGCCGGCTATCAACATGTGCGCCAATCGCTGGATTTTTCCGTGCTCGCCACACGACTGATGGCGCTGTTGCAAGCGCCGATGCGGCCGTTGCCGGTATCACGCCCAAGATGGTGGTGGTTCTGGCGCAACTGAGTGATCAGCGATTCGCCTGGTGGTGATGTTTACGATACAGCTGCTGAGCTTTGCTGATGACGAGGGCAAAAAAGCGCTGTTCTCTTGGCGTCAGCGTTTTCAGCGGTTTGCCCGTGTACAGGCGGACAAAACGCAGCAAATGCCGACGATTGAAGCCGGCGTCCATCGCCGAGAAATACAGGCCGGCGATATCTTTCAGCTGCCAGCGGTAGGGCGTCTTGGCGCGGATCTGGGCGCGGTGCAGGTCGATGAGATGCAGGCGCACCGGTGATTGTTCGCGCTGCGCATTCGGCAACAGGAAATGGCAAAGGTAGAAATCGCGGTGGTTCATGCCGCTGCGGTGCATGCGGCCGGCAACGCGTGCCAGTTCATGGATGATGGCGCGGCGAAAGCGTGGTGACGGCGGTTGCTGCGCCCATTCCAGCGCCAGCGTCTCCAGTGACACGGTATCGGTCAGTTCATCGGTCAGCACGAATGATTCGATTTTCGCCGGGTTGCGACCGCGCTCGCCGTAGCCGGCCAGCGTCATCGTGCCGATGTCGTGCTGTTCCAGATGGCGGATCGCCAGCCATTCATTGCGGGCACTGACGATGGGCAGGCGGCCGCTGAGCAGGTTCTTGAACACCTCCGCCCAGCCGATACCGAAATGCAGTTTGGCAAAATAGGATTTGCCGCCGCGCTTGAACTGCAGCGTGCGGCGACCGTCCAGTTCACGAAATACCTTGCCTTGCAGTGCCAGGATGTCGTCGAAGCGGTTGGCTGGCGCCAATGCGGCGTGCAGATCCTCGCGCAGATAGAACTCGCTCATCGCCGTGGTCACAGCAGCCGTGGCTGCAAGGCGCGGATCGCATTCAGCACCTGACTCGGTTCCAGCTGGTTCAGACAGTTCAAATGGCCGAGCGGACACTCGCGCTTGAAGCAGGGGCTGCAGTCCAGATCGAGTTGCAACACGCGCACCTGTTCGCTGAGCGGTGGCGTGAATTTGGGCGACGACGAACCGTACGGCACGACCAAGGGCCGGTTCAGCGCGGCGGCGACATGCATCAGGCCGGAATCATTCGACACCACCTGGGTTGCCAGTGACATCAGATCAATCGCCTGTGCCAGCGAGGTGCGGCCAGCCAGATCGACGCAGCGGTTGTCGCAGGCGCTATTGATGAGCTCGGTGACGTCGCGATCTTTCGCCGAACCGAACAGCCAGACCTGCCAACCTTGAGCAAGGAAATGCGTCGCCACTGCGGCGTAATGCCGATCCGGCCAGCGTTTGGCCGGGCCGAATTCGGCGCCCGGGCAGAGCGCCAGTACCGGCGTCGTGGGCCGCTCGATCTGCATCGCGGCGAGCGCGCTGGCGATATCGTCGTCGCGCACGCTGAACGCTGGCCATGGCAGCTTTTCCGGCAGTTTGGCATCGCGCGCGAAGGCAAGTGCGGCAAAGCGCTCGATCATCAGCGGGTAGCGCGCTTTGTCGAGTGGGCGGATATCGTTCAGCAGGCCGTAACGCATTTCGCCGCGCCAACCGGTGCGCTGCGGGATCCGGGCGAAATAGGCAACGAGACCCGACTTCCACGAGTTCGGCAACACGATGGCTTGATCGTACTGCGTTGCCGCGAGGGCGCGGCCAAGCGCCTTGCGCTTGCCAAACGCAAACTCGCCGTGGCCGAACGGCAAATCGATGGCGGCGCGCACTTCCGGCATGCGCGCGAGCAGCGGCCGGCTCCAGGCCGGTGCCAGCACATCAATGGCGCAATCGGGTAGTTGCTGGCGCAGCAGTTTGAACAACACTTGCGCCATCACCATGTCGCCAACCCAGGACGGGCCGACGATCAGAATCTGTTTCGGCAATTGGGCTCGCCTTTTCTCAGCCGACCAGCTTGTACTGCGCGCCACAATAAGGGCAGGCCGCGTGGCCGGTTTTCTCGATTGGCAGATAGACCTTTGGGTGCATGTTCCACAGGGTCATGAACTTGCCCGGGCAGGACAGCGGCAGGTCTTTCTTGGTGACTTCGTACACTTTGGTGGCGGTAGCTTGTGACATGGTGAGCCTCGTCAGGCAGCAAGGAAATCGGCCGGAATTATATCAGCGCCGGTCCGGGCGCGCCTCAGGATGGACTGCTGTCCGGCAGGGCGCGCGCAAACGTCCGCTGCCAAATCGCCGTCACCTGTGCTCGCTCGTCCCGGTAGCTGGTCTGCGGCAGTCGGGCCGGCCGGTCCTGCAGCGCCAGCCGGTTGACGTCTTCGCGGTAGCGCCGGTAAATCTGCCGCAGTTGCAGTGATTCGGCCTCGTCGATTTCGCCGCGGTTGGCGAGGGCTTCGAGCAGGTCGCTGCTGTGGCTGTGGCGCAGATCGCGCTTGAGCCGGTTGCCGGCGCGCAGCACCCAGTACTGGACCAGGAATTCGATATCGACAATACCGCCGGCGCCGTGCTTGATGTCCCAGTCGCTGGCGGTGCTTTTGTCGAGTACCGGCCGCATCCGCTGCCGCATCTTGGCCACTTCGGTCGCCAGCACGGCGGCGTCGCGCGGCCGTTGCAGCACCGCCTCGCGCAGCTGGTTGAAGATCGGGGTCAGCGCCGCCGAACCGGCGACGGCGCGCGCCCGCACCAGCGCCTGATGCTCCCAGACCCAGGCTTCGCCGTCCTGATACTGTTGATACGCCTCGAGCGTGCAGACCAGCAGGCCGGAATTGCCGGACGGGCGCAAGCGGGTGTCCACTTCATACAGCACGCCGCTGCCGGTGCGCGTGCTCAGCATGTGCACGATGCGCTGGGCCAGCCGGCTGTAAAACTGATCGATGCCAATGCTCTTGTCGCCGTCGGTCTGGCTGTGCAGATCGCCGGTGTAAATGAACACCAGATCGAGATCGGAACTGAAGCTGAGTTCGCTGCCGCCGAACTTGCCGTAGCCGACGATCAGAAAGCGCTTGTCGGTCAGCGTGTCCGGCGGCTGACCGTGTTTCTGCACCAGTTGCTCCCAGGCGAGCTCGAGCACTTCGTTCAGAATCGCTTCGGCGAGCGCGGTCAGATGCCGGCTGACCTTGCCGACATCGAGCGCGCCGGCCAGCGTCGCGGCGGCAATGCGCAGCATATGGCTGTGGCGAAATTCGCGCAGGCTGTCGAGCAAGTGCTCCTGGTCGCTGCGCTCGACGCGCAGCAGTGCCTGCTGCAGTTCCCCACGCAGGCTTTCCGGCGGCGGCGGCGTGTACAGGGTTTTCGCGTCGAGCAGATCGTCGAGCAGAATCGGGTACTGACAGAGCTGCTCGGTGATGAAGCGGCTGTCGGCCATCAGCTTGGTCAGCTGGCCGAGCGCCGCCGGATTTTCGGCGAGCAGTTCCAGATACGCCGTCCGCTTGCAGACCGCGCGCAGGAGCTGCAGCACCCGGCGCAAGGTTTCATCCGGCTGTGCCGATTCACTGCAGCGCTCCAGCAAGGACGGCATCAGCGTGTCGAGCCGCAGCCGGCCGCGCTCGCTCAGCGATTTCACCGTGCTGGCGTCGCGGAACTGCAGCAGAAACGCCAGCGTGCCGTCAGCGTCGGTAAAGCCGCGCTGCTGCAACAAGCCCAGGCTTTCCTCGTCGCTCAACTGTTTGAGCCAGAGCCCGCGGAACGGCGACGGTGGTGGTGCGGCTTCACTCAGCGGCGTCGGTTCACCAAACACTGAACGGAACAGCGCATGAACACCATCGCGGTGGTCATCGAGCTTGGCCTTGAACGCATGCCAATCGGTAAAGCCGAGCGCGGCGGCAAGCTGGGCCCGGCGTTCGGTTTCGGCGGGCAACAACTGGGTTTGCTCGTCGCGCTGGGCCTGCAGGATGTTTTCGGTCTTGCGCAGGAAAAAATAGCTGTCGCGCAGCTGCTGGGCTTCTGCTTCGCTGAGCAGGCCGAGCGCCGGCAACTCGGCCAGCGTCTGCAGCAGACTGCGGCCGCGCAGGCTCGCCTCGCGACCGCCGCGGATCAGCTGGAACGCCTGCACGATGAATTCGATTTCGCGGATGCCGCCGGCGCCGAGCTTGATGTTGTCGCTCTGCTGCTTGCGCCGTTGGTCCTGGTTGATCAGCGCTTTCAAGCGCCGGATCGCCTCGAGCACGCCGTAATCGATGTAGCGGCGGAACACGAACGGTTTGATCAGCGCGTCGATGCGTTGGCGGGCGCTGGCATCGCCGTGCAGCACGCGCGCCTTGACCATGGCAAAGCGTTCCCATTCGCGACCCTGATCCTGGTAGTAGTCTTCCATCGCATCCAGCGACAGCACCAGCGGCCCGCTGTCGCCATAGGGCCGCAGTCGCATGTCGGTGCGGAAAACAAAACCGTCTTCGGTCGGTGCCGACAGCAGGTGGATCAGGCGCTGGCCGATGCGGGTGAAATATTCGACGTACTCCAGCCGCCTCGGCCCGCTGGTTTCGTGCTGGCCGTTGCCGTCTTCGCCATAGCCGAAGATGAGATCGATGTCGGAAGAAAAATTGAGTTCGCCGCCGCCCAGTTTGCCCATGCCGAGGATCAGCAGTTGCTGCGCTGAGCCGGCGGGGCCGGCGTCGTGGTAAGTCGGCGTGCCAAAGCGTTTGCCAAAGTCGGCTTCAAGGAATTGCATCGCCGCACTGACCGCGGCGTCGGCCACTGCGGTCAGGTGCCGCAGCGTTTCCTCGACGTCGGCAAGGCCACACAGATCACGCCAGGCGATAGTCAGCATGGTTTCGGTGCGCAGCCGGCGCAGCGCAGCCATGACCGCCGCTTCATCGGTGTGCGTGCTGGCGGCGGCAAAAGCCTGGTGGATGGCATCGACCCTATTGCTCTGGCGCAGCGCGCCGCTGGCGTGCAGGTCGAGCAGCCAGGCGGGCCGGCGCTGCAGCTGCTCGGCGACAAAGTCGCTCAGCGCCAAAACCGTAACCGCCTGTGTCCGTAGCGCGCTGTCGAACGGCGGTTCGATCTGCTGGCACAGTGCCTGCCAGCGTGCTTCACCGCGCGCTTGCAGGTTGTCGTCGAGGCTGGGGCTGAAATGACCGGGCGTCATGCTGGGCGTCTGCGCTACCGAAAGATACAAAGCCGATGATAGCAGCGCTTGCACCGGCGCCGGTCTTTCCCTTTAATGCGGGCATTCGTCCCGCGAGGACGTGTGCTGACTGCTGTCGCACCGACAGCCGCAAGGAGACTGCTTCATGACGACCTGGATTGTGCTTGGCATTATCGCCATCGTGGTGGTGTGGGCCATCAGCATCTACAACAGCCTGGTGGCGCTGCGGAACCGGTTCAAGAACAGCTACGCCCAGATCGACGTGCAGCTGAACCGTCGTTATGACCTGATCCCGAACCTGGTCGAAACCGCCAAGGCCTACCTGAAACACGAGCGCGAGACTTTGGAAGCCGTGGTCGCGGCGCGCAACAGCGCGGTCGCGGCCAGCAAGATCGCAGCCGCCCACCCGGAAGATGCAACGGCGGTGCACGGCGTGACCCAGGCAGAAGGCGCGCTGACCGGTGCACTCGGCCGTTTGTTCGCTGTCGCCGAAGCCTATCCGGACCTGAAAGCCAACACCTCGATGAACCAGGTGATGGAGGAGCTGAGCAGCACCGAGAACAAGGTCGCATTCGCCCGCCAGGCTTTCAACGACGCGGTGATGGCCTACAACACCTACCGCGAGCAGTTCCCGAAAAACATCGTCGCCAACAATTTCGGCTTCAAGGAAGCGGCGCTGTTTGAAGTGGACAACGCCGAAGTGCGGCAGGCGGTGCGGGTGTCGTTCAGCTGAACGGTGTTGACGGTTGACCTGGCGAGCGAGTGTTGATTTTCCGTTCGCTGCGCGAACCCGGGTTACGACCCACAGGTCGGTGGGGCGTGTCTTCGTTCGTCGGGAACGAACGTGACCGCCGCGTTGCGGCGAATCCGGGCCAGGTTCTTTCCATTTTCGGGTGAGTGGCGAGTCGATGGATTTTTTCGGGCGGCAGGACTGGGCGCGGCGACGAACCAAGTGGCTGGTGCTGTACTTTGTGCTGGCGGTGGTGCTGATCGTGGTTGCGGTCAATGCCGCGGCTTATTTCGCCTTCCGTTTTTCCGGGGTCACCCAGTTGCCGCTGAACGAATGGCTCGGTTCGGCGCAATTCGGTTGGCTGTCGCTGCTCACCGTGGCGGTGATTGCACTCGGCAGTGTGCTGAAAATGGCCCAGCTCGCCGGCGGCGGCAAAGCGGTGGCCGATATGGTCGGCGCGCGCCGGGTGTTGCCGGAAACCAGCGATCCGCTCGAACGGCGTTTGATAAACGTGGTCGAGGAAATGGCGATCGCTTCCGGCACGCCGATGCCGCGCATTTACGTCATGGATGAAGAGCAGGGCATCAATGCCTTTGTCGCCGGCCTGAAAGTCGAAGAGACGGTGCTGGTGGTGACCCGCGGCTGTCTGCAGCAGCTGAACCGGCAGGAACTGCAAGGCGTCATTGGCCACGAATACAGCCACATCATGCATGCCGACATGCGCCTGAACGTCAAGCTGATGGGCGTGCTGGCCGGCATTCTGCTGCTCGGCCAATTCGGTGAGTTCCTGCTACGCAGTCTGCGCCATGTCCGCAGCGGCGGCTCGAAGAAAGACAGCGGCAACATCGTGCTGGCGGTGATGCTGCTGGCGATTGCCTTGCTGGTGATCGGTTATGTCGGCCTGTTCTTCGGCCGGCTGATCAAAGCCGCCATTTCCCGCCAGCGCGAATTTCTCGCCGACGCCAGTGCCGTGCAATACACTCGCGACAACAGCGGCATTGCCGGCGCACTGACCAAAATCAAACTCGCCAGTCAGCACGCCCTGCTGCAAAACGTGCACGCCGAAGAAATGAGCCACATGTGCTTCGGAGAATCGGTGAAAGTGGCCATGGCCGGCATGCTGTCGACCCACCCGCCACTGGACGATCGGATCACGGCGCTGGGTTTCACGCCAGCGGTGTTGCAACGGCAGGTGCAGCGACAAGGCAGCGAACCGGCCGCGACGGTGGCCGCGGCGACGACGATGCCCGACGCCAAGCAGCTGCCGGTGGCGGGTTTCAGTGCTGCTGCCGGCAGCGCGGGCCGGGCGGCGGTTGCCTCGGTTGGCACGGTGACGCCGGCGCATCTCGATTACGCCCACCAGCTGCTCGGCCAGTTACCACCGGCACTGCGAGAAGCGGCGCACGATCGTAGCCAAGTCAGCGCGTTGATGCTGGCGCTGCTGATGACCGAAAGCGCCGGTCAAAACGCGCCGGCACTGCAGCAGGTGCAGCAGCATCTGGGGCAGAACGAACGCAACCGTGTGGTCTGGTTGCTGCCGGCCGCCAGTGCCCTGCCCGCCGATGCCCGGCTGGCCTTGATCACCAGTGCCCGACCGGCGCTGGAAATGTTGTCGGCCGAGGCGCGCAAGGCATTGCTGACCGCCTTGCTGGCAGTGGCGCGACGCGATCAGACCATCACGCCGTTCGAATACGTGCTGACGGCCTTGCTGCGGCACTGGCTGATGCCGCCGACTGCCGTGCCGTCGGCGCGGCTCGGCAAGTTCACTCAGGTGGCGGCTGAGCTCGCGCTGGTGGTCGGTCTGGTCGCGCAGGCCTCCGGCAACCAGCCCGACGACATCAGTGCTCACTACCGCCACGCCGTCGCCAGTTTCGGCGTTCCGGTGGCAGAGCTGCCGCGCGAATTCGATGCCATCAAACTGGATCAGGCGCTGACCACGTTGGACCGGCTGACGCCGCTGCTGAAAAAACCGCTGCTCAGCACACTGGCCGAACTGGTGCTGTCCGACCGCCAGGTGACCGCGCGTGAGCGGGAGCTGTTGCGGCTCATTGCCGAACGGCTGAACTGCCCGATGCCTCCATTGCTGCAGGTACCGGCTTGAGACTGGCGTGACCGGGCGCCGAAATTTGCCGGCTGTGGCTTGCCAGCGCCGGCACCTGCGCTCACACTTTGCCGGCCCCGTGTTCAGGGAGGAGGCAACAAAATGAAAGCAATGTGGCTTATCAGTGCATTGGTCATGGCCGGCGCCGCACACGCCGATGTGACGGTCTGCAAAATGGGTGACAGCGTGCGCAAAGTGGCGGTCGTGCACATGGACAACGATGCCAGCAAGCCTTGCGATGTTCAGTACACGAAAGAAACCGAGCAACCGGGCGAACCGGCCAAGACGCTGTGGCATTACAACGTCGAAGTCGATCAGTGCGCGGTCAAAGCACAAGGCCTGGTCGACAAGCTGGCCGGCATGGGCTGGAGCTGCGTGAAGGAAGGTGCGGAAACCGCGCCGGAAGCGGCAGTGACCAACTGATCCGGGTCGGATCGCAGGACCAGAAAAAACGCCCCGCATGGGGCGTTTTTTCTGGTCGTCGAACGGCGCCGGTTCAGCCGTTTTCCAAGGTTTCCGGTTCGGCCCGCAGCGCGAATTCGCGGGTCAGCTGCAAGGCGCTCCACAGTGTTTCGCGCTGGGCAAACAGCCAGCCGGTGAAGTCGCGATACTGATCATCGCTGAGTTGCCGGCCGAGTTGATCGAGGCTGGCGAGGGTTTGGTTATCCTCGATGCCGGCGAGCAGATCGCGGCAGGGATTGATGAACAGCGCGCGTTGCCGCTCGTCGAACAGTTCACCGAAAATCAAACACGACCACAGCGCCCGGCGCAGCAGCCGCTTTTGCCGTTCGTAGTAACCAAAATCCGGCGTGCTCGGTGCGCTGTCCCAAATTTTCTGCAGCGCTCCCCATTGCCGGATCACCAGTTCGGTGGCGCGTTCGCTGGCCGGTTGCAGCAGCGGCGCGTCGATATCGGTGGGTGCCTGCAGCAGGAACTGGGCGACGTCCAGCGCGAACAGCGCGTAGCGGCGGCTGTCGAGCAATTGTTCGACCGCGACGATGCCCGGCGCGAAATCGCGTTCGTCCGGCAGCTGTTCGAGCAGCTCGTCGTGATGCGGCAAATAGTCTTCGCCCTGGGTGGACCAGACGATGTCGTCGGCCGCTTGCTGTGCGCGTGCCATGCCGACCCAGCGGAAGGCTTGCAGCATGTGGGTCAGTTGCCGGCGCCAGCCACGCATCGCTACCGGCAAGGGCAGGCCGCTGTAGCAGACCAGGGCATGCCGGAACAGCCCGAGTGCGCGGCGCATTTGTTCGGCCGCCACCACCGAGGGTTTGCTGACAAATTCTTTCTCGTACAGTTGCCAGTGTTGCCAGGCGTTTTGCAGACTGTCGTACAGCAGCTGCCAGAGCGTGGCGCCTTCCTTGATCAGTATCGGCTGCAACCGGGCGCTGGCCGGTTCATGCCAGCCGAGCAGGCGATAACCGCGTTCGGCTTTGCTGCGGCTGTCCGGGTGCAGCGGGTGATGGCTGGCCAATTGCCGCGCCAGTTCGAACAGCGGCGCTGGCTCGCCACTCAGCAGCTCCAGTTCGACTTCGCTGATCGGATCGTGTTCTTCGTCGGCATGCACGGCGCCGTGATCGAGTGCCAATTCGACAACCGTGCCGCTGTCATGACGCAGTTCGCGCGTGCGCCGTTCGAAGTCGGTACTGAACACGGCCTGCAGTTTCTGTTGCCGCCACAGGCTGGTCAGCCACGGCGTCCATTCGGTTTCCGGCAGTCGCACCGGATCGAGATCCGGGCCAGTGACATTGACGTTCCATTCGTTGCGTCGGTGCAACCCGCTCAAGCTGCTGCCGGCGGTCTTGATGGTCTGGGTGAACTGGTTGTCGTCCTGGCGCAGCCGCAACGAAATGCCGCGGTCGCGCAGCTCGTGATCGCCCGTGTCGTAATAGCGGTTGCCGAGCCGGTGCGATTGCCACGGGCCGGCGTGCCAGCCGGCGGGCAGACGGGTCGCGGCCAGTGCGGCCAGGGTATCGGGATCGGTTGCCAGTTTCAGTTCGAGTTCGCGGCCCATGGCAAGGCGGATGTCCGGTCGGCGGGCAATGGCCGGCATTGTAGTGGATGGTGGCGCCGCTGACAGCGAAATCCCTTTTCCGTGCTGCCGACCCTGGCGATGGCGCTGCTACAATCGCTGCGCGGAATCAGGTCGCTGCACCTGCGCTCGCCCAGGCACGGGTGCGCACGCGCTGGCGACGCGACCTGCGCCATCGGCAGAACGGGAGGATCACTGTGCGATTGAACAAGCACTGCATCGGTTGCAGTCTGGCGTTGTGGCTGCTGGCCTGCGCGATGCCTGTGGCGGCCGCAGAAACCACGACCTACTACATCACCGATCAGTTGACCGCATCGCTGCGTGCCGGCGCGGCCAAAGAACAGAAAGCGATCAACCAGATCAAGGCCGGTGAGCCGGTGCAGATCATGGAAAAAGCGCCGGGCACCGGCTTTGTCCGGGTGCGCGCCGCCAGTGGTCCGGAAGGTTGGATTGAAGCGGATCGGATCGTCACGGTACCGCCGTCGGTCAATCGCTATGCCGAACTGGAGAGCCGTTTCAACGCGGCAGTGGCCGAACTGGAAGGCATGAAAGCCTCGCTGCCGGAGCGGGAAGTGCTGCAGCGGCAGAATCACGAATTGCAGGTGCGCGTGGTCGAGCTGGAAAACCAGCTGGAAACGCTGACCGAACAAAATGATGTGCTGGAGCGTCGCTTCCAGAGCGAAGTGATGTATGCCGGCGCCTTGATCGTGCTGGTCGGTATCGTGATCGGCTTTGGCGCCAGCGCCATGCGGGGGCGTCGTCGCGATGGCTGGCACTGAGCCCAGGCCGGCGACACCGGATCAGACCGTGCGCTGGTCCTGTCTGCCGTGGTCGAGCCTGACCCCGGCGCAGTTGCATGCGCTGGTGCAACTGCGGCAGGACGTGTTCATCGTCGAGCAGATGTGCCCGTATCCGGATCTCGATGGCCGCGATCCGGATTGCCTGCATCTGTTCGCCGAAGATGCCGCCGGTGTGCTCGCCTGTCTGCGCATCGTGCCGCCGCATCGGCATGAATCGGGCTGCGCGTCATTGGGTCGGGTTTGCACGGCGCTGCGCGCGCGCAGCAGCGGAGTCGGCCGCGAGCTGGTGCAACGCGGCTTGCAGGCGCTCGCTGCGGCCCATCCGGGCCAGGATTGCGTGATCGGTGCGCAAGCCTATTTGCGGCGGTTTTATGAGTCTTGCGGTTTTGTCGTGTTTGACGAACCGTATCGGGAAGATGGCATTCCGCATTTCATGATGCGGCGGCCGGCCGATTAAGCGCGTCAGCGCAGGAGTCACAACATGCAGTTTCAACGGCTCAGTGCCGAACAGGCGCAGCAGCAGCTGAATGCCGGTGCCGTGCTGGTGGATATTCGGGATCCGGTGGCTTTTGCTGCCGGCCATGTCGAAGGCGCGCTGCGGCTCGGCAACGACAACCTGAGCGAATTTCTCGCCAGTGCCGATCCGGATACGCCGCTGCTGGTCATGTGCTACCACGGCCACAGTTCGCAGAGTGCCGCGCAATTCTTCGTCAATCAGGGGTTTCGCCAGGTCGCCAGTGTCGATGGCGGCTTTGAAGGCTGGAAACGGCAATTGCCGTTTGTCCGGGATTGATCCAGCGTCCGATCAGCGCCAGTGTCGGTGAACGAAAGCGCCGCAGGCCGCGTATAGCGCAGCATGGGTCCGCACAAGGCCGGACCGGAGTGCGCAATCATGGCGAACATTCTGCTCGTTGGCGGCAGCCACGGCATCGGTCAGGCCATGCGGGAGCAACTGCTCGCGGCGGATCATCAGGTGTGGCTCGCTTGCCGGTCGCCGGAACAACTGCCGGCACACCGCAATCTGACGCCAATTCACTGGGATGCCATGCAGGCCCCGTTTCCGGCAGAAGCCTTGCCGGCACACTTGCATGGCGTGGCCTACTGTCCCGGCAGCATCACGCTGAAACCGTTTGCCCGTTTGACCGAGGCCGATTTTCTGCACGATTGGCAGCTCAATTTCCTCGGCGCCGTGCGCACCTTGCAGGCAGCGCGCCCGGCACTGCAGGCCGCCGGGCAGGCACAGGTGCTGCTGTTCAGTTCGGTCGCGGCGCAGACCGGTCTGAACTTTCACGCCTCGATCGCGGCCGCAAAAGCCGCCGTCGAAGGCTTGACCCGGGCGCTCGCGGCAGAGTGGGCGCCGGCGATTCGGGTCAATGCCATTGCGCCGGCGCTGATCGACACGCCGTTGGCGGCAGCGCTGCTGAACACCGATGCCAAACGGCAAGCGATGGCCGAACGCAATCCGCTGAAGCAAATCGGCAGTGCGCCGGCGGTGGCGGAACTGGCCTGCTGGCTGCTCACCGCGACCCACCATTTCGCCACCGGCCAGGTCTTTGCGCTCGATGGCGGGCTGTCGCGGTTGCGCTGAACCGGACAGAAAAAAAGCGGCCGATGGGCCGCTTTTTTCTGGTTCATCGCGGGATACCGGGAAATGCGGCTTTGATCTTCAAGAAGAAGTAGCTGTTATCCCGGTAGCCGTAGGCCATGCGCTTGATCACCTTGATGCGATTATTGACGCCCTCCAGCAGG
>JBKBHF010000013.1:0-79673 GCA_046297695.1 Permianibacter sp. | reverse complement strand
GAATACCGCGCCCGCTTGCTTACCACCTTCTTGCTCATGCCTGCTTCCTTCATGGTTCACCTCTGACCAAGTTACTCTCTTATCGAGGTGTCCACATCTAGGGGGCAAGATCAGGTCCTTGAGCGGATGTGGTTTGCGCCTGTTTGATCAAGCGACCTTGCCTAAGTTCAATTCAAAGTGATCGGGATTTCGGAACGGCTATTTAGCGCTCGCCAAGATTGAGCCCTGACAAGTCTGTGAATCGACTCATCACTCAAGGCAAAGCTAATTTTTTCGCTGCCTGCGGGGAATAGAAAAGTCAGAAACAGCTTCGTCTGAAGGCCGTTATCCTCCAATACCTGCTTTGCATAAACGCTGATTGCAGGCATCAGCTCTGCGTCCTTACTTCCCGCAGAACACTTTGATGACAGCGCCATAGCGCCGATCAACATTGAAGCAATCAGCCCAATTTTCTTCATCTAGAACACAAACTCGTCGCGATAGTTAAACGTTTCTTGCTTGAGTTTTTTCTCAAGAACATCTTCAGGATATCCATTCGCCAACAGATACGTTGCAACATGTTCATAAAATCGCATCGGCCATAACGCACCAGGATGTCGGAAGTTCTGCAGCCAAGCAAACAAGCGTTTGAGATCCGACAGGATCTGGGCAATTGCCAGACCAGCCGCCACTGCACCTGCAACAACCATTACAGGCACACCTACTGGTCCCATCGCAGCACCGCTACCCAATCAGCGCCACGCAAATGCCTGGGCTGGAAAATGCCAAGGCAGGTTATGCTGGAAGCCGCAGCATAAAAGGGTGTTGCACTTCCGATTTGAATCCGCCTATCTCGCGAGCAATAGAACCAGCCAAAAAGAAGAATAGCAACCCCAGAAAGTTCTCTCCCCTGCAACACCGATGTTTGCTAGTAAATAGCAAATGGATAGCATGATCATCATCATTGACGGCAATCGCATTACGAACGAAATCAGGATGATTGAGCACATCCCAGCTATAGCAATGCGACTGAGCAAATTGCTTTTAGGTAATTCGACCAACTTTGACAAGGAAAAATCAACTGCACCGCACCCGTCTCCGATTAGCCATATGATGCTGGCAAGCATGATTGAATGGGGTAACGCATCTGCCGCTGGCACGACACCAAAAAATGTCCAGAGCAGGGCGCTCAAAGCGTGATACCAGTACTTTCCCGCTTCCCATTCGATTACTCGTGCTTTTGACGTAACCGCCGTAAGAGCAGTCAACGGGAGAAGATAGGCATACTCCATATGCTAACTAGCCATCAGCATCACGTACACTCCAACGCCAAACGACTCTCGCTTTTACCGATTTGAGCAAATTCTCCGGCACAAGTAGCAATATCCATTTTGGGTAACCTCCCAATAGACAAGGAGGGAGAAGGAATAACAACAGCAACAAATTGCCAACTATCACAATAATGTATCGCTCCGTCGTCCATGTTGTTGTGGCATCATTCAAGCCAATGAGAACCGAAACTCCTATCAGTACGTTATGCAGAAATACAAAACTTCCCAACAAGCCGATGACCCGGACAAACTTATTTAACTTGACTGAGATGTGGGGCCTGTACAAGGACATCATCAATATTCCCCTGAGCATGGCAGTATAGATTGGTACGACACCAATTCGCGTCCCAATCTATACTGCAACCTAGCGCCGGATCGTTAGCTACGAGCCAAGAGCGTGCCGCCGAAGCTGACGGCAAAGGTCACAACGGCTACAGCGGCCGCCACAGGAAAAGCCACCGTTGTCACTGCGCCTGCCGCCGCGATAGACGCTGCGGCTCCAATTGCACCTGCAGCAGCGGTAACACCATCGCCACCCGAGGCCTGTTGCACTTCATTCACTTCCAAAATACGCATTTTCATTCCTTAGTACAAAAAAAGGCTGAGCAGGAGGACACCATGTCCACTCTGCCGCGTTCATTGTCCTAGCGCACGAATGGCGCGATGGTTACCTGACTTGGCTGCGCGATGGATGCCAATTCACCTGCAATGCAGATTGCGCTCATGGCAGACGAATCAGAAAGCGTGAACTTCTGTTGGAAGTACAACTGCCCAAACAACTCGGCGCATTCAGTCAGGAACCTGACTCATCATCGGAATGATGCCGCGTCAACCGCATTATCCTTGCGCTGATGGACGGAAATGATGTTACCCCCCATTTTCATAACTCCATTGCGTTTGCGTACCGCTTTGTAGCATTTCGTAGCTCATCACAATTTTCGCGTGTTTCAGCACAAACGTATGTGATTGGTTGAAACAACAAAGGCCGCAATTCGCGGCCTTTGTTGTCGAACAAGTTCAGTTGCTACCCGCCAAACGCTTTCAGGCAGTACGCCAGTATCGTGCTCGGGAACAGGCCCAGCACCAGCATCGCCAGCCCGTTGGCGCTGATCGCCACGCGCATGGCGGTCGACGCCGTGATCGGTGATTTGTCCTCGGCTTGATCGAAGAACATCACCTTGACCACTTTCAGGTAGTAGTAGCAGCCGATCAGCGAGAACACCGCACCGGTCAGCGCCAGCCAGACCTGGCCTGCGTGCACCGCAGCCATGAACACCTGCAGTTTCGGCCAGAAGCCAATGAACGGCGGAATGCCGGCCATCGACATCATGGTCAGCATCATCAACAACGCGTACCACGGGCTGCGTTGCCACAGGCCTTTCAGATCGTTCAGGTTGTCGCTCTCGAAACCGGCGCGCGACAGGAACAGGATCATGCCGAAGCCGCCGAGCGTCATCAGCGCATAGACCAGAATGTAGAACATCGAGGCGGCATAACCTTCGCTGGTGCCGGACGCGATACCGATCAGGAAGTAACCCATGTGGGCAATAGCGGAGTACGCCAGCAGCCGCTTCAGATTGCTCTGGGCAATCGCTGCGATGTTGCCGATCACCAGCGAGGCCACAGCCAGTGCCGCCAGCATCACGGTCCAGTCGGCTTTCACTTCCGGCAGCGCTTCGGTGAGCAGGCGCATGACCATCGCAAACGCGGCGATTTTCGGCGCGCTGCCGAGGAACGCGGTCACCGAGGTCGGGGCGCCGTGATAAATGTCCGGAATCCACATGTGGAATGGCACCGCACCGAGCTTGAACGCGATACCGGCGACGATGAACACCAGCGCGAAGCGGTACAGCATCAGCGCGCCTTCATCGCTCGGCAGCATGCTGAGGTGCGGGATGGTGATGTGGCCGGTGACACCGTACAGCAGCGACATGCCGAACAGCAGGAAACCGGACGCCAGCGCGCCCATGACGAAATACTTCATCGCCGCTTCCGGTGCCTGCTTGCTGTCGCGTTGCATCGCCACCATCGCATACAGCGACAGCGACATCAGCTCGAGACCAAGGTAAATCGTCAGCAGGCTGTAGGCCGTGATCAGCACCATCGCCCCGAGCATGGCCAGCAGGCTCAGCAGATAGTACTCACCGCGCATGAACTGGCGCCCGGCGATGTAGGCCCGGGCATAAAGCAGCGCAATGGCGGTGACGATGTACAGGCCGACTTTCAGCACCGTACCGAGACTGTCATGCATGAAATGAGCGCCGTACACCAGCGCGTTCGGCATCGACGACAGATTGATGGTGATCAGCAGCGCGCCCAGCAGGGTGGCCTGCGCCATCCAGAAGCTGTTGCGCCGGTTCGCGCCGGGCACGAACAGATCGACCAGCATCACCACGCAGGACATGACGAGCACGAACAGCTCGGCAGCCATCGGGGCGAAAGAAAAAGTTTGCATGCCGTTCTCCAACATGGCGATTAGGCTCCCGGCAGTTTCGACTGCAGGCTGACCTGCAACAGGTGTTGCACGGTCGGCTCCATCAGCTCAGTCAGCATCTTCGGATACAGACCGAGCGCGAGCACGGCCAGTGCCAACACCACCAGCATGAACTGCTCGCGGCGATTGATGTCTTCCAGCTCGGCGACGTGGCTGTTGGCGACTTCACCGAACACCACACGCTTGTACATCCACAGGCTGTAGGCGGCGCCGACGATCAAGGTGGTCGCGGCCAGAATCGCGTACCAGAAGTTGGCGCTGAACGCGGCCAGAATCACCATGAACTCGCCAACGAAACCGGAGGTGCCCGGCAAACCGGCATTGGCCATCGTGAACAGCATCATCAGCGCGGCGAATTTCGGCATGGTGTTGGCCACACCACCGTAATCGCCGATCTGGCGGCTGTGCACGCGGTCATACAGCACGCCGATACAGAGGAACATCGCACCGGAGATGAAACCGTGCGAAACCATCTGCACCAGCGCGCCCTGGACACCGAGCGCTGCCTGCATGTCGTGGTCGTTGGCGAGCAAGGCAAAGGCGATGAAGAAACCGAGGGTGACAAAACCCATGTGCGCAATCGACGAATACGCGACCAGCTTCTTCATGTCTTTCTGCACCAGCGCGACAAAGCCGATGTAGACCACGGCAATGAGGCTCAGGGCGATCATGACGTCGGCCCAGGCGAGCGAGGCATCCGGTGTGATCGGCAGATTGAACCGAACAAAACCGTAGGTACCCATCTTCAGCATGATCGCCGCCAGCACCACCGAGCCCCCGGTCGGCGCTTCGACGTGCGCGTCCGGCAACCAGGTGTGAACCGGGAACATCGGCACTTTCACGGCAAATGCAATCAGGAACGCGGCGAAGATCCAGTGCTGCACGTCCAGCGACATCGGCAGCTTGTGCAGCTCGAGAATGCTGAAGCTACCGGCCTGAATCGCCATGTAGATCAACGCAATCAGCATGAACACCGAACCGAAGAAGGTGTACAGGAAGAACTTGATGGTCGCGTAAACGCGGTTCGGACCGCCCCAGATACCGATGATCAGGAACATCGGCACCAGCATCGCTTCCCAGAACACGTAGAACAGCATCGCGTCGAGCGCCGCGAACACGCCGTTCATCAGGCCGGTCATGACCAGGAACGCGGCCATGTACTGCGACACCTTGTTCTCGATCACTTCCCAACCGGCGATCACCACAATCACGGTGATGAACGAGGTCAGCAGGATCAGCGGCATCGAGAAGCCGTCAACGCCGAGCGCGTAATTGATGGTCAGGCCGGAGATGCTGAACCACGGGCTCAATTCGGTGAACTGCATGTTGGCCGTGGTCAGATCAAAACCGGTGTACAGCGGCACGCACAGCGCCAGCGTAATCAACGACGTGATCAGCGCCAGCCACTTGGCCGTGCTGCCGTTGTTGCGCTCACCGGCACCGAACAGCACCAGCAGGGCACCGACGATCGGCGTCCAGACCAGCAGGCTGAGCAGGGGAAGAGTTGTCATGTTCATTAGGCCCCTAGCTTAGACACGGAAATACAACCAGCCGATCAGCAGCAGCAAGCCGATGATCATGCCGAATGCATAGTGATACAGATAGCCGCTCTGCAGCTTGCGCAGCTGGACCGCCAGCTTGCCAACCCCCTTGGCGCTGCCATTGACGATCAGGCCGTCGATCAGCTGGGTGTCGCCATGCTTGGACAGCCGGCCACCGAGGCGCACCGAACCATTGGCAAACAGCGCCTGGTTGATGTCATCGAAGTAGTATTTGTTGATGAGCAGGGTGTGCACAGCTTTCAACTTGGCCTGCGCGACATCGGCGATCTTCGGGTTCTTGACCCAGATGAACCAGGCGGTGACGACACCGGCAGCCGCAAGCCAGAACGGCACGGTCATCGGCGCATGCAGGGCGAAGGCGACCCAGCCATGCTCCAGATGCTCGGCAACGACGGCCAGCGAATTGTGCTCCGGCGCGACGTAGATGACGCCTTTGAAGAAGTCACCGGCCAGCATCGGCTCGGCCCAGAACCAGGCCACGATCACCGACGGAATCGCCAGCAGGATCAGCGGCAGCGTGATCACCCACGGCAGATGATGCGGCACGCCGTGATCATCGTGATGGCCGTGATGGGTGTGGCTGCCGTGCTTGGCGTGGCCGTCATCGTGCGGCACTTTGTGGTGATGATGGTTGTCGGCGTCATGGAAGCGCTCCTTGGTGTGGAACACCAGGAAGAACATCCGGAAGCTGTACAGTGCGGTGATGAACACGCCGGCCAGCACGCAGACGTAGGCATAACCCGAACCGGCGATGGTGGAAGCATGCACCGCTTCGATGATCGCGTCTTTCGAATAGAAGCCGGAGAAGAACGGCGTGCCGATCAGCGCCAGCGAACCGAGCAGCGCGGTGACCCAGACCACCTTCATGTGCTTCCACAGGCCGCCCATCTTGCGGATGTCCTGCTCGTGGTGCATGGCAACGATCACGGCACCGGCGCCGAGGAACAGCAGCGCCTTGAAGAACGCGTGGGTCATCAAGTGGAACACACCGGCGGCGTAGGCCGATGCGCCGAGCGCAACAACCATGTAACCGAGTTGCGACAGCGTCGAGTAGGCAACGACGCGCTTGATGTCGTTCTGGACGATGCCGAGGAAGCCCATGAACAGTGCCGTGGTGGCGCCGATCACGATGACGAAAGTCAGCGCGGTTTCCGACAGCTCGAACAGCGGCGACATCCGCGCCACCATGAACACACCGGCAGTCACCATGGTCGCGGCGTGAATGAGTGCCGAGATCGGGGTCGGGCCTTCCATCGAGTCCGGCAGCCAGACGTGCAGCGGCACCTGCGCCGATTTGCCCATCGCGCCAATGAACAAGCCAATACAGATCACGCTGATCGCCGACCACTGCACGCTGTCGGTCACTTGCAGGGTCAA
Source organism: Permianibacter sp. (assembly GCA_046297695.1). Classification (GTDB taxonomy): domain Bacteria; phylum Pseudomonadota; class Gammaproteobacteria; order Enterobacterales; family Permianibacteraceae; genus Permianibacter. The sequence goes on along the minus strand of JBKBHF010000013.1, from coordinate 72,930 downwards.
GCCCTGTTTGGCCCAATCCGGCGCCGCAGCGAACACGGTGGCGTAATCCAGCGAACCGAACCAGTACAGCACCGCCGCGATACCGATCAGGAAGCCGAAGTCACCGACCCGGTTGACCAGGAAGGCTTTCATGTTGGCGTAGATTGCCGTCGGCTTCTTGAACCAGAAACCGATCAGCAGGTACGAGACGAGGCCCACCGCTTCCCAGCCGAAGAACAGCTGCAGGAAGTTGTTGCTCATCACCAGCATCAGCATCGAGAAGGTGAACAGCGAGATGTAGCTGAAGAAGCGCTGGTAACCGTTGTCATCGGCCATGTAGCCAATGGTGTAGATGTGCACCATCAGGCTGACCGAAGTCACGACCACCATCATCATCGCGGTCAGGTTGTCGACCAGGAAGCCGACCTCCAAACGCAGGCCGCCGATGGTCGCCCATTCGTAGACACTGGCGTTATAAATCGGCAGACCATTGACGCCATGCTGCCAGAACACATAAACCGACAGCGCCGCGGCAATCGCTACCCCGAGAATGGTCGCGGTATGAGCACCGACGCGGCCGATTTGCTTGCCGAACAGGCCGGCAAGGATGGCGCCGAACAGAGGCGCCAGCACGATGGCAAGATAAATCTTTTCCATGGTTGCGGCTTACCCCTTGAGCTCGTCGAGTTCTTCGACATCGATGGTGCTGCGGTTACGGAACAGCACGACCAGAATGGCGAGACCAATTGCCGCTTCCGCCGCCGCCACGGTCAGGATGAAGAACACGAATATCTGGCCGGTGGCGTCACCGAGGTAACGCGAGAAGGCGATGAAGTTGGTGTTGACCGCGAGCAGCAGCAGTTCCACGCACATCAGCAAGGTGATGACGTTCTTGCGGTTCAGGATGATGCCGGCGATGGAGATCGCAAACAGCGCACTGCTGACGACCAGGTAATGTTCGATCGTGATCATGCTTTTTCTCCATCGACAGTCGGCTGCGCCTTTTTCACCGGCTCGACCTTGACGACGCGCAAACGCTCTTCCTTGCTGACATGGACCTGCCGGCCCACGTCCTGCACCTTGCGCATGCGGGTACCGCGGAAGGTCAGTGCGACGGCGGCAATCAGCGCCACCAGCAGAATCACGGCCGCCAGTTCAAACGGATAGAAGTATTCGGTGTACAGCAGCTTGCCGAGCACATTGATGTTCGGCGTCTCGCCACCACCGGCCGGCGCCGCGGCACCGGCGCCGAAACCGCCTTCGTTGACCATGCCCCAGATACCGGCGAACACCAGCATGGCGGCGATGACGCCGAGCGGCAGATAGCGGGTGAAGCCCTGCTTGACCGCCGCATAGTCGACGTCGAGCATCATGACGACGAACAAGAACAGCACCATCACGGCGCCGACATAGACCAGCACCAGCGCAATCGACAGAAACTCGGCTTCGGTCAGCAGCCACAGCACGGCGGCACAGAAGAAGGTCAGCACCAGACACAGCACGGCACGGACCGCGTTGCGGACGGTGATGACCATGGTCGCGGAGATCAGCATCAGCGCCGCGAACACATAGAACACCAGGGATTTCAGTTCCATGTTGTTTCCTTAACGGTAGGCCGCGTCAAGAGCGCGGTCTTCGGCAATCTGGGCTTCGTACTTGTCACCAATCGCCAGCAGCTTGGCCTTGGTCATGATCTGCTCGCCGCGCTTCTCGAAGTGGTAATCGAAGACGCGGGTTTCGACGATCGAATCAACCGGACAGGATTCTTCGCAGAAACCGCAGAAGATGCACTTGAACAGATCGATCTCGTAACGGGTCGTGCGGCGGGTGCCATCGTTCTGGCGCGGGCCGGCTTCGATGGTGATCGCCAATGCCGGGCAAACCGCTTCACAGAGTTTGCAGGCAATGCAGCGCTCTTCCCCGTTCGGGTAACGGCGCAGCGCGTGCAAACCACGGAAACGGTGCGACTGCGGCGTCCGCTCTTCCGGGAATTGCACGGTGATTTTTTGCATGAACATGTGCCGCCAGGTCACAACCAGACCGTGGCGCAGCTCTTTCATCGTGTAGGTGTGCCAAAAACGGCGAATGCTTTCCAACATGTCGTGAATTCCGCTTAGTACCACGGGCCAAAGCCGGTCTTGACGAAGACGGCCACCACGACCACCCAGACAAGGGTGAACGGAATGAAGACTTTCCAACCCAGGCGCATGACCTGGTCATAACGGAAGCGCGGATAGGTCGCGCGCAGCCAGAACATCGCGAACAGGAAGAAGAATGCTTTCGCCAGCAGCCAGATCGTGCCCGGCACCCAGCTGGTGGCGGCTTCCAGTACCGGGATACCCTGGAACGGATTCAGCCAGCCGCCGAAGAAGAAGGTCGCGGTCAGCACGCTGATCAGGATCATGTTGGCGTATTCGGCGAGGAAGAACACCGCAAAGGCCGAGCCGGCGTATTCGACGTGGAAACCGGCGACGATTTCCGATTCACCTTCCGGCAGGTCGAACGGTGCCCGGTTGGTTTCGGCAACGCCGCAGATCCAGTAAATCACCGCCATCGGGAACAGCGGCCAGATATACCAGTTCCAGACACCACCGGCCTGCTTCTCGACGATGTCGCCGAGGTTCATCGTTTGCGCGGTCATCAGCACGCAAACCAGCGTGAAGCCCATTGCGATTTCGTACGACACGATCTGCGACGCCGAACGCAGACCACCGAGGAAAGCGTATTTCGAGTTCGACGCCCAACCGGCAATCAGTACGCCGTAGACGCCAAGCGAGGTCATCGCCAGCAGGAACAGCAAGCCGGCATTGACATCGGCCAGGATCATGCCGGCATCGAACGGCACCACCGCCCAAGCCACCAGCGCCGGTGCGAAACAGACGATCGGCGCGATCATGAACAGACCTTTGTTCGCCGCGGTCGGCTGCACGATTTCCTTGGTCAGCAGCTTGATGACGTCAGCGAACGGCTGGAACAGACCGAGCGGGCCGACCCGGTTCGGGCCGATGCGGATCTGCATGAAGCCGATCACTTTCCGCTCGGCGTAGGTCGCGTAGGCCACCGCCAGAATCAGCGGCAGCACAATCGCGACGATCTTCGCGAGAATCCAGGCGCCTTCAATTACATAATCCATCAACATGAATCAGGCCTCCACGCGCACAGGCAGCTCGGCCGCGCTACGGCCGGCCGCTGTTTGTTGCAGGCTGGCCGCGCGGCGCACGGTGCCATCGACTTGATACAGGCCGAGCGGACGACCGGCGCTGCCGCCGCTCACTTTGGTCGGCGCCTTCCAGCTGGTCACCGGAGCCGGGGTCCGCGCGAGCACGGCTTTCAGTTCCGCCAGCACATCTTCCGATGAGTTGTGATCGAAACCTTTCAGGTTCAGCAAATTGCCGAGCACGCGCAGGATCTTCCAGGCCGGACGCGCCTGGCCTTTGGCCGGCACCGCCGCCGCGAACGACTGGAATACGCCGTTGACGTTGACATAGGTGCCGGAGGTTTCGGTGAACGCACCCATCGGCAACAGCACGTCGGCGTATTGCGCGGCGACGCTGTCGGCAAACGGGGTCAGCGCCACGATGAACTCGGCACGCTTCAGCGCTTCATTGCCGGCTTTGCCGACGATGCTGTCGTGCTCCGGTTCGACATCGAGCAACAGCCAGGCTTTCAGGCCCTGCTTGAACATTTCGACGGCATTGCGGCCGGCGGCAACGGCCTGGCCGCCTTCGCGGCGATGCGGCAACGCACCGGCGAGGAAAGCGCCGGCCATGTTGGCGCCATGGCTGAATTCACCGACGCTGGCGCCGCTGATCGTGCCGATCAATTGGGCGAAGGCGCGAATGCTGGCTGCGTTTTCATGCTCCAGTGCGGCGGCGCCCAGCAGCACCGCCTTCTTGCCGTCTTTCAGCAAGTTGGCCGCGACGCGTTTGTGCGCTTCGCTGGCGCTGACGCCAGCCAGAATGGCTTTCGCGTCAGCCGGGACGGCGTCGGCTTTGGCATCGGCCAGCGCTTTCGCGATACCGGCGACTTCGGCCAGCAAATCCTTACTGATGAGGTCTTCGGCCAGTTTGAAATTCCAGTCGTAATCGGCATCGGCCACCGACATCACGATGCCGGTGCGGGTGCTCTTGCGCAGACGCAGCGCCGCAATCGGCTGCTCGCGACGCAGGTTCGAACCGATCAGCAAGGTCGTGTCGAGGGTTTCCAGATCAGCGACCGGCAAACCGAGCGCCGGGAACAGGGCCTGGCTCGCGTCATCGCTGAAATCACGCTGACGCAGGCGGACGTCGATATTGTTCGAGTTCAAACCGCGCAGCAGTTTCTGCAGCAGGTACAGTTCTTCGGTGGTCGCCGACGGCGACGCCAGTGCGCCGAGATCGTTGCCGGCGAGGCGCTTCAGATTGGCTGCGGTCAGCTCCAGCGCTTCCTGCCAGCTGACATCCTGCCACTGGCCATCACGACGGATGCGCGGCGTGGTCAGACGCGGTGCCTTGTTCAAGGCTTCGTACGAGAAGCGGTCGCGATCCGATAGCCAGACTTCGTTGATGGCTTCGTTTTCGCGTGGCACGACACGAATCACTTCGTTGCGGCGGACATGGACATCGACGTTCGAGCCGAGGCAGTCATGCGGCGCCACGCTCGGCCGCGCCTGCAGCTCCCAGGCGCGGGCGGTGAAGCGCGACGGCTTGGCGGTCAGCGCACCGACCGGGCACAGATCGATGACGTTGCCCGACACTTCCGAGTCAACGCTCTTCTCGATGAAGGTACCGATGCTCATGTGCTCGCCGCGGCCGGTGGCGCCGAGTTCACGGACGCCGGCGATTTCGGTGCCGAAGCGGACACAGCGGGTGCAGTGGATGCAGCGGGTCATCTCGGTCGCGATCAGCGGACCGATGTCCTTGTCTTCGACCACGCGCTTGCCTTCGGTGTAGCGCGAGACATCGCGGCCGTAACCGACGGCCAGATCCTGCAGCTCACACTCGCCGCCCTGATCGCAGATCGGGCAATCGAGCGGATGGTTGATCAGCAGGAATTCCATCACCGCTTTCTGGGCATCGAGCGCCTTCGGCGATTTGGTCTGCACGACCATGCCTTCGTTGACCGGCGTCGCGCAGGCCGGCACCGCTTTCGGTGCCTTGGCGACATCGACCAGACACATCCGGCAGTTGGCCGCGACCGACAGCTTCTTGTGATAGCAGAAGCGCGGAATGTAAATGCCTGCGGCGTCGGCGGCTTCGATAATCATCGAGCCCGGTTCGACCTGCAGTTTCTTGCCATCAATTTCGATGTTGACCATCGTCTACGTCTCTTGCAGAGGAAGTGAGCCAGCCACTAGGTCGGCCGGCACTTCGTTGACTGCCCGAGTTGCCGTGTTGCCTGGCAACTCAATTCGTTCATTCCTTCGCCGGCTCAGTGACCGCCACCACCGACGATGCTGCGCTTGTGTTCGATGTAGTGTTCGAACTCGTGGCGGAAATGCTTCAGGAAACTCATCACCGGCATCGCCGCGGCATCACCGAGCGCGCAAATCGTCCGGCCGGAAATGTTGGCGGCGACCGCATCCAGTTTGGCCAGATCGTCACGGGTGCCTTCGCCGTGCAGGATCCGGTGCAGCATGCGTGCCAGCCAACCGGTGCCTTCACGGCACGGCGTGCACTGACCGCAGGATTCTTCGTAGTAGAAATGCGAGATGCGGGCGAGCACTTTGACGAGGTCGGTGTCTTCGTCCATCACGATCACGGAGCCGGCGCCCAGCATCGAACCGGCCTTGCTGATGCTGTCGTAATCCATGGTCAGGTCCATCATGATGTGACCCGGCAGGATCGGCGTCGATGAGCCACCCGGAATGACTGCCTTCAGCTTCTTGCCGTTCAGCATGCCGCCGGCCATTTCCAGCAGATCCTTGAACGGCGTACCGAGCGGAACTTCGAAGTTGCCCGGCTTGTTGACGTGACCGGAGACCGAGAAGATCTTGGTGCCGCCGTTGTTCGGCTTGCCCTGCTCCAGGAACCACTGGCCGCCTTTTTCGAGGATGACCGGCACCGAGGCAAACGACTCGACGTTGTTGACGTTGGTCGGGCGACCGAACACGCCGTAGTTGGCTGGGAACGGCGGCTTGAAGCGCGGCTGGCCCTTTTTGCCTTCGATCGATTCGATCAGCGCCGTTTCTTCGCCGCAGATATAGGCACCGGCACCGTAGTGGGTGAACAGATCGAAATCGATACCACTGCCGAGAATGTTCTTGCCGATCAAACCTGCGGCATAGGCTTCCTTCAGCGCGTTCTCGAACCGCATGATCGGCTCATAGAACTCACCGCGAATGTAGTTGTAGCCAACGGTCGCGCCGATGACATAGGCACCGATTGCCATGCCTTCGATCAGCTGGTGCGGATTGAAGCGCAGGATGTCGCGATCCTTGTAGGTGCCCGGCTCGCCTTCGTCGGCGTTGCAGACCATGTATTTCTGGCCTGGCGCATTGCGCGGCATGAACGACCACTTCAGACCGGTCGGGAAGCCGGCACCACCGCGACCACGCAGGTTACCGAGCTTCAGCGCCTCGATGATTTGTTCCGGCGGAATTTTCTCGGTGAGGATTTTCCGCCACTGGGCGTAACCTCCAACCGATTCGTAGGTCTTCAGCGACCACGGCTCCGGCAGGCCGATGGTCCGGTAGCAGACCGGACCTTTGTGCAACTGGTAGGCAACATCGATCATGATCGGTTTTTCCTTAATCCAGTTTGGCCAGAATCTGATCCACTTTTTCCGGGGTCAGGTTCTCGTGATAGGTCTTGTCGATTAAGGCACACGGCGCCCCACCGCAGGCGGCCAGGCACTCGACTTCACGGAGCGTGAACTTGCCGTCCTTGGTGGTCTGTTTGAAGCCGATGCCCAGTTTCTTCTGCAGGTGGTCGACGATCTGGTCGGAACCCCGCAGCATGCAGCTGACGTTGGTGCAGACGTTGATCACATGCTTGCCGACCGGCTGCAGCTGATACATCGAGTAGAACGTCGCCACCTCGTAGGCGGCGATGCGCGGAATACCGAGATAATCGGCCACCGCGTCCATCGTTTCGGTGCTCAGGTAGTTCAGGTGATCCTGGGCAATGGTCAGTGCGCCCATGACGGCAGAGCGACGACGATCCGGCGGATACTTGGCCAACCAGACTTCGATTTCGGCAATGGCCGAAGCCGGCAACAGCTCTTTGAGCTTGTTCGGATTTGCTTGCGTGCTCATCAGCGATCGATCTCCCCGAACACAATATCCATCGTGCCAATAATCGCCACGATGTCGGCCAGCATGTGGCCACGACCGACTTCATCAATGGCTGACAGGTGGGCAAAACCCGGCGCACGGATTTTGACCCGGTACGGCTTGTTGGCACCGTCTGAAACCAGGTAAATGCCGAACTCGCCTTTCGGGTGTTCGACCGCGCTGTAGACCTCGCCTTCCGGCGCGCAGAAGCCTTCGGTAAAGAACTTGAAGTGGTGGATCAGCGCCTCCATGTCGTGCTTCATGGCTTCGCGGCGCGGCGGCGCAACCTTGTAGTTGTCGACCATGACCGGACCCGGGTTCTTGCGCAGCCACTCGATGCACTGACGAATGATCCGGTTCGACTGGCGCATTTCTTCGACACGCACCAGATAACGGTCATAGCAGTCACCGTTCTTGCCGACCGGGATATCGAAATCGAGCTGATCGTAGACTTCGTATGGCTGGTGCTTGCGCAGATCCCAGACCACGCCCGAACCGCGCAGCATCGGGCCAGTCAAACCGAGCGCCAAGGCCCGTTCCGGCGACACCACACCAATACCGACGGTGCGCTGTTTCCAGATCCGGTTGTCGGTGAGCAACGCCTCGTATTCGTCGACGCGCTTCGGAAAATCTTCGGTGAACGCCCACAGGTAGTCGAGCATCGAGCCCTGACGCGTTTCGTTCAGTTTCTTGACGTCTTTTTCGCTGCGGAATTTCGAGGCTTGATACTGCGGCATGCGATCCGGCAGGTCGCGGTAGACACCGCCCGGACGGTAATAGGTCGCGTGCAGACGCGCCCCCGAGACTGCTTCGTAGCAGTCCATCAGCGCTTCCCGCTCACGGAAGCAGTACAGGAACATGGTCATCGCGCCAATGTCGAGACCGTGCGCGCCGAGCCAGAGCAGGTGGTTCAGGATACGGGTGATCTCGTCGAACATCACCCGGATGTACTGGGCCCGCACCGGTGCCTGGATACCGAGCAGCTTCTCGATGGCCATGACATAGGCGTGCTCGTTGCACATCATCGAGACGTAGTCGAGCCGGTCCATGTAACCGATGCTCTGGTTGAACGGCTTGCTCTCGGCCAGCTTTTCAGTGCCACGGTGCAGCAGGCCGATGTGCGGATCGGCACGGACGATGGTTTCACCGTCCAGCTCCAGAATCAGGCGCAGCACGCCGTGCGCGGCCGGGTGTTGCGGGCCGAAGTTGATGGTGTAATTGCGGATCTCTGCCATTTCTTTAGGCCTTCTTCGCGCTGTAACGCTGATCGTGACGAATGACACGCGGCACCAGCACGCGCGGCTCGATCGATACCGGTTCGTAGACACAGCGGGCTTGCGCGGCGTCGTAACGGATTTCGACGTTGCCGATCAGCGGGAAATCTTTCCGGAACGGATGACCAACGAAACCGTAATCGGTCAGCAGGCGGCGCAGATCGTTGTGACCGTCGAACAGGATGCCAAACAGGTCGAACGCTTCGCGCTCGAACCAGTTGGCAACCGGCCACAGCTCGGAGACGCTGGCCACGATCGGGAATTGCTCGTCGACGAACACCCGAACGCGAATGCGCTGGTTGTTGCTGACCGACAGCAGGTGCACGACCACGGCGAAACGTGGCTTGCTCCAGCTGGCTGCGCGCGGCTGGTCGCGGTCAACACCGCGCGAAAAACCGGCGCTGGAGGCGTCTTCGGTTTCCCATTCGGTAGCGCCGTATTGCGAGTAGTCGACACCGCAGAGATCGATCAGTTGCTTGAACTGGAAGGCTTCCTTGTCGCGCAGCTCCTGGCATACGCCGAGGTAATCCTCACGCGACACTTCGATGGTCACTTCGTCACGATCGACAACGCAGGCCTGCAGGCGCGCGCCGAAATGTGCCGTCAGTTGTTCGGCCAATTGCATGAGCGGGATCCTTAGGCTTGCCGCGCGATGGTGTTGGTGCGGCGAATCTTGTTTTGCAGCTGGATGAGACCGTACAGCAGCGCTTCCGCGGTCGGCGGGCAGCCCGGCACGTAGATGTCGACCGGCACGACCCGATCGCAACCGCGCACCACCGCGTAGGAATAGTGGTAGTAACCGCCGCCGTTGGCGCAGGAGCCCATCGAGATGACCCAGCGCGGTTCCGGCATCTGGTCATAGACGCGGCGCAGCGCCGGCGCCATCTTGTTGGTCAGCGTGCCGGCGACGATCATCACGTCGGATTGGCGCGGACTCGGCCGGAACACGATGCCGAAGCGGTCGAGGTCATAACGCGACGCACCGGCGTGCATCATCTCGACGGCACAGCAGGCCAGACCGAAAGTCATCGGCCACATCGAGCCGGTGCTGGCCCAGTTTACGAGGGTGTCGACCGAGGTGGTGACAAACCCTTTTTCCATGACGCCTTCAACCGCCATTTCCGGAATCCTCTTGCAGCGTTACGAATGCAAAACAGCGCCTGAGCGGGTTACTCCCACTCGAGCGCGCCTTTCTTCCATTCGTAAATGAAACCGACGACCAGCAGACCCAGGAAGGCCGCCATGGCCCAGAAGCCGAACCAGCCAATCTCGTTGATGACCACCGCCCACGGGAACAGGAAGGCGATCTCGAGATCGAAAATGATGAACAGGATGGCAACCAGATAGAAACGCACGTCGAACTTCATGCGGGCATCTTCGAACGCGTCATAGCCGCATTCGAACGGTGCATTCTTGGCCGCGTCCGGCTTGTGCCGACCGAACAGGTAGCCGAGCAACCAACCGAGGGCGACCAGAACGGTGCCAAGGCCGAGCCCGACCCCCATGAACACGAGGATGGGAGTGTAGTTCTGCAGCATGTTGTTCACCCTGCGCGCCGCCTGCCTGAAACCCCATCGGCGGCACGCACAAACGTGGCGGGACAAAAAACCACGAGATTTTAGCAGCTTCCCACCGGCTTTTTCTGACCGAGCGCAACGTCAGTGCCAGCGTGGAGCCACCTCCTTCGTACTGCCGGCCTGCGCCGGACAGCGTTTTTTCCCGCATGCCCGAGGCAGGTGCGGGCAGAAAAAATGGCATCGCCTTGCGGTCCGATGCCATTTTCCGTTCTGACCGGCCGGAGAACCCGACCGGTGAATTGGTGCGGAAGGAGGGACTTGAACCCTCATGCCTTGCGGCGCCACCCCCTCAAGATGGTGTGTCTACCAATTTCACCACTTCCGCAAATTGTGCAGGTCAGCCGACCTCAAGCTGCCTTACGGCTTCGGCGCATCACTGGCCGGCTGTTCGGTTGCGGCCGGCGCGGCCGGCACGTCGCTATTGACCGGCGCCGCTTCAGTCGCGGCCGGGACATCGCTGGCCGGTACGGCTTCGGCAGCCGGTACTTCGGTGACCGGAGCATCTGCCGGCAGCTCGGCAAACACGTCATCGGTTGCCGTCGCCGCTTTATCGCGGTGGCTGGCCATGTAACCCAGCACCAACAGAATCACCAGCGATACCAGGGCCAACCACCAGGTCGCCTTGGTCAGGAAGTTGCCCGAACCGGCAGCACCGAACACGGTGTTCGAGGCACCGGCACCGAACGACGCGCCCAGATCGGCGCCCTTGCCCTGTTGCAGCAGGATGATGCCGATCAGCGCCAGCGCGATGACCAGAAACAGACCCAGCAAAATCTCGTACATGTCAGTCTTTTCCGACTTTTTATCAGCGCCTACCCGGCGCTGCGGCAGATGGCGATGAACTCATCTGCCTGCAAGGAGGCGCCCCCGACCAGGGCTCCGTCCACATCCGGCTGCGCCATCAGCGCCGCCGCGTTATCCGCTTTCACACTGCCGCCGTACAGAATCGGCAGCTGCTCGGCCAAGGCCGGCGCCTGCTGTTTCAGCCAGGTCCGCACCTGCCCGTGTACCGCCTGCGCCTGTTCCGGCGTCGCGGTCCGGCCGCTGCCAATGGCCCAGACCGGTTCGTAGGCCAGCACAATCTCGCCGGCCCGTTGCTGCCGGAGCAGCCCGGCAATCGCCGACAGCTGCTGCTCCAGCACGGCCCAAGTCCGCTCGCTTTCGCGTTCGGCCAGGGTTTCGCCGATGCAGATGATCGGCCGTAATCCTGCAGCCAGTGCTGCTGCCGCTTTGGCGGCAACCAGCTCGCTGCTTTCGCCGTGGTAACGGCGCCGCTCCGAATGCCCGACGATGCTGAACTGGCAAGCCAGCTCTTTCAGCATCGACCCGGCCAGTTCACCGGTATAGGCACCGCTGGCATGGGCACTGACATCCTGAGCCCCGACCGCACAGCGTGGGTGACTCAACATGCCAGCCACCTCGGCCAGGTACACCGCCGGCGGACAGAACACGACCTGGCAGCGGCCCGTGGCCGGCAGTGCCTGCTGCACGGCGGGAACCAAGGCCCGAACCAGCTCGCGCGAACCGTGCATTTTCCAGTTACCGGCAACGATACGCGGGCGCGACGAGGTCATAAAAAGGGGCCTGGCGAAGCGGGCGCATATGGTAGCGATGCGGCCGCCAAGTTACAAGCAAGCTGCAGCGCCGGCCCGTCCGCTCACAGGGAACGGCCGCCAGCTTGTTCAATAATTGAGCTGCACCTGCAGATAGGTACCGACCTGCTCGTCCTCGGTTACGGCGATGCGGCCCAAATCCACTCTGGCCAGGGTCAGCGCAAAGCGCCGGTTCGGCACCCAAGCCAGAAACAGATCGTGAGCATCGTCTTCTGGAACAGCGAGATTGTCGGGCTTCTGTCGATATTCCAGACCAAGCAGCAATTGATCGGTCAAGAAAACCCCCAACGCGGCCTGCGCCAACCACTCCCTGCGATCATCATCGGGGCCGCCAAAGCCCAGCAAGCCAAACTGATTGGCGCGGCTGTAATGCAGGCCGGCATTGATCAGCAGGTTGTGGCCGAACATCGCAGCGAAATAGAGCTTGCTGGCCAACAGCGCAAACTCGCTGTCGCTGTCACGCTGGCCGCCAAGTGCAGCTGGAATGAAGTCAAAATCGCGGTTGCGCTTGTGCTGCACGGCAAGCGCCAGTTGCGGCAGAAAGGAATCGGGGGCAAACACTGCATCCCCCGCCAGGCGCCACTTCACGGCAAAAATGTCCTGCTCGACGTGTTCGCCGGGCACCACGTCTTCCAGATCGAAGCGCTGACGACCCACGCTGAGTTCGACACGGTCGAACAAGCCGAGGGTTAGTGCCGCACTTTCGAACTGATAATCGGGCAACGGCAACCGGGTGACGCTGATGGCACCGCCCCATTCATCTGCCGTGCCATAGCCGCTGATCAGCGCCCAGCTGGTCAAGCCGCCACCGCCACTGCCATCAACCGATACCACGCCGCCCGTTGCCGGCAGCCGCCCCCCCGGATCGGCATAGGCAGCCTGGATGAGCAACGCAAACAGGCCAAACCCTCGTATAACGCTTCTGATTCCGCTCATACCCGCCCCCAACCAGGGTGACCTATGGGTGGTCACTGTCTATGCTCAATGCTAATCGCCCCGGAGGGCCTGTCAAAAATGCTGCGATCTTTATTGCTGCTGCCTCTGCTGTGCCTGAGCACGCCACTGGCGGCGGCCGACACCTTGTATCAACGCCTCGGCGGACAGCCGGCCCTGCAGGCGATCACCGATCAACTGATCGACGTCGCCAGCACCGACCCCAACACCAAACGCAGTTTTCACAAGGTGAATCTGCAGCGGGTGAAAGAGAAGCTGGCCGAACAGTTCTGTGTACTGGCCGGCGGTCCCTGCACGTATACGGGTGACGATATGCGCTTGGTCCACCGCGGACTGCAAATTACCGAACGTGAGTTCTACGGCTTGGTTGAACAGTTGCGCACCATTCTCGACGCTCGCGGGGTCGGCAGTCGGGAAAAGAACGAGTTTTTGGCATTGCTGGCGCCGATGAAGCCGCAGGTGGTGGATCCGGTTGCTGCCGGCCCCTGATTGTTCGACAAAAGGATGATGGCGATGGGCTCATCGATGCGCGTTGCATCTCTGTTGATGGCGTTGCTGTTGACTTCGACCGGCAGCGCGGCCGAGTTTCGCCTGCAGTTGCAAGACGCGGACGGCAAGCCGGTGCCGGACGTCGTCGCCTATGTGCATTCCGCCGCCGCCAAACCGGTCGGCATGCAGGTCGACATCGATCAGATCAACAAGGAATTCGTCCCGTATGTGACCGTGGCGCCGGTCGGCAGCCGGATCCGGTTTCCGAACAAGGACAATATCCGGCATCACGTTTATTCGTTTTCCGATGCCAAAAAATTTGAACTGAAGCTCTACAGCGGCGTACCGGCCGAACCCGTGCTGTTCGACCGCGCCGGCGTGGTGGCCTTGGGCTGCAACATCCACGATTGGATGCTGGCTTACGTGCTGGTGGTCGATACCCCCTGGTTCGGCAAAAGCAATGGTCATGGCGAACTGGTCCTGCAGCTGCCGCCGGGCCCGCATCAATTGCAGCTGTGGCATCCGGAACTGAGCGCGCCGACCACAGCGCTCGCCGTCACCGTCACCGATGCGTCCGCGCCGCTACGCGTACCGGTCAGCCTGCGGCCACGGGCCAGCGCCTCGAGCCAGCATTGAGATGAGTACGGGCGCGACACCTCGTCGCCAGCTGAGCCGCCGCCTGGCACTGACCTACGGCAGCCTGCTGTTGCTGGTGCTGGTCGGCGTGCTGTGGTTGGTGTCGCAAATGCAGCGCAATCTGGTTACCAATCAGCTGCGCGAAGAGCTGCAACTGGGTCAGGCCGTGTTTGCCCGGGCCCTGGAACAAAATCAGCAACAACTGACACAGGCCGCAAAAGTGCTGGCGGCAGATTACGGCTTTCGCGAAGCCATCGCCAGCCGCGATCAAAGCACCATCACGTCTGCGTTACAGAATCATCGCGGCCGGATCAATGCCGACATCAGCTTGGCAGCGAGCCTGGATGGCAGCCTGCTTGCTGACAGTCGCGACGATCAGGTCAGTGGCTTGTTTCCCTTCCCGGAGTTGCTGCAACAGGCGCGTGTGCAAGGCGCCGCCAGTGCCATCGTCAGTCTTGATGAACAGGCTTATCAATTGGTCGTGGTGACGGTGCGAGCACCGCAACCGATTGCCGTGGTCGCGATGGGTTTCTTGATCGATGCGACCGTTGCCACCGACCTGCAAAAACTGACCGGCTTGCAAGTGTCTTTTTTGGGCAGGCATCACGATGCGGATGGCGCACGCCATTGGCGACTGCAGGCATCGACCCTGCCATCAGCGCTGGCTGATGCGCTGACGCAGCAACTGCCGCCACGACCGGATCATGCCATCCACACACTGATGCTGACCGAACAACCGTATCAAACCCTGGTCGTCGCGCTGGCAGGACAAGACGGTAGCGAAATCGCGGTCTTGCAGCGCTCACTGGAGCAGGCGCTCGCGCCGCACCGTCAGTTGCAACGCTACCTGCTTGGTTTGGGCTTGGCCGCGTTGGCACTGGCGTTGGTTGCCACCGTCATGCTGGCGCGCGGCATCGTACGACCGTTGCAGCAGCTGCAGACCGCCGCACACCGCATGGAGGCCGGCGATTACGCGGTCGATGCGGTCATCAACCGACAGGACGAGATTGGCGATCTGGCGCAGGCTTTCAACACCATGCGCGAAACGATAGCCAGCCGTGAACAGCAAATCCTGGATCTGGCTTATCGCGATCCGTTGACGACGCTGCCCAATCGCACCTACTTCACCGAACAGTTGACGCGCTTGCTCGGCAACTCAGCCCCTTGCGCCGTATTGTTGCTCGATCTGGACCGGTTCAAGCTGATCAACAACACGCTGGGCCATGCGCTGGGTGATGAGTTGCTGCGCGCTGCCGGCGAGCGATTGCACGGTCAGCTGCCGAATGGCGCCACCTTGGCCCGCGTTGGCGCCGATGAATTCGCCATTCTGCTGCCGGACGCGGGCGATCGCGCCGGTCGCGCACTGGCCGAGCAACTGGTCGGTGTTATGCAGTTGCCGTTTGTCGCGGGCGGGCAAACGGTCGATCTGCGCGTCAGCCTTGGTTATGCGGTAGCGCCGGATGACGGCAAGCACACCAGTGCGCTGTTGCGTGCAGTCGATGTCGCGCTCTACTACAGTCGACAGCAGCGTCGCCACATCGTTCGGTTTGATCCCAGCCTGCAACCGTTTCGCGCCGAGCACTTGTCATTACTCGGCGATCTGCGCCGCGCGGTCGCCGAAAACGAACTGCGCTTGTTCTACCAACCGAAAGTCAATCTGCAGGGTGATGATCACAGCTACTGTGAGGCGCTGGTCCGTTGGCAGCATCCAAGCCGCGGCTTCATTCCGCCTATCGACTTCATCCCCTTTGCCGAGCAAACCGGTGACATCAAACGACTAACCCGCTGGATCATCGCCCGCGCCCTCAGTCAGGCACGCGAATGGCAGCAGCATGGCGTTCGGATGCATATCGCGGTCAATATTTCCGCCCATGATCTGCTTGACGAAAGCCTGCGCGATTTTCTCGCCGAAAGCCTCGAACGCAGCACCGTGTCGGCGGAGTATCTTGGTCTGGAAGTCACTGAAAGTGGCTTCATTGAAGAGCCGGAGCGAGCGATGGCCTTGCTGGAGCAGTTGCGGGCGCTTGGCATCAAGCTGGCCATCGATGATTTTGGTACCGGCTATTCTTCTCTCGCCTACCTGAAAAAACTGCCGGTGCAGGAACTGAAGATTGATCAGGCCTTCATCCGGCAACTGCGTGCCGACGGCGATGATGCCGCCATTGTCCGCTCCACAATTGAACTGGGCCACAACCTCGATCTGCAGGTGGTGGCCGAAGGCATCGAAACCCGGGAACAAGCGGTGCTACTGCGTGACTGGGGCTGCGATCGCGGCCAGGGCTATCATTTCAGCCGGCCGGTACCGGCGGATGAATTTCTGCACTGGCTGCAGCAAACCGGCGCCGGTTTGCGGGTATAAAAAAACGCGCCAGACAGCGCGTTTTTTTGCCGACTTCTTGCTTGGCCGCGTCAAACCGATCGCACGGCGCTGGCAATCTGCTCGGCGCAGCGCTTGACCTGCGCGGCGTCCCGGCCTTCCACCATGACTCGGATCAGCGGCTCGGTGCCGGATGGCCGCAGCAGCACGCGGCCGGAGTCACCCAATTCCTGCTCAACCTGACGCACCGTCTGTTTGACGGCATCGGCCTCCATCGGCTTGCTGCCGGCCTTGAGCGGCACGTTGATCAGCGTTTGCGGAAATTTCTGCATGCCGTGTTTCAGATCGTGCAGGCTGACACCGTTCTGCACCATCGCCGACAGCACCTGCAACGCGGAAACGATGCCGTCGCCGGACGTGGTTTTGTCGAGGCAGACAATGTGGCCAGACGATTCGCCACCGAGCAGCCAGCCTTTTTCCTGCATCATTTCCAGCACGTAACGATCGCCGACCTTGGCGCGGCCAAAGCCGATGCCCAGCTCGCGCAGCGCCACCTCGAGACCAAGATTGCTCATCACGGTGCCGACCACGCCACCGGGCAATTTGCCGCGACGCAGCGCATCGCGCGCGATCACGAACAGGATCTCATCACCGTCAACCACTTCGCCTTTGTGATCGACCATGATCAAACGGTCGCCGTCGCCATCGAGCGCGACACCGACATCGGCGCCCTGCGCGACCACGATTTCCGCCAACAAGCCCGGCGCGGTCGCGCCGACCTTGTCGTTGATGTTCAGACCATTCGGTTCGGCGCCTATGGTGTGCACCTCGGCGCCCAGCTCTTCGAGCACGGCCGGTGCGACTTTGTAGGTCGCGCCGTGGGCACAGTCGACCACGATCTTCAGGCCGCGCAGACTCAGGTTGCTGGCAACGGTGGCTTTGCAGAATTCGATATAGCGCCCCGTCGCTTCGCTGACCCGGCGAGCGCGGCCAAGCAGCGCCGAATCGACGGTAGTCATCGGCTCGTCGAGCATGGCTTCGATGCGCGCTTCCACCTCGTCCGGCAGTTTGAAGCCGTCGGCCGAGAAGAACTTGATGCCGTTGTCGTAGTACGGATTGTGCGACGCCGAAATGACAATGCCGGCCTGCGCGCGCAATGTCCGGGTCAGATAAGCGATGGCCGGCGTCGGCATCGGCCCGAGCATGTGCGCCTCGACACCGGCGGCCGACAAACCCGCTTCCAGCGCCGCTTCGAACATGTAACCGGAGGTCCGGGTATCCTTGCCAATCAGCACCTTGCTGCCGCTGCCGTTGGCCAACACCTTGCCGGCGGCCCAGCCCAGCTTCATCACGAACTCCGGATTGATCGGAAACTCGCCGACTTTGCCGCGGACGCCATCGGTGCCGAAATACTTACGCTTGCTCATCTTCCTGCTTCACTCCTGTTGGGATGGCTGTCCTTGCGCTTCCATCGCCAGCCATAACTGCAAAACCTGTTTGGTTTCTTTGACATCGTGCACCCGCAACACCCGGGCACCGCGTTGCGCCGCCAGCAAGGCCAGCGCCACGCTGCCGACCAGCCGTTCCGCCACCGGCGCACCGGTGACGTGGCCGATCAGCGATTTTCGCGACAAGCCCGCCAGCACGGGATAGCCGGTCGCCACCAGCGTCGGCAGGGCATACAGCAGCTGCAAATTGTGGCTGGCACTCTTACCGAAACCAAATCCCGGGTCCAGACAAATTTTTGCCGCCGGCAAGCCAGCTTGCCGGCAGCTCGACGCACGCTGAACCAGGAAGGCGTTCACCTCGCTGACCACGTCGTCATAGTGCGGTTGCTGCTGCATCGAGCGGGGCTCGCCCTGCATGTGCATCAGACA
The DNA here is from genome assembly GCA_046297695.1 of Permianibacter sp. GTDB lineage: Bacteria > Pseudomonadota > Gammaproteobacteria > Enterobacterales > Permianibacteraceae > Permianibacter. Next base: position 54,962 of record JBKBHF010000013.1, on the reverse strand, counting down.
GACCGCCGGCTGATACTGACTGATCAGCGCCAAGGCGCCAGGCGCCTGCAGCGCGTTGACGTCATTGATGATGGCCACACCGGCCGCCAGGGCCGCCGCCATCACTTCCGGATGCCGCGTATCGATCGACACCACCGCCCCCAGTGCCAGCGCCTGTTCGACCGCCGGCATGACCCGGTCCAGCTCCTGCTGGATGCTGACCGGTTCCGCCCCGGGCCGGGTCGATTCGCCGCCGATGTCGATGATGTCAGCACCTTCAGCCAGCAACTGCTCCAGCCGCGGCCGCAGCAGGGCTGGCGCGGCATAACGACCGCCGTCCGAGAACGAGTCCGGCGTGACATTGAGAATGGCCATCAACAGCGGCGGTCCACTGTTGGGCCAATGGTAATCGCTGACAGCCATCGGCTTGCTTCATTTTTCCTCAAGCTTGGTTCGGTATTATCGCATTGACGCCGGCTCGGTCGCGACAAGCGCGAATCGGCTGCATATACTCGATTGCGCATCCGGCCGAAGCCCAACGAAACGAGTGGCCCTCACCCAATCTAAGGAGACGTTTTCGGCGTGTCGTTTCCGTTTTCCCGCCTTTATCTCATTTCGGTGCTGTCTGTGATTGGCATGGCGGACGCTCACGCCGCGGATGCCACATCCGATGTGACGGCACCCGCCATGTCCGAACCCAGCCCAGAAGAGACGACTGCAGAGCCACTGTTGGACCACGGCTGTCTCGCCCTGCCGTCGGAAGGTGCCGACCCGGCAACTTTGGCCGGGTTCGAAGCGCGTGGCTTGCCGGTTGGCGATATCCAGATTGTGGTCGACCCGATTTTCGACACCAGCAAACCGGAAGAAGACAACTGGTTGTTTCGGCTGGTCAACGACTGGCACATTCCAACCGACACGGATGTCATCCGCGACGACTTGCTGTTTGAAACCGGTGAACCATTCCGGGTCAGCCGCGTGGCTGAATCCGAGCGGGTATTGCGCACCCGCCGTTACCTGCGCGGCGCCGACATCCGGCCGATCGGCGAATGTCTGGAAAAAGTCGATCTGGAAGTGCGCGTGAAAGACGTCTGGACCTTGGTACCCGACGTCGGTTTCTCGCGCAGTGGTGGCGACAACAGCTCCCGGTTTGGTTTCAAGGACAGCAATTTCCTCGGCAGCGGTCGCGCCGTGCAGATTGTCCGCGAACAGGATGCCGAGCGCACCGGCACCATGTTCGGCTACCGCGACCCCAACTTCGGCAATACCCGTAGTGTCCTGGATCTGGAATACACCGACAACGACGATGGCCAGAGCCATGCGTTTGAACTGTACCGACCGTTCTTTTCGCTGGAAACGCCGTGGGCCGGTGGCGTGTTGACGCATCGGAATCTGCGCACTGACACCCTCAGTTTTCGCGATGAGGAAATTCAATCCTTCGAGCATGAGGAAGCGAGTCACAGCGTATTCGGTGGCTGGTCACGCGGCTTGGTCGGGCACGAGACCCAACGCTGGCGCTTTGGTCTAAACGATGAAGACAGTCGGTTTCGGACCAACGAGGACACGGTGCCAGAGCAACCCTTCCCGGACGATCGACACTACCGTTATGGCTGGCTGGAGTGGCAACGGGTGCACGACAGCTTCGTCAAGGCGGTCAACATCAATCAGATGCGCCGCACAGAGGATATCAATACCGGCTGGACGACTACACTGCGTTTCGGCCGTGCTGACGACGCCATCGGTTCAACCGATGAGGCCTGGCTTTATTCAGCGTCCGCAGAACGCTATTACCTGGTCGATGATGACAAGGTCATGTTCCTGTCTGCTGCCATCAACGGACGTCATGACGACGACCAGGTGTTCGACCAACGCAGCGAACTGCACGTCCGTTACTACCAGGGTGATTTCAGCTCGCACCAGTTTTACGCCGCGTTGCAGCTCCAGCACGGCCGCAATCTCTTTATCGATGAACCCATCACGCTCGGTGGCGACAACGGACTGCGCGGCTACCCGACCCGTTATCAGATGGGCGATCGCATGGCCTTGCTGACGCTGGAAGAGCGGTTCTATCTGTTCACCGAAGTGTTGTCTCTATTCGATGTCGGTGCAGCGGTGTTTGCCGACGTCGGCCGTGCCTGGTTTGATGGCAAAGACAATGGCTACAACGGCGGTTGGTTGCGCGATATCGGTTTTGGCTTGCGGCTCACGCCAACCCGTACCGGCAACGAACGACCCGGCAAACAAACCGTACTGCACCTCGATTTGGCGGCGCCGCTCAACACCGATGCTGATCCGGAGCTCGACAAACTGCAGTGGCTGGTGACGATAAAAGACAGTTTTTGAAAACGACATGGCGAGGCGGTAGCAGACCTGCATCATCGGATGCGCTGCCATGTTGCCGGCAAACGAAACGCCACCGCCAGATGCCGGTTATCGCCGGCATCCAGGCAACAAAAAAGCGCCATCGGGCGCTTTTTTGTCTATTGTGGAAACACCTGCAATCAATGCGCGGCGGCCGCCTTGCCGTTGACATCGTCGGCCTTGCCAGCGGCCTCAACCGTTGCCGAACCTTTGCCGCCGCCATTGCCGCGATCAGTCCAGCCTTCCGGCGGTTGCGGATCGCGCCCCTGCATGATGTCGTCGATCTGCTTGCTATCCAGCGTTTCGAACTTCATCAGCGCTTCGGCCATCGCATTCAGTTTATCGAGGTTTTCGTTCAACAGTTTCTCGGCCAGCTTGTAATTGCGGTCGATGATGGCGCGGATCTCCTCGTCAATCGCTTTCGCCGTGGAGTCCGCCACGCTCTTGTGCTGGGTGATCGAGCGACCGAGAAACACTTCGCCTTCGTCCTCGCTATACGACAGCGGTCCCATCCGTTCCGACAACCCCCAATGGGTCACCATGTTGCGGGCCAGCTCGGTGGCGCGCTGGATATCGTTCGAGGCACCGGTGGTGACGCCATCAAAGCCATGGATGATCGCTTCGGCGATGCGACCACCGAACAGAATCGCGATGCGGTTTTCCAGATACTGCTTGGAATACGACAACCGATCCTGCTCCGGCAACTGCATGGTCACACCGAGCGCACGGCCGCGCGGAATGATGGTGACCTTGTAGACCGGATCCGAATGCGGCAGCAGATAACCGAGAATGGCGTGACCGGCTTCGTGGAAAGCGGTGTTGCGCTTTTCTTCCTCGGTCATGACCATGGTGCGTCGCTCGGCGCCCATCATGATCTTGTCCTTGGCGGCGTCGAAAAAGCGCATCTTGACCACGCGCTCATTGGCACGCGCCGCGAGCAGCGCCGCTTCGTTGACCAGATTGGCCAGATCGGCGCCGGAAAAGCCCGGGGTACCGCGGGCAATCACCGCCGGATCGACATCATCGGCGATCGGCACTTTGCGCATGTGTACTTTCAGAATTTGTTCGCGACCGCGGATATCCGGCAGGCCGACCACGACTTGACGATCAAAACGGCCCGGCCGCAGCAGCGCCGGGTCGAGCACGTCCGGACGGTTGGTCGCAGCGATGATGATGATGCCTTCGCTGCCTTCAAAACCGTCCATCTCGACCAGTAACTGGTTCAGGGTTTGCTCACGCTCATCGTGACCACCACCGAGCCCGGCGCCACGATGACGACCGACGGCGTCGATTTCGTCGATGAAGATAATGCACGGCGCATGCTTCTTCGCCTGATCAAACATGTCGCGAACGCGCGAGGCACCGACACCGACAAACATTTCAACGAAATCAGAACCGGAAATCGTGAAGAACGGCACCTTCGCTTCGCCAGCGATGGCGCGCGCCAGCAGGGTCTTGCCAGTACCCGGCTGGCCGACCATCAGAACACCGCGCGGGATCTTGCCACCCAGTTTCTGGAACTTGCCCGGGTCGCGCAGGAACTCGACCAACTCGGCGACTTCTTCTTTCGCTTCTTCGACACCGGCGACATCGGCCAGCGTGGTCTTGACCTGATCTTCACCGAGCAGACGGGCCTTGCTCTTGCCAAAGCTGAGCGCACCGCCCTTGCCACCGCCCTGCATCTGGCGCATGAAGAAAATCCAGACACCGATCAGCAGCAACACTGGCAACAGGTTGATGAAAATGACGAACAACAGGCTCTGCTTTTCCGGCGGCAGAATGGTGACTTTGACCTGCTTCTGTTCGGTCAGCGCGGCATCAAGCCGGTCGGTGTAAGGCGGAAGACTGGCGACGAACTGCTCACCGTTCTTGTATTTGCCAATGGCCTCGCGACCATCGGACTGGATCTGAACCTCGTCGATCTTGCCGCTCTGCAAATCGCTGATGAACTCCGAATAACCGAGCGACTGGACGGTATTGCGGCTGCCAGTGAAATTGTTGAACACCGACACCAGCACGATGGCAATGACCAGCCACAGCAGCACATTTTTGAACATGTCGTTCAAGGGACCACTCCTTTCCGCCGCTGCCGACGGGCAACGGCAAATACATCAATCAGGCTTTAGGGCCAGTATAGTGCTGGGCGAGCACAAACACTTCACGAGAACGGTCACGAGATGCGTCTGGCTTGCGAATCTTCACGGTTTTGAACAACCGACGCAATTCGACCAAATACGCATCGGAACCCTCACCCTGAAACATCTTCACCAGCATGTTGCCGCCCGGCTTGAGCCAAGCCTTGGCAAACTCCAGTGCCAGTTCCAACAGGTACATCGATCGGGCCTGATCGACTACAGGCGTACCGCTCATATTGGGGGCCATATCGGACAAAACAAGATCGACCCGCTCACCTTCGAGCCGTTTTTCCAACTCGGCCAGTACCGCATCTTCGCGAAAATCGCCCTGGATAAACTCAACGTCCGGCAGGCTGTCCATCGGCAGGATGTCGAGCGCGACGATTTTGCCCTTGCCGCCCGTCCTGGTAAGTACGTACTCGCTCCAGCTGCCTGGTGCCGCACCAAGGTCTACGATGACCATTCCCGGCCGGATCAGCTTATCCTTCTGGTCGATCTCCTGCAGCTTGAACACCGCCCGCGAGCGCCAACCTTCCTTCTGAGCCTGTTTGACGAACGGGTCGTCAAAGTGCCGCTGCAGCCAGCGGGTCGAACTCTTGCTACGTGCCATACTTTTTCCAGACCCAATCGTCTGACCTGATGAGCCGCTTCGGCCAACTGGCCAAAAGCCCTCGTTAAGCCCTGTTGCCGGCGCTAGAATGGCGCCCCTCTCTGCCGGACAGCTTCGGAACCCGCCATGTCGATTCCTGCCCTTGCCAGTAATCAGGTCCGCCATCTGCGCGCCCTGGCCCACAGCCTGAAACCGGTGGTCATGCTGGGCAGCAATGGCCTGACTGACGCCGTGCTGGCCGAAATCGAACTGGCGATCGCCCACCATGAGCTCATCAAGGTCAAGCTGGCCGGTGAGGATCGCGATGAGCGTCGCGCCATCGCGGAGGCCATCTGCGAGCGGGTCGGCGCCGCCAATGTTCAGATCCTCGGCCACAACCTGATCGCTTACCGGGCCAAACCGAAAGACAGCAAGATTGTGCTGCCGAAGGCCAATAAACCCAAGCTGATCTAAGCAATCGCAACCATCACTGCCAACAAAAACGCCGCAACTTCATCGCGGCGTTTTTGTTTACTGCTCAAACGTACTTCACCGCGACGATCTCGTACTCGATATCACCACCCGGGGTCTTTACCACCACGATATCCCCCTCGAACTTGCCGACCAAACCACGAGCAATCGGCGAGCCGACGCTGATCAAGTTGTTCTTGATGTCGGCCTCATCCTCGCCAACGATGCGGTAGACCACTTCGTCACCGGTTTCGGTATTGGCGAGCTCGACGGTGGCACCAAAAATCACCTTGCCGTCGTTGTGCAGCTTGCTGACATCGATGATCTGGGCATTGCTGAGCTTGGCTTCGATATCGGCGATGCGACCTTCGATGAAGCCCTGTTGCTCACGCGCTGCGTGATATTCGGCGTTTTCTTTCAGATCACCGTGGGCACGAGCTTCGGCAATCGCATGAATCACTTTCGGCCGCGCCACGGTCTTCAGCTCATGCAGTTCTTTTTTCAAGGCTTCCGCACCGCGTGCCGTCATCGGTACACGATTCATTTCCACTCCTTTCTGCGCGGCCAGCTGCTGTCGCTCAAGCAAGCTGGCCGCACTAAACGATGATTCGGGCTTGCAGGACATGCGCATCGGCATCGTCCTTCCGACAAACCCGGTTAGGCTTTGATCCGGCGATGCAGCGACTGCACCGACTCGACCCGGTCACGATCCTGTTCGCGCAGGGCCGCGCAACTGGCGAACGCACCGGCAATGGTCGTGGTGTACGGAATCTTCTTCTGCAGCGCCGAGCGCCGAATCATGTAAGAGTCCGCAATCGCTTGCTTACCTTCAGTGGTGTTGACGATATACGCAATCTCGCCGTTCTTGATCAGATCGACGATATGCGGGCGGCCTTCGGTCACCTTGTTGATCGGGGTGCACGGCACACCGGCTTTGCTCAGTACGGCCGCCGTTCCTCCGGTTGCATACAGTTCAAACCCGAGCGCGATCATCTGCCGACCGAGATCCGGCAGCTTGACCTTGTCGGCATCACGTACCGAGACAATCGCTTTGCCGCCCATCGGCGCCTGCGCGAAGCACGCCAGCTTGGCTTTGTAATAGGCTTCACCGAAGGTCTGACCGACGCCCATTGCTTCGCCAGTCGATTTCATTTCCGGACCAAGAATCGGATCGGAATTCGGGAACTTGGCAAACGGGAACACCGGCTCTTTGACCGCGAAAAACGGCGGGATTACCTCTTCGGTCACGCCCTGTTCTTTCAGCGAACGACCGGCCATCACCCGGGCAGCGATTTTCGCCAGCGGCAGACCGGTGGCTTTCGACACGAACGGCACGGTACGCGAGGCGCGCGGGTTCACTTCGAGCACGAAAATCTTGCCGTCCTGAATCGCGAACTGGGCATTCATCAGACCAACTACGTCGAGCTCTTTTGCCATCAAGTGCATCTGCTTGCGCAGCTCGTCCTGCTGCGCCTTCGACAAGCTGTACGGTGGCAACGAGCAAGCCGAATCACCGGAATGCACGCCAGCTTGCTCGATATGCTCCATGATGCCACCGATGAGCATGGTTTCGCCGTCGTAAATGCAGTCGACATCGACTTCAATGGCGTCATCGAGGAAGCGATCCAGCAGCACCGGCGAATCGTTCGACACCTTGACTGCGTGGGTCATGTAGCGACGCAGCTCATCGGCGTTGTAGACGATTTCCATCGCCCGGCCACCAAGCACATACGACGGCCGCACGACCAGCGGGTAACCGATTTCATCGGCGAGACGCACGCCTTCTTCCATCGTCCGGGCAGTCCGGTTCGGCGGCTGGTGCAGGCCAAGCCGCTCGATTGCCTGCTGGAAGCGTTCGCGATCTTCCGCACGGTCGATCGCATCCGGCGAGGTACCGATAATCGGCACGCCGTTGGCTTCCAGTGCGCGCGCCAGTTTCAGCGGCGTCTGGCCACCAAACTGCACGATCACGCCCTTCGGTTTTTCCTTGTCGACGATTTCCAGCACGTCTTCCAGCGTCACCGGCTCGAAATACAAGCGATCGGAAGTGTCGTAATCGGTCGAAACGGTTTCCGGGTTGCAGTTGACCATGATGGTCTCGTAACCGTCTTCGCGCATCGCCAGCGCTGCGTGCACGCAGCAGTAATCGAACTCGATGCCCTGACCGATCCGGTTCGGACCACCGCCCAACACCATGATTTTGTCGCGATTGCTCGGCTCGGCCTCGCACTCTTCTTCGTAAGTCGAGTACATGTAGGCGGTCGAGGTCGCAAATTCGGCAGCGCAGGTATCGACCCGCTTATAGGTCGGGCGAATACCGAGTTTATGACGCGACTTACGCAGCTCCGCTTCGGTGACGCCAAACAGCTGCGCCAGACGAATATCCGAGAAGCCTTTGCGCTTCAGTTCGAACATTTCCTCTTTGGTCACGGTCGACAGTGCGCGCTTGGCGAACTCAGCCTCGAGCTTCATCAACTCTTCGATCTGCACCAGGAACCACGGATCGATATGGGTCAGCTTGAACACCTGATCCAGGGTCCAGCCGGCGCGGAAGGCATCAGCGACATACCAGATCCGATCCGGGCCCGGCACTTGCAGCCGCTGACGGATTTCATCGAGCGCTTCCGGCTCGGAAAGATTCACTTTCGGATCGAAACCATGGGCGCCCACTTCCAGACCGCGCAGCGCTTTCTGCACCGATTCCTGGAATGAGCGGCCGATTGCCATCACCTCACCAACCGACTTCATCTGGGTGGTCAGCGTGGCTTCGGTCTGCGGGAATTTCTCGAAATTGAACCGCGGCACCTTGGTGACCACGTAATCAATCGACGGCTCGAACGAAGCCGGTGTCGCGCCGCCGGTGATGTCGTTCTTCAGTTCATCGAGCGTGTAGCCAATGGCCAGCTTGGCGGCGACCTTGGCGATCGGGAAGCCGGTCGCTTTCGAAGCCAAGGCTGACGAACGCGAGACGCGCGGGTTCATCTCGATGATGACCATGCGGCCGTCTTTCGGGTTGACGCCGAACTGCACGTTCGAGCCGCCGGTCTCGACACCGATTTCACGCAGCACCGCCATCGAGGCGTTGCGCATGATTTGGTATTCCTTGTCGGTCAGCGTCTGCGCCGGGGCAACGGTGATCGAGTCGCCGGTGTGCACGCCCATCGGATCGAAGTTTTCGATCGAGCAGACGATGATGCAATTGTCGTTCTTGTCGCGAACGACCTCCATCTCGTATTCCTTCCAGCCGATCAGCGATTCGTCGATCAGCAGCTCCTTGGTCGGTGACAAATCCAGACCGCGGTTGCAGATCTCTTCGAACTCTTCCCGGTTGTAGGCGATACCGCCACCGGTACCGCCCATCGTGAAGCTCGGCCGGATGATGCAGGGGAAACCGACCTTGGCCTGCACCGCCCAGGCCTCTTCCATGCTGTGCGCGATATCGGCACGCGGCATGTCGAGACCAATTTTGCGCATCGCCTGGGCGAACAGCTGGCGGTCTTCGGCTTTCTTGATCGCTTCTTCGCGGGCGCCGATCATTTCGACGCCGAATTTTTCCAGCACGCCGCTGCGGGCCAGATCGAGCGCGCAGTTCAGCGCGGTCTGGCCGCCCATGGTCGGCAGCAGCGCATCCGGCTTTTCTTTTTCGATGATGCGGGCAACGATTTCCGGGGTGATCGGTTCGATGTAGATCGCGTCGGCCATGTTCGGATCGGTCATGATCGTGGCCGGATTCGAGTTGACCAGTATGACCCGGTAACCTTCCTCTTTCAGCGCTTTACAGGCTTGTGCGCCGGAGTAGTCGAACTCGCAGGCCTGACCGATGACGATCGGACCGGCGCCGATGATCAGGATGCTTCTTATGTCTGTGCGCTTGGGCATTGCGGTACCGTTTCCCGTTGTGCGGATTTGGTTGCGCGGAGCCAACCAGATCCTTTGTAGCGTGGGCCTGTCTCATGCGCCGCGATTCGCAGCGCCATGTGTCGGGTTACGGCGCACAGCGCCTAACCCGACCTACATGGATGTAGGAAGTGTCGACAGGCGTCAGGAACGCCTGCGACCAACCTACATTCATTTTCTTTTCGCCATCATCTCGATGAACTGGTCGAACAGCGGCGCGACATCGTGCGGACCGGGGCTGGCTTCCGGGTGACCCTGGAAACTGTAGGCCGGCACGTCGGTGCGGGCGATGCCTTGCAACGAACCGTCGAACAGCGATTTGTGCGTCACCCGCAGGCTCGATGGCAGCGTCGCTTCATCGGCGGCGAAACCGTGGTTCTGGCTGGTGATCATCACGGTGCCCTTGTCCATGTCCTTGACCGGATGGTTGGCGCCGTGGTGACCGAATTTCATCTTGACGGTCTTGGCACCGCTGGCCAATGCCAGCAGCTGGTGACCGAGGCAGATACCGAAAATCGGAATGCCGGTTTTCAGCAGCTCGCTGATTGCTGTGATCGCGTAATCGCAAGCGGCCGGATCACCGGGACCGTTGGACAGGAAAATGCCGTCCGGTTGGTATTTGAGCACTTCGCTGGCCGGCGTTTGCGCCGGCACCACGGTCAGCTTGCAGCCGCGTTCGGCCAGCATGCGCAGAATGTTGTGCTTGACGCCGTAGTCGTAAGCGACGACATGGAATTTGTGCTCACTGACGGTATGGTAGCCGCGGTTCCAGGCCCACTCGCCGGTGTGCCACTCGTAGGGCTTGGTGCAGCTGACTTCCTTCGCCAGATCCATGCCGTTCAAACCGGCAAAGCCACGCGCCAGTTCCAGCGCTTTCGCTTCATCAATGTCACCGGCCATGATGCAGCCGTTCAGTGCGCCCTTGGTGCGCAGCAGCTTGGTCAGCCGGCGGGTGTCGATGTCGGCAATGCCAACCACGTTGCGCTTTTTCAGGTAGCTGCCGAGGTCTTCTTCCATGCGGTAGTTCGACGCCAGCCGCGGCAGGTCACGGATGATGAGGCCGGCGGCCCAGACCCGGTCCGACTCGGCGTCCTCGGCATTGCAGCCGGTATTGCCGATATGCGGATAGGTCAGCGTCACGTGTTGCTTGGTATAGGAAGGGTCAGTCAGGATTTCCTGATAGCCGGTCATGGCGGTATTGAACACCACTTCACCGACCGACGCGCCATGGGCGCCGATGCTGACTCCGCGGAACAGGCTGCCGTCTTCGAGGGCGAGGAGAGCGGGCGTGGACAAGATACCTCCGGGCGACAGGCGTGCGACTGGCACCGAAGCCTGCCGAAGCGGGCACCGGAGCCGGTTACAAGGGGTGGATTTAAACTTCTGGGATTTTACGCGAGGGGGGCAGGTCTGTCCATTTGCCTGCCCGGGGGAATTTGACCCATCGCGCTCTAATTGGCGCGAAGGTCTCAGACTGGCGTCGGACTGGCCCGGCGCTGCTCGATGGCGTAAGCGAGTTCGGCCAACTGCGGCATCAGCACCGCGGCCGCGGCACCGGACAGCTGGTATGGCTGGAACTGGCCGTCGGCAAAGTAGCGCATCAACACTTGCCGGTTCAACACCCCTTCGCCCAGATAGCCCATGGCCCAGTCGGTAAACTGGCGCTCGATGATGGGCTCGTAAGCCAGCATCACCGGGCTGTGATGACGCATGTCCTGGCAAATGCGCAGGTAGCGCTCATTGACCGCTTCGCGCGGGCCTTCCAGCCATTGCAGAAAGTAGCGGCTGCTGAAGACCAGCATGCCGGTCAGGTGGCGCGGCCGGTTGTTGCGTTCGGAGGCGGCGACGATACTGTGCACGTCGCTGAGCCGAAAACTTTCACTGGCGGTACTGGCATAAATCAGGCGATACATGGCGTTTCGTTCTCTGGTGTCGGGCTCTGTCGATACGGAAGGGCGCCGGCGCCAGATTACCGCCCCTGCCGCTCATCACTCATCCAAGACAGGAGTCACCCGATGTCCCACCTACGTTCGTTCGCCCAGCGCGTCGTCCTGCTGATGCTTGCCATGGCCAGCGCCGCCGCATCGGCCGATGATCTCATCATCGGCACCCTGACATTTGAAACCACGCCGCCGGCCGCCGCGGTGCTGTATGTGCGCGATGCCAGCGCCAGCATCAATGAGGTCAGCGTCGATCAGAAGAATCGGCAGTTTGGCCAGTACCTGTCGGTCGGCTCCCAGGACGCCACCATTGCCTTCCACAATTCCGATACGGCTCGCCACAATATCTACGCCAACAGCTACAGCACCGGCACCCGGTTCGACGTTGGTCTGGTGCCGCCGGGGCAAACCGTCAATCTGAAGTTGAGCTGGGCCGAAGACAGCATTGTTCGAGTTGGCTGCGCTATCCACAGCCACATGGAAACCTATATCGCCCATATCCGCGCCAGCCATTACCAGGTGTTACCGTTCAAACGCTGGGAAGAAAAAGGCGGCATGGACGATTACGGTGGCAGCGAATTTGAAGAGCGGATTAGCAAGCAAGCTGATATCCGGCTCCGGCAAGTACCGGCAGACAAGACCACCTTGACGCTGCTGATACCCTACTATCAGCCGCTCACCTTTGAGCTGAAAGCCGGCGAAAGCAAAACGCTGGATGTGATGCGCGACGGCGCCAAGCGCGGCACCTTGACCGTCAAACGCAGCTGACAGCAACCGGACAGCAACGGCCGCTGACGGCGGCTGTTGCTCAATCGATCTGGGCGTTGCTGAACCGGTCGCGGCGCAGCCAGCGGCTGAGGCTTTCGGTCAGCCAAATCAGCAGGAAGGTTGCCAGCAACAGCGTGCTGACCTTGTCGTAGCGGAACACGCTGAGCGCGACATGCAGTTGTTGTCCGAGTCCGCCGGCACCGACCACGCCGAGCACGGTGGCGGCACGCAGGTTCATTTCGCTACGATACAGACTGTAAGCCAGCCATTGCGGCGTGATGATCGGCAGACGACCGTAGCAGAATGCCTGCAAGCGGCCGGCACCGGCGAGCCGCAGCGCCTCGTCGGCGCGGCGATCGGCATTCTCCAAGGTTTCGCTGAATAGCCGCGCCAGCACGCCGGCGGTATGCAAGGTCAGCGCCAGAATGCCGGCCGTGGCACCCAGCCCGACCGCGAGCACCAACAGACTGGCGAACAACAATTCCGGCACTGCCCGCAAGGCATTGAACAGCAGCTTGAGCGGCCAGCGCAGCGCCGTTTGCGCGAGCACCGCCAGCAGCGCGGCCAGCAGTGCGGCGAAAAACGTCGACACCAACGCCATCGCCAGCGTTTCGGCGCTGGCACGTGCCACCACCAGCAAGAAGCGTGGCTCCAGATTGGGCGCAAGCAGCGGCGCGACAAATTCGCCGAGCCCGCGCCAACTGGCATCGAAGCTGGCGAAGTCGAGCGTCAGCACGCTCACCACGAGCAAACTGCCAATCAAAACCAACGCCAGCAGCCAACGCAGCAACGGCCGGCGCGGCGGTGATGGAAGCGTCACGACGTTCATGGCCGCACACTCCAGCGCAGCAGCGCGCTGAGCGCATCGGCCGCCAGCACCAGCAGCATGAATGCCAGCAGCAGCGTCGCCGCCTCATGGCCGTTCAACATGCGCAGACTGAGTTCCAGTTGCTGGCCCAAACCACCGGCGCCGACAAAGCCCATGATGACACTGGCGCGCAGCGCACATTCCCAGCGATAGACGGTGTATGACAGCAGTTCATCGCGCACCGACGGCCAGACACCATAGAACAGGGTTTGCCGACGGCCCGCGCCAGCGATCAACAAGGCACGCGCTGGCTCGAGCGCGCCACTCTCGCTGATGTCGGCATAGACTTTTGCCAGCATGCCGCCGTAGCTGACCGCGATGGCGGCGATTGCCGCCGCCGGTCCAAGCCCGAACAGCCGGACAAACAGCAGCGCCCAGATCAGCTCCGGCAAACTGCGCAACAACAGCGCCACGGCCCGCACAACCGCCCGTGCCGCCCGGCAGTAGTCACAGCGTGGTGCCGGCCCGAGCAGGGAGATGGACAGCGTACGCGTAGTCAGTACCGCGAGCGGCAAGGCAAGGATCAGCGCACCGGCAATGCCAAGCGTGGCGATGGCCAGTGTTTGCGCCATCGCGATAACGGTCAGCTGCAGAAACTCCGGCTGCCAGGCTGGGGTGGCGAAATCACGCAGGAAGCCCGCCATCGCTTGCCAGCTGTCGGGTTGAAACAAGCCGGTCAGGGAAAAATCCGTCGCGGCAAAAAGTGGCCACAGCAGCAACAGCGCCAGCGTGACGGCGAACAGTCGTCGGGCCGGCGCCTTGTCAGGCAAGGCGGACGTTGCCGTCATGGCGCACAACTCGCCGCGACCGCCGAGGCCGGCAACGCGGCGGGCATGGTCACAACGCCACTGGCATCGCCGGCATACAACTGCTGCAAGCGTTCGGCACTGAGTGCTTCCGGCGCGCCATCGAACACGATGCGCCCGTCACGCAAACCAATCACACGCGGAAAGCGCTGCAGCGCCAGATCAACCGCATGCAAGCTGGCGATCAGCGTCGCGCCACGCGCGCGGCAATCGGCTTGCAGCACGTCAAGTGCGCGCGCCGCCAACACCGGATCCAGCGCCGATACCGGTTCATCCGCGAGCACCAACGCCGGCTGCTGATAGAGCACCCGGGCAATGCCGACGCGCTGCAACTGACCGCCGGACAAATCGCCGCAACGATCGTAGAGCCGATCACCAAGTTCGAGTTGTTGCAGGCAGCGAAACGCGCCTTGCGGATCGGCCGGCCGCCACAGCGACCACAGACTGTGAGACAGCGACCAATGGCCGAGTCGACCGGCGAGTACGGCGGTGATCACGCGTTGCGAACCCGGCAACGGCGGCGCTTGATGGATGAGTCCAATCGTCCGCCGCAATGCCTGCCGTTTGCCGCTTGCCAGGCGCCACGGATCATCACCAAGCACCCGCAACGCACCGTCGCCGCGCAGCGCGGTGGCGGCAACCCGCAACAACGAGGTTTTGCCGGCACCGCTCGGCCCGATGATGGCGATCTGCTCGCCGCGCTCGACCCGCAGCGACAGCGGATGCAAGACATGGCGTGCTGCCTCGCCACGACCGAGCCGCAAACTCAGCTGCGCCAGCTCAAGCGCCAACGGGGCAGTCGATGACAACTTCAGCTACTCCGCTTATTTCAGCAGGCCGGCTTTGCGCGCCGCCGCTTCAATGCCGGCATAATTTTCCGGCTTGGTCGCGACGTACTTGCTGGCCCGCTGCAGCTTCATGAGTTCGGCATGCTCGGGATTGTTGGCGTCGAGTTTCAGGAATGCCGCGGTCAACTTGCGCACCAGATCCTTGTCGAGATCACCACGCACGGTCCAGTTGTAGTCGTAGTACGGTGGCGTGGTCCAGATCACTTTCACCTTGCTTTGATCGACCTTGCCCTGCTCGACCAGCTTGTCCCAGACCGAAGCATTGAGCGCGCCGGCGTCGACCTTGCCGCTGGCGACCCAGGCGACGGTGGCATCATGGGCGCCGGAGAATGCGAGATTCTTGAAATCGATATCCGGATCGATGCCGTTCTGGTTCAGGAAATGACGCGGCATCAGGTGACCGGAGGTCGAGCTCGGGCTGCCGAACGCAAACGTCTTGCCGCGCATGTCGGCCATCTTGTTGATGCCGCTGCTGGTGCTGGCAATGAATTTGCTGGTGAACTGCTCGTCTTCCGCGCGTTGCACAATCGGTATGGCATTGCCGGTGCGCAGACGGGCCTGGACAAACGTGAAACCACCGAACCAGGCCAGATCGATTTTGCCGGCAGCGAGTGCCTCGACCACAGCGGCATAATCATTGACCGGCGTGAACACCACCGGCCGGCCGATTTCTTTTTCAAGGTACGCGCCGAGCGGCTGGAATTTGCGAATCAATTCAGTCGGTGCTTCATCCGGAATGGCGCTGACTTTCAACGGTTCGACCGCGACAGCAGTCAGCGACGCCAACACCAGCATCAGGCCCATCACGACACTTTTCATTTTCCCCAACTCCTTTGCTCCGAAACATTTCCCGGGCTGTATCACGACCGCCTTCAGCCGTTGGCCAGCACCCGCACACACGGCGCGCCCGCGACCACCTTGCCGATCACCGCGGCCTCGGCGAAACCGTGCTGACGGAACTTGGCCAGCACCGCTTCTACGCTGGCCGGCGTGCAGGCGACCAACAGACCGCCGCTGGTTTGTGGATCGGTCAGCAGCGCTTGCTGCCACGGCGCACAGCCCGCGAACAGTTGAATGTGCTCGCCATAGCCGGCCCAGTTGCGGGTCGAGGCGCCGGTGACAAAACCTTGTTCGGCGAGTGCCGGCACGCCCGGCAGAATCGGCAGCGCATCGAACCGCAAGACGATCTCGGCCTTGCTGCCGCGCGCCATTTCCCAAGCATGACCGGCCAGACCAAACCCGGTGACGTCGGTCAGCGCATGGACGCCGTCGATTTGTGCCAGCTCGACGCCCGGCGTATTCAGCTTGGTGGTGTTGGCCACCATCGCGGCATAGCCATCGGCGCCAAGCTTGTCCTGCTTGATCGCCGCCGACAGCACACCAACCCCGAGCGGTTTGCCGAGGATCAGTACATCGCCCACTTCGGCACTGTCATTGCGCTTCAGCTGTTTCGGATGCACGACACCAATGCCGACCAGACCATAAATCGGCTCCGGCGTATCAATCGAATGGCCACCGGCGATCGGTATGCCGGCCGCTTTGCAGACATCTTCGCCACCGCGCAGGATCTCGCGAATGGTCGCCGGTTTTAATTTGTTGATCGGCATACCGACGATGGCGAGCGCAAACAGCGGCTTGCCACCCATCGCGTAAATATCGGACAACGCATTGGTCGCGGCGATGCGGCCAAAGTCGTACGGGTCATCGACGATCGGCGTGAAGAAATCGGTGGTGGCGACAATCGCCTGCGTGTCATTCAGCTGATAGACCGCGGCATCGTCGCTGTTCTCGACCCCGACCAGCAATTGCGGCACCACCTGCTTGACGATCGAATCGCCGAGAATTTCCTGCAGTAGCGACGGCGCAATCTTGCAGCCGCAGCCGCCACCGTGGGCGTATTGGGTCAAGCGGATCGGCTCATCGTCGGTTGTGGTCGGAGGGTTGGTCACGGACGTGTTCATCGTGGCAATGACTCCAATTCTTGCAGCAGGCGTTTGATCGCCGCCTGCTCGGTTAACGGTGAAACCAGCGCGCGGCGCGGCTGCATGGCAGCGCGCAGCTGAGGCAGAAATTCGGCATCTTCGCTTATACGGCGCAAGAGCATCGCCAGGGCAGCGCTATCGCCGACCGGAAACAGCCCCGGGTAATCCACACCGAGCAAACCTTCGTGTGCCGGTATGCGCGACGCCAGCACCGGCGTGCCGGCCGACAAGGCTTCGCACACCACCGCCGGACAACCTTCGATGCGTGAGGCATTGATCAGCACATCGGCACTGGCGAGCCGACGCCGGGCCCGGGCCGGCGACCAGCCACCGTAGTAGCGATAACGCGGTTCGCGCTGCATCCAGTCTAGCGCCTGTTGCCGAAAGCCGGCGCCGAGTTCGTCGCCGATATGGCTGAGCCGGATCGGCAGCGACGGCAACTGCATCAGCGCCTGCACCGCGCGGAACGGATCTTTTTCCTCGCGCAGATGACCGGACACCAGGACATCGAGCTTGTTACGACGCGGCCGGACAATCGGTGCAACGGTGGCCGCCTGCACGATAACCCGGACCTTTTCCCGGACATTGTCCGGTACCCGCTGCGCCATATCGGGCTGCAGTGCGATCACGCGGTCCGCGAGCTGCAGCGCAGTCTTGGCATCGGCATCATGCGGCAGATCCTTGTAGACGTCGGTACCGGTCAGCATCACGACCACTGGCGTCGGACATTTGGCCTTGACGTCCTGCACCGCGGCAGCACTGCGCCGGGCATGCAGGGCAATGGTCAGATCCGGACAGCGGCCGATGAACTGATCGGCAATGCGCACGCGGCAACCGAGCGCAAGCAGCTGCGCGCGCCAGCGCACTGCGGTCGCGCGGTTGCCGGTGCGCGCCGCGGCACCGGGCGGCGTGATGATCAGAATGCGCGGCGACGCTTGCATTACCGACTCGCAGCTCAGCGCACCGACAGCGAGCGGAATTCGCTCGGGGTCAGCCCGGTCACCTGTTTGAACTGACGCGAAAACGCCGCGTGATCGTACCAACCGCAATCGACGGCAATCTGGCCAAGTGGCGTATCGGTTTCAATGAGCGCCTGCAGCGCGGCATCGATGCGGGTTTTGGTGATGAACTGGGCGCTGGAAATATGAAAGACGCGCTTCATCCGCCGTTCGAACTGCGGCACCGACAGCTTGGCCATTTTCGCCAGCGCCTCGACGCGCAGACCTTCGTCGTAGTGGGCCTGGATGAAATCGACAGCGGCGGCAAATGCTTCATCGATCAAACCAGCCCGGCTCGGGTCAACCAGATCCTTCGACAGCGTCGCAATGCCGATGATTTTGCCTTTGCCGTCTTTCAGCGCGACCTTGTTCGACAGACACCAGCCGGCGCTGCCGTTGGCGTACAGAATCAGATCGAGGCTGTCGACGATCGGCATGCCGGTACGCAGCAGCTTCTGGTCCTGCGCTTCGTAACGCGCCGCCATGTGCGACGGGAACAGATCGCGAGCGGTGCGGCCAAGCGCTTCGGTCTTGTGCTTGAGGCCGCAGCGCTTGACCCAGGCTTCGTTGACCGACAGGTATTTGCCGTCGCGGGTCTTCAGCGCGAACACCAGATCCGGGATCGGGTCGAACAGCGCCTCGACATAGCCCGGATTGGCGAGCTGGGAAAAAAAGGCGGCGATTTCGTCAGCATGAGCCATGGTGGCGTGGCGACCATTGGTTGGGATGGGCGTGCAGGGCGGTAATTGTCGCTGCTGGCAGGCAAGAGTGCCAGTTGCGTTGTTTTCTCCCCTCCTTGTCAAGGGCGAACCGGGAATGCGAAGAAGTCCAAATGAACTTCTTCGCCGGCAAGCGCCACACCTTCCATGGTGTGGCCGGGCGGGGTTGGCGGGTGGTCAAGCTCAGCCCGCCAAACTGCCCGAACGGGATATCCCGCCCCAGCCCCCATAGAGTCCGCGGGAGATCCTGATTCGGCCCGCCTTTGTAGCCCACCCTCGCCCCGGCCATCGCCGGCATACAAGTCAGCCCTTGCCGCAACCGGGACAATAGCGCCCGATTGAATAACGGTTGGTCCGGCCCGGTTTGCCCTGCGATTCGGCTGGCACCGACCATACTTGGCGGGTTTCCTTTCCCCAGAAAGGTATGCCCCACCCGCCTGCCGTTACCGGAGGTCTGCATGTTCCCCGCCCGTCGCGCACTCGACCCGGAATTCCGGGACCTGTCGCTGGCTCAGTGGCGTGAGCTCATCACGCGCAACTACAACGTCGACGAATCGAGCTACCTCGAAGAGTTGCTCGGCCTGCTCAGTCTCAGCGATGCCGAGATCGAGAAAGTCACCGGCGACGCCACCCGCTTCGTCGAAAACGTTCGTGAACGCAACCGCGACAAGCAGGGCGTCGAAGCCTTCCTGCAGCAGTATTCGCTGAGCACCCAGGAAGGTGTGATCCTGATGTGCCTCGCCGAAGCACTGCTGCGCATTCCGGATGCTGAGGTCGCCAACAAACTGATTGCCGACAAACTGCGCACCGCCGATTGGGACAAACACCTCGGTCAGAGCGAATCGCTGCTGGTCAATATGTCGACCTGGGGCCTGATGTTGACCGGCAAGGTCATGACGCTCGGCACCGAGGAAGACGGCCGGCCCTCGCACCTGTTGAACCGTTTGATCCAACGCTGCGGCGAACCGATTGTCCGCCAGGCATTGAATCAGGCGATGAAGCAGATGGGTTCGCAATTCGTGCTCGGCCGCACGATTGACGAAGCACTCGAACGGGCGGCGAAAGATCAATCGCGCGGCTACACCCATTCGTTCGACATGCTCGGTGAAGCCGCTTTCACCGCCGACGATGCCGTGCGCTACAAAGCCGCATATGCCGCCGCGATTCGCGCCATCGGCGGCGCGCCGAAACCGGAGCGGGTGCCACCGGCCAGCATCTCGATCAAACTCTCCGCGCTGCATCCGCGCTACGAAGTCGGCAAACGTGAGCGCGTACTGAACGAGCTGACCGCCACATTGATCGATCTGGCCCGCGAAGCACGCGAGCGCAACGTCTTCATCACCATCGACGCCGAAGAAGCCGATCGGCTGGAGCTGTCGCTGGAATTGATTGAGCGTGTGCTGCGCTCGGACGTCTGCCAGGGCTGGAACGGTTTCGGTCTGGTCGTGCAAGCCTATTCCAAGCGCGCACTGCCGGTGCTCGGTTACCTGAACCAGCTGGCGAAAGAGCTCAAACGCGTCATTCCGCTGCGCCTGGTCAAAGGCGCGTACTGGGACAGCGAAATCAAGTGGTCGCAAATCGCCGGCCTGAAGAGCTACCCGGTCTACACCCGCAAGTCGGCCACCGATGTGTCCTATCTTGCCTGCGCCAAGTATCTGCTGAACCAGCAAGGCACCTTCTTCGCGCAGTTCGCGACCCACAACGCGCAAACCGTGAAGAGCATCCTGAACATGGCCGGCACCCGGCGCGATTTCGAATTCCAGCGCCTGCATGGCATGGGCGAAGCGCTGTATGACGCCTTGATTGCCGAACACCCGGATCTGTACTGCCGCGTCTACGCACCGGTCGGTGCCCACAAGGATCTGCTGCCGTACCTCGTTCGTCGCCTGCTCGAAAACGGCGCCAATACCTCGTTCGTACACCAACTGGTCGACGAAGACACGCCGGCCGCGGCACTGGTCACGCACCCGGTTCGCAAACTGAAATCCTTCCCGACGCTGCACAACGCCCGCATTCCGCTGCCGCCGCAACTTTTCGGAGCCACTCGCATGAATTCCGCCGGTACCAACCTGAACATCCGCGCTGAACTGGAACCATTCGTCGCCGGCGTGCACGCCTACAAAGGCAGCCAGTGGCACGCCACGCCGATCATCAACGGTGAACTGATCGTCGGCGCCAAGAAAGAGTGCTACAACCCGGCCCGCATCACCGAGGTCATCGGCAGCGTCACCCGCGTCACCCGCGATCAGGCAGCGCGTGCACTCGAGATCGCCTACAACGCCCAACCGGGCTGGAACGCCACGCCGGCTGATCGCCGCGCTACCGTTTTGGAAAAAGCGGCCGATCTGTTCGAGTCACACAAACATGAGCTGATCGCCATCTGCAGCCGCGAAGGCGGCAAGACGCTGCAGGACGGCATCGACGAAGTGCGCGAAGCGGTCGACTTCCTGCGTTACTACGCCGAACGCTGCCGCATCGATTTCGGCAAGCCGGTGGCGCTGCCCGGCCCGACTGGCGAGCGCAACGAATTGCACCTCGACGGCCGCGGCGTGTTCGCCTGTATTGCCCCGTGGAATTTCCCCTTGGCGATCTTCACCGGCCAAGTGGCCGCTGCGCTCGCCGCCGGCAACAGCGTGCTGGCCAAACCGGCCGGCCAAACGCCGCTGGTCGCCTTCCGCGCCGTGCAACTGTTGCTGCAAGCGGGGGTACCGGCCGATGTCCTGCACTTCCTGCCGGGCTCGGGCGCTGAACTCGCGCCGGTGTTGACCGAAGACCCACGTATTGCCGGTGTGGCCTTTACCGGCTCGACCGACACCGCGTTCCAGATCAACCGTGCGCTCGCTGCCCGTCATGCGCCGATCGCATCGCTCATCGCCGAAACCGGCGGCCAGAACGCGATGATCGTCGATTCGTCGGCGCTGCCGGAGCAAGTCGTCGCCGACGTCATCCGTTCAGCGTTCACCTCGGCCGGTCAGCGTTGCTCGGCGCTGCGCGTGCTCTATGTACAGAACGAAGTGGCTGATCGCATCATCGAAGTGCTGCACGGTGCCATGGCCGAACTGAAACTCGGCGATCCGATGGACCCGAGCACCGACATCGGCCCGGTGATCGACGCCGGCTCCAAACGCGAGCTGGAAAACCATATTTCGCAGATGCGCGCCAGCAAGAAATTCCTTGCCGAAGGCAAACTGCCGGCCAACGCCAGCGAAGGCCATTTCCTCGCCCCGATCGCCTTCGAGATCGGCAGCATCCATGATCTGAAACAGGAAAACTTTGGTCCGATCGTCCACATCGTCCGCTACAGCAGCGACGATCTGGACAAGGTCATCGATGACATCAACCGCTACGGCTACGGCCTGACCCTCGGCATCCACACCCGCAACGAAGCCACCGCCGCGCACATCGCCAAACGCGCCCGGGTCGGCAACGTTTACATCAACCGCAACATGATCGGCGCGGTCGTCGGCGTGCAACCGTTCGGCGGTCAAGGCATGTCCGGCACCGGCCCGAAAGCCGGCGGCCCGCACTACCTGCACCGCTTTGCCACTGAACGCACCGTGTCGAACAACATCGCCGCAGTCGGCGGCAATGCGACGCTACTGAGTCTTGGCGACGCTTGAGCGATATAGCGCCAAGCCTGCAAGCAAAACGCCACGGACTCCGTGGCGTTTTGCGTTTGTGGCGCGAGCAAAATACGTCATCACTTGCCTGAACCTAACAGTGTCCACAGAATTGCCCGCCACGTCGGAGAGGATTGGATGATGCGTGCAGGACCGGTCGGACTGGCCATTGTCTTGATAGCAGGATTGGTCTATTTCGCGTGGCCGGCAACGGCCCCCGAACGGCTAGCTGAAGCTTCGGAAGCACCAACGAAGCAACGGATAGCTGGCGAACAGCCCTCTGCGCAAACTCCTGCCACCGCCTCGCCGGTTTCGATATCGCCTCAGCCCGAACTCACCAACCGGCTGCATGCGACCTATCTGCGCCAGCAATGTCGCGACCTCCCCCGCAACCGACTTACTGATGCTCAGTATCAATTGCTCTGCAAGCAGAATTACTCGGCGCTTTTCGACGAGTTGCTGCCCATGGTTGAGGCCGGCGATCTGAATTCTCTCGGACAACTACTAGCCATAGCAGTCGGCTGCCAGATACGCCAATCAATACCCAAGCGAGACCTCAACCAAGAGGTTGCGCGACTGCATCAGATTATTCAGAAGAAGGCCGGGGTAGTGCCCGACGACATCGCTGATGCCTTGTCTACCCAGATTGCGCTCGTTAACGGTGAATCAACGCGGGAGGCATGTTCCAGTATTGAGCAACATAGTGCATATCTGCTTGCCCTCGCCGATGCACGTGAGCAAGAGCTCCAATCAATGGAAGCAATACCTTCCCCCCACGACACGTTTTTGAAGTTGAATGAAGCCGCAAGCGGCAAGAGCAGTTTGTCGGCCGAAGAGTTTGCAAAACTACGTGCACAGCTGCCGGACCACCAACGTCATGCACTTGCGATGAGCGTCATCCGCTGCAAACTTGGCCAGTGCGCATTACCAATAGCTGATGACGAGGCGAAACAATGGCTGCTCAATGCCGTGGAGCACGGTGACTGGGAGGCCCTGACCTATTGGCGCGGCCAGCTGGCCCAAGAACCTGCTCGCGCGGAAGAGGCGTATGCATGGAATCTGTTCAGTCGCGACCTGTTGCGCGCTGGCTGTTACCCGATTTGGTTTGTTGCCGAAGCGGCCTACAATTTCGGCGAACTGGAGCAGCTGGGACAGCAGCTGTCGACCACGGCACAAGCAGAAGCACAGCAGTTGGCGGGCAACTTGATTACGCAGTTCGGTGAGCAGGCACGCCGGAATCTGGCATGTGATTGACCATCGCACGGTCGGGGTGAGCCATATGTCCTTGGCACAATCAGAGCATCACAATCAGGGAAGACACACTTATGCAGTACCGTTGGCTGGTTGCCGGTATCAGCGCTTTTTTGTTGCTGTTCTGGCTCTTCGTCTCAACAGACTCGACCGACATCCCGGATAGCCACCCCACTTTGGCCGCGCCACGCCCATCGGAGCCAATGGATAGGTCTGCTGCGACGAATCGGACTACGGTTGGCGAACAGAACGCACGAAGTGAAGCTTTCAATCAAGCAGCAGGGCGAACCGCTGCCTCCAACGATGTAAGTTCAGGCGTTGTGCTTTACCTGCCCCCTGCCGATGCCCGAGAGTACTTTCAGCAACGCATGCGCCACATCGCCATTCGCCAGGCCAATGCCTTGGCCTTGGCTGCACTGCCATCAGACGTTGTGCATCTACTGGCTGACCTCAAGTTTGTTGAGGCTGCCCAGTTGTTGAAACAATTGGCCGAACAGGGTTACACCGGCGCCGACCGGCTGCTGGTCAGCATGGCAATGGACCGCCGGCCAAATGCTATCTGTTTCCCCTACACCGAAATTGTCGCACCGCCTGTACCGGTAGTGGACGTTGCCACTCACGAGCGGCAACTTCGCAGTACCCTGAGCGCTGTACCGGCCGATCTCAATGGCCGTCTCGCGAAGACAGAAGTGCTGTTCGACAAAGTTGCCGTGTTGGCCGCCTGCAGCGAGCTGGCTATTGATATGCGGCCGTCACTTGAGCGGCTGGCGGCTAACGCCGGTGTTGATGATGAAGATCGCTTGTTCGTCGCGCCGTTCGTTGTGAACTATGGCCTGACGCTACCGGAGCGCGCGCTCGATACCGACGGCAACGACCGACCGCCGTATTCACGCGCCGCTCACGTCGGACTTGCCCAGACACTGAAATCGATCGTGTGGCAGTTCAATGACCGCGCCGAGTACTACAAACGCGTGACGGCAGCTGCGGTCGCGGCCGAACCCTATCCGGAACTGTTCGGCCTTGCCGGCAGCGTCCTGCTTGATCACCGTAATCTGGCGATACAGCCAGAGCAAAAAGCAACAGGATTGACTTATCTCACCGTAGCCAGCGAACGCGGTGATCGGCTCGGTCTTGAGCGCTACGGCATGGAGCTGATGCGGCACGCAGAAAGTATCGAGCAGGGATATATGCTGAGCCTGTTCGCCCGCTATCTTAATGCGCGCGGCTGCTACCCCGGCGACTATCTGGCCGAATGGGAGCGGCAGTACCGTTACGTCGAAGAATATGCGCAGGCGATGTCACCGGTGACGCTGGAAATCGTCAATGAGAAGGCGGAAAAGTACATCAAGGCCCATGCCAGACAGGCATACGAACATCTACACTGTCGCGACTAACCACAAGCCATTACGCCACGGTCAGCCGTATTCGTCATGACAAGCACCTTCGAGCAGTACCTGAAACAGCACCTGCCCGGCGATGTGGTCGCTGACGTCGTGGCCTGCAATGCGACACCGCTACGCCCCTGCCTGCGGCCGAATCCGTTACGCGCGGGCATCATGCTCGACGGCTTCTTTCAGGAATGCTTACGCAATCGGTTGCCGGTGCCGTGGTGGCCACAGGCGTTCTGGTATCAGCAGATTCATCCCGAAACCGAATTTGCCCTTGGCACCAGCATCGAACACCTGAGCGGCCAGTTCTATATCCAGGAAGCGAGCTCGATGCTGCCAGTGGCAGCGCTGCTGAAGTTTCTCGATGCCTCGGAGCCTCTCGTACTCGATATGTGTGCGGCGCCAGGTTCAAAAACCACGCAACTCGCGGCGGCGCTGAACAACCGCGGCACGATCATTGCCAACGAATTGTCGGCCAGCCGACTGAAAACGCTCGCCGCCTCGCTGTTTCGCTGTGGCGTCAGCAATACTGCGCTCTGTCACCTCGATGCCCGTCGCTTTGGCGAGCTGGCGCCGGAAAGTTTTGATGCGATTCTGCTCGACGCGCCCTGCACCGGTGAAGGCACGGTGCGCAAGGATCCGGGCGCGCTCAGTGACTGGAATCTCGCCACCATCGAAACCACCGCGGCGCTGCAGCGTGAGCTGATTGAGTCGGCGTTTTTGGCGTTGAAGCCCGGCGGCGTGCTGATCTATTCCACCTGCACCTTGAACCTGATCGAGAACCACGAGGTCTGCCGGCATCTGCTCGCCCAGTTTACCGGACAGGTGGAAACCTTGCCGTTGCACGCGTTGTTTCCGGGCGCGGCGCGTGCCGCCACGCCGGAAGGTTGGCTGTGGCTGCTGCCACAGATTTACGACAGCGAAGGTTTTTTTGTCGCCGCATTTCGCAAGACCGGATCCGTTGCAACGAAACCGCCGATGCGCCGCAAGGCCGCCGATTTCGCCTACAGCCTTTTGAGCAGGAAGGTGCGCGGCGAGTTGCTGAAGCATTGGCGCGACCAGCTCGGCGTTGATGCGTCGGCGTTCGAGGACCGGTTGTACTTGCGCGACAACACGGTGCACTTATTGATTGAGTCAGCCGAGCACTGGCATGAACGGCTTTTGATCAACCGGTTCGGCCTGCCGGTCGCCGAGCTGCACAAATCCGATATCCGCAGCCTGCACAGCGCTGCCATCGTGTTCCCGGCGCTGTCTGAAGCAGGAAGCGTAAGCGTGGGCCGCGAGTCGGCGCGGGCGTTCTTGATGGGACGGGATATTGAAGTGTCGGCTGAAGGACAGGGCGAGCGCCGCGTGCAGTTTGACGGCGTCTCACTCGGACTCGGCAAGCTGCGTAACGGCAAAGTAAAGAATGCGTATCCGAGAGAGTTTGTCAGTGACCGGGTGATTTAGCTGCCGCGGCACCTGATTGAATGCCGCGGCGCGGGCAAGCCAATATCCAAGATCAGTATTCGCCGTCCTCAGGTGCCAACTCAATGTCAGCTTCGCCCGGATTACTGAGCAGCTCGCCGGTGTCGGCGTTGATGGCGGGATAGGCGATATGGTGCAGACGGCAATAGTGCGCGACGCGTGGGTGCAGCCATTCGACCAGCAGGCGTTGGTAATCGGCTTCTGATAATCGGCGCTGGTCATAGAAACCGGCTTTGCGGCGCTGGCGTTCGGCTTCGTACAGCACGATCGCGGTCGCGACCGACACGTTCAGCGACTGCACCATGCCATCCATCGGGATGATTACGTGCTGATCGGCCATCGCTGCCGCCGCGTCCGAAACGCCGAATTTTTCCGCGCCGACAATGATGCAAGTCGGCTTGGTGTAATCGACACTGCGAAAATCCACCGAGCGCTCGCTGAGCTGGGTGCAGAGCAGCTGATAGCCCTGTGCTTTCAGTTTGCCGGCCGCGACAGTGACATCGTCGTGACGGTGGCAATCGACCCAGCGGGTCGAGCCGGCAGCGGTAGCGTGCCCGAAGCGCGTACCCTTTGTCGGCGTCACCGCGTGGACATCGCCGACGCCGATCGCATCGCAGGTGCGCATGATGGCGGCAAAGTTATGCGGTTTGTTCACTTCATCCATCAGCACGGTCAGATCCGGCTGGCGCTTGGCCAGCACGGCTTGCACGCGCTTGAAACGTTCAGGGGTCATAGGCAGGCCATATGCAATCGTTGGCAATCGAATTTCTCCCCTCCTTGGCAAGGGCGAACCGGGAATGCGAAGAAGTCCAAATGGACTTCTTCGCCGGTAAGCGCCACACCTTCCATGGTGTGGCCGGGCGGGGTTGGGGGTGGTTAAGCCCAGGTCGGAAATTGCGTTGGTAGGCGAATCATCTCGGCACCAACCTCCGCAACCACCCCTAGCCCCTCCTTAAAAAGGAGGGGGATCTAAAACTTCACATCAATCCAGCACCATCACGCCTTCGATCTCGACCCGGCAGCCACGCGGCAGTTCTTTCACGCCGACCGCGGCGCGGGCCGGGTAAGGCTCGACGAAGTACTCGGCCATCACGGCATTGACGTCCGGGAAGAAGCTCAGGTCAGTCAGGAACACGTTGATTTTGACGAAATCTTTCATGTCACCGCCGGCAGCTTGCGCCACCGCTTTCAGGTTCTTGAACACGCGATGGATCTCGTCGCGGATCTCACCGCTGACCATTTGCATGGTCGCCGGGTCGAGCGGGATCTGACCGGACAGGTAAACGGTGTTGCCGACCTTGACGGCCTGCGAATAGGTGCCGATGGCTTTCGGGGCGTGCTCGGTGCTGATGATGGTGCGGGTCATATTTTTCTTCCTGTGCAGATGCGCAAGTTGCCTGATGGTGGGTCCGCTACGCTTTGCTGTGCAGGGAGGCACGAATGCCGCGAAGCACAGGAGGTCGCGAACGGCGCCCACCTTACGAATCAATTTGGTTTGCCAATCCGCTCCGCCTGCGCCCGATGGTGCCGGACAATGCGGTTCACCTCGGTCATCGCACGCAGGCGGCGCATGATGTTGGCCAGATGCAAGCGGCCACGCACCTGCACCATGAAAACGATGGTGTTGTAGCTGCCGTCGCGTGGATCGATTTCGAGGTTGACGATGTTGGCTTCTTCGTCGGCGATGGTCGAGGTGAGCTGAGCCAGCACGCCGCGCTGGTTGATCACATCCACTTCCAGCTCGACGGCGAATTCGCCTTTGACGTCTTTCTCCCACTGCAGCGGCACGGTCTTGCCCGGTTTGCTGATGAATTCGGCGGTATTGTGGCAGGAGAACATGTGCACGGTGATGCCGCGGCCGGCCGTCAACACACCGATGATCGGATCACCCGGGATCGGGCAGCAGCAACGGGCATAGGTGACCAGCATGCCTTCGGTGCCACGGATCGCCAGCGGCTCTTCGGTACCGGTCTCGATGCGCTTGATCTGGCGCCGTTCCGGATCGAGCCGGTGCGCCACCGCAATGGCCGGGATCTGGCCAATGCCGATATCGGCCAGCAAATCCTCGAAGCTCTTGTGTTTGGTTTCCAGCGCGACCCGTTTGCGCTCGTCCTCGGGGAATTGCTCGATCGGTTTTTCGTGCAGCGCGTTTTCGAGCAGGCGCCGGCCCATCGCCACCGATTCGTCGCGGCGCTGGTTTTTCAGGAAATGGCGGATATTGGCGCGCGCCTTGCCGGTCGCGACAAAACTGAGCCAGGTTGGATTCGGCCGCGCGCCCGGCGCGGTAACGATCTCAACGGTTTGACCGTTGCGCAGAATGGTCGACAGCGGCGCCAGCTGGCGATCGATTTTCGCGGCGACGCAGGCGTTACCGACATCGGTGTGAATGGCGTAGGCAAAATCGACCGGCGTCGCACCGACCGGCAATTCCAGAATATTGCCGTTCGGGGTGAACACGTAGACTTCGTCCGGGAACAGATCGATTTTGACGTTCTCGACAAATTCCATCGAGTCGCCGGCACGCTGCTGGAATTCAATGACGCTGCGCAGCCATTCGCGCGCGCGCAATTCGGCCGGATTCGGCGCACTGCCTGACTTGTACAGCCAGTGCGCCGCGACACCGTTGTTGGCCATCTGCTCCATCAGCTCGGTGCGGATCTGAACTTCGACATGTAGACCGTGCGGGCCTTTGAGCACGGTGTGCAGCGACTGATAGCCATTGGTTTTCGGAATCGCGACATAATCCTTGAACCGGCCCGGCACCGGTTTGTACAGGTTGTGCACCTGACCGAGCACGCGGTAACAGCTGTCTTCGCTGTCGGTGATGATGCGGAAGCCATAGATGTCCATGACTTCGGCAAAACTGCCGACCCGGGTTTTCATCTTGTTGTAGATGGAGAACAGCGATTTCTCGCGGCCGACCACACGGGCATTGATGCCGGCTTTCTGCAGCTTGGCTTCGATAGCCTGGGCGATGCCGCTGATGATCTCCTTGCGGTTGCCGCGCGCGCGCTTGACCGCGTTGCGCAGCACGGCATAACGCATGGGATGCAGCGCGGCAAAGCCGAGATCTTCCAGCTCTTGCCGGATGCTGTACATGCCGAGCCGGTTGGCGATCGGCGCATAGATTTCCAGGGTTTCCTGCGCGATGCGGCGGCGCTTGTGCGGTGCCAGCGCGCCGAGCGTCTGCATGTTGTGCAGGCGGTCGGCAAGCTTGATCAGGATGACGCGGATATCGCGCGTCATCGCCATCATCATCTTGCGGAAGTTTTCGGCTTGCTGTTCGGCTTTGCTGCCAAATTGAATCTGGGTGAGCTTGGAAACGCCTTCGACCAGATCGGCCACTTGCGGGCCAAACTGTTCGATCAATTGTTCTTTGGTGACGCCGCAGTCTTCGATGACATCATGCATCAGCGCTGCCATCAGGCTCTGCGCATCAAGACGTAGCGTAGCGAGAATGCCGGCGACCGCGACCGGATGAGTGATGTAGGGTTCGCCGGAGGTGCGGTGCTGGCCTTCGTGGGCATCACGGGCCAGCACATACGCTTTGGCAACCTGCTCGACCTGCTCGGGATCGAGGTAGGCCGAGATTTGCTGACGCAAGCCCTCGAACAATTGCATGGGCAGGGCTCGCGGAGAGAATTATTCGAGACTGAAGTCCGGGGTTTCCTCGACCACCGGCGCGGCGATCTGGGCTTGCTGCACCAGACGCTGTTCTTCCTGCTCGACGAATTCGGCGTCGATCAGGCCTTCTTCGATTTCACGCAGCGCGACGACGGTCGGCTTGTCATTGTCCCACTCGACTTTCGGGTCCTTGCCGCCAGTGGCGAGCTGGCGCGCGCGCTTGGCCGACAACAGCACCAAATCAAAACGGTTGCCGACTTTCTCGACTGCATCCTGGACGGTGACACGTGCCATGCCTGAACCCCTTCAACTTTCGGACTAACGACTACGGATTGGACTACACAAACAATATAGCCCCGCGCAAGGCGCAGGGCCTTGTAGTGTACCGAAAGGCCGGCCGGGCGGCCAGCCTGACGCTGCGATGCAACATGGCGATCGGGCGGCCCGGCGACTCTTTGGGGACGCTCAAGTCCCGGATTCCGGCCTCAGCCGATGTCGACCACCACCTTGTCGACCGCTGCCCCGCTCTCCAACCGGCGGTGGGCGGCGGCCATGTCGGTCAGGGCGAAGCGCTCGGGCATCGAGCAGCGGCATGAACACCACATGCAGGCTCAGGCCCTTGATTGGGCCGGCGTCAGGTCGTACTGCTGGCTGGCAACGATGGTGACAGCCTGGCCATTCGGCCGCGCCGGCGCCATCGCGCTATTCAGACTGTCGCCGCGGGCCGCATCGAGCACCAGGTCAAAGCCGTGGCCGTCGGTCAGCCGGCCAACGCAATCGGCGCTCGTCTCTTCGCGGTATCTGACCACCGCATCGGTGCCCAGCGCCCGGACGATGTCGGCCTTGGCCGGCGACGACACCGCAGCCGCGACATGGGCGCCGCGCGCTTTCGCCAGCTGAATGGCGACATGGCCGACACCGCCGGCCCAGCCCAACATCTTATCGCCGGGCTGAACGCGGGCCTTGTCACCCAGCCCTTCCCAGGCCGTGATGCCGACCAGCGGCAACGCCGCCGTCTGCCGCCAGTCGAACGCGGCCGGCGCTGTGGCCGGGCCATGCCACCTCAGCTTGTAATCGACCGGGTTCACGCTGGTCCCAACCAAGGCGAAAGTTTGCGCGAAGCGGCAATGGGCGGATTAGGCGTCAACATCCAATCGATTTGGAACATGCACCAGGAATTGCGCAGCGGCGCGCTGCTGCCGGTGCTGAGTGACTACCCGCTCGCGAACGAATCACAGATTTGGGCGGTGTACCCGAGCGGACGTTTGCTGGCACCGAAGGTGCGGGTGTTTATTGATTTTTTGCGGGAGCGGTAGAAAGAGGCGCCGTGGATGGTTGTCAAAAACTAAGCGACTATCGAAGTGCTTTCAAAGATTCACTGCTCCTTGCGTCAACTACCCCCTCCCGGCCTCCCCCTTCACAGGGGGAGGAGTTGTGTAGCCCCTCGCCCCTTGTGGGAGAGGGGTTGGGGAGAGGGGGCATCACGAGATGCCGCAGGAAATTCCTTTTGGTGTAGCTCGTTCGCTTGATAACCAAAGAAGCAGCTGGCGACTACCCGGAAGGCACGCAAACATTCAAATGGAATTTGATGTTGATTGCGTTAGGGCACGTCCCGCATACCGACTACCAATAATCAAACCCAGAAGTATTGCCAGCAAGCCGACGAGTTCGTCAGCACCGACATAAGAACAGGTCAGCCCCCAACAACCGTCGAAACGGCGATCAAAGGAAAGGTAAATCCAATCAATCGCCAACGAGCGTCCGTCAGCTTTCGGTACATCAAGAATGAAATACCGGCGGCAAGAAAAACCTGAACGGGAACGTGGAACAGCCCCAGCTTTATGACGCCATAGACCAGCGACAACGCGTTGAAGCACGCATCAAAGAATTCATGATCGGGTTGCGCTGCGCAGGGTTCAATGGGGAGATACCGCAGCAGCACACGATCGACAGGATCAGAAAACAGGCCGAACAACATCGTGGGCATCAGCCACGTTGCCAACCAGATCGCACCTGCCCCGCCTATCAGGCGACCATACCCCAGCTTCCGTGCTGTTTCGGGCATTTTCAGCGCAACAAATCCCGCAACTGCGCCGCATGCCGCTGCTGCTGCACATCCGCCTTGCAGCGCTCGGCCAGAAAAACCGCTTTCAACTCGGTCAGGGCCTGATCGAGTTGGTCGTTGATGATCAGGTAATCGTATTCCGGGGCATGGGCGATCTCCCCCTTGGCGGCGGCGAGCCGGCGCTGGATCACTTCTTCGCTGTCCTTGCCGCGGCCACGCAAGCGGGCTTCCAGCGCGGCAATCGACGGCGGCAGGATGAATACGGTGATGCAGGACGGCATCAGCTTGCGCATTTGCGCCGCGCCCTGCCAGTCGATTTCCAGAATCACGTCCTGACCTTCGGCCAGCCGCGCTTCGACCCACTCGCGCGAGGTGCCGTAAAAATTGCCGTGTACTTCGGCGTGCTCGTAGAACGCGCCACGGGCAATCATCGCCTTGAACTCATCGACGCTGACAAAGTGGTAATGCACACCATCAATCTCACCATCGCGCTTGGCGCGGGTGGTCGAGGAAATGGAATGGATCACGCCGGGCATGTCCTTGACCAGCGCCGTCACCAGCGTGGTTTTGCCGGTGCCGGAGGCGGCCGAGATGATGAAAAGTTTTCCGGGTGCGTTGGTCATCGTCATTGCGTGCATTTCCACTTTCAACGGTGGGAAAAATCAGATTTCTCATTCCGTCATACCCGCGATGGCGGGAATGACGTATTCTGTTTCGAAGAGCTACTGTTCAGCGGCGACTTGTCGTCCGCTGGAACAGTGCGAAGTTGGCTACCCCCCGCTTACTCAATGTTCTGCACCTGTTCCCGCATCTGCTCGATAAACACCTTCAGCGACACCGATACCGCCGTCGTTGCCGTGCTGACCGACTTCGACCCGAGCGTATTGGCTTCGCGGTGCAATTCTTGAATCAGGAAATCGAGCCGACGACCGATGGCGCCGCCTTCGTCGAGCAGGCGGGTGATTTCATTGACGTGGGTGGTCAGTCGGTCCAGCTCTTCATCGACATCGATGCGCTGGGCGAACATCACCATTTCCTGTTCCAGCCGGGTCGGATCGAGCTCGACTTTGGCTTCGGTGAATTTGCTGAGCAGTTTTTCGCGTGCTTTCTCTTTGATTTCCGGCAGCAGCGCGCGGGCCTTGACCACTTCCGCGGCGATGCCATCGAGCCGCTCTTTCAGCATGCGCTTGATCTGTTCACCTTCACGGGCGCGCATGGCGATCAGATCAGTCAGTGCACCGTCGAACAAGGCGAGCGCCTGCGCCTGCATTTGTTCAGCGTCGGCTTCGGCGGTTTGCAGTACGCCGGGCCAGCGCAGTACGTCGGCATGCGACAGCGTGTTGCCTTCGACACCGAGTACGGACAGGCGCGTGCTCAGGTGATTGAGCTGGGTTACCAGGGACTCATTGATTGCCGGCAGCTGCTGGGCAACGGCTGGTTCGTAACGCAACGAGCAATCGAGTTTGCCACGGGTAAGTCGCTGCTTGGCTTGGTCCCGCAGCAGGTGTTCGACCGCACGCAGCGTGTCCGGCAAGCGGAAAGACGGCTCCAGAAAGCGCTGGTTCACCGAGCGGATTTCCCAGGTGAAGGTGCCGAGGCTGCTGCTGGCTTCGCGGCGGGCAAAGGCGGTCATGCTGTGGATCATGGGCTACCGATTGCGGACAAACAGGGGCGCTTAGTTTAGCAGCGCCACGCTTCCCGTAGGGTGTGCCATGCGCATCGGGGTGGACCTGCGGTGCGCATGGCGCACCCTACGCGGGCTGGCGGCGCGAATGTCGCGGTAGCCAAATCATCGACAACACAGGATTCCGGCGCGTTCCGCCCTATAATGCCCGCCTCTCCCGTTCTCCCGACCCGGACTCCCCATGCGCCCGAGCCAACGCACCCCGAACCAGTTGCGCCCCTACACCCTGACCCGCCACTACACCCGCCATGCCGAAGGTTCGGTGCTGGTCGAATGCGGCGACACCAAGGTGATCTGCACGGCCAGCGTGGTCGATGGCGTGCCGCGCTTTCTCAAAGGCAAAGGCCAGGGCTGGCTGACCGCCGAATACGGCATGCTGCCGCGCGCGACCCATGACCGTAGCGACCGTGAGGCCGCCAAGGGCAAGCAAGGCGGCCGCACCTTGGAAATTCAGCGCCTGATCGGCCGCGCCTTGCGCAGCGCCGTGGCGCTGGAGCAACTCGGCGAATACACCATCACGCTCGATTGCGACGTGATCCAGGCCGATGGCGGCACCCGTTGCGCCTCGATCACCGGCGCCTGCGTCGCGCTGCACGACGCCATTCAGTGGATGCGCAAAGAAGGCAAAATCAAAACCAACCCGTTCAAGCATTGGGTGTCGGCGATCAGCGTCGGTATTTATGAAGGCGTGCCGGTGCTCGATTTGGATTACCCGGAAGACTCCGGCTGCGAAACCGACATGAACGTCGTGATGACCGAAACCGGCGGCTTTATCGAAGTGCAAGGCACCGCCGAAGGCGCGCCGTTCTCGCCGGAGCAATTGAATGCGCTGCTGGAACTCGCCAAGCAGGGCTGCCGCGAACTGTTTGATATTCAGAAGACGGCGGTGAATCAGTAAAGCACCCACACTCTTCAAATCAGGAGCGGCCGAGGCCGCTCCTGTCGCTTTACCCGTTTAGCGCCAGCGCTTGAAAATCAGCGAAGTGTTGATGCCACCAAAGGCGAAATTGTTCGACATCAGATAGTCGGTTTGTAGCTCACGACCGTTACCCATTATGTAATCCAATTCCGCACAACGCTCATCACGGTTTACCAGATTGATGGTCGGTGCGAACCAGCCGCGATTCATCATCTCGATGCTGAGCCAGGCTTCCAGCGCGCCGCAGGCACCAAGCGTGTGGCCGAAATAACTCTTCAACGAGGAAATCGGCATCGCGTTGCCGAACACCGACGCGGTCGCGGCGGTTTCAGCGATATCGCCGCGATCCGTCGCGGTACCGTGAGCATTGACGTAACCAATTGCGCTTGGCGGCAGATTGGCGTCTTCGAGCGCCCATTTCATCGCCACGGCCATCGTCTCCGCTTCCGGCTGGGTGATGTGGGCACCATCGGAGTTGCAACCGTAACCGACCAGCTCGGCGTAGATCTTGGCGCCGCGCGCCTGCGCGTGTTCGAGCTCTTCCAGAATCAGGGTGCCGGCGCCTTCACCGACCACGAGACCATCGCGCTCTCTATCGAACGGCCGCGGCGTCAGTTCCGGCGTGTCGTTCCTGGTGCTGGTGGCGAACAGCGTATCGAACACCGCCGCTTCGGCGCCGGTCAGTTCTTCGGCGCCACCGGCGACCATCAGTTTCTGTTTGCCATATTTGATCGCTTCGTAGGCATAACCGATGCCTTGCGAGCCGGACGTGCAGGCCGAACTGGTGGTGATGATGCGGCCTTTCAGTTCAAAAAATACTGCGATATTGACCGGCGCAGTGTGCGCCATCATCTGGATGTAACTGGATGAAGTGATGCCGGCCATCGAGCCAGTACTCAGCATATTACCGAAGGCTTTGACCGGTTCCATGCTGCCGGCCGACGCGCCATAGGAAATGCCCATGCGGCCGTCTTTGATGCACGGGTCATCGAGCAGACCGGCATCTTTCAATGCGCGTTCGGTGGCGACCGTGCCCAGCAGGGCAACGCGGCCCATACTGCGAATTTTCTTGCGCGAATAATGTTCCGGCACGGTGAAATCAGTCACCGGGCCGCCGAGCCTCGTATTCAGGCCATCGAAGCGTTCCCATTCCGGCATATAGCGTATGCCGCTTTTACCCGCGCGCAAATTGGCCGCCACGCTGTCCCAGTCCGAACCGAGCGAGGTGATGCCGGCCATGCCGGTGACGACGACACGTTTCGGCGTCATACCATGCCTCCGTTGACGGCGATCACTTGCCGGGTGACATAGGCAGCGTTGTCGCTGCACAGGAACGCCACGACGGCGGCGATTTCTTCCGGTTTGCCGAGCCGTTTGGCCGGCACCAGTTTCAGCGCTTCGTCGACTTCGACGCCGTGCAGCATTTCGGTGTCGATCAAACCCGGCGCAACGCAATTGACGGTGATGTTGCGCGAAGCCAATTCCAACGCCAGTGCCTTGGTCGCACCAATGATGCCGGCCTTGGCGGCACTGTAATTGACTTGGCCGCGATTGCCGGCAATGCCGGACACCGACGACAGCGTAACGATGCGGCCGCCCTTCTTGGCGCGCACCATCGGCATCACCAGCGGCTGCACGACGTTATAGAAGCTGTCGAGGTTGGTGTGGATGACGCCGTCCCAATCCTCTTCGGTCATCGCCGGAAAGGCGTTATCGCGGGCGATGCCGGCATTGCAGACGACCCCGTACAGCGCGCCGTTGCTGGTCAGTTCATGGTCCAAGGCCGCGCGTGTTGCGGCGCGATCACTGATATCAAACGGCAAGGCGCTGGCACTGCCGCCGGCAGCGGCGATTTCGCTGGCGACGGCACGCAGCGCGTCGCCGTCGGCGCGGCCATGCACCAAAACGTGAAAACCGTCGCGCGCCAGTTGCAAGGCAATGGCGCGACCGATGCCGCGGCTGGAGCCGGTAACCAGAATACGGCGCGAGGGATTGGTCATTAGCTTCTCTTGCGGGGTTTTATGAAGTGAAATTTTGCTGCTGTCAGTTTTGCTCGCCGGCCAGATATTTTTCCAGCTCTGGCGGCTCAAACACGTTGATGCTGGCTTCGACCAGCATACCGGTTTCGTTTTCGATGCGGCACTGGAACGCGCCGAGGCCGTTGGCCTCCTGATACTGTTTGGTTGCGCTGATCCGCAGCGTCTGGTTCAACGCAAACGCCGCCACCTTGCTGTCGTAACTGCGGGTGCCGAGCAGGAAACCGACCTTCGGCGGCCGGCCGTGCACGCGCTCGTGCACACCGGCGAAACAGGCAATCGCCTGCGCCATGTATTCGATGCCAGTCCAGGCCGGCAACACGCCCTTGTCATCGACCAGAATGGTGCCGGCATGCGGCGTCGCGGTGACGACGATTTGCTCGTCATCACAGCTCAGCACGGCGTCGAGCAGAATCATGTCGCCGGCGTGCGGCAACAGCTCGGCCATCGACCATTGTTGAAACGCCAGCGCCACCTGCACTCTCCTGAAATTTCGTTTGCCGGTTTCAACGGCCCAGCACCAGCGCCACGTTGCTGCCACCGAAAGCATAGTTCGCCGTCATCACGGTGTTGAGGCTGACCTGCCTCGGTGCCGTGACCAGATTCAGCGCGGGCAAGGCGGCATCCGCCACCCGAGGCGGCGATTGTACCGGCAAACGCCCGTGTTGCAGTGCCAGATAGCAGAACGCCAGCTCCACCGCCCCGGCTGCTCCGAGCAGATGACCGGTCAACGATTTGGTGCTGCTGCATGGCAGCGCCGCGCCAAACACCCGATGGACCGCCTTGGCTTCCATCTCGTCATTCTTCGGCGTCGCGGTGCCATGCAGATTCAGGTAATCGATCGCCGCGGCATCGACACCGGCATCGGCCAGCGCGCCGCGCAGCGCCCGCTCGGCACCGAGGCCATCCGGTTGCGGCGCGGAAATATGATAAGCATCCGCTGACGCCGCACCTCCAAGCAGACGCACCGGCCTGGCATCGAGCGGCTCGCGGCTCAGCACGAACAGCGCCGCACCTTCACCGATATTGATGCCATCGCGATCGGCACTGAACGGCCGGCACTGCGCTTGCGAAAACGATTCCAGCGCGGCGAAGCCCTGCACCGTCAGCCGGCACAGCGAATCGGCGCCGCCGACGATCACGGCATCGCAGAGCTCCGCCTGCAGCAACCAGCGTGCCGACAGCACCGCCCGCGTGCTCGAGGTGCAGGCAGTCGAAACCGTGTAGGTCGGGCCGGTAACACCGAGCTGACGGGCAACGAACAAGGCCGGCGCACCGATTTCCTGCTGGCGGTAATCGAATGCCGGCGGAAACGCACCGGTTTGCGCTTGCGCAACGCTTTGCTCATAAAAGGCAATCGCGCGTTCGCCTTCATCGATGCCGGAGGTGCTGGAGCCAATCACGACCCCGATGCGTTCGCGCGGATAGCGCTGCAACAGCGCATCGAGTGTCGGCTGCAGTTGTTGCAACGCCGCCAGCAACAGCTGGTTGTTGCGGCAGGAAAACTCGCTCAGTGAGCTCGGTATGGCTGGCAATGCCGTATCGACCTTGCCGAGCCAGGCGCTGCGCTCCGGCAGCCAACCAGTTGCAGCCACCAGCCCCGGCCTGCCATTGAACAATGCCTCGGCAACGGTCGGCGCGTTGTCGCCGAGCGGGCAGATCAGACCCGGAGCGGAAAGGTAATATTTCGCCGTATTGATGCGGTCGGTCATCGCGTCTGCTCCAGCGTTTGCACACGCACGGTGTAGCCGAGCCGGTGCTGAATCAGCTCCACTTCGTCGGCGCTGAGCCGGTTCACTTCGGCCAGTAATTCGTCACCGGCGCGCAGCCGGCGGGCGCCGGTGCCCGCATCTTCCTGCAAGCTCCAGCCGCTCGGCAACTGCGCCTGCAACAGCGACAGCGGCCATAGCATCAGCTGGATATCGAGCAGCGATTGTTCCGGCTTGACCGGCACCGGCAGCAGGCCGGCATCGAATTCCACCTGCTGACCATCGTACTGCAAGCGATACAGGCGCTGACCAAACGGCGTCAGCACCACTTGGGTGAACTGCGTGGCACTCCATTCGGTCGTTGCCAGCACCACCAGTTTTTCGCCACGGGCATCGGCATTGACGATGTCTTCGCTGCGGGCAAACGGCGGCGTGGCCGGCAACGGCGCTGCACACCAGCGGGCACTGCCGGCCCAGCGCACGCACGGCGTGCTGGCACAGGCTGACAGCAGCACCAGCAGGCTCAACAACAGCAGGACACGAATCACGGTCTATCCTTCAGCGTTTTTCATTCAACAGTTTTCGTTCAATGGTTTTGATGCGCCGGCTTTTCGTGCACCGGCTTTTCGTGCATGAGCACCAAGGTCAGCGGCGCCAGCAACAGCGCCAGCAGCACACCGATCAGCACGGTCAAACCAAAACCACTGACCGCCGGCAAACTGGCGCCGACCAGCAGGCCAAAGCCCAGTATCGCAGTCAACGCCGACAACAGGATCGCCAACAGACTGGCCGGCTCATGACCTTCGCCTTCGGCCAGAAACAGCGCGTAGTCAATGCCGATGCCAAGCACCAGCAGCAACGCAATACCGGTGAACAGATTGAACGGCTGGCCGAAATAGCCGAGCAGCGCCAGCGTCAAACCACTTGCCAGCGCGGTCGGCAACAAGCGCACCAGCGCACCATGCCAGCCGCACTGCCACAGCAGCCACAGCAGCGTGACACCGTAAGCCAGCAAGACATAGCCGGTCGCCTGTTCCCGGAACGATCGAAACAGCGCCGAAATGCTCGCGGTCTTGTCGACAAAGCTGACGCCCTCGAGCCTCAGTGCTGCCATCGCATCAAGACGGCTGATACCGTCGAGCAGGACAATGCTGACGACGCTGCCGTCGGTCGTCGGCAACCGCTGCAGCCGCTGCGCTTGGTTGTGCGGCATCGCCAGATAGTCACCGATTGTCAGCACAGCGTGGCTCAACGTCTGTTGTTTCAGCGCCGCGATATCATCCGGAGCAAATTCCAGCGCCTGTAAGGCAATTGCTAAATTACCGTCATCGGCAAATGCCGACTCAAGCAGCGCGATCCGCTGTTGTTGCTGATTCACTGGCGGCACGGCGTCGGACAACGCCCGCCAACCGATCAGATCACCGCGCGCCTGCGCCGCTTGCAGCGCCGCAACCAAGGCTTGTTCGCGCGCCAGCCATTCGGCTTCATTGCTACCACGCACCAGAAAGAATTGGCTGTTGCCATTCTGCTGCAGAATGTCGGCGATACGCTGCTGTTCCGCCAGCAGACCGGGATCGGATTTCTGCAGCAAGTGAATGTCGTCATCGGCGCGCAGCCACCACCAACCCGGCAAGGCACTGGCAAACAGTATCAGAAGCAAGAGATAGACCGGTCGGCGCTGGCGGCGCCAGGCCAGCAAACGCTCATGCAGCGCGCCCGTCCAGGCCAGCGCGGCGGGTGCTTGTTTGGCCGGCGCGACCAGCACCGCCGGCAACAACACCAGCACGGCCAGATAACCGCACAGCAAACCGAGCATGCAGAACAGCGCGATCTGCCGGAAGGCGCTGAACGGCGTCAGCGCAATTGCCAGATAGGCCATGAAGGTGGTCAGCATCGCGATGGTCAACGGCTTGAACAACTGCCGCATCGCCGCTTTCGCATCCCAGTGATGGCTGCTGGCATGCAGGGTCAGGTAGTGCAGCGCGTAGTCGCCGGCAATACCGATCAACGTGGTGCCGAAAACATAGGTCAGCAAATGCAGCTTGCCGTAGATCAGCAGCGCCAGTGCAGTGGCACCGAGTAGTGACGCACCGATCACGGCAAACATCAGCAACAGCGGTGCAGCGCGCCGGAACACCAGCAATACCAGCAGCAGCACGCCGATGGTGCTGACGCTGGCGATGACGCTGACATCGCGCTCACCTTCGGCGCGAGCCTGGGCGGCGAACCGTAACGTGCCGGTACCGAGCACTTCGGCGCCAGCTGCAATGGCAGTTGCCTTGGCGTGCTCGATGACAGTGATGGCCTGGCGCTGATAGCGATCATCGAATACGGATTGGCTTGAGACCGCATCGACCAGCAGATAGAAGCGATCATCGCGGACAACGGTCAGCAGACCGTCATCCACTTGCGCGACACCGGCGCCCGCACCGAGCTGCTGCAGGCTGTTGGCAAAGAAGCCGAATGGATCCGCGCCCGGTACGGCAACGGAGAGCGGTGAGTACAGCGCCTGTAGCAAGCGCTGCTGCAGCGCTTCGCCGCCGGCCGCAATCAGCGCGGCATCAGCATTCGACAACAGCGCGCTGCGATACGGCAACAGGTTTTCAATCAGCCGCTGCTGGGCGTCTGCCGGCAGCTCGAACTGCACCCGGTCGAATACCTTGGCTTGCCGTAGCTGGTTGGCGAACTCGCTGGCGATGGCCCGCGCACGTTCGCGATCGGTATGACTGATCAGAAAAACGGTATGGCTACCGATGGCGGTTTGCACTTGCTGCGCCGCCTGTTCGGCCAGCGGGTCGCGCTCGGTCGCCGGCAGCAACGCCAGCAGATCGGTGCTGAACGCATCCCCCTGCTGCAACCGCTGCGCGACAAATGCCCCGGCCAGCGTGAGCAGCAGTACGAACAACCCAACCCGCAGCGAGCGCAGCGCCGTCACTTGATCAGATCCAGCAGCGCCTGCTCGGCCGCTGTCACGGCGGCGGCCGGCAAGGCCTGAAACTGCAGCTCAGTCTGATCGCCATTGCGATCGCGGATGATGACTTGCTGCACGGTATCGCCGCCGGTCAACTGCACTTCCGCCAGCGCCAGTGACAGCGGTTCACGACGTGGTGTCAGCAACAACTGCCAACCGGTCGCGGTCGGACTGAGCTGGCAATGAAAATCCTGCTCCAGCGCGGCCAGTTCACCGGCCAGCATGCTGTGCAGCAAGCGGCCCAGCGTGCGCAACCACGGCGCCTCGTTGGCCTGCAACAGTTTTTGCCGGCCGGCTTCTTCCAGCAGCATCTTGTCGCGACCAATGCCGTAGCGCGCGACCAGCGGCTTCTGCACCATATACAGCACGCCTTGCTCAGGCAGTACCAGCACTTCGCCGGTCGAACGCAACGGGCGACTGAGTCCTTTGACGGTTTTCAACTGCACGAAGCTTGAACGCTGCTGCAAATGCGTGGCCAATTGTTCGGTCAGACGAGTCAAAGTGAGCTCGCCGGCCTCTGCCACACCAAGCGGGCATGACAGCAGCAGACTCAACATCAGAGTCAGCGAGTTGCGATTCATGACGACAAGCCCAGCCGTTCGGCCAGCACCGGCGGTGACACCAACTGCATTTCGCCGGTCGCCATCGCAACGGCGACCTGTACCGTGTAGCCGCGGGTGATGCGGGCACCGGTTTCGGCATCACGGATCAGGTATTCGATCTTCAGCCGGTTCTCCCACTCGAGCAACTGCGCGCGTACCTTGATACGCTGCTCGAACCGGGCCGAGCCGACATATTTGATCTGGGTATCGATGATCGGCCAGATAAAGCCGGAATCGCGCATCTGCATATAGTCGTAGTT
The DNA here is from genome assembly GCA_046297695.1 of Permianibacter sp. Taxonomy (GTDB): domain Bacteria; phylum Pseudomonadota; class Gammaproteobacteria; order Enterobacterales; family Permianibacteraceae; genus Permianibacter. The sequence goes on along the minus strand of JBKBHF010000013.1, from coordinate 13,008 downwards.
GAACGTGCGCAGCAGCGCGCAGCGGGCAATCTCGAAATAGCGCAGATAATTGCCGTGCCAGACCACCGACATCATGTCGCAGTCATGAAACGGGATTTCCAACTCGATTTCGGCTTCGCGTAGTACTTTACTCACGGGGCGGCTTCCGGTTCGCTCAGTGATACAGGGCAAACTGGCGCTGCTGGATTGCCTGCAGCAGTGCCCGCAATTCCATTTCCAGCATCCGATCTTCGCTGATGAAACCGCTGAATCGACGCACGTCGGTGACGGTCTGACTCAGCGCCGGTGCGTGCGCGGCGCTGACAATCTCGCCGGCGTTGGCACGCAGCTCATAGGCTTGCGCCACCGCCATCAACATGGCGGCGCCGACCTGCTCGGTCAGCTCGATCACCCGCAGGCAATCGCGCGCCGCGATGGTGCCCATGCTGACCTTGTCCTGGTTGTGGCACTCGGTCGAACGCGAAAACACACTGGCCGGCATGGTCAGCTTCAGCGCTTCCGCCGTCCAGGCCGAAACGCCGATCTGCACGGCTTTCAAACCGTGATTGATCGGCGCGCGGGAGCCGTGGGCGCCGGACAGGTTATGTGGCAGGCCATGGTTGTAACGGCGATCGACCAGCAGCGCCAACTGCCGGTCCATCAGATCGGCCAGATTGGCGACGGTGTTCTTCAGGCTGTCCATGACGAACGCAATATGGCCGCCATAGAAATGGCCACCGTGCAGCACCACCTCCTCATCGCAATCGATGATCGGATTGTCATTGGCACTGTTGATTTCGTTTTCGACATCACGACGCATCCATGACAGCGCATCCTGCAGCACGCCGATCACATGCGGCGCACAGCGGATGGAGTAGCGATCCTGCAGACGCGGGCCCTGCTCCGGCTGGCCCGGCGCCAGATCATTCCAGATCCGTTCGGCGACCAACTGCTGGCCAGCGTGCGGTTTGACCGCGAACAGACGCGGATCAAAATGACCGCGATTGCCCTGCATGGTCAGCGACGCCAGCGCAGTGATGCGGCAGGACAATTGGCCAAGGTATTCCGCACGCTCGAAGGCCAACGCCGCCAGTGCGGTCATGACGGCGGTGCCGTTCATGATCGCAAGACCTTCTTTCGGCGCCAGGGTCAGCGGTTGCAGACCGTGCGCCTTGTACACCTCGGCTGCGGCGACCCGCTCGCCTTTGACCAGCAGATCGCGCTCGCCCACCAGCGCTGCCGCGACATAAGACAGCGGCGTCAGATCACCGGAAGCACCGACCGAGCCCTCTTCCGGAATGTACGGCAGCCAGTTCTTCTCAATCAGCAGCGCCAGCCGTTCCAGCAATTCCCAGCGGACGCCGGAAAAGCCCTGTGCCAGCGAATTCAGTCGCGCCACCAACACCGCGCGCGTCGCGACTGGATCGAGGTATCGGCCAAGGCCGCACCCATGATAGCGAGTCAGGTGCAGCGGCAATTCGCGCACCAGCTCATCCGGCACCGCCGTTGTGACCGAATCGCCATAGCCGGTGGTCACGCCATAGATGATGCCGTTGCCGGCCAGATACTGGCGCAGGATTTCAGCACCGCGATCGATCAGCGGCTTCTGCGCCGGGTTCAGTTGCAGCGGCGCGCGTTGTTCCGCCACCGCCACCAACTGCTCGATGCTCAGCTTGTGGCCGCCGATCAGCACCGGCTGATTTGCAGTGGCATCGGCGTTGCGATTGGCATTGCGATTATCGGTCACGATGTTCAGCCTTCATTGGCGCCGGGCGCCAGAAATCAAAGAAATTGAACCACTGCAGTGGATACTGCTTGGCGTAGTGAGCCAAACGTTCAGCGTAACGTGCCGTGGCGTTGTGCAGCATCTCACTGCGCTCGGCACGGCTTACCGCCAGCGTGTCCGCGAATGGCTCCAGCGTGATGCGGAAGCGTGTGCCTTCGCGCAGACAGAAAAAGAGGTAGACCGGGCAGTCGAGCAGACTGGCCAGAATGAACGGCCCCTGCGGAAACGCTGCAGGTGCGCCCAGAAACGTTTGCGTCTCGGTACGGCCTTCGCTGTGCACCGGCGTCCGATCACCGACGATCACCAGCAGTTCGCCGCGATCGATGCGCTCGCGCAGCATCATCGCGGTGTCGGCGCCCATGTCCTGCACTTCGATCAGGTGGGCCGCGACGGCCGGATGCTGCTGCTTCAGATAGTCCATGAAACGCTGGCCGTGTTCGGTGAACACGACAGCGTTGACCGTGACATCGTCGTACTGGCTCAACGCCCGCGCCAGCTCCAGATTGCCGAGATGGCTGCCGATCAGCAATGCGCCACGACCGTTGTGTTTGACCCGTTGCAACTCGGCCTGCTGTTCGAACAGCATGTCGGCGACATTGATTTCACCACGCCAAGCGGCGATTTTATCCAGCAAGGCTTCGCCAAACTGGCGCAGATGGGCAAAGCTGTCGCGCCAACCCGGCGGACGCGGCAATGCTTGGCTGCCGCTGGCATGCACCCGCTGCAGAAAGGTCAGTGAGGCCTGCCTTGCCGTCCTGTTGAACAGAACGAAATACAGCATCACCGGATACAACAGCGCGGAGAACACCCGGCGGCCAAACAGCCGGTAAGCATTGACCAGAATGGCGATGCCCAGGGTCGAGCCGCGTTCCGGTTGCTGTGACCAGTGCGCCTCGTTGACCGCTGCCGACAGCGCTTTCGGTTTCGATTTCGTTGCTGTTTTCACAACAGGCGCCCACAACCGGCGCAGCCGACGCCACAACAACAATGGCGCTCGCGGGAACATCGCGAAGAACAGTTTGGCGTGCGTGCGCGAAATCATCAGATTGTCACGCAGCGCCTTGAAGTGGGATACACCGTCGTGCGGATAGGTCACCGCCAGCGGCAGGAACTGCATCGGGACACCAGCCCAGAACAACCGAACCAGGATCTCGATATCAAACTCCATCCGTTCGCCGATGCGCACCCGATCAATCAGCGCGCAGGTCGAGGCCAGCGGGTAAACGCGAAAACCGCACATGGCGTCCTTGATCTCGAACGATAGCGTTTCGAGTGCGACCCAGAAGTCTGTGATCTTGCGACCGTATAACCGGGATTTTGGAATGCTGGCATCGTAAACCGGCCTGCCACCGACCATCGCTTCGGGCGCGGCGGCACTGGCGGCAAGAAACTGCGGGATCACCCGCTGGTCGTGCTGACCATCGGCATCGATCTGAAAGGCATGGCTGTAACCACGCTGCTGCAACCAACGAAAACCGTGCATGCTGGCGGCGCCTTTGCCGCGATTGACCGGCAAGCGCTCGACGTACACGTTTGGCAGCGCCTGCAATTGATCCAGTACGCGCTGATCGTCCGCGCCACTGCCGTCATCAACAATGAGAATCGGCAAACCAAAGCGTTGCAAACCGGCCACGGTCGCCGGCAAGGCGCCACCGTGGTTGTAGTTCGGGACAAGAAACGCCGGTTTGACGGTCATGCGACGGCCTCGGCGGCAAACACGATGCGACCGCTGCTGTGCCGACCGCGGCTGGAGTCAAACGTGAACAGCAGCTTGTCCGGGTGCTCTGCAGCTGCCGCCGGCTTGTGTTCCAACAGCAGCGTGAGCTCCTGCTCCGGCTCGATGATCGCCTGGAATTTCAAGGCTTCCATTTTCCGGAACCACGGCAACAACGGAAAATGCTGGCGGCCGAAATGAATCGCCCAGTCGATCTGAACCACGCCGGGCAGAATGGCGTGCACGGGAAAATGGCCGGGGAAAAATGCCAGTCCGGCCGGCACGCGCAACGTCAGTGTGACGCGCTGGGCATCCGTTTCGGTTCGGATAACGGTCGGCAGTTTCAGGCCGGTCATGACAAGCTCTCTTCGGCGAACAAGGCGCGTAGCGCCTGTTGGGTCAGTTTGCCACGATCATCGCGCGGCATGGCCTCGACATAGCGAAAACGTTTGGGCAGCAACACCCGTTCAAACCGGTTGGCCAGATGCTGGCGCAGCGCTTCGTTGATCGGATGCTTGCCGCGCGCCGCCAGTGCGGCGGCGCCGGCTGGCGTCAGCCGCGCGACCACGGCAACCACTGTGCGACTGCCTTCGAGTACCAGCGCCGCCGCTTCGTCGACCCATTCGTGGGTCTGCAGCTGCTGTTCCAGCTCGGTCAGCGACAGCCGCTTGGCTTCGATCTTGACGATCCGATCGGCACGACCGAGCAGCACAAAGCGGCCGTCAGCCAGCAGCTCGGCCCGGTCGCCCAGTGCGCACCACTGTTGCTTCTCCGCCGCTGGCGACAGCACTTCCAGCACGGCATCGGCATTCAAGCGTGCCTGCACGGCGGGCAACAGCTGCCACGGTTCGGCATCGGTTGCAGCAAGGGTGGCGGCATCGCGCTGACGCCAGGCGACGCCACCGGTTTCGGTACTGCCCAGCACTTCAAGCGGGGCCTTGCCCAGTGCCTGTTGCAGCTGCAATGCCGCCGCGCGCGGCAGCGGTGCGCCGGAACTGAACACGGCCAGACAGTCGGGCGCGTGCGCGGTCAGATCGATTGCACTGGGCAATCGCTCAAGATGCGCTGGACTGCTGATCAAAAGCACCGGCGCGTGCCGCTTGATTTGCCCGAGCAGCGGCTCCGGATAATGCTCCGGCGTCGCGACAAAAGGTCGCGCAGCGGCGAGCGGCCACAACAACCGGAACAACAGCCCGTAAATATGGTGATGCGGCACGGTGGCAAGCACGGTCGCCGCCGGCAATGGAAATTGTTGCTGCAACGCCTGCAGTTCCGCCTGCAATTGCCGCAGCGTGCGGGTCACCGCTTTCGGCGCACCGGTGCTGCCGGAGGTGAACAATTGCAACGCCGTGGCATCAAGCGGCAATGCCTGACGAAGTGGGATTTCGCGGGTCGCCTGCTGCCAGGTGTTCACCGCCTGCGGCAGGACATCGCTGAGCCAACCGTTACAGTCGGCAGCAACACTGGCCAGCGTTTCCGCTTGGGCATTGGCCGGCAGTACGGCACAGTGGCCGCATTGCCAGAGCGCCAGCAATCCGACCAGAAATTCGAAACCGTCGTCACACCAGAGCAACCAGCGTTGACCCGGCGTAGCCGGCAAGTGTTGCATCAGGTTTTGCACGCGCAGGCGCAACTCAGCGTCGGTGCGCAAACTGTCACCTTGCCAGCCTACCGGCGTTTCGGGGGCACGGTTCCAGTCGGCGAACTGGTGCAGCGCGGCCAGAGCGTTCATGGCACCAACCAGTTGCGCAAAGGCTTACGGAACAAGCGCTCACCAAACAGCAGCACGCCCATCAGCAGATAAGACAGCAAGCCGTTGTAGATCGCCCACCAAGTAATCGATGGCTGCAATGCCGTGAACACAGCGATGACAGCGTTGAACAGAAAGAATCCGCACCAAATCGCAGTCAGCTTGCGGGTGTATTGCACTTCGCGGGCATCAAGCTCGCCGCCTTTCTCGATACGGGCAATGCGTTCGATGATGCTCGGCGGCCAGCGCAACGAACCGGCAAACAACACCAGCATGGTAAGGCTGATCAGCACCGGGTAGTAACGTAGCCACTGGCCATCGTTGAGCAGCAGCGCCAGCAGCGCAAATCCGATGCCGACCAGCAGCGGCCAACGCCAGTCACGCCAGGCGGCGGCGCTCGGCAGCGTCAAACCCCGCACGATCAATACCAGCAATAACAACAACGCCAGTCCCCGAGGGGACCAGCGTTGGCTGCCGACAAAAACCAGCAGGGGGTAGAGCAGCAGCAGGCCGACGGCCAGTGCCTGCAACAGTCGCCGCATCAGGCGGCCTGCAGCAATCCGCTCACGGTGCGCACGACATCACCGACCGTGCGAACTTGTTTGAACTCATCCGGCTTGATTTTTTTGCCGGTCAGTTCCTGCAATTTGATCACCAGATCGACCGCATCAATGCTGTCGAGATCCAGCTCTTCATACAGGCGCGAATCCATGGTGATCGAGTCGCCGTCGACTTCGAACACATCCACCAGAATGCCTTTCAGGGCATCAAAAATTTCACTCTGGGTTTTCATGGGGCTTACCTCATACGGCCTGTTGCTGCTGGCCAGCGATGAACGCGGCCAGATTACGGACGGAGCGGAAATGCTCCTTGTTGCTGCTGTTGCTGGCGTCCAGCTTGACTTGATATTTCTTTTGCACCGCGACGCCCAGTTCGAGCGCATCGATCGAATCGAGCCCCAGACCTTCGACAAACAACGGCGCTGCGCTATCGATGTCATCCGGCGTCATGTCTTCCAGCGCCAGCGTGTCGATAATCAGCTGCTTGAGCTCGAGTTCCAATGCGTTCATGCCTGCTTGCCACCTTCGTTCTGCACGTGCCAAACGGTGATCGGTACCGCCACCGACTCCGTATTACTCTATCGCCGACGATTTGCCGTCGGCTTTGGCGACGGCGTCGGAAAAAAACTGCTGCAACCAGCGAGTCAGCTGGCGCGAGGCCAGCGGCGCTTCGGTGCCACTGGCGATGATCTGATCGGCCCGGATCGGATCCAGTACTTCCAGCCGGACATGAAACCGGCGCGGCGGCACCTGATACCAGCGCGTCGCCTTGGTCAGCGTCGGCGGGTTGCAGGTCAAAATCACCGGCACCATGTCGCAGCCCGTTGCCAGCGCAACATGAGCCGCGCCACGCTGAAAACTGAACGGCTCACCAGGCACGGTCCGAGTGCCTTCCGGAAACACGATCAGCGGCCGCTGTTTTGCCAGCGCCTTGCCGCAATCCTGCACCAGTTGTTCGGCACCGCGGTTCGGGATGTACTGCGCCGCCCGCACCACGCCGCCGAGATAGCGGTTTTGCCAGAGCGCCTCTTTGACGATGCAATCGGCGCGCGGCATCAGGCTGATCATCAGCACGACATCGATCAGGGTCGGATGATTGGCGAGCACCAGCACCCCGTTCAGCGCGCGCAAGCGTTCAGCATTGCGCAGCTCGACACTCATCACCCCGAGCCAGATCATCTGGCCGATGAATAACCGGAAACTATGATGGATCGCCCGCTGGGCCCGATCCCGACGCTGGTCCGGATCACGCCAGCGCAGATGGATGATCGGAAACACCGTCAGCGTCAGCAGCAAACCGCCCAAACTGAAACTGAAAAAACACCAACCGGTGGCGAGTACGCGCCAACCGTAATTCAATTGCCGACCGAGCCGCTGCCAGAACGACGCCGGTGCGCCCGTCAGCGCCAGTTCGTTGACCGGACTAGCCATGACGAACGACCCAACTCGATTGTTCACCAATCAGTGTCGTCGCTGCCGCACCGGCCACCGCCCGCATCAACGCCAGCGCAGGCGAGCCATACGCCGTGCTGGCGCCGGTTTCGCGACTGAGCTGCAACGGCCTGCCGCCATCGGCAATCAACAAACCCAAGCCCAGCAGCGGCGCTTCCGCTTCCTGCCAAGGCAGATAAACCGCCGGCAAGTCCTGCTCGACATAACTGATCAGCACGCGGTCGATGCCGCTGGCGCGCATGGCCGCCGCTTCGATCAGACAGGCCTGCAAGCTGTCGCGGCCGGCAGCGATCGCGGTCGCCGGCGTCGCATCCTTGGCCGCGATGCCATACAAGCCGGCGGCACTGTTGTGTACCGACAACGAAAAGCCCATCGGTGACAGTGCTTCGCCATGCGCCAACTGGCGCAGCAGATTCAACGTGGTACCGAGTTCGCCGTGGCGCGAGGCAAATACCAGCTGCTCGGCGCGCTCACCGGCCAACGCAGCGTGCGCGCAGTGCAACGCGACCCGCGACAGCGGCGACAGCCGCCGGCGCAACATCGGCTCGACGAAATCGACCGGCGCCGCTGCCGTTTCCGCCGGCAGCTCCGCGCCAGGCTGTTGGGCCCATTGTTGCCAGGCCGCGACATCGACCAGACCGGGCGCCCAGGCATGCCAGCGTCGGATCGGGAGAATGCAGCCGTTCATGCCATGCCAACCTGCCGACCGGCGCGACAAGCAGCGGTCGTGGCCGACCGCCGACTGTGCACCTGCAGTCGGTCAAATTTTAACCGTTCGGGAAAGGGGCGCCATGCTATCGGGAGGTTCGACCAAAGGCAATGGCGAATCCCGCCTTTTGTCAGGCCGACATGACGGGCAACAAACCGGGCAAGCTTCATGGCCATCATGATCAGAGCGTCAGTACAACCTTGCCCACCGAACGGCCGCTGCGCAGCAGTTCGAGCGCTTGCGGCGCCTCGTCGAAACGGAACTGGTGTCCGACATGTGGTGCCGGCAGCTGCAGCGCGGCGATTTCCCGAATCATCGCGTCGAAAAAGTCGCGCTGTTCCCACAGCCAGATGAGGTTGAACGCCAACAGCGCGCGGTTTTCGCTGATCATCGACAACGCGTCGTATCGCGGCCGGCGCAGGTATTCGAGCAACATGTGGAAACGGCGCATCTTGCGTTCGCCCGGCGCGAACACGGTGGCGCCATAAACGACCAAGCGGCCGGTCGGCGCCAGCGCTTTGAAGGAGGCTTCCTGAACCTTGCCGCCAACGGCATCGAGCACCAGATGAATCGGCTTGTCGGCCAGCTCCCGTTTCAGCTGGGCGGCAAAATCCGGCTCGCGGACCAGCACATCGGTCACCCCCTGCGCCTTCAGGAACTCGACCTTGGCCGTGCTGCCAACGGTACCGACCACGTCAATGCCGAGCGCCTGACAGATCCGCACCGCCTGCAGGCCGACACCGCCAGCGGCGGAATGAATCAGCGCCCGGTGGCCGCGTTTGCCGGCGCCAAGGTGGTGGATGCCGTACCAGGCCGCGAAGGTCTGGACAAAGAAAGCCGCGCCTTCGGCATAGCTCCAGCTGTCCGGCAGCGGCTGCAATCGGTCGGCCACAACATCGACCACGCTGGCGTAGGCGCCAAAACGGACCGAGCCCATGACCCGGTCGCCGACCTTGAAGCCATTGACCGTCGAACCGACCTCGGAAACAACGCCGGCCAGCTCCAGACCCGGAATAAAGGAACCGGCCGGCGCGGCCGAATACATGCCGGTCAGCGCCAGAACATCGGCAAAATTGAGCCCGATCGCCTTGACCTCGACCCGGACCATATCAGCGGCCAAGGCCGGCAGGGTTTCCGTCTGCTGGCTGAGCATGGCCAGATCGCCAGCCTGCGGCGTGCGCCAGACCTGACGTTGCCCTGATGGCGAGGAGGACTGCTGCAACGCCGACATCCCGAGATCTCCTGAACCGATGCGACCCTGACCTGACAGGGAAAGCAAAAAGGTCGGGGATTAGGACATAACCGGCGCCGGGATTCCAGCCCCGGCGCTGATCCAAACATCAGGCCATTACGTAGCGCGGCCGCCGGTTTCCGTGGTCTGCGTTAAGAATGTGTGTTCAGCGTCTGCCCCAAGCAGCGCAGGCAGCCGTGAACGGTCAGCCGCGCTGACCCAGCCCCATGGCCCCCGACGCGACCACCCGTTTCGCCGCCGGCAGCGCATCAAGTGCCGACAAGGCAAGACCGCGCAGCGGCCGCAGCAGCGGATAGCGGTTGCTGAACAGGCGCACGAGGCTGTCGGTGATACCGGCAACGGTATCGGCGTCGGCCTGCCGGGAACGGACGAAAGCGTCCAGCGCCGCGGGTGTTGCCCAATCCTGCCCGCTCACCTGCTGTTGGCGCAGCGCCTCGGCAAACGCCATCGCATCGCGCAGCGCCAGATTGAAACCTTGCCCCGCGATCGGATGCAGCGTGGTCGCGGCATTGCCCATCAACAGCAGCCGGCCTTGCCGGCGCACCGGACTGCGCAGCCGGCGCAGATCGAATTTCTCGCGCACGCCGACCTGCAGCAATTTGCCGAGTCGCCAGCCGAACGCCGTTTGCAATTCGCGCAGGAAATCGGCATCCGAGAGTGTCAGCAGTCGCGCCGCTTCTTCGGGCGTTTGGGTCCAGACCAGCGACAAGCGGTTGTCGGTCATCGGCAACAGCGCCAACGGGCCGGTCTCGGTAAAACGCTCGTAGGCCCAGTGCTGGTGCGCGCGCTCGGCACGCACGGTGGCAATCACCGCGCTTTGTTCGTAATCCACCACATCGACCGGCAAACCGGCCATCGCGCGCAAACCGGACGGACCGCCGTCGGCGCCGAGCAATACCCGCGTCTGCAGTGTCTGCGTTTCATCCTGATCGGCGAGCGTCAGTTGCACGCCGCTTTCGGTTTGCTGGAATGCGCTGATCTTGCCGTGCAATCGGGTAATGCCGGCGCGCTGATCGAGCGCCCGATAAAACTGCTGACCGAGCACGCGCAGCGCAATGACCTGACCGAGCGCATCGAGTTGTTGCTCACTCGCCGTCAACACGGTGCGGCCAAACTGGCCGCGGTCGGAAACATGAATGGTACGGATCGGACAGGCATCAAATACCAGTGCCGCCCAAACGCCGAGCTGCACCAGCAAACGCCGGCTGCCTTCCGACAGCGCCAGCACGCGCTCATCGAAGGACGGCAGCTCGTTCGCATTGCTGTTGCTTGCATTGAGCAGCCCGACCCGCAGCGCCAGCGGCGGCTGGGTCAGCGCCAGCGCCAGCGCGGCACCGGTCAGACCGCCGCCAACGATGACGACATCGAAATCGATTTGCTGGTCGGTCATGTTCACGCTGCCATCAACGCTTCGATTTCATCCGGGTCTTTCGGCACGCCGGTGGTCAGCACCTCGAATCCGGTTTTGGTGACCAGCACATCGTCTTCGATGCGGATGCCGATGCCGTGGAATTTCTTCGCCAGACCTTTTGTGCCCGGCGCGAAATACAGGCCCGGTTCAACCGTCAGCACCATGCCCGGTTCGAGCACGCGCGGCTGCCCGTCGATTTGGTAATCGCCGACATCGTGGACGTCGAGGCCGAGCCAGTGACCGGTCTTGTGCATGTAGTAGGGCTTGTAGGCTTCGCCGTCGAGCAGATCGCTCAGTTTGCCTTTGAGTACGCCGAGATCGATCAGACCCTGCGTCAAGGTGCGCACCGCCGCGTCGTGGATCTGGTTCCAGGTATTGCCCGGCTTGACCTGCTCGATCGCCGCTTGCTGGGCTTTCAGCACCCATTCGTAACAGCGGCGCTGCAAAGCGCTGAACTTGCCGTTGACCGGAAAGGTGCGGGTGATGTCGGAGGCGTACCACTCGTATTCGGCGCCGGCATCGACCAGCAACAGATCACCGTCTTTCAAGGCCATGTTGTTTTCGACGTAATGCAGGATGCAGGCGTTGTCACCGCCAGCGACGATGCTGTTGTAGGCACAGTGGTGGGCACCGTGGCGGGCGAATTCGTAACTGAGCTCGGCGGCGATCTGCGCTTCGTTGATACCCGGTCTGGTGGTGCGCATCGCCCGGATATGGCCCTGGGCGGCGGCGTGCGCGGCCGCGCGCATTTGCTTCAATTCGGCGGCGTCCTTGAACAAGCGCATGTCGTGCAGCTGGTGGCGCAGATCGATGATCTCGCCCGGTGGATGCACGCCTTTGCGCACCTGCGCGCGCAGCGTGTTGAGCCAGCCCATGACGGTATTGTCGAAATCGGGATTGTGGCCGAGCGCATAGTGGATGCGATCGCGGCCTTCCATCAGCCCGGGCAGGATCTCGTCGATGTCGTCGATCGGAAAGGCATCGTCGAACTGGAATGCCGCGGCGGCACGCTCGGGACCGTAGCGGCGACCATGCCAGGTTTCGGCGAGCGGATCGCGCTCGTTGCAGAACAGCACGGTTTCGCCCTGCGGCCGGCCCGGGATCAGCACCAGCACCGCATTTGGTTCCGGGAAACCGGTCAGGTAGGCGAAATCGCTGTCCTGGCGGAAGCGGAAATGGGTGTCGCGCGAGCGGATGATTTCTTGTGCGGACGGGACAATGGCAATGCTGCCTTTGCCGAGTTGCTGCATCAGCCGGCGGCGGCGGCGGACGTAATCGGCGACTTTGACCATGGTGCCGGTTTTGTGAACAGGGACAATGTCCGACATGGTAGCGAGGCCCGGCGCCAATTGCACAGCTTGCCGGGCAGGCCCTATAGTGGCGCGTCGTTTGCTGCCGTTGCCGTGATCATGAGCCAGGCCGATCTGCAAAAACTCGAACTCCAGCTCGATCAGCTGCTGAGCCAGTTCCAGCGGCTCAAAAGTGAGAACGCCCAGCTGCGCGCCAAAGCGGCCGAACTCGCTGCCGAGCGCAGCCGGCTGCTGGAAAAGAACGAACTGGCCGCACACAAGGTCGAGGCCATGCTGGCCCGACTGCGCGGGCTGGAACAGAGCCACAACAGCGGCCGGTCAGGCTGAAGGCGAGCACCTCATGAGCAATGTCCTGACCCTGAAGCTGCTCGACCGCGAGCTCAAACTGACCTGCCCACCGGAACAGCAGCAGGAACTGCTGGCGGCAGCCAGCCAGCTCGACGCCCGGATGCGCGTGCTGCGTGACAGCGGCAAGATCCCGAGCGTCGAGAAAATCGCCTTGATGGTCGCGCTCGATCTGGCGCACGAGCTGATGCTGGCCCAGCAAGCGGGCAGTGGCAGCGCCGATATCGGTGAACGGCTCCGCCGGATGCAGGAAAAAATTGACGATAGCCTGCGGGCAAACCGACAATTGGAACTCGGCTGACGTGAGCCAGCAGCGCCATCGACCGATGGCGTCTTGCAAGCGACAAGCCTGATCCCCAGATCCAGCCGTGTCACCCCTCGCGAACCGCCGCGAGAACGTCACCAGCATGAGTGACGCCCTCGGTTCGACAATAGAGTTGAAGGTTAGAAAAGGGCGCCTGCTGCGGTGTTCGCGCGCGGCGTCATGTCCTCGAGCCGATAATTGCAGTGTTGGGTGCGTTCGAGCCGCTCGGTGTTGTGCAAGTCCGTTTCGACCGGAAAGCCTGATCCGACGCCGGATGTACCCCCTTGGAGCCTATGGTTCCAGGGCTAAACCCGCAGACGGCACAGGCGGCAGGCGTCCCCTCTTCTTCTCACGACCCGTTTTCGTTGGAAAATCGAATCCGACGTCGGCTGTACGCCATTTGGGAGCCTATGGTTCCAGGGCTAAACCCGCAGAC
>JBKBHF010000012.1:24383-83783 GCA_046297695.1 Permianibacter sp. | reverse complement strand
TGCCTGCTTCCTTCATGGTTCACCTCTGACCAAGTTACTCTCTTATCGAGGTGTCCACATCTAGGGGGCAAGATCATGTTGCGAATTTCTGAATGAGCGATTGTTTGTTGTGAGGAGCTGAGGAGGGAAGGGCGATTACGACCATTGCCGGGTCTCGGCCCGGCGGCCGAGGTACTTTTCTTGGCGCAAGAAAAGTACCCAAAAGAACATAGCCTGTATTCCTCGCCGCTAAAACGATAAAGCTGTTTTAGCGGTACCCTGCGCGACTCCATTCCAGCTGGGGCTTTTCAGACAGCACATCCCTGTGCAGTCTGAAAAGGCATCGGCATCCTGCCTCGTCCCTTCGCTGCGCTACGGGCTATTAACCCAGCTTCCACTACGTTGCTCGGCTCGTCAGACGGCATAAAAGTCAACAGCACGCTGCGCGCAAAGCCAAATACAAATCGTCATTCCCGCTAAGGCGGGAATACAGCTGTTTTGCTGGGGTTAGCGGGATTGGGAGTATTGCTGTGCGCCGGCCACATCAGCGCATTTGGCGCAGGTGCGAATCCGTGTAACGGCTTCGCACGGATGAGGTGCTCATGCGTCCGAAACGCTGCGCGGTTCGGACCTACGTGGACTCAGTCCCAACAACGGGATTAATCGTCGTGGCTTGAGTGTTGGGCTTCGTTCCTCAGCCCAGCCTACGGGCTACGGCATTGCTCGCGCCAAGAGTCGATTATTTGAGTGAGGCCGGAAATTACTTGTTTTTTGATAGGGAGGTTTTTCTCTAAAAATTGAGCTCTAAAAAAGAGGCCCTTGTGCTCGAATTCCACTTTACACCAACTAGCTTCCTTCCTATCCCTGTCGCCTTTGGAGCACCAGCCGATCAGCCAGTCGCTAGATTTTGGCTTTTCCGTTGTTGCGTATTTAACTACGAGCCACGTATCCTTGTACCCGTCATCATAGACGCGAAATCCGATACTCTGAAATGGCTCAAACGAGTAACCGGCTGTTTTTTTTTGAGAAGTACTGGCTCCATAACCAATTTGTCGTTGACATATGCTCTGATTCATAATCTTTTCCATATATAAATAGATGAACAGTTGGCCAAGAGTCGCCGCCATAATTTTGAATCCCTTTAACTCTAGCAATACTAAAATCATATTCAAGGATAATGTTTTTTAGCATTTCACTTGGTATTGAAACTGAAATATTTCCATCATCTCCCCACGCAGGATCTGTGGCCGCATATCCGGAAGGGATACATATTTCACCGCCGACGAAAGTGTCAAAAGTTTCTGATTTTGCGGTGACCGAAGTCGACAGCAACAAAACGAAGAAGGTTTTCAGACTTTGACAGTTCATTTGCTCCCTCGATTGGCTAACTAGTGATTAGGAGGCATGCCTCCTAACGTATTTTTGAATGGCCGTGAATTTGACCTATTTCCGCTTTCAGTTCAATAGCTCGGAAGTGCCATCTCGAAAGAGTTCAGATTGGTTGGATGCCATGACTCGTCTGCTGGGGGAGTTTGCCTCCTAATCATTTTTCAGTTGGCATAAAGGGGTTGGTTTTCCTGTCGCCTTTCAATTGCTTAGCGCCATTTCTAGAGCATCGTTTCATTTGTTATCGGCCAGGTACAACCAGCAAAACGGGCTGTTTTTCGGATTTGGCATGTTATTTGGTGCATGAGTATGGGGCGGATGGTTTGTTTCGCTGTGTCGCCCGTATGACGAGCCGACGACCGAAGGGAGTGCAAAGCTCAACGGAGCGGAGTAGCGCAGGGGGCCGCTAAAACAGGTTTATCGTTTTAGCGGCGAGGGCGCACGCGGAAACAAGCACAGTGCAAGTGCACTGTGCGCCGCGTAAGCGGGCTGAGCTCTGCGAAGCCCTGGGATGCGGGCATGTTTCTTTGGTTCCTTTCTTTGCGCCAAAGAAAGGAACCCTCCTGCCGGGGCGGGACCCGGCAATCTATTCGGCTGCGCTACAGCCGAGGTAATCGAACCAGTAGCGCGGCAACACCCCACCCCGGCCCTCCCCTTAACAAGGGAGGGAGAAAGAAAAAGCCCGCCGAGTGGCGGGCTTTTTCTTTCGGCAGAACAAACCAAAATTACCAACCGCAAGTGCGACCAATATTCTGCTCATCCAGCCAGGTCTTCAACGGCGCAAAATACTCCTGCACCGCCGTAGCGTCCATTTCACGCTGACCGGTCATCGCCTCCAACGCGTCTTGCCACGGTTTGCTGCTGCCGAGTTCGAGCATCCTGTTCAGGCGCTCGCCGACTTCCTTGTTGCCGTAGAAGGTGCAGCGGTGCAGCGGGCCTTGGTGGCCGGCCATCTTGCACATTTCGCGGTAGAACTGGAATTGCAGCACGTGGGCGAGGAAGTAGCGCGAGTACGGCACGCCGCCCGGTACGTGGTATTTGGCGCCGGCGTCGAAGTCGGCTTCGCTGCGGGCGATCGGGGCTTTCACGCCTTGGTATTTTTCGCGCAGTTGCCACCAGCCTTCGTTGTATTTGTCGGCCGGGATCTCGCCGGAGAATACGCGCCAGCGCCATTGGTCAACCAGCAGACCAAACGGCAGGAACGCGACTTTGTCCATGGCCTGGCGCAGCAGAATGGCGACGTCTTGCGAGGCGTCCGGTTCTTTGTCGAGCAGGCCGATTTGCTTCAGGTAGGCCGGGGTGATGCCGAGCGCGACGGTGTCGCCAATGGCTTCGTGGAAACCGTCGTTGGCGCTGTCCATGAACAGGAACGGCTGGTTCTTGTAGGCGCGCTGGTAGTAGTTGTGGCCGAGTTCGTGGTGAATGGTGACAAAGTCTTCGCCGTTCACCTTGATGCACATCTTGATGCGGATGTCGTCCTGGTTGTCGAGATCCCAGGCGCTGGCGTGGCAGACCACATCGCGATCACGCGGCTTCAGGAACTGCGAATTTTTCCAGAAACTTTCCGGCAGCGGTGCGAACCCGAGCGACGAGAAGAACTGCTCGCCGGCGAGCACCATCTTGCCTTCCGGCGTTTGCTTGATGTCGAGTTCGGCGACATTGTTGCCGGTCACGACGGTCGGCTGGCCGTAAGCTTTCAGCACCAGCGCATCGAGGTTGACGCCTTCGCCGCCGCCCTGCGGTTTGACGAAGTCATACACATTGCCCCATTGCTGTGCCCACATGTTGCCAAGCAGGTGCGCCGGGATCGGTCCGGTCTTGGCGACGACGTCATCGCCGAATTTTTCGTTCAGCTTGGCGCGGACGTGACAGTGCAGCGCGCTGTACAGCGGCTCGACTTGTGTCCAAAGCCGATCCAGTTCCTTGGCGAAATCATCGGCCGGCATGTCGTACTTGGCGCGCCACATCGCACCGACGTCGACGTACCCGAGTTCCTTCGCGCCTTCGTTGGCGATTTCGACCAGGCGGGTGTATTCCGGCCGCATGGCCGGCGACACGCTGTGCCAGCCGGTCCAGGCTTCGAGGCGCTCGGCCGGTTTGCTGTTTGGGTTGGCGATGATGTCTTCGAGCTGGCCGAGACTCAGGCAGGTTTGTTTGCCATCTGCGCCCGGTTTGCAGTACTTGCCGGCGCCGTACTGAGCGTTCAGTGACGACGAGATTTTCGCCAGCTCTTCGGTCTTGGCGGCATCACTCGGCGCCGGCAGCACCAGCGCGAGGCGGATTTTTTCCAACTTGCGGTTCAGCTCCGGTGGCAGTTCCATGCCGATGAACTGCTTGCTGGCGTTGGCGAGTTCAACGGCCTTGGCGGTCGCTTCTTCGTTGGCCTTGGCGATCAGGGCCTCGGTGTCCGGGGTGATATAGGTTTCGGCGATCCAGGCGGCGCGCTGGGCTTCGAGGTTCAGTTTCAGCAGCTCGGCTTCGGCGTCGGCCACGAATTTTTCGGCATCGGCGACGGTCGGGCCATTGGCCTGGACGGTCTGCTGAGGGGATTCCGGCTGGCTGCAGGCGGCGAGGCCGACGGTGACGGCTACGGCGAGCAGGGCGGGGCGCCAGCGCGCGGTCATGTTCTGATTCATGCGTTCCTTCTCCAAAGCGGTCCCGCCGACGCGGGCGACGGCGGATTATAGCGACCGAAGCGGCTGGCACCAGCCGCTTCCGGACGGCAAAAATACTGTGGCCAAAGGCATATTCCAGTAGAATGCGCGCCGGCTTTTTTGCCGTCGACCGGACTGAGAATGAACATGATGCTTGGCCCCTTAATGCTTGATTTGCAAGGCCTTTCCCTGGATGCCGAAGAGCGCGAGCTGATCCGGCACCCGGCGGTGGGCGGGGTCATTCTGTTCGCCCGCAACGTCGAGAGCGCGGACCAGGTCCGGGCGCTGACCGACGCCATCCGGTGCGAGTCGGGCCGCAATCTGCTGATCGCGGTCGATCAGGAAGGCGGCCGGGTACGTCGGCTGCGCGAAGGCTTCAGCCAGCTGCCAGCACTGCGCACCCTCGGGCCGGAGGCCAATGCCGAGGCTTTGCGCCGGGCACACGAGCTCGGCTGGCTGATGGCGAGTGAAGTGCGGGCCGTGGGCTGCGACATCAGTTTCGCGCCGGTGCTGGATCTCGATTACGGCACCAGCGAAGTGATTGGCGATCGCAGTTTTGGCCCGGATCCGGAGCAGGTCATTCCGCTCGCCCGGGCCTACCTCAATGGCATGCGCGAGGCCGGCATGCTCGGCACCGGCAAACATTTCCCCGGTCACGGCTTTGTCGCTGCTGATTCGCATACTCATGTGCCGGTCGACGAACGCTCGCCGGAACAGATTGCGCGTTGCCTGTCGGTGTTTCGCGGCCTTGCCGGTGAGCTCGGCGGCATCATGCCTGCGCATGTGATTTACCCGGCGCTCGATCCGCTGCCGGCCGGTTTTTCCCGCTATTGGCTGCAGACAGTGCTGCGTGGCCAGTTGCAATTCAAGGGCTGTATTTTCAGTGATGATCTCGCCATGGCTGGTGCGCGTGTGGTCGGGGATTATCACGCGCGCGCGCACGCGGCGCTCGATGCCGGTTGTGACATGGTGCTGGTCTGCAACGATCGCAAAGGCGCCATTGAAACGCTGGAAGCGCTGCCGCAAAAAATCGCCCGCGAACAGAGCGAGCGCATTGCCGCGCTCTGCCAGCGTCAGCCGTCGAGTGAGCTGGCCGCATTGCAGCGGCAAACGCGCTGGCAACAGGCGCAACCGTTGTTGGCCTGAGTCGCTGTTTGCGACCCGGGCCACTGTCAAATACTAGCGAAAAGAGGAGACCTCACGCGCTATGCCTTCGTTCGCCAAAATCTGGAGTTGGTTGCTGGAACTGACTGATGTCGCAGCATGGATCACCGGTGTTGCGGTGATTCTCTGCTTGGCTGCGATAGTGCATTGGGCATGGCGGCGCGTACATCGGCGCATCTGGTTGCGGTTACAGAAAACCAGCAACATCTGGGACGACGCACTGTGGGAGTCTTTGTCGCGACCAACGGCGGTTGCGATATGGTTGGTCGCTGTCATGTTTGCCTTCGAATACATTTTCAGTGAGCGTTCGACCGTCATGCTGAAAGCAGTGGCGACGGCTCGCATTCTCGGCATCATTGTGCTGATCAGCTGGTTTTTGTTGCGCCTGGTTGGCAGCGTCGAGCGTGCCCTGCTGCTACAGGCGCGAGCCAATGTCGAGGAACGTAAGCCAGACGCGTCAACGATCGAGGCGATTGGCAAGTTGATGCGCATTTGTATTTTCATTGTCATGGCGCTGATTGGTCTGCAGACGCTGGGTTTTTCCATTGCCGGCGTGCTGGCTTTTGGTGGTATTGGTGGGTTGGCGGTTTCGTTTGCTGCCAAAGACATGCTGGCCAACTTCTTTGGTGGCCTGATGCTGTATTTGGATAGGCCCTTTGCGGTGGGTGATTACATCCGTTCACCGGACCGTGAAGTGGAGGGTACGGTGGAGAGCATTGGCTGGCGACAAACGCGGGTGCTTACCATGCAAAAGCGTCCGCTCTACATTCCCAACGCAATTTTTACCACCATTGCGGTGGAGAACGTCACCCGAATGGCGAATCGCCGGATTCAGGAAACGATAGGTTTACGTTATCAGGATGCAGACAAGCTACCGCCCGTGATCGCCGATATCCGCACCATGCTGCTGGAGCACCCGGAGATTCGCGACGATGTCGGCTTCGGTGTTTGGTTCAATCAGTACGGCGATTCCAGTTTGAATATCTTGATCGACGCGCACACCGAGTCCACGGATTACGCCAATTTCAATCGCATCAAGGAAGATGTGCTGTTTGCAGTGCACCGCATAGTCATGCGCCACGGTGCCGATTTCGCTTTTCCCACCCGCAGCGTCTATGTTGAGTCGATACCTGTGGTATCGATGCCAACCGGCTCGAAAGGCTGAGCGCCGGGCTTACAGGTTTCCGATCAGGAGTCTGGATCGGTTTCGGTTGCAGGGAGGTAGCCACAAGCACAAGGCCGCAGCTCATGGTGAGTCGCGGCAGGTATGGGGTAGTGCCCCGCAGGAGGTTTTATCGAGATGAACGAATACATGATCCACGCCCGTGCGCCGGGCAAGATTGTGATGGTGGGCTTTGGGGCCATCGG
Source organism: Permianibacter sp. (assembly GCA_046297695.1). GTDB lineage: Bacteria > Pseudomonadota > Gammaproteobacteria > Enterobacterales > Permianibacteraceae > Permianibacter. Next base: position 77,232 of record JBKBHF010000012.1, on the reverse strand, counting down.
CCAAGGAGTTTTGCCATTGATCTTGCGTCATCTGGACATCAAGGCCAGTGACATCACCATTGTCACCGCGGATGATCGCGGTGTTGATGAAGCGCGGGAGTACGGTATTCGTTTTGTCCGCCAAGCCCTGACCCGGAGCAATTACCGCGAGATCCTGACGCCGTTGCTGTCGCCCGGAACGTTCATGGTCAATCTGTCGGTCGACGTGTCATCGATTGCCCTGGTTGAATTGTGCCAGGAGTTTCAAACGCTCTACATTGATACCTGTATCGAACCGTGGGCAGGTGGCTATACCGATCCGTCTTTGAGTTTTTCGGAACGTTCCAATTACGCGATTCGCGAGCAGGCGCTGGCGCTGCGCAAGAAATACCCGCAAGGCAGCACGGCGATTCTCGCCAATGGAGCTAACCCGGGCATGGTGTCGCATTTGCTCAAACAGGCGTTGCTGAATCTGCACCGCGATATTCACGGCGAGCTGACAACACCCTCCAGTCGGGCAGAGTGGGCTGCGCTCGCCCACAAGCTCGGCATCAAGATGATTCACATCGCCGAGCGTGATACCCAGATCACCGACAAGCCGAAACAGATGAATGAGTTCGTCAACACCTGGTCGGTGGACGGCTTCGTCGGCGAAGGCTGTCAGCCGGCGGAACTGGGCTGGGGTACTCATGAAAGGCAGTTGCCAGCCGATGGCGCGACCCATGGGTTTGGTTGTGGCGCCGCCATTTACCTGAAACGGCCGGGTGCCACGGTGCGGGTGCGTACCTGGACGCCGGATTATGGTCCGTTCCATGGCTTCCTGATCACGCACAACGAGGCGATTTCCATTGCGGACTACCTGACCGTGCGCGATGGTGACAAGGTCGTGTATCGACCAACCTGTCACTATGCCTATCACCCCTGCGACAGTGCCGTGGTGTCCTTGCATGAGTTCAATGGTCGCAATTTCTCCCTGCAACCGAAACAGCGGGTGCTGCGTGACGAGATCATCGACGGCATGGACGAGCTGGGCGTATTGCTCGCCGGTCACGCCAAGGGTGCCTACTGGTATGGCTCGCAGTTGACCGCGAAAGAGGCGAAAGCATTGGCGCCGTACAACAGCGCAACCAGCCTGCAGGTGACCAGCGCGGTGTTGGCCGGTATGGTCTGGGCCATTGAGAATCCGCGCGCTGGCATTGTCGAGGCGGAAGACATGGATTTCGCCCGCAACCTGGAGGTGCAGAAGCCCTACCTTGGCAAACTGGTCGGCGCGTACACGGACTGGACGCCGCTGCAAAATCGCAACACGCTGTTTGCCGAGTCGCTTGACAGTAATGACCCTTGGCAGTTCAGCAATGTGCTGGTGAACTGAGCCGGGCAAACGCGGCGTTCGCGATCGCAAAAAAAGCGGCCATGCGGGCCGCTTTTTTTATTGCCCGGCATCGGTCACGATGCCAGCGTCTGCACGGATTCCGATTGCGCGGCGGCGGAATCAGCCGGCACCGGAGTGGTGTCCGTTGCCGGTTCTGCAGTGGATTCTTTGGCCGATTCGCTAGCGGGTTCTGTTGTCGGCTCCACTGCGTTGATCGGAACCTTGGGTTTGTGTTTCAGCACGGTGTGCACGACGTGGTCGTACTCGAAGGTGACGACATAATCCGGATAGTGCCAACGAGTGATCGGTGGCTGGCCGACCGGACCCTGAACTTGCGCCGGTGTTCCGAACAGCTTTTCGACCTCGGCCTTGCTCATGCCTTTGCCAGGTCGCGGCAGCGTGCTGTCACCTTGTTGGCTCAGCGGGATCTGTAACACATCGCCGGCGGCAAGTGCCGATAACGGCAGGCTCAAGGCCAAGCACAAGAACGCGAGTCGCATGGTGATGGGTCCTGTCATGTGGCTGTTGTCGGGTCGGGAGTGTAGCGACAGCCTTGGTATGATTTCTGTGAACCGGCACCGCAGAGATGGTCATTTCTGCTGCGCCGTCGGTCAAGGTTCCTCATTTGCCTTTGCTTCGCGCCGGCGTGCGGCATCGAGATGCAAGGTATGGCGGACAATCGCATCGCGGTCGCTGTCGGCGATCTCGGTGAACTCGCTGCCGATGTGGAACTGGCCGTCATGGGCATCACAGCGGAGCACTTTGGCGCGGCAGCTGACGGCAGTCGCCGTGTGCAACAGAATGAAATGCAGATCCACCAGACTGTCGATAGCCAGGGCCGTCGGATGCCGGAAGCCGAGGCCGCTGCCACTGAGGAGCACGTCATGGCGTTGGTAATGGCTGGCCGCCTGCTGTAGCACATAGAAACGGGCCGTCAGCTCAATCTTGCGGTTGATCAGTTTGAAATACTGGCCGATGTCGCGGCTCTTGTCCTGGATATTGCGCAGCAAGCCGGTGCAGTCACTGTCGATGACTTGCAGTTCACGCAGCAGCTGATGGCCGGCGGCAAGTTCGATGGGCGGGCTGACCGGCAGCGCGGGGGCCGTGACCGGATCGACGCGCAGGGCGATGGTATCGGCGATGCGAAAATAGTCGCGGCGATCAGCCGGCTGACGGTTGCTGGCAGTGGGGTCGGATGCGCTCATTGCGGACTCCCTGGACGGCGGGCAGTGAAGCTGCCGCCCGAACCGGTTTTCTTGCCTTAGCCTAGCACGAATGGGATGATGCCGGCCTGATCCGGCGGCCCATCTGGCCGCCTTTTGCTGGACCTGCCATGTTTCGACCGTTCTCCGTTTTTGTCGGTCTGCGCTATACCCGCGCTAAGCGCCGTAATCACTTCATCTCCTTCATTTCGCTGGTCTCGATCGGCGGTATCGCCTTGGGCGTGACCGTGTTGATTACCGTGCTGTCGGTCATGAACGGTTTCGAGCGCGAGCTGCGCACACGCATTCTCGGGATGGCACCGCACATCATCATCGCCGACAGTCGCGGTGCGCTGCAGGATTGGCCGGCCATGGCGGCCAAATTCAAGAACCATCCGGGTGTCGAGGCAAGTGCGCCGTTTGTCAGCGCCCAGTCGATGTTCCGGTACGCCGGTTACAACCGTTTTGGTCTCGTCCAGGGCGTCGACCCGGCGCTCGAGCAAACCGTGTCCATCGTTGGCGAACACATGGTGTTCGGCTCACTCGATGCGCTCAAGCCGGGCGAGTTCGGTATCGTGCTGGGGCAAGTGCTTGCCGATAATCTGGCGGTGCGCTTGGGTGACAAAGTGAGTGTCATCATCCCGGAGGCCACCACCATTGGTGCGGCCGGCGTGGTACCACGGCAACGTCGGTTCACCGTGGTCGGCACATTTGAAGTGCGGGCCGAAATGGATGCCGGCATGGCCTATGTCCACATCGCCGATGCACAGGCCTTGATGCGCCTTGGCGACGGCGTGCATGGTTTGCGCCTGAAAGTGACCGATGTGCTGCGCGCACCGGTACTGGCCGACCAACTGCGTATGGAACTGCCCATAGAGCAGTACACCACCGACTGGACGCGTAGTTACGGAGCGCTGTTCCGCGCGGTCAAGATGGAAAAGACCATGATGTTCGTGCTGCTGACCTTCATCATCGCGGTCGCCGCGTTCAACATCATCTCTACGCTGGTCATGGTGGTGACAGACAAGCAGAGCGATATCGCCATTCTGCGCACGCTAGGCGCCAGTCCGGGCCACATCATGGCCATCTTCATGGTGCAGGGTCTGGTCAATGGTTTGTTCGGCACCTTGCTCGGTTTGGTCGGTGGTATCAGCCTGAGTTTGAACCTGCCGGATATCGTCGCCTGGGTCGAAACCCAGTTCGGTGTCGCGCTGGTTCCGGGCGATGTCTATTTCGTCGGCTTCCTGCCAAGCCAGCTCGACATGGCAGATGTGGTCAACGTCGGCTTGACGGCGTTTCTGATGTGTCTGGTTTCCACGCTTTATCCCGCTTGGCGTGCCTCGCGCGTGCGGCCGGCCGAGGCGTTGCGTTATGAATAAGGCAGTGGCAAATTCGATGAGCGAGTGGGTGATTGATGCGCGCGGCCTCGGTAAAACCTTTGCCGAAGGCGCGCTGAAGGTGGATGTGCTGAAAGGCATCGATCTGCAGATCGGCCGTGCCGAGCGCGTGGCCATTGTCGGCGCGTCCGGTTCCGGCAAAAGCACCTTGCTGCACTTGCTCGGCGCGCTTGATGCGCCGAGCACCGGCACCGTGCAGGTCTGCGGCAAAGCCATCCATGAATTGAGTCCGAAAGCGCAGGGTGACTGGCGTAACCGTAACCTCGGTTTCGTTTACCAGTTTCATCACCTGCTGCCGGAATTCACCGCGCTGGAAAACGTCGCGATGCCGTTGCTGATCCGCGGCGACAAGGTCAGTGATGCCCGCGCCCGTGCTGCCCAGGCCATCGCCGATGTCGGGCTTGCCGCACGGGAAAAACACAAACCGGGCGAACTGTCCGGCGGCGAGCGCCAGCGTATCGCCCTGGCCCGCGCGCTGGTGACCGAGCCGCGCTGCGTGCTGGCAGATGAACCGACCGGCAATCTGGATTCGAAGACCGCCGATGCCGTTTACGATCTGATGTTGGCGCTGAACGAGAAGCACGGCACCAGCTTTGTCGTGGTCACCCACGATGCCGCGCTGGCGGCAAGAATGGATCGGACTTTGCGGTTGAAAGATGGCAGTTTGACCGGGCTGGTCTGATTCGGCGGGAAAAGAAGAAGGGGCGCAACGCGCCCCTTCTTCTTTTGATTTCAGTACGCGTCAGGCCGCGCACTTTTTCTCTGACGTTTCGCTAATGGCCAGCGCTGCCTGGCTGTCATAGTAAAACGACGCCAGCGGCGGAAAACCGTTGAATTCCACCGCGCTGTAGCTGGAGGTGTAGGCGCCGGTGCCGAAGAAGTAGACGCGATCGCCGGATTTGAGCGACAGCGGCATCGGGTACTGGTGCTTTTCATAGAGAATGTCGGCGCTGTCGCAGGTCGGGCCGGCGAGGATCACGGGTTCGCTGGCCGCTGGATTCTCGGCGCTGGTGTAGATCGGGTACTTGATCGACTCGTCCAGCGTTTCGATCAGGCCACCGAATTTGCCGGCATCGACATAGACCCAGCGCGGGCCATTGTCGTCTTTGCGTGAAACGAGCACGACTTCGGTGACCAGCACGCCGGCATCGGCGACGAGGTAGCGGCCCGGCTCCATGATGAGTTTCACCGGGGTGTGCGGGAAGCGCTGGGTGATCGCAGCTTCGATCACGTCGGCGTAGCGGCGCAGTTCCGGAGTCGGGTTGATGTAGTTGCCCGGCAAACCTCCGCCGAGGTTGATGAGATCGAGCGCGATACCGGCTTGCCAGGCGGCATCGAAAATCAGTTTGACGCGATCAAGCGCCGCGCCCCAAGCTTCGAGATCACGCTGCTGGGAACCGACGTGGAACGACACGCCGCGCGGATACAGACCGAGCGCACGTGCCTGTTTGATCAGGTCAATCGCCATTTTCGGTTCGCAGCCGAACTTGCGTGACAGTGGCCAGTCAGCGCCGGGGCGATCGTCGGTCAGCACGCGCACATAAACCTGTGCGCCCGGTGCATGTTCAGCGATCTGCGCCAGATCGGAGGCGCTGTCGGTGGCGAACAGGCGCACGCCTTTTTCGTAGAAATAGGCGATGTCGCGGGCTTTCTTGATGGTGTTGCCGAAGCTGACCCGGGTCGGGCTGACGCCGAGGCCCATCACCTTGTCGAGCTCGTAGCGCGAGGCGATGTCGAAGCAGCCGCCGTGGTCACGCACCAGTGAAATCACTTCCGGGCTCGGGTTGGCTTTGACGGCGTAGTAGATGGCCGCGGTCGGGAAGGCTTTGTCGAGCTGGACGTAGCGCTGGCGGATAACCGCCAGATCGACGACCAGACACGGGGTTTGAATGCGGGATTCGGCGGCAGAAAATGCAGATAGGCGATCGCCCAGATGACGCTCAAGGGTCATGACCGGTTTCTCTCGACTGGTGGTTGGCTAATCAGCCCGCTGGTCTTCTTTGGACAAACGGGCCCGGATTTGCCTGGGGTCCCTTAGCGCACCAGTGGAGGGAGACGACGCTCCTTTGTTCGGTCTTGTCGGGCCTTGCGCGGGGCGGATTGTAGGCCGCTGTGCATGCTTATGCAATAGCTCTGCATAGGTATGCTGACGCGCTGCGGCAAGTGCTCGGATGTGCCAGTCGTTCAACAACTTAAGACACCGGTGTAAACTTGCCGCCCCACCGGCTTCGGGCCGGGCTTTGAATGAGTGAGCGATGAGCTGGTTTGAACGCTTGATGCCGCGGGTCAAGGAACCTGCGACCGATAAGAAACGTTCGGTGCCGGAAGGGCTCTGGAACAAGTGCGATCAGTGCAGCGCGGTGCTCTACCGTGCCGAGCTGGAGCGCAACCTCGAGGTCTGCCCGAAGTGCGGCAACCACATGCGCATTGGTGCCCGCGCCCGTCTGGACGCGTTTCTGGATGCCAAGGGCCGGGTTGAACTGGCTGCCAAGCTGGAGCCGGTCGATGCGCTGAAATTCAAGGATTCGAAGAAATACAAGGATCGCATCGCTTCGGCTCAGGAGAGCAGCGGTGAGAAGGACGCGCTGATCGCGGTCAAGGGCACGGTCAAGGGCGTGCCGGTCGTGGTCTGCGCGTTCGAATTCTCGTTCATGGGCGGCTCGATGGGCTCGGTGGTTGGCGAGAAGTTCGTCCGTGCGGTCAATCAGGCCATCGAGGATCGTTGCGGTCTCGTTTGCTTTTCCGCCTCGGGCGGCGCCCGGATGCAGGAGGCGCTGCTCAGCCTGATGCAGATGGCGAAAACCTCGGCCGCGCTCGCGCGGCTGTCGCGCGAGCGACTGCCCTATATCTCGGTGCTGACCGACCCGACCATGGGCGGCGTCTCGGCCTCGTTTGCCATGCTCGGCGACATCAATGTCGGCGAGCCGGGCGCGCTGATCGGCTTTGCCGGCCCGCGCGTGATCGAACAGACCGTGCGCGAAACGCTGCCACCCGGTTTTCAGCGCTCGGAGTTCCTGCTGGAAAAAGGCGCCATCGACATGATTGTCGATCGTCGCGAAATGGCGCTGAAGCTGGCCGGTGTGCTGGCCAAGTTCACCCAGCGCGAGCAGCCGGCGGCGTAAGGCCGCGTGGGCAAGAATCGAAAGCGGCTTCCGGGCCGCTTTTGTTTTGGCGTGTTAACAGCGGGCGATATTCGCCAGTGGTTTTGTGATGAACCGTTCCCTTACCGAGTGGCTGGCGCTGCTCGAACAGCGTCATCCGGTCGCCATTGAGCTCGGCCTGGATCGGGTCGGCGCCGTTGCCGATCGCCTGCAGGCGCGCCGTTTTGCCTGCCCGGTGATCACGGTCGCCGGCACCAATGGCAAAGGCTCGACGGTCGCAACGCTGGAGGCGCTGGCGCGCGCGCATGGCTTGCGGGTCGGCGTCTATACCTCGCCGCATTTGCTCCGCTTCAATGAGCGCATCCGGATCAATGCGGTGGATGTCAGTAACGCGGCGTTGGTGCAGGCGTTTGAAGCGGTCGAGCAGGCGCGGGCCGCTACCAGTCTGACTTATTTCGAATTCACCACGCTGGCGGCGTTCTGGTTGTTGCAGCAGCAGCCGCTCGATCTGGTTGTGCTGGAAGTCGGCATGGGCGGCCGACTCGATGCGGTCAATCTGGTCGATGCCGATGTCGCCGTCATCACCACCATCGATTTCGATCACATGGCCTTTCTCGGTAACACGCTCGCCGCGATTGCCGGTGAAAAGGCCGGTATTTGCCGGGCCGGCAAGCCGGTGGTGCTGGCCGATGTCCATCGGCTGGATGTGATGCTGCCGGCGGTGCAGGCGCGCTCGGCGCTCGCGCTGCAGCCGGAGCGCGATTTCCGGCAACGGTTCCATGCTGACGGTTGGCAATACCAGTTTCGCGATGAGCCGGCACTGGCATTGCCACAGCCGCAGCTCGGTGCTGATCTGGTCGCGGCGGCGTTGGCGGCATTTCGGCTCGCCTTGCCGCACCATTGGCAACCGGCCGCGCTGGCAACGGCGGTCGGTTCGGCACAGCTGATCGGGCGGTGGCAAAAGCTGCCGACCGCACCGGTGACGGTGCTCGACATCGGCCATAACGCCCAGGCCAGCCGTCGGCTGGCCGAACGGGCGATGGGCGAGGTAAAGGGCCGCTTGCATATCGTGCTCGGTGTCCTGGGTGACAAGGATCGCAAGGCCTTGCTCGAACCCTGGCAGGGGCTGGCGGTCAATGGTCAGGCACCGCGCTGGTATCTGGCCGATCTGCCGGGGCCGCGGGCCGGTTTGGCCAGCGATTTGCGCGCGCTGTTGCCGGATGATGCCGATGCGTGCGGTTTCGCGGATCCGGTCACGGCATGGCAGACTGCCTGCCAAGAAGCGGCGCCGACGGACACGGTGCTGGTGTTTGGATCGTTCCTGACGGTGGCGGCGGTGCTGGAGGCTGCTGGCAAACGTCCGGGGCAGGGGAGTTGAACGGGTGGATGTGCGGTTGAAAGAGCGGTTGATTGGCGCGCTGGTTGTGGTCGCAGTGGCGGTACTGGTGCTGCCCTGGATCCTCGATGATGACAAAGGCGAGGGTGAATTCAGCAGCAAGATCCCGCCGGCGCCACCGGCACCGGCGGCTCGCGCGGTCGATCTGAGCCAGCCGCGCCCGCTGGATGAGGCGACCTTCGATGACAGCATCATCGCCGCTGAAACGACGGTCACCGCCACCGAGACATTGCCCACGGCGACGGGCGGTCAAGCGGGTGCCAATCCGCTCGCGCTGTCACCGGCCGCTCAGGCTGGCGCCGAGTCAGCAATTCGGAAACCGGAACGCCCGGCAGCGATCGAGGCCGGTTTCGTCATCCAGCTCGGCACGTTCAGTAACCGCGACAATGCGGAGCGACTGGTGCAGACCTTGCGTCAGCATAAATTCGCGGCCTACAGCAAAGTGGACAATCGTGCCGATCCGGCCGTGATCCGGGTCCTGGTCGGCCCGATGACCAAGCGCGAACAAGCCGACGCCCAGCTGGCGCGCGTGCGCACGCTGTCCGGTCAGAATGCCATCGTTGTTGCCTATGACCCGCTCAAGCACTAACGATGGCCGACAGGCTCACGTTCTTGCTGCATTGCGGTACAATGCGCGCCCTCGATTTCCGTAGGCACAAAGCATGGTGTGGCTGGATTGGGCGATCCTCGGCGTTGTCGTCATTTCCGCCTTATTGTCATTGTGGCGCGGCTTTGTCCGGGAAGCGGTGGCGCTGGCCGGCTGGTTGCTGGCGTTCTTTCTGGCCCGCGGCTTTCACGACGATCTGTCCCCCTTTCTTTCCGATGACATCCGGCCCGAAGGGCTGAAGCTGGCTTTGGCCTGGGTGGCGATTTTTCTGCTGGTGTTGTTCCTCAGCTACCTGCTGGCCAAGCTTGGTCAGGTGTTGATCGACAAGGTTGGCTTGACCACACCGGATCGGGTGCTCGGTATGGCGTTTGGCCTGCTGCGCGGCTTGGCGCTGTGCGCCGCAATGGTCATTGTCAGCAAGGCGTTTACCCGTTTCCCGGAAGCCATGGTGTGGCAGCAGTCGCGGCTGGTGGCGCCGCTGGAAACGGTTGGCGACTGGTTTCTCGATGCCTGGCATGAGCAGGCAGACAGCGAACGCTAAACTTGACCGGCAGACGCTGGCTTGCAGCGGATCGCCGGAAACAGATTCAGACAGAGCAAGGTTGCCGCCATGGACGCTGCTGATCGGCAGTGGCGAGATGGCGGTGGCGGTGGAGTGAGTCGGTATGTGCGGTATTGTCGGTATTGTCGGTAAGTATCCGGTCAATCAGGGCATTTATGATGCGCTGACTGTGTTGCAGCATCGCGGTCAGGATGCCGCCGGCATCGTCACCGAAAGCGGTGGCCGTTTGTTTCTGCGCAAGGCCAACGGCATGGTGCGCGATGTATTCCGGCAGGAGCACATGGAGCGGCTGCAAGGCAATATCGGCATCGGCCACTGCCGTTACCCGACCGCCGGTAGTCCGAGTTCAGCCGAAGCGCAGCCGCTGTACGTCAACTCGCCTTACGGCATCGTCATTGCCCACAACGGCAATCTGACCAATGCCGAACAACTGAAAGACGAGCTGTTCCGCACTGATCGCCGTCACATCAATACCCGCTCCGATTCCGAAGTGCTGTTGAACGTGCTGGCGCACGAACTGCACGAAGAAAATGTGCTGAAGCCGACCCCGCAAAACATCTTCAATGCCATTACCCGCGTCCACAAGCGCGCCCGCGGTGCCTACGCCGTCGTTGCGATGATCGCCGGCATCGGTCTGGTCGCGTTCCGCGATCCATTTGGTATCCGGCCGGCGGTGTTCGGCCGGCGCGAAACCGACAAGGGCACCGAGTACATGGTGGCGTCGGAGTCGGTTGCACTCGATGTGCTGGGCTTCCAGCGTATTCGCGATCTGCATCCGGGCGAAGCCTTGTTCATTTCACCGGATGGGGAGTTGCTGACCCAGCAATGTTCCGACAAAGCGGTGTATCGCCCGTGCATATTCGAGCACGTTTACCTGGCCCGTCCCGATTCGATTATGGACGACATTTCAGTCTACAAGGCGCGCCTGCGCATGGGCGTCAAGCTGGCCGAGAAAATCGAGCGGGAATGGCCGGATCATGACATCGACGTGGTGATTCCGATTCCGGACACCTCGACCACCGCCGCGATGGAACTGGCCAATCATCTGGGCCTGAAGCTGCGTCACGGCTTCGTCAAGAACCGTTACATCGGCCGGACCTTCATCATGCCGGCTCAGCAATTGCGCAAGAAGTCGGTGCGCAGCAAGCTGAACGCCATCGATCTGGAATTCGCCGGCAAGAACGTGCTGCTGGTTGACGATTCGATCGTTCGCGGCACCACTTCGCAGCAAATCATCCAGATGGCGCGCGATGCCGGCGCCAAGAAGGTGTATTTCGCGTCAGCAGCGCCGCCGGTGCGCTACCCGAACGTGTACGGCATCGACATGCCGGCAGGCAGCGAACTGGTGGCGTTCAATCGCACCGAGCAGGAAGTCTGCGAGCTGATCGGTGCTGACAAACTGATTTATCAGGATCTCAATGATCTGTTCGATTGCGCGCGCGAAGGCAATCCGCATATCAGCGAGTTCGAGGCCTCGGTGTTCAATGGTGAGTATGTGACCGGTGATGTCAACGAGGGCTATCTCGCCGACCTCGAGGCGGCGCGCAATGACTCGGCCAAGGCCGGCAAGAAAGGCGGTGTCAACGACGCAGCCTTGATCGATCTGCAGAACGCCGATTGAGTCAAGTTCATGCTTAGCAAGGGCCGGATGACCGGCCCTTTTTGTTTGCGGCGTTTGACGCTGTGCCACATGCAAGTCGCGGCCGGAATGACTACACTGGCTGGCAGAACGACAACAAGCGAGCTGTATACCCCATGTTGCAAGCATTCTCGGCTTGGCTGCTGAAGCGGCTGGGCTGGCAGGTGGTTGGTGAGCTGCCGAACGTTCGGCAGTGCGTGATCATCTTTGCGCCACATACGTCGAACTGGGATTTTCCCATCATGTACCTGACCAAGCTCGCCAAAGGCGTGAAGGTCAATTTTCTGGGCAAACACCAGTTGTTCCGCTGGCCGATTGGCTGGTTCTTTCGCTGGCTTGGCGGCATACCGGTAGTACGTCATGAGCAGCACAATGTGGTGGAGGCGTCGATTCAGGCTTTCAAGGACAACCCGGATCTGTATCTGGCGTTGGCGCCGGAAGGTACCCGCAGCAAGACCGATTACTGGCGCACCGGCTTCTATCACATCGCCGTCGGAGCCGGCGTGCCGCTGCAGCTCGTGTTCCTCGATTGCCGCACCCGTACCCTGGGTCTCGGGCCGTTGCTGAACCTGACTGGCGACATCGAAAAAGACTTTGCCCGGCTGCGCGCGTTCTATCAGGACAAGCAGGGCTACAAGCCGGAACTGGCCAGCGCCATCCGGCCGCGCCGCTAAAGCTGGTCGGCGACTGTCGCCATTCGCTAGGATAGGCTTCCTGATTCTTCTGTGGCCCTGACATGGATCGTTGGTTTCTCGGTCTGCTACTGCTCTGCCTGTCCGGTTCGGTGCTGGCGGCCAATGCCCCGACCGCACAGTGCCCAGATGGTTTTTCGCCGCGTTTTCAGCGGCTGTCGCTGGAACAAGGGCTGTCGCAGAGTGTGGTCAATTCCGTGGTGCAGGACGCCGACGGTTTCCTCTGGTTCGGCACCCAGGATGGCCTGAACCGTTACGATGGCTACGGTTTTCTGGTGCTGCGCCGCAATTCGGACGATCCGCATTCCCTGCCTGACAATCACATCAATGTGCTGTCCACCGAGCCGAACGGCACGCTGTGGATTGGCACGGCCAACGGTTTGGCACGCCGGCCGCGCGGAGCCGACCAGATCGAGCGGATTCCGGCCAGTCAGTTGCCCAGCGAGTACATTCTCAGTCTGTTGACCGACGCCGCTGGACGTTTGTGGATCGGCACTGCCGAAGGCTTGGTGCTGCATCAACCGGATACTGGCACGTTTCGCACCATTGTCGGCAGCAATGCCCGGCGCCTGCCCGACGAGCATATCCGCGCGATGAGCTGGCTCGGCGAGGAGCTGTGGTTTGGCACCGCGCGCGGCATTTATCGCTATCACCTCGGGCGCGATCAACTGGACGAGCAGCCGCTGCTGCCGGAGCGCAATGTCACCAGTCTGCTGTTGCGTGCGGGGGGCGAGCTCATCATCGGCACGCAGAACGGCGCGTTTGTCCGATCGGCTGACGGTCGCGCGGTGGAGCGTTTGCCGACTGAACTGCCATCGGCCTTTGTGCAAACGCTGATCGAAGACAATGAAGGCCGTTTGTGGATCGGCACCGCCGGCGGTTTGGTGGTGCTGTGGCCCGATGGTTCGCGCTGCGTGTTGAGCCGGCAGCCGGGTCAGAATGATTCCTTGTCGGTCAGCGATGTCTTGACCTTGTTTCGCGATCGCAATGGTGTGATTTGGGTCGGCACCTATGCCGGCGGCATCAACAAATGGAACAGCCAGACCGCGTTGTTTCAACACTATTTGCCGGCGGAACAGTTGCCGGCCGGCGTCAACAGTAACACGGTGTCGGCGCTGCTGCGCGATCGCCGGCAACAACTCTGGTTCGGCACCACCGACAGCGGTTTGTTGCGCCGACAGCAGGGTGAATGGCAGCAGGTACCGTTGCTGCCGGCTGAGGGCGGCAGCCGGCAACGTGGCGAAGCGCTGGCGGTGCATGCCTTGACCGAAGACCAACACGGTCGGTTGTGGATCGGTACTTTTGGTGCGGGTCTGTTTGTGTTGAATCCGGACAGCGGCCAGATCCGCCAGTTTGATTTTCGCAATGAAGATATCGCCAGCCTGTCGAGCAGTTATGTCCTGACCGTGTTCGAGGATCACCAAGGCGAGATCTGGGTCGGCACCGAGAACGGCTTGGATCTGGTGCGCGAGAGCGCCAATGGCGTTACCCATTTCCGCCGGTTTGGCGCCCAGTTGCCGGTTGGTTTTCAGGCGATTGATACCGAAGTCATGGCGATCGCAGAAGATTACGACGGACAACTGTGGATTGGTGGCATGGGCGGTTTGGTGCGCATTGCTCGCGACCGCGACGCCATGACCCTTTATCAGCATGACAGCAACAACCGTAACACCTTGAGCGGCAATAGCGTCACGGCCATTCGCCTGGCACCTGATGGCGATATTTGGGTCGCGACCACCGACGGTCTCAATCGTGTCCATCGCAATGTTGACGGCAACTACGAGATCACCCGTTTTGGTGCCAGCGACGGTCTGCCGACCGGCACGATTTACGGCATCCTGCCCGGAACCGATGGCGAGTTGTGGCTCAGTTCTTCCAGCGGCTTGGTCCGGTTTCAACCGACGATACCGTACGCCATCGCCTACCGCAGCGAAAACGGTTTGCCGAGCGACGAATTCAACATCGGTGCCAGTCATTTGAGCGCGGACGGTGAGTTGCTGTTTGGCGGCATCAATGGCGCGGTGGGTTTCCGACCGCAGATGCTGCAGAAACCGGCAGCCAATGCCCGGGTGGTGTTCACCGGTTTTCGTAAATTCGATCAACCGCAGAGCCTGAGTTTTACTGCACAGCCGCGACCCTTCCTGCAGTTGAACAGTGATGAGCGGGTGGTGGCGTTTGATGTCGCCGTGCTCGATTTTTCTGCCCCGGATCGCAACCGGTTTCGTTATCGGGTCAAAGGCCTGCACGAGCAATGGATCACGCTCAGCGGCTCACATACCATCACCTTGACCGGTCTCGATGCCGGCCGCTATCAATTGCAGGTACAGGGGGCGCCAGCGACCGGCTTGTGGTCCCGTGAAACCCTGACGCTGGACTTGTTGGTCCGCAGTCCGTTCTGGACCGTGCACACCAGTTACGGCAGCATCATTGCCGGCATGGTGCTGCTTGGCAGTGCGTTGTCATTGTGGTGGTGGCGCCGGATCCGGTTGCAGCTGCGCAATCGGCAGGAGCTGGTCCAGCAATTGGCCGTACAGCAGCAGTCGGCAACGCAGATGTTGCAAGAGCATCAACGCTATCTCGAAAGTCTGCAGGAGCAGTGCAACCAGCTGGAGTTGCAGCGCGATGAACTGCAACGCCGTCTGCTGGAAAGTCAGTACCGCGATCCCTTGACCAATCTGCCGAGCCGCCGGATGGCCAGCGCGCTGTTTGCCGGCTACGCCGGTGATCAGAAGTGCCGGGTCCTGATTCTGGTTGATGCCGATGGCATGGGTTTTATCAACGAGCAATACGGCTATCAGGCCGGCGACAGCGTGTTGGCGCAACTCGGCGATCTGCTGCAGCGGGTCTGTCGCCAAGGCGATGAAATCATGCGCTGGGACAGCGACGTGTTTCTGTTGATCTGCGAGGTTGCCAGTCTCGAAGAGGCGCGCATGCTGGCGGAGCGTATCCGGGCCAGTGTGTTGCAGCAGGCATTCACCTTGTCTGAACGCCGCCATATCGATTTGACCTGTTCCATCGGTTTCGCGCTCTGGCCACTGGTGTCGGACAGTGACAGCGAACAGCGTTGGGAAGTGTCTTTAGGTTTTGCCCGCGAAGCCTTGGCGCTGGCCAAGCATTTCAGTCGCAATGCCTGGTTCGGTCTGGTCGCGTCAGCCAGCTTGCCGGCAAGTGAGTTGCCGCTGGCGCGGCGCGAGCTGGCGCGGGAATGGGTGAAATCCGGTTGGCTGGTGGTGACCAGCTCCTTGCCACAACCGAGCCAGCTGTTGCAGGAGTGGCCGGAGCGCTGAAGCTGACAGGAAGAAAAAGGCCGCCAATTTGGCGGCCTTTTTCATGACAGACAGTGGCGGTCTGTTTACCTGACTTTGACGGTCATTGCGTGGCTTTGTCATCGGCTTTTTTGCGGATCACTTCAATGTCCTTCTCGATCTGGATCATATCCCCGTCGAAAACGTCCTCGTTGGTGATTTCCTGCTTGCCATCTTTTCCGACCACGATCACCCGGCGAACGGTGTTGCCTTCCACTTTGTCATGCCACAGTGCCGGTCCGTGGCTGTGCAGCATCATCGCCTTGCCGCCCTGAACGAACTTGACCGGCTTGTCGATGCCTGCTTTTTTGATGGCCTCGCGAATCTTGTTCTGCTGCGCTTCGGTCAGTTCGACACCGCTGATCACGACGCTGTTACGCAGGGCTTCGATTTCTTCCGGCGGCAGCGGCGGCACTGGCGCGACGCCCGGTACCGGCGGGACAGCGGGGACGCCATGAAATCGGACATGCATGCCGCCACCTTCCGCCGGCATGTTGATTGTTTCGCCACCGGCCTCAACCGTGACCTCTTTGCCTTTACGGCTGGCTTTGACGGTACGGCCATCTTCGGTAGCGATAATCCGTTCCTCGCCATCGGACAATTGCGGCAAGACAAACTTCCAGCTTTCGCCGTTGATCTTGAGCTTGACCTTGGCATCATCATCGTCACTTTCCTTGTTGATGAAGACGGCGACGTGTTTCTTCTCGGCTTTGCTCTCTTTGCCGTCACTACCGGCGAACGCCGTGCTGGCCAGCACGAGCGCCAACAAAACGGCCACGCCACTCAATTTACTTTGCATGTTCAAACTCCTTGCGGTGATTTCACGGCTGCCATGACAGCGTCCAATTTGGTATTGCAGTCTTTGTGCCAATCAGTCATTTCGCGCCCTGACGCAGGGTTTGTGTCATTTGCAGCGCGGTTCCGGTTACTGTTAGTGCCCAACTGCGGAAGCGGTTTCCCCATTTCAGGAAATCCGGTTTGTCCTCAGCAATCTCCCAGCTCCGCTTTGCCGGAATCGGGTATCAGGTTGAATTTTTCCAGTCGGTACAAAAACGCTTTGTATGGCAGCCCGAGCAGGCGTGCCGCTTGGGTCCGGTTGAACTGGCAACGTTGCAGGGCCTGCTGCAGGCATTCGCGCTCGTGGCTTTCCCAGTTCAGCCCGTCTTCCGGCAGCACAAAAGCTGTTTTTACTGCAGTGCCGGTCGGCTCGCTTTCCAGATCGGCAGGCGTGAGCAGTTCGCCCTCTGCAAGCAGCACCAACCGTTCCAGGGTATGCGCCAGTTCACGGACATTCCCGGCCCAGTGCCGCGTACAGAGCCGCTTCATCAATTCGGGATGTACGCCAATGGTTGGCAGACCGTGCCGACGACAGGCCTGTTGAACGAAATGCTGGACCAACAGCGGAATGTCCTCGCGTCGTTCGCGCAGTGGTGGTAGCCGAATCGGCACGACATTCAGGCGGTGATACAGATCGGCGCGAAAACGACCGGCATCCACTTCCTGCCGTAGATCACGGTTGGTGGCGGCGACGATGCGGACATCGGCGGCCAGTTCGCGCGAATTGCCAAGCCGCTGATAGCTGCCTTCCTGCAGTACCCGCAGCAACTTGGCCTGCAGTCCGAGTGGCAGCTCACCGATCTCATCCAGAAACAGGCTGCCGCCAGCGGCGGCTTCGATACGACCGATCTTCAGTTTGTCCGCACCGGTGTAGGCGCCTTTCTCGGCGCCAAACAGTTCGGCTTCGAACAAGGTTTCCGGCAATGCGGCGCAGTTCAGCGCCACGAATGGGCCGCCAGCACGATCCGACAGCTGGTGCAGCGCGCGCGCCGCCAGCTCCTTGCCCGTGCCGCTCTCGCCGTACAGCAAGACCGTGGCTTTGGTCGGGGCAATTTTCTGCACGCGCCGAAACACCTGCTGCATCGATTCGGCACGGCCGATCAAGTCGACCAGTTGATCGCGATGGTTGACCGTCTCGCGCAGACTGCGGTTTTCCTGTTGCAGCTGTTGCACCGTACTGACGCGGGCCAAGGTGTAGATCAGCTGCGATTTATCGAACGGCTTGATCAGATAGTCATCGGCACCGGCGCGGATGGTGCTGATGGCGTGGCTTAGGTTGCCGTACGCAGTCATCAGAATGAAGGCCGTGTCGGGACGGTTCGCACGGAGATGTGCCAGCAATTTCAAGCCATCGCCATCGGCTACTTTCCAGTCGGACAACACCAGATCGAACTGGCGTTCGGCCATTGCGGCCATCGCATCGGGTACCCGGGCGCAGGCGTGCACCTGATAACCGGCATCGGTAATCAGGCTTTCGAGCAACAGTCGTTGATCGTCGTCGTCTTCCAGCAGCAGCAACTGTCGGCTGGTACTCATATTGTGCTCCGTGAATGCAGTTGCAAGCGGGCGACGGTGCCGCCTTGCGGACTGTCGGTGTTGTCGTACAGCGTCAGCTCGCCGCGGTAGCGACCGCGGGCGATCCGGCGCGCGAGGAACAGGCCCATGCCAGAGCCATGGCTCTTGGTGGTGACGTGCGGTTGAAACAGGCGCTCGCGCACCTCCGCTGACAAGCCGTTGCCGCAGTCGCTGACGGTAAAGACCACGCCGTCGCCATCGCGTTGCAGCGAAACGGTGATGGGCTGTCCGGCCGGGCTGGCTTCGACCGCATTGCTGATCAGCGTATGCAGCAAGCTGGCGATTTCGCGGGCGTGGCCGCGCAGCTGCGGCGCGGGTGTCGCGCTGTTCAGCGCGATGGCCGGGTGGCGATCGGCAAATTCCTGCACGACATCCTGTGCCAGCAGGTGACAATCGAGTTGCAACAACGGTTGGTCGTCGTGCTGGGTGACATCCAGCAAGGCGCGCAGCCAGCGGTCGATTTGCTGGATCTGCCGCCGTGCCATCAGCGCCAGCTGTTCGCGACGGGTCTCGACCAGATCGGTGCGGCTCATTTCATCGAGAGTCAGTCCCAAGGTGTTCAGCGGATTGCGCAGCGTGTGGGCTAGACCTCGCGCCAGGTCGGTCAGTTCATTGGCGGCTTCGTGTGCGCGCAGCGCCTGATTGTCGGCCTCCAGTTTGGCGAGTTCGCGTGACATCTGATTGAACGCAGCGACGGTTGCCCGCAGTTCGTCCGGCGCGCTGGCGCCTGCTTCGACCTGGACGCCGAGTTTGCCGGTTGCCACTTGTTCGGCGGCGCGCTGCAGCCGTTGCAGCGGTCGGGCGAAACCGTAGGCAAGCGCCGCGGCGGCGACAAGCGCCAGGCCGGCAATGATCGCGTTGAAGACGTATTGGCGCTGGTGCCAGGCTTTGATGGCGGCGTCCAGACCTTCGCGCGGGATACCGACGCGTTGCTCCCAATCGTCGCCGCTGAGCAGGATCGCGCCGTCACGGCCCTGCTGCTCAAGGCTCATGTCAAAAACGCGGGCGCTGGCAAGCGGGCCGCCTTCGCCGTCATTGCCGAACAACAACATGCTGACGGTATCGCTGCTGACACTGAAGGCGGTTTTCGCCAGCGCATCGGCGAGCAGGCTGCTCTGCCGCTGTGACAGCCACCACTGGGCGCCGATCAGCGCCAGCATCAAGGCAGCCAACAAAACGAACAGTGCCGTACGTACCGACATTGGTGACTCCCAACACAAAGATAAAACCCGCTGGCAGTGTCGCCCGGCGGGTTCAAGCTCGCAATCGCGAATGTCAGTAACAGCAGCCTGATCAATCTGGCGGTGGCCGCAATTTCCAGCCCCGCGCGTCAGTCAGCTGCGAACGTGGCGTTGGGCTTGTTCGGCACGGACGCGCACGAGCTCGCGCGCCAGCTCTTGGCGCAACGCGCGCATGGCCTGTTCCTGTGCCCGCGCGGCGCGTACGGCACTGTCGCGAACTTCCTGCACCACTTCCGGGGTCAGTTGCAGTTTGTCATTGTCTGACTGATGCAGCGCCAGCACCGGTGCGGTGGCATCAACGGCCGCGAGCCAACCGGCGGAACCATGAAGCAGCGTCGGCGCTGGCTGCATCAATGCCGCCGGGATAACGAACACCGCCAGGATGGCGAGGCGCAATATTGCCCATTGGTAGGAACCACGCATGATGACTCTCCTTGAATGCTGGTGAAGACGGATTCGGTGATGCGTTTTGCATCGTCTGCGGGATGCATTACAAGACGCGTGCCAGCAGAAAATGGTTTGGCCAAAGGAGAGAAAATCAGGTTCTTCGCGGCTTATCGACCGGAAAAGCGTGCGAACGACCGCCTGGCGGTCCCGTATTCGGGACAGGACCTCCCGAAATCGGGAACTGCCGCGATCGCGGTGAGGCGGGGGGGGCCGCGATGGCGGCGGCAGCAAAAGCATGAATGCTTCCGGTGCCTTTCCGATGTGCAGCTGGCGCAGCAGCCTGGCCGGTGTCCTTGATTCAGTGGGGCCCGGCGGTGGCGTCAGAGCAAGTCGCGCAGCCGGTACCAGGCCATCGCGAGCACCAGGGCCGGTGTGCGGAAGCGGCGGCCACCCGGGAAGTCGTGATGCGGGATCTTGCCGAACAGGTCGAAGCGCTCAGCTTGGCCGGTGATGGCATCGGCGATCAGCCGACCGGCCATGCCGGTCAGTGCAACACCGTGGCCGGAGAAGCCTTGAGCGAAATAGACATTCGGTGCCAGCCGGCCGAAGTGCGGCGCGCGGTTCATCGTGATGTCGACAAAGCCGCCCCAGGTGTAGGCCGGTTGCACGCCGTTGAGCTGCGGAAACACCCGCACCATATGGTTATACAAGCGTTGGGTGAGATTCAGCGGTTCAAGCCGTGAATAGGAGACTCGGCCGCCGAACAGCAGCCGGTAATCCGACGACAGCCGGAAATAATCGAGCACGAAATTGGTGTCGCAGACACACATGCCGTTGCGGATAAGGTTTTCAGCGCGCTCCTTGCCGAGTGGCTCGGTCGCCATGATGTAGGTGCCGACCGGCATGATCTTGCGATCGAGCTGTGGCACCAGCTCGCCGAGGTAAGCGTTGCCGCCGAGCACAACGAAATTGGCCGTGACCGTGCCGCGATGGGTTTTGATCCGCACCTTGCTGCCGTGCTCGATGCTGGTTGCGCGGGTTTGTTCAACGATTCGGGCGCCGGCATTGAGCGCCGCCTGCGCCAATCCCAAGGTGTAATTGAGCGGATGCAGATGGCCCGAACGGCCGTCGTACAGACCGGCGATGTAGCGCGAGCTGTTGAGCCGTTGGCTCAGCGCATCGCCATCCCAGAATTCGGTCGGAAAGTGGTATTCGCTGGCGAGAAATTCCTGCTCTTCCAGCAAGGCGTCGCGTTGACGATCCTTGATCGCGACCGCACAGTAACCGTCCTGCAGATCGCAATCGATGTTGTGCTGCCTGACCCGCTCGCGCACCAGATCGAGCGCCTGTATCGAAATGTCCCAATGCTTGCGGGCATCATCCTTGCCCACCAGCGCTTGCAATTTGTGATTGCCGCACGCGTAGTCGTGAATGAACTGGCCGCCGCTGCGGCCGCTCGCGCCCCAGCCGACCCGGGCGCCTTCCAGTACCAATACCTTGTAGCCGCGTGAAGCCAGATCGAGCGCGGTCGAGCAGCCGGTCATGCCGGCACCAATGATGCAGACGTCGACGGTGGTGTCGCCCTCCAGTGCTGGCAGGGTGGGAAACGAGTTGGCGGAAGCGGCGTACCAGGAATCGATATGCTGGTGCTGGGTCATGACACGGTGCTCGTCATAAAAGGCCGTGAGCCTCAAGTAAACGACATCCCCGCACGGTGCGGGGATGTCGGATGTGGAAAACAAACGTCAACGCATCAAACCGTGCGCAGGTACCACTGATATTCCAGCGGACTGACGTGGTAGTTGAACTCGTTGTATTCGGCACGCTTGCAGGCGACGTACACCTTGCAGAATTCGCGGCCGAGGTATTCTGGAATGATCTCGCCGGCCTCGAACAATTCGATGGCGTGAATCCAGACGTTCGGCAGCGTTGCCTCGTGCTGGGTGTAGGCATTGCCGACGGTTTCCGGGCCGCAATCGAGTTTGTTGGTGAGGCCATGATGCATGCCGGCCAGTACGGTCGCCACCAGCAGGTAGGGATTGGCATCCGCACCGGCGACCCGGTGTTCCACACGAGTGGCATCGGCCGGGCCAGCCGGAATGCGCAAGGATACCGAGCGATTGTTGACTCCCCAGGCCGGGCAGTTCGGCACAAACGAGTTGACCCGGAAGCGGCGATAACTGTTGGCATTCGGGGCGAAGATCGCCATGCCTTCGTGCATCGTCGCCATCAGGCCGCCGAGCGCCCATTTCAGCTGGTTGGTGAACTGGCCCTTGTCGTCGGCGAATACATTCTTGCCGTTTTCGTCGATCAGCGAAACGTGAATATGCGTGCCCGAGCCGGCCTTGTCGTCGTACGGCTTGGCCATGAACGTAGCTTCAAAGTTATGGTTCAGCGACACGCCCTTGATCAGGCGCTTGAGCAGGAACGCATCGTCGCAGGCGCGCAGGGCATCGGCCCGGTGTTCGAGGTTGATTTCATACTGGCCCGGTGCGTACTCGGCGACTGCGGTGTCAGCCGGCAGGTTCTGCACTTCGATCGAATGGGCGATGTCTTCGAGCAGCTCGTCAAAATCATCCAACGCCTCGATGGCATAAACTTGCGTCGATTCTTCCCGGCGACCGGTGAACGGCGAGATCGGCGGCTGCGGGGTGTAGGTGTCGATGCGCTGACGATCGAGCAGATAAAACTCCAGCTCGACGGCGACCACCGGTATCAGCTTCAGCTCCTTGAACTTGTCCAATACGCGCGCCAGCACTTGCCGCGGGTCGGCAAAGAACGGTTGGCCGTCGCTGGTGTGCATGGTCATCAGCACTTGTGCCATCGGCCGTTTCTGCCACGGCGACAGTTTCAGGGTGCCGGGGATGGGCCAGCAGATTTGATCCATGTCGCCAACGTCAAAGCCAAGCCCGGCGTCTTCGATGCAGTCGCCGGTGATGTCGAGCGAGAAAATCGAGCCGGGCAGGGCGACGCCGTTTTTGTAGCACTTGATCAGGCTGTCGCGGTCGATGCGTTTGCCGCGGGCAACGCCATTGGTGTCACAGACAAATAGATCGATGCCGAGCACGTCCGGGTATTGTTGCAGAAAAAGCTCCGCTTCCCGCGGGTCCGGTTTGGTGAAAGCTTGATTGCTGGTGGTCATGATGGTGGCTCTGGGTCGAGTATGGCCTTGCGGCCTCGTCTTAGCGTCGCCTGCGTTTTGAGGTGCCGGCTTTATCACGACCGACACCCGGTGTTGCCCGTCACGCAAGCCCTGGACGGGTCAGGGGCCTCCGGCCGGGTCGGGATGGGTTCCAACTCGGCGACAACCGGGCGATGCTTCGTCCGGTTGCGAGGGTCCTGCTCAACACCTGTTTAATATCTTCGAATGCTCCCGATCCGGCGTTTAACTGTCAAGGTCAGTCGGTGCTGCGCTGCACAAGGCGCCGAAAAAGCCTTGACGGGTGGTTGACTGGCCCCCGCCAGCCCAGCTATAAAGGCCGCAATTCGGCAGCTGAAGCCCCTTCGCCCTCCGGACAGTCCACGGTTCACAGGCGAGCTTCCACGGGCGGATTGCCGGGACCTCATCCGGTCTGCTTTCCCTGTATTGTTCAGTAAAGCGTTACACGCGCTGTTTAAGAAAATGAACGACAAGACGCAAGCTCATGCCAAGCCAAACGGTCGCCGACCGCTGGTGGCCATCATTTCCGATGTCCGTTTGTTCGGGCCGCATCCGTTTCATATGGTAGGCGACAAATACATCCGCGCGGTCGAGCGCTGCGCCGGTGTGCTGCCGGTGCTGCTGCCGGCGTTTGCCGGTTCGATACCGGACGCCGAGCTCATCGAACGCTTTGACGGCATCGTGCTGACCGGCAGTTATTCGAACGTCGAACCACACCGTTATGGCCGCGAGCGGCAGAAAGCCGAGGATTTGAACGATCCGCACCGCGACGAAACGGTGCTGGGACTGATCCCGGCGGCGATTGCGGCCGGGGTGCCGGTGTTCGGCATCTGTCGCGGTTTCCAGGAAATGAATGTGGCCTTTGGTGGCACCCTGCATCAGGAGGTGCACAAAGTGGCCGGCCTCTCGGATCACCGGGAGGATAAGGACGATCCGCTGGACGAGCAGTATGGCCCCGCCCACGAAGTCGCACTGACGCCGGGCGGGGTCATGGCAGGTTTGCTCGGCCAGCCGCGCATTGAGGTCAACTCCCTGCACGGGCAGGGTATCGACCAGCTGGCGCCGAACCTGAAAGTGGAGGCAACGGCCCCCGACGGGCTGATTGAGGCCTACAGTGTAAGCACGGCGAAATCCTTCGCGCTGGCGGTGCAGTGGCACCCGGAATGGAAGGCGTGGGACAACCCGGTTTCAGTCAAATTGTTCGCGGCCTTTGGTGAGGCCTGCAAAAAACGGATGCAAGCGAGAGATTTATGAGTAACGGTCAAACGGGTCACGAAGAAGAAGTCTTGAAACAATGGTTTGAAGAGCGCGGGATCACCGAAGTCGAGTGCATGGTCCCGGACATGACCGGGGTGGCGCGCGGCAAGATCGTCCCGGCCAAGAAATTTTTCCGCGAGAACATGCGCTTGCCGGAAGGCATTTTCATTCAGACCGTGACCGGCGATTGGCCGGACGATGAAGAAGACAGTCTGATCGCGCCAACCGAAATCGACATGGAGTTGCGACCGGATCCGAAGACCGTCTGTCTGGTGCCATGGGCAGCCGAGCCGACCGCACAGGTCATTCACGATTGCTTCTACCGGGACGGTTCGCCGGTTGATTTGGCGCCGCGCTCGGTGCTGAAAAAAGTGCTGAAGATGTTCGATCTGCAAGGTTGGGAGCCGGTCATGGCACCCGAGGTCGAGTTTTATCTGGTCAAACAGAACACCGACGCCGACTACAAGCTGGAGCCGCCGGTCGGTCGCTCCGGGCGCCAGGAAACGGCGCGTCGTTCGTACGGGATCGATGCGGTCAATGAGTTCGATCCGCTGTTCGAAGACATGTACGACTACTGCGAGGCGATGGAACTCGACATCGATACGTTGATCCATGAGGACGGTGCCGGTCAGATGGAGGTCAATTTCCTGCACGGCAATCCGATTGATCTGGCCGATCAGGTATTCCTGTTCAAACGCACGATGCGGGAAGTGGCGCTGCGCCACGGCATCTATGCCACCTTCATGGCCAAGCCGATGGAAAACGAAGCCGGCTCGGCGATGCACGTGCACCAGTCGATTGTCGACAAGCACACCAAACAGAACATTTTCTCGACCGCTGATGGCGAGCCGAGCGAGCTGTTCTACCACTACATCGGTGGTTTGCAGAAATATCTGCCGGCCGCGATGAGTCTGATGGCGCCGAACGTCAACTCCTATCGCCGGATCGCGCGCTTCAACTCGGCGCCGATCAACGTACAGTGGGGCTATGACAACCGCACGGTCGGTTTGCGGGTGCCGCATTCGTCGCCGGCCAACCGCCGGGTCGAGAACCGCATCATCGGTTCCGATTGTAACCCGTATCTGGCGTTGGCAGCGTCGCTGGCCGCTGGCTATCTTGGCATGGTGCAGAAGATCAAACCGCGGGAACCGGTCGAGGGCAGCGCCTACAACCTGCCGTATGAATTGCCACGCAATCTGCTTGATGCCGTGGCGTTGCTGCGCAAGAGCGATGAGCTGCAGCATGTACTCGGTGAGCGCTTTGTCCGCGCCTATTCCGCGGTCAAAGAGAAGGAATATGAAACCTTCTTCTCAGTGATCAGTTCCTGGGAGCGCGATTACCTGCTGTTGAATGTGTGAGGACTGGGCGGCGTTTGTAAAACGCCGCCCAATTTTTTTGCATCACAAGAATGCCGCGCCTGTCGGCAATTGTCAGGAACGATCAAAAAAATTCAAGCAGTGTTTTATGGGAGATGTTGTAGCCGCGATTGACGCAGAGGGCATTTCACGCCAGTGCGGCTAAAGTCGCTCCTCCTTAAAAGTTGTGCCCGATACAACGCTGCACCGGCAATGGCCGGTGTTGCGAAAACAGTGTCAGCTGCAATGACGGTTGACCAGCAACGCTAAGAGGTGTTTTTCGATGACCGCTGCATTGTCAACGGCCGAGCTGCGCACGCTCGACGCCACTTATCATCTGCATCCATTTTCCGACAACAAGGCCCTGGCGGCGCAAGGCGCGCGGGTGATCACCCGTGCCGAAGGCGTGTACCTGTGGGATTCCGACGGCAACAAGATCCTCGACGGATTTGCCGGGCTCTGGTGTGTCAATGTCGGTTATGGCCGCAAAGAGTTGGTCGAGGCGGCCAGCAAACAGATGAGCGAGCTGCCGTACTACAACCTTTTCTTTCGCACCACGACCTTGCCGGTCATCGAATTGTCGAAGGAAATTGCCGAGGTTGCGCCGCCCGGCATGGGCCATGTCTTTTTCACCGGCTCCGGTTCGGAGGCCAACGACACGGTGCTGCGCATGGTCCGCCGTTATTGGGATCTGATGGGCAAGCCGGAAAAGAAGACCTTTATCGCGCGCCGCAATGCCTATCATGGCTCTACCGTTGCCGGTGCCTCGCTCGGTGGCATGGAATACATGCACAAGCAGGGTGACCTGCCGATTCCGGGCATTGCCCATATCGAGCAACCGTATTGGTATGGCCTCGGCGGCGACATGGATTCGGACGCGTTTGGCCTGAAAGCGGCCAGCTGGCTGGAAGACAAGATTCTGGAGATCGGCCCGGACAAGGTCGCCGCCTTTATTGGTGAACCGATTCAGGGCGCTGGTGGCGTCATCATCCCGCCGGCGACCTATTGGCCCGAGATCCAGCGCATCTGCCGCAAATACGACATCCTGCTGGTTACCGACGAAGTCATCTGCGGCTTCGGTCGAACCGGCAACTGGTTCGGTTGTCAGCATTTCGGCGTCCAGCCGGATCTGATGCCGATTGCCAAGGGTCTGTCATCCGGCTACCTGCCGATCGGTGGTGTCATCGTTGGCGACCGAGTTGCCAAACTGCTGGTCGAGGCGGGTGGCGACTTCAACCACGGTTTCACCTATTCTGGTCATCCGGTCTGCGCCGCCGTGGCGCTGGAGAACATCCGCATCCTGCGCCGCGAGCGCATCGTCGAGAATGTCCGAGACCGGCTCGGCCCTTACCTGAAACAGGGGTTGGAGCGGCTGCGCGAGCACCCGCTGGTTGGCGAGGTGCGCAGTGTTGGCCTGCTCGGCGCCATTGAACTGGTCAAAAACAAGACAAGCCGAGAGCGTTTCCCCAAGCCGGGCAGCACCGGAACGGTGTGCCGGGATCATGCATTGCGCACCGGTCTGGTGCTGCGGGCCACCGGTGACACCATGTTGCTGTCGCCGCCGCTGGTGATCACCGAAGCGCAGATTGATGAACTGTTGACCAAGACCCGTACCGCACTGGATCTGACCGCTCGTGAGCTAGGACTTTAAACCGATAAGAACCGCGTGAATTCGCCGGAAAAGGGTCTGTAAATCTCGTCGCGCTGCTGTTATGGTTTGCGCGACTTGCGCCGGGCCGGCTTTCCCGCGCGGCGAAAGGCAATCAGGGCACAACAACCACGCAGCCATGTCAGCTGCGTGAACCACTGAGGGGAAATAACAATGGCAAAGCAGAAGCTCACTCTGGGTGTAGCCGTGCTGGCCGCTCTGGGCCTGATGGCCTGTAGCGAGGAACCGGCACAGACCGAGCAACAAAGTCAGGCCGAGGCGCCGGCTGCCACAGAAAAAGTGGTCCATGTCTACAACTGGAGCGACTACATCGACGACACCGTGCTGCAGGATTTCGAAAAGGAAACCGGCATCAAGGTCGTCTATGACGTGTTCGACAGCAACGAAGTGGTGGAAGCCAAGTTGCTGGCCGGCAGCACCGGCTTCGACGTGGTTGTGCCGTCGGGCTCGTTCCTCGGCCGTCAGATCCAGGCCGGCGTGTTCCAGCCGCTGGACAAGACCAAGCTGACCAACTGGGGCAACCTGGACACCAGCCTGATGCAGCGCCTGGAAAACTACGATCCGGGTAACCAGCACGCCATTCCTTACCTGTGGGGTACCACCGGCATCGGTTACAACGTCAAGAAGGTCAAGGAGATCCTCGGCGAGAACGCCCCGGTCGATTCCTGGGATCTGGTCCTGAAAGAAGAGAACATCAGCAAGCTGAAGGCTTGCGGTGTCGCCTTCCTTGATGCCCAGTCGGAAATCCTGCCGCCGGTGCTGAACTACCTCGGCAAGGAGCAGGCCTCGCTGGTCGAAACCGACTACACCGAAGTGGCGCTGCCGCTGCTGGAAAAGATTCGTCCGCACATCACCTATTTCCACAGCTCGCAGTACATCAACGATCTGGCCAATGGCGACATCTGCGTCGCGGTCGGCTGGTCGGGTGACGTATTCCAGGCCCAGGCCCGTGCTGCGGAAGCCAACAACGGTGTTGAAATCGGCTACAGCATTCCGAAGGAAGGCACCGAAATGTGGTTCGACATGATGGCGATCCCGAAGGATGCCAAAAACGTCGAAAATGCGCACATTTTCATCAACTACATGCTGCGCCCGGACGTGATCGCCAAGATCACCAACTACGTGCAGTACGCCAACGGCAACAGCGCCTCGCTGGCGATGGTGTCGGATGAGGTCAAGAACAACACCGCTATCTACCCGGATCAGGCAACCATGGCCAAGCTGTGGACGCTGAAAGTCATGCCGGCGGATATCGAGCGGGTGATGACCCGGGTCTGGACCAAGGTCAAGACCGGCCAGTAAAATGGTCAAACCAGCCCCGGTGCCACGCGCATCGGGGCTTTTTTTCAGTTGATCTTTGTTTTCGGCGTATGGCTGGCCAATTTTTGGTCACTCTGGCCGGAAAACAAACATGTCCGGATTTGCTGTTCCGCGAGCTGCCCGAAGCCTGGCTTTGGTTCAGCGGCCCCACGTGGCCAGCCAATCCCTGTTGTGGATGTAACGAATTTCACTGAGCGCCCGTTGTCGATGGGCGCGCGCAGCAAACGGAGCAATCATGGCGGCAGTCGAGAAACCGGCCCATTCCGCAGCGGCCAAACCGAAGACCGACGAGCACTACGTCAAAATCGAAAAAGTCAGCAAAGTCTTCGGTGATTTCACCGCCGTCGACAACGTCGAGTTGTCGATCCGAAAAGGGGA
This sequence comes from Permianibacter sp., assembly GCA_046297695.1. GTDB lineage: Bacteria > Pseudomonadota > Gammaproteobacteria > Enterobacterales > Permianibacteraceae > Permianibacter. Next base: position 48,801 of record JBKBHF010000012.1, on the reverse strand, counting down.
AATTTTTGCGCTGCTCGGCAGCTCGGGCTGCGGCAAATCGACCTTGTTGCGCATGCTCGCCGGTTTTGAAAAGCCAACCGAGGGCCGCATCACCATCGACGGTCAGGACATGGCCAAGGTGCCGTCCTACCAGCGCCCGACCAACATGATGTTCCAGTCTTACGCGCTGTTCCCGCACATGACCGTTGCCGACAACGTCGCGTTCGGTCTGAAGCAGGACGGCATGCCGAAGGAGCAGCTTCAAGCTCGTGTTGAAGAGATGCTGAAACTGGTCGACATGTCGCCGTATGCCAAACGCAAACCGCACCAGCTGTCGGGTGGCCAGAAGCAGCGCGTCGCGTTGGCCCGTTCGCTCGCCAAACGGCCGAAGCTGCTGTTGCTCGACGAGCCGATGGGTGCGCTCGACAAGAAACTGCGCGAGCGCATGCAGCTCGAACTGGTCGACATCATTGAAAAGGTCGGTGTCACTTGCGTCATGGTGACCCACGATCAGGAAGAAGCCATGACCATGGCGTCGCGCATCGGCATCATGAGCAAGGGCAAGATCCTGCAAGTCGGTGCGCCGGCCACGGTTTATGAAACACCGAACTGCCGGTTCAGTGCCGAGTTCATCGGCTCGATCAACATGTTCGAAGGCAAGTTGATTGTCGATGAGCCTGATCATTGCGAAATTGAAACGGCCGATCTGCCGACCCGCATCTTCATCAACCACGGCATCACCGGTGAGCAAGGGCAGACGCTGTGGGCGGCGGTGCGGCCCGAAAAGATTGATGTCAGCAAAGCCAAACCGGCACAGGAAACCAACGTGTCGCGCGGCAAGGTGATCAACATTGCCTACTTTGGCAGCCATTCGGTCTATCACGTCCGGCTCGACAGCGGTAAGAAGATTCTCGCCAACGCGTCGAACTTCGAGCGTGACGTCAGCGAGCGGCCGACCTGGGATGACGAGGTCTATGTCAGCTGGGCGCCGGAAAGCGTAGTGGTGCTGCCGATATGAACAAACCTTCAGTGCTGAAGCGGCTCAAGCCGCAGCCGCGCTGGTTCGTGATCGGCGCGCCCTACCTGTGGATGTTCCTGTTCTTCTTCATCCCGTTTGCGATCGTCTTCGTGATCTCGTTCATGAAGCCTGCCATTGCCATGCCGCCGGTGGCGTTCGAATACGACCTGGCCGGCAATATCGAACTGCTGACCAAGAACTACACGCGGCTGTTTGATCTGGACGATTTGCTGTACATCAACGCCTATCTCGGTTCGTTGAAGATGGCGGCGGTGTCGACCTTGCTGGCATTGTTGATTGGCTATCCGGTCGCCTACGCCATTGCCCGGGCGCCTGGCGCTTGGCGCCAAGTTTTCCTGATGCTGGTGATTCTGCCGTCTTGGACCAGTCTGCTGATCCGTATTTACGCCTGGATTGGTCTGCTGAAGAACAACGGCTTCATCAACAATTTCCTGATGTGGACCGGCATTACCAGTGAACCGATCCAGATGATGCAGACCGATTTTGCGGTTTACATCGGCATCGTCTATGCCTACCTGCCGTTCATGGTGCTGCCGATCTACACCAATCTGGTCAAACATGATCCGAGCCTGTTGGAAGCGGCCGCGGATCTGGGCGCGAACCGTTTCACCGCGTTCTGGAAAATCACTGTGCCGTTGTCGATCAACGGTGTCATTGCTGGTTGCATGCTGGTGTTCATTCCGGCCGTTGGCGAGTTCGTGATCCCGGAAATTCTCGGTGGTCCGGATCAGCTGATGATTGGCAAGGTGCTGTGGCAGGAGTTCTTCAACAACCGTGACTGGCCGGTGGCATCCGCAGTAGCGATCACCATGCTGTTCGTGTTGATTCTGCCGATCACGATCTTCCAGCGCATCCAGAATAAAGAGCTGGAGGAGGGCAAATGAACGCCAACAAAAATTCGCTGGCATCGTGGACCTGGCTCGCTCTGGCGTTTGCCTTCCTGTACGTGCCGATGTTCCTGTTGATCGTCTACTCATTCAACGAGAACCGCTTGGTGACGGTCTGGTCCGGTTTTTCGACCAAGTGGTATGGCGAGCTGTTCAAAGATCGGCAGATGCTGACGGCCGCGCTGATGAGCCTGAAGCTTGCGTTTGTCACGGCGACAACGGCGGTGATCATCGGCACGATGGCGGCGGTTGTGATGACCCGCATGGGCCGGTTCCGCGGCAAGACGTTTTTTTCGGCGCTGATCACCGCGCCACTGGTGATGCCGGAAGTCATCACCGGCTTGTCGCTGCTGCTGTTGTTCGTTGCCCTGGAACAAGCCTTCGGGTGGCCACAGGGACGCGGGTTCACCACGCTCTGGATTGCCCACACGACGTTCTCGGCTGCATTCACGACAGTGGTGGTGTCGTCGCGTCTGCGCGAGATGGATCAGTCGATCGAAGAAGCAGCGCAGGATTTGGGCGCACCGCCGTGGAAAGTGTTTTTTGTCATCACGCTGCCGATCATTGCCCCGGCACTGATCTCCGGCTGGTTGCTCGCGTTCACCTTGTCGCTGGATGATTTGGTGATTTCCAGCTTCGTTTCCGGCCCGGGCTCGACCACCTTGCCGATGGTGGTGTTCTCGTCGGTGCGTTTGGGTGTGAGCCCGAAGATCAACGCGTTGGCGAGCATCATCATTTTGATCGTCACGTTGGCCATCACCATTGCCGGCGTGCTGATGTACCGGTTGGAGAAGAAGCGCGAGCGCGAGATGGAGCAGGCGGTTGCGGAAGGCCAGCAGCAGGCCTTGTCCACGTCGCCCTGACACGTTGGCAATTCCTGAAAAATGCCGGCCATGTGCCGGCATTTTTTATGGCCGCTCGCTGCGGACTGTAAAAAATCCTGTCGCTGTGACTTACCGTGACATTGTGCACACGATCACAGAATTGAATCGATCAGACCATTGCAGTATCCTGCGGCCGTACGTCGTAACAAGGATGTCAACGGCGATGAGTTCTCCTGTTGTACTCGAGCCCCATACTCTCTCCCGGTTTCTGCCGTTCCGTCGCCTCAGCGCGTTGGAGCTCATTCTGCTCACCCGTCAATGTCGGCTGCTGGATGTCCGTCGCGGCATGGAGCTGGCCGCGCTTGATGAAGTCGATACCGACGAGATTTTCCTGCTCGAAGGCGAGCTCGCCCTGATCGCCCGTGATGGCGCCATCCGCCGCATGCAGGCCGGCACCGCCAATTCGCTGGTCGGGGTGGCGTCGCTGCGACCACGGCAACACCGTGTTGTCGCTGACAGTACCGCCAAGGTGCTGCTGGTGCCGCAGGGCGTCATGCTGGCCCTGCCTGAGCCGGAGCGGGTGGCTTACCAAGTGGACGAGCTGGAGCTCGATCTGTCGGAAGACGACGATCGTCTGTTCGCCTCGTTGCTCACCGATCTGCCACGCCAGCAGGTTCGGCTGCCAGTCAGCCGCAACGGCGCCGCCGGTATCCGCGCATTGATTCAACACCCGCAACTTGGCATGGCGCAGCTGGCACAGGCGGCCATGATTGAACCTTCGGTCGCCTTGCGGCTCATCGGTGCGGCCAATCATCCGTTCATGTTGGCAGCCGGCCCGGTGCAGTCCTGCTTTGAAGCCGTGGCGCGGCTTGGTGTCGAAACCAGCCGTCGCTTGCTGCATCTCTTTACCGGTTCGGAACAGGTCGTTGATAGGTATTCAGCCATTGCCGGCAAGTTTGCCGATGCCGTCAAGCAGAGCCGGGAAGTGGCCTACCTGTGTGCGCAGCTGTGCGAGTTTGCGCCGGGGCTGATTGCCGCCCGTGCTTATCTGGTCGGGCTGTTGCACGCTGCCGGCGAAATCGCGGCCTTGTCTTACGCCGCCGCGTGGCCGGAACTCAGTCTGGACGGTCCGCGCCTGGAGCGCTGCTTGAGCCGGGTGCGCGCCTTGTTTGGTGCCACCTTGCTGCGTGAGTACGGCCTCAACAGCGAGATCGTCATGGCCGCGACGGTGGCCGATGACTGGATGCGGGAAGGTGACACCAGCCCGAATCCGCGCCCGGACTACGCCGATCTGGTCATACTCGCCGAGTTGCACTGCCTGATCGGCTCGCCGCGCATGGCTTCGGTACCGCCTATGCATACCGTGCCGGCGTTTCAGCGTATCGCCAATCAAGAGCTGACCCCGACGCGCAGCCTGAACATGATCCGTGTTGCTCGCGCTCAGGCCGAGTCGGGTAGGGCACCGGAGTTGGCTGCCTGAGTCCGTTGCGCAAAGGGGGTTAACGCGGCGTAAGCGTCCAGCCGCCTCACCTATTCAGCGCTTCAGCTTCGCTGTTTAATCGGCAGCAATTCATCGATGCGGCTGTTGGGCCACGTCGGCAATTTTTCGAGTGTGTCTTTCAGCCAGGCAGCGGGTTCGATGCCGTTCAATTGCGCGGTGGCGAGCAGGGATTGGATCGCAGCGGCGCGTTGGCCGGCGCGTTCGGATCCGGTGAAGAGCCAGTTCTTTTTGCCGATGGCGATCGGGCGGATGCTGTTTTTGACCGGATTGTTGTCGATGGGCAAATGCCCGCTGTCGGCGTAGCGGCTTAAGCTCGGCCAGCGTTTCAGGCTGTAATCGATCGCTTTGGCCAGTGCGCCGCCATCGGCGGTTTTCAGACGCGTGTCGGCGAGCCAGGTTTTGAACGCGCGCAGCAGGGTTTGCGCCTGTGAGCGCAACTGCTGGCGTTGCGCGTGGCCGACATCGCGGGCTTGTGTTTCGACCGCGTATAGCTCGCCGATACGGCGCAAGGCTTCGGCAGCTGTCGCGTTTTGCGTGGCGGCATGCAGGTCAAAGAATTTGCGACGTGCATGGGCCCAGCAGCCGACTTCGCGCACGCCGTGCGCGAACAGCGCTTTGTAGCCGCTAAAATCGTCGACGACCAGATCGCCGCGCCAATCGGCAAGGAAGACGCGGGCATGTTCACCAGCGCGACTGCACTGGTAATCGAAGACGACCAGCGGTGGTCCGTCATCGAGATCGTTGCTGCGATAGGCCCATAAATAGGCGCGTTTGGTTTTACCGTTGCTGGGGCCGAGTTGTCGTACCGGTGTTTCATCCGCACGCAGCACGCGTCGGTCGCGCAGTAACTGCGCGAGTCGGTCCGACAGTGGTTGCAAAGCAAAGCCGCAACGACCTACCCACTCGGCGAGAGTCGAACGTGCGAGATTCACACCGCTGCGTGCGGCGATGTGTTCGATACGGTACAGCGGCAGATGATCCTGGAATTTCTGCACCAACACCCAGCTGAGCAGGCCCGGTGCCGGCGTTGCGACAAGGTCTCGCAAGCGCGGCAAGCGTATTGCGGACGAATGTGACGGTGCACAAAGAATTTCGCCGGTTCGACGTCGAGTTGCTCGGTGATTGTTTTGGTACTGTGTTCAGGCGTACATCAGTGCCGGAAACGGTGTGTGGTTGACGAGGCTGCAACATCGGCAGGGCGTGGCTGCACACCCCGCCATGCTTTCAGACTTGGCCGTCGAGTTTGCGCAGCAGGCGCTTGGCGGCGTCAAACAGGGGCTGACGCGATAACATGAAATGCCGGCGACGGCCGCCGAGTTGGCGCCACAGCACGGCACTGCGCAGGCCGCACAGCAGCAAGGCACGAATGCGGAATTGATTGTCGCGTGCCTGCAGGTGACGGGCTTCGCCGGTGACCTGAATCCGCTGCGGCAGCGTGGAGATGGTGTCCGTGTAAATGCCGGCCAGCGATACCAGCAGGGCATCGTCATCTTCTGGTTGATGGGTGCGGAGCCGGGCGGCTTGTTGCAGGCGCACGGCCATCGTTTCCTGCATGGCCGGGTTGCGATCGAGGAAGCGCTCGAGCTGCACAAGATTGGCAACATAGCGGCCAATCTGCAGATCGCGCTTGGCGGTTTGCAGGTTCAGTTGATCGCACAAGGTCAGCAAGCCGGGCCGCAAGCGCGCGACGCCGCCGTAGATGCTGTTGACGTCAGGTGCGTTCAGCATCAGCACGCTTTCCAGCAACGGGTCCAGTTGTTCGTAATCGAGCTTGCCGGAATGCGCCACTTCGTTGACCAGCTTGGCGGCCTGACAAACGGCGGCAAGCGGCACCACAACCCGTTCGGCTTTTTCAGCATTCAACAGTGCAAACATCCTTCGGCATCCGTCATTCAAACAGTAAGCATTCAAACAGTAAGTATTCAAACACCCAGCACACGCCATTCAGCTTGCCATGGCGGCGAATCAACCGCGTTCCGGTTCCAGCGGTCGCAGCACGATCAGCATGCCGAACATCGGGTGGTCGAAGTAATGCAATTCATTGGCTTTGACGCGCCGGCCTTGCTGGAGTTTGAAGAACTGCAGCCAGTCTTCGTCGACCAGCGCAGCATCACCGGTTTGCCAGCTCAGGTTGCTGCCGGCGCCGGCGGTTGTCGCGGTGCTGGCGGCAGTAATGGTGGGCCGGCGGAAGATCAGCTCGGTCTCTGCGTGCAGGAAGCGGGTGGCGGTCAGTTGCACGTAGCCGTCCACTTCCCACAGACCGTGTTCGCTCGGTTCGTCGCCCGTCGAGAGCAATTTGCCGTGCAGGCCGTAGCGGCTGGCGTAATCCTTGCCGCCCGCCAGACGGACCTTGAACTGGTTCTTGCCGGTGCCGATCGGTTGCCGCCAGGCGGTGTGCAGCAGCGGCCGGTATTGGCGTGCGCGTGACAGCGTTTTGTAGGCGTCCTGCAGTTTGAATTGCGCCGGTGGCACCGCGGCCAGCCGCAGCAATTCCTGGGCACTGGGTGCGCCGCTTGCCAGCGGCGTCGTGATGGTGTTCGGGGCCGGTACGCTGCCTTCGAGCGCAATGCTGACAGCGTCGTTGGCCGGCCATCTTTCGGCTGTGACGTCGGCATTGAGGTGCGAGAACACCAGCACTTCCACTTCATACCAGCGATCGGCGGCCTGCGCCGTCGATGCCAGCGACAGGGTCAGCAAGGCTGCCAATAACGACCGTAGTTTCATTGTTGTCTTCCTCACGGGATGGCGGATTCTAAATCGCCATCCTTCATTTTGATACGGCACCATCTGGCCGGTGTGCAACAAGCGTTGTCGGGCTTGGACGGCTTGCCCGGCATTCAGTTCTTGCCGCCACCGGCGAGCAGATTCAGCAGTTCGCGCAGGAACACCAGCCGGTCGGCGGGTTCGGCCAAGGGCTTGCTGATTTTCAGCGCCTGCGGGCCATCGAAGCGGTACAGCCGCGACTGCGACTGCACCAGCTTGATCATCAGCATCGGGTCGACCGTCGTCTGCGCGGTGAATTCGACCCGGCCGCCGCCGGCGGTGACATCGATGCGGCGGATGCCGAGTGCACTGGCGCGCAGCCGCAGCCGGGTCAGCTCGAACAGGTTTTGACCCTGCGGCGGCAGCGTGCCGAAACGATCGATGATTTCAGTTTGCATGTCGTCGATTTCGGCGTCGGTACTGCAGCCGGCAATGCGCTTGTACAGGCTGAGCCGGGTGCCGATATCGGTGACGTAATCATCCGGCAGCAGTGCCGGCAGGCCGGCATCGATTTCGGTGCGCTGCGACAGCACATGCTGCAGTGTCGGTTCCTTGCCGCTTTTCAGTGCCTTGACCGCTTCTTCGAGCAGTTCCATGTACAGACTCAGGCCGATGCCTTCGATCTGGCCGCTCTGATCCTCGCCGAGCATTTCGCCGGCGCCGCGGATTTCCAGATCCTGCGAGGCGAGCAGGAAGCCGGCACCGAGATCGTCGAAGGTTTCGATCGCTTCCAGACGCTTCTGGGCATCCTGGGTCAGCAGATTCTGCGGCGGCGTCAGCAGGTAGGCATAGGCCTGATGGTGCGAGCGACCGACCCGGCCACGCAGCTGGTGTAGCTGCGCCAAACCAAATTTGTCGGCGCGCTCGATGATGATGGTGTTGGCGCTCGGCACGTCGATGCCGGTCTCGACAATGGTCGAGCAGACCAGCACATGGAAACGCTGGTGATAGAAATCACGCATGATGCGCTCGAGTTCGCGCGCGTGCATCTGGCCGTGGGCGTAGGCGAAGCGGACATCCGGCAGCAGCTCCTGCAATTTCTCGGTCGCCTGCTCGATGCTTTCGACTTCATTGTGCAGAAAGTAGACCTGACCGCCGCGCATGGTTTCGCGCAGGATGGCTTCTTTCAGCAGCGCATCGGTTTTCTCGCGCACGAAGGTTTTGATCGACAGCCGCTTGGCCGGTGGCGTGGTGATCAATGACAGATCGCGGATACCGGACAGCGCCATGTTCAGCGTGCGCGGAATCGGTGTCGCGGTCAGCGTCAGCATGTGGACGTCGGCGCGCAATGCCTTGATCTGCTCTTTCTGGCGGACGCCGAACCGGTGTTCTTCGTCAACAATCAGCAATCCCAGTCGCTGGAACTTGATCTCCGGCTGCAGCAGTTTGTGGGTGCCGACGATGATGTCGACCTTGCCTTCGGCCAGTTGCTCCAGCGCGCGCTTGGTGTCTTTTTCGGTGCGGAAACGCGACAGCAGCTCGATGCGCACTGGCCAGTCGGCGAAGCGATCGCAGAAGCTGTTGTAGTGCTGCTGGGCGAGCAGGGTGGTTGGTACCAGCACGGCGACCTGCCAGCCGCTTTGCACGGCGGCAAAGGCCGCGCGCATGGCCACTTCGGTCTTGCCGAAGCCGACATCGCCGCAGACGAGACGGTCCATCGGTCGGCCGCGTTGCAGATCGGCCAGCACGGCATTGATCGCGCTTTCCTGATCTGGGGTTTCCTCGAAGGCGAAGCCGGCGCAGAAGCGTTGGTACTCGTTCATGTCGACCTTGCCCTGCGCGCCTTTGCTGGCGGCGCGCTTGGCATGCAGATCGAGCAGTTCGGCGGCGACATCACGGATTTTTTCGGCGGCTTTCTGCCGCGCTTTGCCCCATTGTTCCGAGCCGAGTTTGTGCCACGGTGCCGATTCCGCCGCCGCACCAAGATAGCGGCCGATCAGATGCAGCGATTGAACCGGCACATACAGTTTGTCGTTGCCCTGATAATGCAGCACGAGGTATTCGGCTTCGACACCTCCGGCGCTCAATGTCTGCAAACCCTGATAGCGGCCAACGCCGTGATCGATGTGCACGACCGGATCGCCAATGCGCAGCTCGGCGAGGTTGCGGATGACGGCGTCGGGATCGGTGACCTTGCGCCGGCGCCGCCGTTGCTGGACCAGCTGCGCGCCGAACAGATCCGGTTCGGTGATGACGGCGAATGATTGGTCGATGGCGACGAAACCGCTTTCGAGTGGCGCAACGGTCAGCACGATGCGGTCGTTGCTGTCGAGCGCTTGCTGCCAGCTGTCACACAGCACCGGTTCGAGGTTGGATTGCTTCAGCAGCGGCAGCAGCACCTCGCGGCGGCCGGCCGATTCTGCGCACAAAATCAAACGGCCGGGGAACAGCAGCGAAAAACTGTGCAGGCTTTGCAGCGGCACCGTGGCGCGGGTGTCGAGCCGCAGATCCGGCAGCGGATTGCTGACCGGCAGCTCGGGCACGGCAGCACTGTCGCGATCGGTAAAGCGGGCGAAATTCTTCAGCGCGCTGAACAGCTCGTCTTCACGCAGATAGAGCTCGGCCGGTGTCACCAGCGGCCGCAGCAGATCGACTTTGCGTTCCTGGTAACGATCGTCGAGTTCGTTCCAGAAATGCTGGGCCGACTGGTTCAGATCGCCGATGGTGACCAGGCGGGTGCCGGCCGGGAAGTAATCAAACAGCGTCGCCAGCTGGTCGAAGAACAGTGGCAGGTAGTATTCGATGCCGTTCGGCAGAAAGCCTTTGCTGACCTGACCGTAGATCGACTCCGGATGCAGCGAGGCATCAAAGCGGCCACGAAACGCCTGCCGGAATTTGGCGATGCCGTCTTCGTTCCATGGAAATTCGTGCGCCGGCAGCAGCCGGATTTCGGCGAGTTTGTCGCCGGAGATCTGGGTGTCCGGATCGAAGGTGCGGATGCTTTCGATTTCGTCGTCAAAGAAATCGAGCCGGTACGGCTGCCTGCTGCCCATCGGGTAGAGATCGAGCAGCGCGCCGCGCACCGCGAATTCGCCGTGCTCCATCACTTCGGCGACGCAGCGGTAACCGCTTTGTTCGAGCTTGCGCCGGATCGCCGGCAGATCCATCCGGTCGCCAACTTTCACCAGCAAACTGTTCAGGTTGACGAACGAGGGCGGCGCCACTTTCAGCAGCAGGGTCGACAGCGACAGCAGCAGGATGCCGTGCGTCTGTTGCGGCAGCTGCACCAGCGTTTGCAGCCGTTCGGAGACGATGTCCTGATGCGGCGAGAAGCTGTCGAATGGCAGCGTCTCCCAATCCGGGAAGTGCAGCACCGGCAGGTCCGGCCGCAACACCTTGAGCTCGCGGTCGAGCCGGCTGGCGGTCGGTGTATCGGCGGTGACCACGACCAGCAGACCGGGTTGGTCGGCCAGTGTGCCGAGGCTGAGCGGCAGCGCGGCGCCATGGCTGGTCGGCAACAGGGTACGGCGACCGGGTTCGGCCTTGAGGCCGGTCAGGGCGGAGAGAAACGGCAGCAAAACAGGCGATTCCTTGGTACGGATGCGGGGTTCAGCAGGTGGCGCATTATACGGGGCATGGCGGCCAGGGCGTTGTCAGCAGGCGCAGATGACCGGATCCGGGATTGATGACATCGCGGCGGAATTTGGCCCGATCAGATAGGCGAAATTTTCACCAATGACTATTCTCTTATAAGAACAGGGGCCGACAAGGAGTCTTTGGCATGAAGCTGCAACAGCTCCGGTATATCTATGAAGTAGCCCGGCACGAGCTCAACGTGTCGGCGACGGCGGAAAGCCTCTATACCTCCCAACCCGGTGTTTCCAAACAAATCCGCCTGCTGGAAGACGAGTTGGGTGTCCAGATTTTTACCCGCAGCGGCAAGCACCTGATCGACATCACCCCGGCCGGGCGGCAGATCCTTGAAGTCGCCGGCCGGATGCTGCGGGATGCCCAGGTCATCAAGGACATCGCCCGCGACTATGCCCAGCCCAATGCCGGCACGCTGCGACTGGGCCTGTGCCCGCTGGCGGCGCGCTATCTGGTGGCCGACCGGCTGGAAAAATTCGCCAAGGAATACCCGAAGGTGCAGATCCAGCTGCGTCAGGGCGAGGAAAGCCATTTCGTCGAATGGCTGGAAAGCGGCGAGGTCGATCTGGCCATCGGCCTGCGCCAGACCCATTCGCCGGCATTGGTCAGCCTGCCCTGTGTGCGCTGGCGTTACGCCTGGCTGTCCCGTTCCGACCGGGCCCGCGCAGCCGAGTCGATGTTGGTGTTCGCCCAGGACCGTGACGCCGAAGATGCGCTGCACCGGGCGCTGCCGGCCGACAAGGCCAGCCAGCGCTGGGTGTTGGTGAGTTCGGACCCGGATGTGATCAAGACCTATGTTCGCCAGGAGTGGGGCGTCGGCCTGCTGCCGGCAATCGCCTTTGATTCGATCGCCGACAGCGATCTGAGCCTGCGGCCGGCCGCCGACACCTTGCCGGAAGGCCGGTTCTGGTTCAGCTACCGGCGCGATCTGCATTGGCGCAAATTCCTGCACAGCTTTGCCCATCTATTGTCGCCAGTACTGAAGCCGGATCTGCTGCAGCAGGCGGCCGGTTTGCGGCAATCGGACGAACAACAGGCGCTCGTGCATAGCGAAAACCTGCCCAGCCATTGACCGTGCCGTCGACCGTCGGCGTCAGGGGCACGACGCGCCGGTTGCAAATCCGGCGCCTGTCACGCAAAGTTTCGCCACCTTGCTACAGGAGCTGCTGCTGACACATGGATGTTTTTCCGTTCGCGACTGCATTACTGGATGCCGATGGCAGTTTGCGTCAGGGCAATACCCGCTGGGCCAGTGAGTTTCCTCCGCTGAAACACCTTTCCGAGCTGCTGCATCCGGTTGACGCGCTGCGCCTGCGCAATGCCGTGCGGCTGAAAGCCCGTTTGCATCTGCCGGTGCGGCTGCGCTTGCAGCAGCAATGGCGCAGCGCGGAGGCGCTGCTGTCGCCACAAGCCGATCATTGCGCGCTCAGTTTGATCGTCGAAGGCGCGATCAGCCGCCCCGCCAGTGCACCGGCTCATGCCGAATTGCTGGGCAATGTCGTGCATAGTTTCAACAACTACCTGTCGGCGATGATGGGGTTTTCCGAACTGGCCTTGCTGGATGTCGAGCCGACGCATCCAGCGTACGGACAGTTGCAGACGGTGCTCGAGTCCGGGCAACAGGCGGTGCAATTTACCCGCGAGTTGCTCGCCAGCGCCGGCCGCGCGGTGCTCAGCCGCAAACCGTTTTCGCTGATCGCCTGGTTGCGGTCGCAGTTGGAGCAACACGGCATTGCGTTGGCCGCGCCGGAAACGGATTGTGCCATCGAGGCCGACGCCGACTGGCTGGCCCGGGCGCTCGACATGGTGATCGGGTTTCTCCGCGAAGGTGAACCGAATGTCATGGCTGCGGAGCTGCATGAGTGTCATCTCGGCGCGGCAGCTGCGCAGGCCTTGCGGCTGCACCCCGGCCGCTTTGCCGCGCTGACGTTCCGTGATCGCGGGCGCGGTCTCGATGGCAAACATTTGTTGCCGCTGTTCAATCCGTATTACAGCAGCAAAATTGTTCGCGGTCGCAAAGGTTTGGGCATGGCGCCGGTGGAAGGTGTGGTGCGCCAGCACGGTGGCACCGTGCTCACCGTGGCGGAACTTGGCGAGGGTACCGCCGTGCATGTGCTGTTGCCGTTGATGCGTGACGGCAGCAGCGAGCCGGTCGCGGACAACGCTACGCCATGGCTGCGCAGCGCCTGGTTTCTGACCGATTTGCCGTGGCAGGCTGAACTCGCGCAGGCGCATTTGGCGAGCGCCGGCATTGCCGTGGCGGCCATTGCATCGGATGAGGCGCAGAGTCTGCTGACCGATGACCAGCGCCCGGATCTGCTGTTGTCCTGGCGGCTGCGTGAAGAGGGCGCCAGCGCGACGCTGCGCCAACAATTGGCCGTGCCCAACGTGATCTGGACACCGTTTGCCGATCACCGTGCGCAAGCGCCTGATGGGGTGGTGCTGGCCCGTTTCACGCTGGAAGGTGAACATTTGCGGGCGGCGGTCAATGCGGCGCTACGCGCGCGCGGATAAGCGTGCCGATGAAAGCAAACGCCTTCGCTGTGGGATAATCGCTCAGGGCAGGGTAAAGCGAAATCTCGCGCCTTGACCTACGGCGGCTTCGGCCCAGATGCGGCCGCCGTGACGGTGAATGATCCGTTGCACGGTCGAGAGACCGACGCCGGTGCCGGTAAATTCATCCTGTCGATGCATGCGCTGGAACGGTGTGAACAACCGCTCGGCAAAATGCATGTCAAAGCCGGCACCATTATCGGCCACCACATAGACGCGCTCGTCTGCCAGTTGCTCGGTATAAACACGGATCTGCGCGTCGGTCGTCTTGCTGGTGTATTTGACGGCATTGCTCAACAGATTCTCCAGCGCGGCGCGCAGCAGGCGGCGGTCCGCTTCCACCCACATCTGCGCTTCGATGGTCACGGTGAGCTGTCTGTCGGGGTTTGCGGCGCGCAACTCCTGCACGATGCTCTCGGCGAGCTCGGAGAGATTGATGCGTTCCCGTTGCAGGGCAACGCGGCTCAGCTGCGACAGCGTCAGCAGCGCTTCGATCAGTTCTTCCATACGGCTGACGCCGGCCTTGGCGCGGGCAATGAAACGTTGGCCGGTGGCATCCAGTTGCGCGCCGTAATCCTCATTCAGCGCGCTGATGAAACCATCGACTGCCCGCAGCGGCGCCCGCAAATCGTGCGACACGGCAAAGTTGAAGGCTTCCAGTTCGGTGTTCTGGTTTTGCAATTCGCGGGTCCGCTCTCGCACTTGCTGTTCCAGTTTTTCCCGTTCGCTTTCCAGGGTGCGCAGCGCAACACGGCGTTCGACGATCAGTTTTCGCAGCTGGGTTTTGGCGGCCTGCCAGAATCGTGGCAGCCTCGGTTCCCGGGCGATGTCCTCAAGCGTTGCGAGCTCTGCCAGCTGCAAGGCCGGTGTGACGAAGTAGCGCGACAACAGCCACCACACCAACGCGATCATTGCCAGGAAAAACACCCGGGCTTCGCGCAGTGGCCGGATGTCGTCGTTGACCAGTTCGCTGATCCGGCTGCGCTCGATCAAGGTCCGCATTTGCCAGACCACGGAGGTCAACGGCCGCTTCAACTGGTAATGCGCGGCATCGGCCTGCCAGCCATTTTCGGATGCCGTGTTGGTCTGCTGTGCTGGCGCTGCTGGGTAGAACGCCATCGAGCGCTGGCTGCTCGGTTGGCTGCCGTCACTGTCGGCGATCAGATCGCCGCTGTCGGTGACGATCTGAACATGCATGCCGCTTGGCAGATCGCTGCGCAGCAGCGCCATGATGAAGCTGAGTTGCACATCCGCCAGCACGTAGGCCTGCAGGTTTCCATTCTGCAATACCGGCGCGAAGATCGAGATGATGTAACCGGTGCCGGCCTGGTCGAGGGACGGTGCCCGCCACACTAGCGGATGCTGATGCAAGGCCTGTCGCAGCGCATGAAAATACGGACTGTTGTATTGATCATAAAGCGCGTGACGAATGTGTGTTTCGTTGGCGCCGCGCAAAAACGCCGGCACGCTCTGATAGGGATAGGCGGCCCAGTTGCCGCTGTGAAACGACACGATACCGGACCAGCGCAGGGCATCGTCGAGGCGATGCTGGGTCAGCATCGGCAGGAACAGCGCCCAGGCAACGTCGCGTTCGCGCCGTAACGCCGGTGTATCCAACACCTGATGTGCATAGATGTTGCCACGAGCGTCGGTGCTGCTTGGGGCCGGCAGTCCGTAGCCGATGACCTCGTCGTTCCGGTACTCTGCCTGCAATTCGGGACCGGGCGGCAGATCCGCGGCCTGAAAATGTTGTTCGGCCATCATCCGCAAACGGTGGACGTGATCGGCGAGCAAGCGGAAGCGGAGATCCATCTGCTTGGCTTTCAATTCCGCATTGACTTGAAACGAGGTCAGATAGGTTTGCGCGCGGGCATCGGCATAGCGGCCGAGCAGGTACTGCATGGCCAGCGCGATTGCCACAAAGAACAGCAGCGCGCCGAGATGAAACGCAGTGCGCAGACGCTGAAAGGAGCGGGCTTCATTAAGCGGCATGGGACTCCGTATCCGGTCACTGGCGCGCCTGCCGAGGCAGCGCGGCGGGCGATGCGAAATTCGGCCGGATATCAGGAATTCAAGCAGCTTCTGGCAGAAACGCCAGCGGGCAGGAGCGGGGAACAGCCCTGCCAGGCTGTCGATGGTTTGATGCGACGGCGCACCGGTCCCCGCGGGTGCGCGGGGACCGGTATGGCATCAGCACTCGATGATGTTGACAGCCAAACCGCCGCGTGCGGTTTCCTTGTACTTGCTGTTCATGTCGGCGCCGGTCTGGCGCATGGTCTTGATGACCTTGTCGAGCGAGACCTTGTGGCTGCCGTCGCCGCGCAGCGCGAGGCGCGAGGCGTTGATCGCCTTGACCGAGGCCATGGCGTTGCGCTCGATGCAGGGCACCTGGACAAGGCCCCCAACCGGGTCGCAGGTGAGACCGAGGTTATGCTCCATGCCGATCTCGGCGGCGTTCTCGACCTGTTCCGGCGAGCCGCCGAGCACTTCGGTCAGCGCGCCGGCTGCCATGGAGCAGGCGACGCCGACTTCGCCTTGACAGCCGACTTCGGCGCCCGAGATCGAGGCATTGATCTTGTACAGGATGCCGATCGCGGCAGCGGTCAGCAGATAACGGACAATGCCGTCTTCATCGGCTTTTGGATGGAAGGTGCGGTAGTAATGGGCAACGGCCGGAATGATGCCGGCGGCGCCATTGGTCGGCGCGGTGACGACCCGGCCGCCGGCGGCGTTTTCTTCATTGACGGCGAGCGCGTACAGATCGACCCAGTCCATCACATGCAGCGGATCGTTGGTGGTGCCGAGCTCGGTTTTCAGTTTGCGATAAATCGCCGGTGCACGTCGCTTCACTTTCAGGCCGCCGGGGAGAATGCCTTCTCTTTCGCAGCCGCGTTTGACGCAGGCTTCCATGGTGTGCCAGATCCGCAGCAGGCCATCACGAATTTCCTTTTCCGTACGCCAGCTCTTTTCGTTTTCCAGCATCAGCGTCGAGATGCTGATGCCATGCTGCTTGCACTGGGCCAGCAACTCGGCGCCGGTGCTGAACGGGTACTTGACCGGGGTCTTGTCTTCGACGATCGGGTCATCCGGATTGACATCGCCGCTGACGATGAAACCGCCACCAACCGAATAATAGGTGCGCTGCAAAAGCTCATTGTCGGCATCATCGTAGGCATAAAACTTCATGCCGTTCGGATGCGCCGGCAGCGTTTGCCGCTTGTAGAACACCAGATCAGTGGCCGGATCAAAATCGAGCAACTTGCTGCCGGCAAGATTCAGTTGCTTGTTTTTCGCCATCGCTTCCAGGCGCGGCTCGATGCTGTCGATATCGACCAGATCCGGCTGCTCACCTTCCAGACCAAGCAGCACTGCCTTGTCACTGCCGTGACCTTTGCCGGTGGCGCCGAGCGAACCGTACAGCTCGGCCTTCACCTTTACCGTATTGCTGAGCAGATCGTTTTCCTGCAAGCGGTTGACGAAGCGCTTGGCGGCACGCATCGGCCCCACGGTGTGCGAGCTGGACGGACCGATACCGATGGAAAACATGTCGAAAACACTGATGGCCACTGCAGGACTCCGAAAGCATTTTGTGGTCTTTGGCTGTCGCTGATGCCGGCGCGTCAGCTTGATGGGTTCGCTTGCGCACCATCCTCTGCCAAACCTTCTCCGTTGCAGTGAGAAGGCCGGATTGAGGGTGAAAATTACCCAACGGTCACACTGACGCACACAAACCGTGCAAGCAGCAATCCAGCCAGAAACCGGGATTGATCCAAAGTGGCGCGGATTCTACCACTGCGGCGCCGGCTGGCTGGTAAGGCCAAGCAGGTGGGCGAGGGTGACGATCATGCCGGCGGTGGCGCCCCAGATCCGGCGTTCCTCGAACAGGATTTCATAGAATTCGCGCTCACGGCCCTGCCAGATAACCTTGTGCGGCGTGTGGTGATGCGGGTCCAGCACCCAGTTGAGCGGGACATCGAAGACCGAGTGCACTTCGTTCTGGTCGTACTCGCCCTGCACGTAGTGATGCACGATGCCCAGATAAGGTTGTATGTAGAAGCCGCTGACCGTGGTGATGTGGCTTGGCAACGGTCCCAGTACTTCGACCTGATTCGGTCGCAGACCGATCTCTTCTTCCGCCTCCCGCAGCGCGGTGGCGAGCGGCGAGGCATCATTGGTCTCGACCCGGCCGCCGGGGAAACTGATCTGGCCGGCGTGATGTTTCAAATGGGCCGCGCGTTGGGTCAGCAGCAGCCGCAAACCTTCGGGCCGATCCAATACGGGAACCAGCACCGCCGCATGGCGCAGACCCTCCGGCGGTATGCCAGTCTGCAGCCGGGACGGGTTTTGTTCGCGGGCGCGGCGGTAGCCCAGGATTAGCTGATGGCGGTCGAGCAAGATCTGGCCCTGGTTGTGCAGGCGGTGACAGTCATGGCGGCGATTATGTCCGAAATTGGCGCCGACGGCGTCGTCTCGCACGCCGACCGCCCTGTTAAAGTCCACGATAGGACGCGGAACCGGGAGAAAAATGCGTGCGTTCCAACTTTTGTCTCGCCGCTGGGCTCGGCTTGTTGGGTGTGTTGGGACTGGCCGCGGTGGCTCAGGCGGCGGAATACCGTTGCCAGGGCCGCATCAAACACCATTGCAGCAGCGACGGCTGCGTAAGTGAAACCGAGGGCTTCCAGCACG
Source organism: Permianibacter sp. (assembly GCA_046297695.1). Classification (GTDB taxonomy): domain Bacteria; phylum Pseudomonadota; class Gammaproteobacteria; order Enterobacterales; family Permianibacteraceae; genus Permianibacter. The sequence continues at coordinate 30,981 of JBKBHF010000012.1, read as the reverse complement.
CCGAACAGTTTTTCTATCACAGTGACGGGCCGGCGCTGGGCGCCTGTCTGTGGACGGTCTGTTACAGCGGCAAGGCGCAGCGCTTTGCGGTCACCGATGTTGCCGCCGATGATGGCCAGACTGCGATCGTCGGCCAGCTCACGCCGGAACATTCGCCCGAACTGTACGCGCCGATGCTGATCACGCTGACCTTGGCCGCCAATCACCAGTTCACGGCGACCTGGCAGCACCAAGGCAGCGCGGTTGTCGTGACGCATGGCCACTGCGAGCAACTGCCCGCATCCGGTTGAATCGCAGCGATTCAGGCGATCAGTGTTTCAACAGATTGGCCGGCGCGAACTGATCGGTCAGCACCTTCGCGCTTTTGTCCCAGTTGGCCGCTTTTTCCAGCGCCAGGATCTGCTTGACGTCGATCCCGTAGGGATCGAGTCGGGCTTGCCATTCCTGGCTTGCCAGATCCGGTCCCGGTAACGAAAACGCATCCGGCGCAGCGAGCAGCACGCGGTTGCCGCGCGGACTGGCGAGCATCTTGACATGCGGAAATACGGCCTCGTAGGTGACCGACTCATGGTGATAGAGCCAGCTGGTCGCGAAGGTATTGGCAGCAACCAGACCGCCCGGATTCAGTGCGCTGCGCACTTCCTGCAAAAACTCTTTGGTCATCAGATGCTCGGGAATGTAGTCACCGTTGAACGCATCCAGAATGATCAGATCCCACTTCTTGCCGTCACGCAGTGCCCGCTTGAGGTAAACGCGGGCATCCATCACGACCGTCTGAATCCGTTCGCTTTCCCGGTAATTGAAAAAGCGTTTGGCGGCCTTGACCACCGCCGGATCGATCTCGGCCGAGGTGATGGTGGCATTTGGCAGCAGCTCGTGGAAAATCGCCGGTAGGGTACCACCACCGAGCCCGACGATCAGGATGTCCTTGGGCTCGGGTTTCACCAGTAGCGATGCCATCACCATTTTGGCGTAATCGAACACCAGCTTGCGTGGGTTGGCGAGGTAGAAGCAGCTCTGGTTGTGGGTTGCCCTATCATGGACAACAAAGCGCATACAGCGCTCGCCGTTTTGCTCGCTGATCAGAATATTGCGGTACAGCGAACGCTCTTCGTGAATGATTTTGGCATCGGCGTTCGCGCTGGCAAACAACAATCCTGCAGTAACGACCGTAAGCAGCGTTTTCATGGTTTTGTCCAGAGTTGAACCAAGGGCAGGAACGTCAGCAGCCGCTTGCCGACGCACCACATCATGCAACCGGAAACCGTTTGTGCAAGGCCAGCAACAGCAGGCCATTGCCGATCATGAAGGCAATCGCCACCAGCAGGATCTGGTTCATGTCGGCCAACGCAACCAGGTAGAACGAGGTGGCCAGCGTACCGAGCGCGCTGCCCAGGGTGGAGACGAAATACAGCAAACCGGCCGAGTGGCCGCTGGTTTCGCGTGACCGGGTCAGCAAGCGAATCGAGTAGGGCGAGACCATGCCCATGACGATGGACGGCGCCAGAAACAGCACCAGCGCCGCCACCAGCGAACCATAACGCGGGTCGATGATGACATCGAAGATGGCCGCCATGATCGGTTCCGACAGATACACCACCGGCAACATCAAGGCGCCCGCCGTCACAAAGATGATGCCATAGCGACGGACACTGGCATTGTGCAGTGACCAACGGCCACCGAGCAGGTAACCGATGCTGAGCGCCAGCATGAACACGGTGATGATGCTGCCCCAGACATAGATGTCACCACCAAACCACGGGGCAAGGATCCGACCGCCGAGCATTTCCAGCACCATCAGGATGAAGCCCGAGACGAAAGCCGAGCAGAAAACCACCATACTCATGTTGTTGTCCTTTTTTTGATGTTGCCTGACGTCAGAACCGTAGCACTCCTCGTCGGAGTATTGATGTTCGTTTCCCTGGCCCCGTAATTTCTTGCCGGTCTTTCCTTCATCTAAACAGCGCATCGTAACCCACAGCGAACACGGCGAGATCGGCCAGAATGTGGCTGAGATAGCCCGGCCAGATGCTGCGGTAACGCGCATACAACAGGCTCCAGATTATGCCGGCCATCAGCACCCCGAGCGAGGCCAGTGCATTCAGGTGCCAGGGTACGTAGGCCGACAGAGCCACACTGTGATGGAGCATGAAAATGATCGCCGCGAGCAGCACAGCATGGCGCGGTGAAACCAACTGTTCGGATTGCCGGTACAGGAACCAACGAAACGCGTACTCCTCAACCAGACTGTTGAAGAACGTCCAGTACGCCGCCATCAGCAGATAACGCTCCGGTGATGACAGGCCGGCCGTGCGCAGCAGTTCGCGCATCGGTGCCGGATCGAAATGGCCTTTGCCAAACAGGTAATAGCCACCGACGATGCCGCCGGCCATCAGCAGACCGCTTGCAAAACCGGCGCTGAGCCCGGCCAGACGTTGGGCGGGAGCCAGGGGGGACCATGACCAGGGCTGACGTTCTTTCAGCAGAAACCACAGCGCCGGGCCGAGCAGAAACCACAGTTTGGCGAACGCCCACAGTGCCGAACCGAGCGGCCCCGGTGTGCCGTAAAGCGCGATGGCAACCCCGACCGTTGGCGCGGGTGCGAACAACAGCAGCGCGAGCACGGCGTTACGTCGGCGGGCAGAGTTGAGAGAGGAAGAAAGTGCCATGCCGTCCGACATTGACTGAAGGTCCTTGCTGTGCAGGTGACCGACCATACACGCGCTGATCGGGGCTGGCAATTGCACTGGTAACAGGTCGCAGCACATGCGACGGACGTGGCGCGGCGTTGCTACCGTCGGCTTGTCCACGGGAGTCGTTCAGATGCTCAGATGCAGCGCGCCGGCTTGGGCAGCCCGGCGATTTTGGTCGCCTGCTTGGCAGGTTCTTTGAAAAGGGTATGCAGATACAGGCTGTTGCCTTTTTCCGGCCCCCAGTGCTGTGCCAGGTATTTCACCAACGGTCGAATGGCCGGGCTGCTTTGATATTCATCGTAGAACGCCTGGACGTAGCCAATGACTTGCCAGTGCTCTGGCGTCAGGCTGATGCCCTCGCTGGCGGCGATCGCTTCGGCAACGGCGTGTGACCAGTCGCTGCGCTGACGCAAATAACCGTGGTTGTCCGTGGCGATCGGACGACCGTCAACGAGCAATGCCGGTGCTGCGCTCATGTCGTCTTATGACCAGGCAATGACGCGATCGTGTAGCAGCGTCAATTCGACAAACGCGTGCTCGCTGATCGGCTGGATATAGCCCGGCAAGTGGCTGCCGAGACCACGTGCCTCGATGTCGGCCTGGATGGCATAGCGGGCCGGAAGCAGCGCGTTTGCCAGCAGCTCGTGGCGCGCCAGCAATACGGCGTCTTCGCGCAGCAACAGGGCGTCATCCGGTTGCAGCGCGGCCAGTGCCCGGCGCAAGGTCTCGCCGCTGGCTTTGTGCAAACTGTGCAAGGTGCTCATGCAAAAGTGCTCATGCAGAGAGGCTCATTGGTCAGTACACCCAAACCTGGTCGAGCTGCGCCAATTCGGCCCCGAGTTCGGCGCGGCTTTTGAGCTCGCCTGACAGCGCCAGTTGCCCGGCATCGAGACCGGCATGGCGCAAGCTGTCACTGCAAATCTGCACTGACGAAACGCCATACAAAGCCATCAGGTTGAACTGTGCCAGCAGCGATTTGTCGCCGAGCGGACTGGCAACCGGCTGCGGCAACAGTTGCCAGACGCCGTCGTCCTGGAAGATCACCGTGACCTGCTGATCGAAGGCGGCGCAGGCGAGTGCGGTATCCAGTGCCTGACTGGCGCTGTCAGTTCCGTGCGGCGGGCAGGTGATGACAATGCCGATGCGCTGGGTTTTCATCGTGTCACGGCCTCAGCCCGGAAAGTGGATGACGCGGTCGCAATCGAGCGTGCATTCCACCAGCGAGCCGAGCCCGCTGATGCTGAAATGCGCCGCCAGATTGTGCTTGCCGTCCGGATCGGCCTTGAGGCCATAGCGTTGCGCCGCCGCGGAACACAGCAGCAGTTCGGTGCCATCGGCGTCGACCAGGGTTTGCCAGCGTTGTTGCAGCGCCGGTTCGTCGCTCGGGATGTCGAGTTCGGTATGGCCCACCAGCACCGCATCGCCGGCAAAAAACACCCGGGCGATCTGGTGGCCACCAGCCAGCGCGGCTTCGGCAAAGCGCAGTGCCGACAGCTGGCCCTGGCGGCTGATCGGGTTGGCGGTGACGTAGAGGGCAAAGCGCTTGCGGCTCATCCGGACGGTCTCGGTCGTGACGGGCAAAAATAAAGCCCGCCGAAGCGGGCTCTATTGTAGCCATTCTGTGCCGGCTCGCGCAGCGAGGTTGTCCTCGTTTCGCGTCGCAGGGCAGATGAGGCCGGCTTCAGTCGTCGCTGGACATGCCGAGCAACATCATCAGGTTGGTGAAGATGTTGTAGATGTTCAGGTACAGCGAGACCGTGGCGCGAATGTAATTGGTTTCGCCGCCGTGGATGATGTTGCTGGTGTCATACAGGATGAACGCCGAGAACAGCAGCACGCAGGCCGCCGACAGCGCCAAGCTCAGCATCGGAATGTGGACGCCGAAGAAGTAGCTGGCGATCAGCATCGCCAGTGCGCTGAAGAACACCACCATCAGGCCGACGAACAGGAAGCCGCGCATGAAGCTGAAGTCCTTGCGGGTGTTCAGCACATAAGCCGACAGCGACAGGAAAATCAGACCGGTGCCGCCGAGCGCCTGCAGCACAATCACACCGCCGCCGGCCTTGGCCATGAAGAAGTTCAGCATCGGGGCCAGCCAGAAACCCATCCAGCCGGTGAAGACAAATACCAGCGCGAGGCCGGCGGCCGAATCGGCCGTTTTGTGCACGCCATACAGCAGTGCGAACGCACCGATCAGGGCGATCCACGGACTGGCCGACGGCGCGAACAGCATGCCGACATAAGCCATCAAGGCGCTGAACAGCAAGGTTGCCGACAGCAGCATGTAGGTGTTCTTCAGAACTTTGTTGATTTCCGCGGCGCGCGTCTCGACGCCGGCGTAAACCGACGGACTGTAACCTTGGGCGTTGTATTCCATTGCTTGCTCACCTCGTTGCAGGAAACGGCACCCCGTTAGAGGGGGTAAACCGAGCCGAGTTGCACGATACGGAGGCGGTTTTGACCGGTCAAGCAAAACCGGTCGGGCACACAGCGGAATAACCTTGAGAAAAATCAGACTTTTTCGGCAACCGAGCGTGCCGGCAGCGGGCGCAGGGCCGTGGTCGATTCGATGATGCCGCCACCCAGACAGACGTCGCCCGCGTACAACACCAGCGATTGCCCCGGGGTGACCGCGCGCTGTGGATCCGGGAAGCTGACATCGACGCTGCCATCGCTGCGGACACTGACCGTGCACGGGAAATCGTGCTGGCGGTAGCGGACCTTGGCGGTGCAGTCGAAGCGCGCTGCTGGCGGCGCGCCGGCGACCCAGTGCATCTGCGCCGCGTACAGCGCGGTGCTCATCAGATAGGAGTCGTCATGGCCCTGGGTGACGACCAGCACGTTGCGGTCGAGATCCTTGGCGACGACAAACCACGGTGATTCATCAGCGCCTTTGAGGCCGCCGATACCGAGCCCTTTGCGCTGGCCAAGCGTGTGGTACATCAGGCCGTTGTGTCGGCCGATGATCTTGCCTTCGACGGTTTCGATATTGCCCGGCTGGGCCGGCAGGTAGCGGCTCAGGAATTCACTGAACCGGCGTTCGCCGATGAAACAGATGCCGGTCGAATCCTTCTTTTCCGCCGTGACGAAACCCTGTTCGGCGGCGATGCGGCGCACTTCCGGCTTTTCCAGCTCGCCGACCGGAAACAGCGCGTGTTGCAATTGCGCTTGCTGCAGCGTGTAAAGGAAGTAGCTCTGGTCCTTGTTGCCATCCACCCCGCGCAGCAGCTGGGCCTGACCGTTGACATCGGCGCGCCGGGCGTAGTGACCGGTGGCGATGTAATCGGCGCCGAGGTGCTTGGCAAAATCGAGGAAGGCTTTGAACTTGATTTCCTTGTTGCACAGGATGTCCGGATTCGGGGTCCGGCCGGCCTTGTACTCGGTCAGGAAATGCTCGAACACGTTGTCCCAGTATTCGGCAGCGAAATTGACCGTGTGAAACGGAATGCCGATCTTCTCGGCAACCGCCTGGGCGTCGGCGCGATCCTGCGCGGCCGAGCAGAACTCGTCGGTGTCGTCCTCTTCCCAGTTCTTCATGAACAGGCCCTCGATCCGGTAGCCCTGCTGCTTCAACAGCCAGGCCGAAACCGAGGAATCGACGCCGCCGGACAGACCGACGATGACGCGTGGGGCAGTGCTCATGGGCAAACTCAAGGGGCAGGCAAAAAACGGGGCGCGGATTCTAGCATGGCCGGTTTGGACGAGTTTTCACCAGTCCCGGGCCGATGGCGGGCTTCAACCATCGCTCTTGTAGACCGAGAAGGCGGGGCGCGGCCGCCGCAGCCCCGCCCCCGGCGCCGCTCTCCACCCCCCCGCCCTAGGCCTCGCCCCGGCCGCAGTCCCGCAGCACCACGACGACCTCCTCGCCGCCGTCGCGGCAGACGCGGTCCCCGGCGCGGAGGGAA
>JBKBHF010000012.1:0-24373 GCA_046297695.1 Permianibacter sp. | reverse complement strand
TGTAGACCGAGAAGGCGGTCAGCGGCAGCCGCTGACCGGCCTGATAATCCTGAATGCACTGAAGTACCAGTGAGCTGCGCGGGCCGAAGGCGACAATCTCCGGCAAGCTCAACCAGTGGCAGGCATGGATATCGTCGTCGCAAGGCCGGGCGACGGCATCGGCCGGAACGCTGCCGGCGAAGCAGATGCGCAGGTAGTCGCGGCCATTGCGGGCAGTCAGCCGGTAAACCCCGACGACCGCGTCGGGTGTGAACGGCAAACCGGCTTCTTCCGCGACCTCCCGAATGGCTGCCGCGATCAGGCTTTCGCCGGGCTCGACATGACCGGCGGGCTGGTTCAGCACCCGCCGACCGTCCTGCTTGTCCGATTCTTCAACGACCAGAAAACGGCCGTCGCGTTCGATGATGGCGGCAACGGTGGCGGACACTTTCACAAGGCGGTTCCTCTTGATGTCATGGTTGGTGTGGCAAGGTTGGGGTCATCGCGACGTTTTGCCAGCATTTACTTGATGGGTAAAAAAACCGGCCCAGCGCCGGCTTGTCAGTCCGTTGCGCGCTCACGTAGCCTTGCCGGACCTGCATGGTCGGCGCAGCGCTGCCGACGTTTTCGGAGTATGCCTTGATGTTGTTGCCGATCACCGGTTTGTATGCGGCGTTGCTGGGTTTGCTGATCATTGTGCTGCTTTTGCGCATTGTTGCCAAACGGTGGAAGCACCGGGTCGGCGTGGGCGATGGCGGCGAAAAATCCTTGCTGCTGGCGATCCGCGCCCACGGCAATGCCATTGAAACCATTCCGATCGCGCTGATCCTGCTGGCGGCGCTGGAACTGAATAAAGGCAGCGCGCTGACGCTGCATATTTTCGGCGCAACCCTGCTCGTCGGGCGCCTGCTGCATGCATTGGGTTTGAGTCGGTCGCCAAAAGTCAGTTTCGGCCGCTTCGTCGGTACGGTGCTGACCGTCACCGTCATCATCGGTCTTGCTGTCGCCAACCTGTTGGCATTCTGGATGAGCCGCGCATGAGCCGTTCCATACTGGCAGGAGTGTTGTTGATGACTGCAATCGCAGGCGATGCCGCCCAGGCGGCGGACGTGGCGGAACGGGCGCCGATCGCCATCGCCATTCATGGTGGTGCCGGTACCATCCTGCGCAGTGAACTGTCGCCGGAACTGGAAGCGCAATATCGCGATGCCCTCGCGCAGGCGCTCGATGCCGGCTATCGCATCTTGCAGCAAGGCGGCAGCAGTCTGGATGCGGTTGAGGCCAGTGTCCGCGTGATGGAGGATTCGCCGCTGTTCAATGCCGGCAAAGGTGCGGTGTTTACCCACGATGGCAAGAACGAGCTTGATGCCGCCATCATGGATGGCAGCACACTCGCTGCGGGGGCGATCGCCGGCGTCACCACGGTAAAAAATCCGATCACGTTGGCGCGCCGGGTCATGGACAGCTCACCGCACGTGATGCTGATTGGCGACGGCGCCGAAGCGTTTGCCCGGACCCAGCAGATCGAGCTGGTCGAGCCATTGTACTTTCATACCGAGCGGCGCTGGCAGCAGCTGCAGAAGTTGCTGGAAAAAGAACGCAGCAGTGGTGAGCAGGGCGCAACCGGCTTGTCGGAAGATGCCGAGCAAACCAAAGGCCGTAAACAGTCGTACAGATTTTCTGACCAGGAAAATCGCTTCGGCACAGTCGGTGCTGTTGCGCTGGACCGCAGCGGCCGGCTCGCGGCCGCAACCTCTACCGGCGGGATGACCAACAAGCGCTGGGGCCGGGTCGGTGACGCCCCGGTGATCGGTGCCGGCACCTATGCCAATGCGGTCTGCGCCGTATCGGCAACGGGGCATGGTGAGTATTTCATCCGGGCGGCGGTGGCGCACGATATCTGCGCCCGGGTGGAGTACCTCAAGCAGCCGCTGACCGATGCCGCTTCAGCGGTGGTTAAGGACAAGCTGGTCAAATTGGGCGGCGAGGGCGGTATCATCGCCGTCGATGGTCAAGGCAACGTCGCGTTGCCTTTCAACAGCAAGGGCATGTATCGGGCGTCGATTGACCGCACTGGTGAACGGCTCATCGCGATCTATGGCGACTGAATGACTGCGGTACCGGCGCGTTTAACGCCTGCCGGCGCCGCGTCCGATAACATTGGATGAATCGTGCAAGAACGGCTGTGTGCTTGAACAACGAGGAGACGAGATGAAACGTTTGGCTATTGCACTTGGTGCTGTCGTGCTGAGCTGCAGCGTGGTTGCTGCCATTGACCCGATTGAAGCGCGCAAAGAAGGCTTCAAGGCGTTCAAAAAAGAAATGGGTGCCATCAAGAAGTTGATCGAGGCTGGCGACGCCAGTCAGCAGGCCAAACTGTTGAGCCATGCCAAGACCCTGGATAGCGTCGCGGCGGAGCAGTGGCGCAAGGTCAAAGAGCATTTCCCGGTCGGTTCGCATCAGGGCGATACCGAAGCCTTGCCGGCGATCTGGGAAAAAGCCACCGAGTTCCAGGCTGCCATCGACAAACAGAAGAACGCAACCGCTGCCTTGGTCGCGGCGGCACAAACTGCCGATCCGAGCCAGTGGAAAACGGCGTTTGGTCAGGTCGGCGGCAGCTGCAAGAACTGCCACGATTCATTCAAGAAAGACTGAACGAAATCTGAAAGAAAAAGCGGAGCCATGCGCTCCGCTTTTTTGTTTTTGCAGGAATGGCTTCCGCCGCTATGCCGGCCAGCTTCTGCGCCAGTCACGACCGAAGCTGGCTCAGCGCACACCGTAGCGTTCGCGATTGTCCTGTTTGGCGTCGTCGCTTTTTTTCAGCATCACATAGACGGCGCCGGTACCGCCATCACGTTTCTGCGCCGAGTGAAAGGCCAGCACTTCCGGCAGCTGTTGCAACCAGACATTGACGTAGCTTTTCAGCAAGGCGGGGATCGGTGCCCGAACGCCGCGACCGTGCAGGATCAGCACGCAGCGTTGCTCGCGTTTGACGGCGTCGTGAATGAAGTCGAACACATCCTTGCGTGCCTGCTCGACGGTGCGCCGGTGCAGGTCGAGCACGTATCGGCTTTCGTATTTGCCTTGCCGTAGCGCCTGATAGACCCCGAGCTGGACGCCGTCATGCCGGTAACCGATTTCGGCATAGGGATCGACCAGCGGCGGTTCGGTGGTCGACAGGTAGTTGCGGTCGTGTTGCTGATCGGTGATTGCCGCGAGCCGACGCGCTTCGATGGCAGCGGCATCGAGTGCCGGTGCGTTGCTGACCGCCACTTCCGCCTCCTCCGGCAAGGGCGTGACGTCCGCGATTTCGGCGCGGAACAGGGCCAGTTCGTCGTCGGTGTGAGTCGGTCGCTTGCTCATGGCTGGATCATACGTCAGAAAGTTGCTGGCTGATGTGGGCGATGATCAGTGGAAAAGCAAAAGGCCCGCAGAGGCGGGCCTTTTGAAATTTGGTGCCGGAGGTGGGACTTGAACCCACACACCCTTGCGGATACTGGATTTTGAGTCCAGCGCGTCTACCGATTCCACCACTCCGGCACGGAGGGCGCGCAGTATAACAAAGCAAACGATCCGGTCAACGCTCGGCTGGTATGTCTTGCTTGAGTTGGTTACCCTAGCGCGCCCGCGCCCTGGTGCTGTCTGTTTTCTAGCCACTGCTCATTTTCTCGCCATGCTGCTGTCCGATTTTGATTATTCCTTGCCCGATGAGCTGATCGCGCGTTACCCGCTGGCGGAACGCAGCGCCAGCCGGCTGCTGTGTCTGGATGGCAACTCCGGGGCCATCGTGCACCGCCAGTTCACCGATGTGTTGGACCTGCTGACGCCGAACGACCTGCTGGTATTCAATAACACCAAGGTGCTGGCGGCGCGGCTGTTCGCCCAGAAGCAGACCGGTGGCCAGGTCGAGATCCTTATCGAGCGGGTGCTGAGCGCCCATGAGGTGCTGGCCCATGGCCGCAGCAGCAAGGGTCTGCGCGACGGCATGGTGCTGACACTGGCCGAAGGCGGCGAGGTGACGGTACTGGGCCGCGAGGGTGACCTGTACCGGTTCCATTCCGCGCGTTCCTGGTTCGAGCTGATGGCCGAGCAGGGCCACATGCCGTTGCCACCCTATTTCGAGCGGGCTGATGAAGCAGCCGACCGCGAGCGTTACCAGACCGTCTATGCCGCCGTGCCCGGTGCAGTCGCTGCGCCGACCGCCGGCCTGCACTTTGACGAGCCGCTGCTGGCCAGGTTGGCCGCCAAGGGCGTGCGCATGGCCCACGTCACGCTGCACGTTGGCGCCGGCACCTTCCAGCCGGTCCGGGTCGAGCGCATCGAAGAGCACAGCATGCATTCGGAGTGGTTCGAGGTCAGCCCGGCCGTGGTGCAGGCGGTGCAGGAGACCCGGGCCCGCGGTGGTCGGGTGGTCGCGGTCGGTACCACGTCGGTCCGGTCCCTGGAGTCGGCCGCTGCCAGTGGCACCCTTGAATCCGGCACCGGCGACACCACCATCTTTATCTATCCCGGCTACCGGTTCCGGGCTGTCGATGCCTTGATCACCAATTTCCACCTGCCGCAATCGACCTTGCTGATGCTGGTGTCGGCGTTCAGCGGCCGGGAACGCATCCTCGCGGCCTACCGCGAAGCTATAGAACAAAAGTACCGATTCTTTTCTTATGGGGATGCGATGTTCCTGACCCGCTCTGCCACGGCTGGCGAACCATGACCAGCATGCAATTCGAATTGCTTGGCACCGATGGCCCGGCCCGGCGCGGCCGGATGACCTTCGCCCGGGGCGTGGTCGAAACGCCGGCTTTCATGCCGGTCGGCACCTATGGCGCGGTCAAGACCGTGACGGCCGACGAGGTCAAGGATCTCGGTGCCCAGATCATCCTCGGCAATACCTTTCACCTGATGCTGCGGCCTGGCCCGGAGCTGATGGAAAAGTTCGGCGGCTTGCATGGCTTTGGCGGCTGGCAAGGACCGATCCTGACTGACTCCGGCGGTTTTCAAGTATTCAGTCTCGGCGCCATGCGCAAAATCAGCGAAGCCGGCGTCAAGTTCCGGTCGCCGATCGATGGAGCCGAAGTCTGGCTCGATCCCGAACGTTCGATGCAGGTTCAGCGCAGTTTAGCTTCGGATATCGTCATGATCTTCGACGAATGCACACCGTACCCGGCCAGCTGGGAGGTCGCCAAGAAATCGATGGAGCTCAGCCTGCGCTGGGCCGAGCGCAGCAAAATGGCGCATGAAGGCAATCCGTCGGCGCTGTTCGGTATCGTCCAGGGCGGCATGCATCTGGATCTGCGCGCCAAGTCATTGGATGGGCTGACCAAGATCGGCTTTGACGGCTACGCCATCGGCGGCCTGTCGGTCGGCGAGCCGAAACCGGAGATGCTGCGGGTGCTTGATGGTGTGACGCATCAGCTGCCGACGGACCGGCCGCGTTACCTGATGGGCGTCGGTAAACCGGAAGACATCGTTGAGGCAGTGCGCCGTGGCGTCGACATGTTTGACTGCGTGATGCCGACCCGCAATGCCCGCAATGCTCATTTATTCACCAGTGACGGTGTAGTCCGGTTACGCAATGCCCAATACCGCAGCGATGAGCGGCCGGTGGAAGAGGGCTGCGACTGTTACACCTGCCAACGCTACTCGCGTGCCTATTTGCACCACCTCGACAAATGCAATGAAGGGCTCGGCGGCCGGCTCAATACGATCCACAACCTGCGCTATTACCAACGCCTGATGGCCGGTTTGCGCGGGGCCATTGAAACCGGTACCCTTGCCGCCTTCGTGGCTGACTTCTACACCCGTCTGGGCCGGAAAGCCCCGGCAATTGACGGCAACTACGACACAAAAACTGAGTAAGTAAGAGGAACAAAACGTGAGCCTTCTGACTGTTGTTGCTGCCGCCGGTGCGGCTCCTGCTGGTGCTGCTGCTTCGCCGTGGCAACCGATCATCATGCTGGTGATCTTCGGCCTGATTTTCTACTTCATGCTGATTCGCCCGCAGTCCAAGCGCGCCAAAGAGCACAAGGCAATGCTGGAAGCGATCCAGAAAGGCGATGAAGTCGTCACCATTGGTGGCATCGTCGGCAAGATCGTCAAGATCAAGGACCAGTTTGTTGTGGTCGCGCTGAACGACAACGAGCAAATCATCGTTCAGAAACACGCCGTCTCGGCCACGCTGCCGAAAGGCACCATCGAAAACGTTTACAGCAACTGATTCGGAGCCGGGGAGCGCCAAAACGCTCCCCGCTTGCTTTCCGGATGCCGTGTAAGCAGGCCTCGGCGGTCTGCGCCAACGGTGCTCAAGAACGCGCGCGATTCAAGGATTCACCCTCATGCTTTTCGGGACTCCGGCTGTACGGCCGATCAACACATATCCGTTCTGGAAGTACCTGCTGATTGGCATCATCTTCCTGTTCGGCATCATTTACTCCCTGCCCAATCTGTACGGCGAAGATCCGGCCTTGCAGTTGTCGGCGCAGCGCAGTGCCCAGCTGACCGAAGCGCAAGTCGCGCAGGCGCGTGAAGCGCTCAACACCGCCAAGGTGCCGTTCAAGAGCGTTGAGCAGCAGGGTGAGAATTTTCTGATCCGGTTCAACAATACCGAAGATCAGCTGAAAGCCCAGCAGCTGGTGCGCAAGGCGCTTGGTAATGATGTCACGGTGGCCTTGAACCTGGCGCCGGCGACACCGGCCTGGTTGACGGCGCTCGGTGCCAGCCCGATGAAACTCGGTCTCGATCTGCGTGGTGGGATCCACTTTCTGATCGAAATCGACATGGAGACGGCACTCGGCAAGCGCGAAGAGCAGATGGCGGAAGACTTCAAGGCGCTGATGCGCGAAGAGGGTCTGCGCTATGTCTCCTCGCAGCGCCGGGCAGAAGGCGGCGTCCAGGTGCGTTTCCGCGATGCCGACAGCCGCGACAAGGCGGTTATCGCCGTTCGCCGGCAGAATCCGGATCTGGTCGTGACCGATGGCAGTGAAGGCGAGTTCTTCTATTTGAACGCGGCGCTGTCTGATCAGGCCTTGCGCACCGCGCGCAGTGAAGCGGTCGAACAGAACCTGACCATTCTGCGTAACCGGGTCAACGAGCTTGGTGTGGCCGAACCGGTGATTCAGCGTCAGGGCGCCGAGCGCATCGTGGTGCAATTGCCGGGCGTGCAGGACTCGGCGCGTGCGCGTGAAATCCTGAGCGCGACCGCGACGCTGGAATTCCGCATGGTCAATGAGGACCGTGATGTCCGTGACGCGCTCGCTGGCCGTATTCCGGCCGACTCGGAATTGCTGTACGAAATCAACGGTCAGCCGCATCTGGTCAAAAAGCAGGTGATCGTCCGCGGTGAAAACGTGGTCGGTGCCCGCAGCGGTCTCGACCAGAACAATTTTCCGAAAGTCAGTGTCGATCTGGATGGCAAAGGCGGTCAGCGCATGCTGGCCAATACCAAGGCCAACGTCGGCAAGCAGATGGCCTCGGTGCTGATCGAGTTCAAGCCGGTCTACGAAGAAATTGACGGCCAGATGGTGCCGGTGCGGCAGGAGCGGGTGGTCAAAGTGATCAACGCCGCGCGCATCAACGGCGTGTTCGGCCCGAGCTTTGAAATCACCGGTGTCGGTTCGCCGGCCGAAGCGCAGGAACTGGCTTTGCTGCTGCGCTCCGGCGCCCTGACCGCGCCGATCCAGATCGTCGAAGAACGCACCATCGGCCCGTCCATGGGGCAGGACAATATCGACATGGGCATGAAGGCCATGGCGATTGCGTTGGCCGCCGTCATGGGCTTCATGCTGCTCAAGTACAAAGTGTTCGGCATTGCTACCAATATCGCGCTGTTCATGAACCTCGCGCTGACGGTTGCGGTGATGTCGCTGATCCCGGGGGCGGTCTTGACCATGCCGGGTATCGCCGGTCTGGTGCTCGGTGTCGCGATGGCGGTCGATGCTAACGTGCTGATCAATGAACGGATCCGTGAAGACATGCGCGGCGGCATGTCGCCGGCGATGGCGATCCAGCGTGGTTATGACGAAGCGTCGCAGGCCATTACCGACTCCAACCTGACCAACCTGATTTCCGGTCTGGTGTTGTTCGGTGTCGGCTCCGGCACCATCAAGGGCTTCGCGGTCACGCTTTGTATCGGCATTCTGGCCTCGATGTTCACCGCCGTCACCGGCACCCGTGCGATCATCAACCTGATCTACGGCGGCCGTGATGTCAAAAAGATTCATGTGTAACGGTTTGCCGATTTTCGGATGAACCGAAAGGATCAAGACGATGAATGCTTTGCAACGATTCTGGAACGGTGAAACCAACATTGCGTTTTTCCGTTGGCGCATGGTGACCTATGTGCTATCCGGTCTGTTGATGCTCGCCAGCATTGCCGGCCTCGCGGTCAAGGGCTTGAACTTTGGCCTCGATTTCACCGGCGGTACCCTGGTGGAAGCCAGTTACAGCGATGCCGTTGATCTGGAAGTGATCCGTGCGCGCCTGGCGGCTGCCGATTTCCCGGACGCTACCGTTCAGCACATTGGCACGGCACGGGAAGTGTCGGTCCGTATCGCGACCCGTGAAGGTGTCAGCAACGAGCAGCTGGGTCACCAGATCCTGGCGGCGCTGGCTGGCCCGGAGAAAGATGAGGTTGAGCTCAAGCGGATAGACTTTGTCGGTTCGCAAGTCGGTGATGAGCTGGCCGAGCAGGGCACGATGGCGGCCTTGGTCACGGTGATCGCGGTGCTGATCTACGTGGCATTCCGCTTCGAATGGAAACTGGCAGTCGGGTCGATTATCGGCACGGTGCATGATGCTGTGCTGGTGCTCGGTGCCTTCGCGATTTTCCAGTGGAACTTCGACCTGACCGCGCTGGCGGCAGTCATGGCCATTCTCGGTTACTCGCTGAACGACAAGGTGGTCATCTTTGACCGGGTGCGGGAGAACTTCCGTAAAGCCCATGCCCGCAGCGCCAACCTGATTGATCTGATGGATCAGTCGATCAACCAGACCCTGGCACGTACCACGATGACCACGGGCCTGACGTTCATCGTCTGTCTGGCGCTGTTCCTGTATGGCGGTCCGTCGATTCACGAGTTCTCGTTGGCGTTGTTGATTGGGGTGTTCTCGGCAATTTATTCGTCGGTTTATATCTCCTCCTGCTTTGCGCTGGATATCGGCCTGAGCCGGGAAGATCTGATGCCGCCGGTGGTCGAGAAGGAAGGCGCCGATCTGGATGCCATGCCCTGAGCGAATCACAGACTCGGTTACAAGAAAGAGCCGCCTCCGCGGCTCTTTTTTTGTTTGCCCGGATACCCGGCGTTGTTGTCGCCGGTCGGAGCCTTCTACAATGAACGGCAGCGCGGGCGTGGAAGTTTGTCCAATATGATTCGCATCAGCCATAACGGTTTTGAGATTGTGCCGGCGCCAGCCGACGCCGGACCAGCCATGCAAGCACTGATTGTCGCGGTGCTTCAGGAATATGGCCTGACGCCCGATCAGGCCGGTGTCGATGCCGATGTGCTGGATATCGAGCGCCATTACCGGCAGCCGGGCGGCGAGTTCTTTGTGGTTTATCGCGATGGTGAACTCGTTGGCACGATGGGCGTGGTTCCGGTGTCGGCCGACAGCTGTGAACTGCGTAAAATGTATCTGCAGCCCTCAGTGCGCGGCGCCGGGTTGGGCAAGCGCCTGTTGGCGTTGGCAGAAGCCGAAGCTCGGCAACGCGGCTACCGCCAGATGCAATTGGAAACGGCCAGTGTGTTGAAAGAAGCCATCGCCCTGTACGAGCGCAATGGTTATGTCGCGCAATGTGGCTCGCCGCATGTCGGTCGATGCGATCGGATTTATCGCAAGCAGTTGTAGGCCGCCACCCGTTGCTGGGCGGACGTTATCGGTGATTACCCGGTACGTACCGGGGCGCAAAAGGATGAATGCATGTCGCGTTACGATGTTTATGCCATTGGCAATGCGCTGGTGGACTATGAGTTTGAAGTCAGTGTCGCTGAATTGAGCCGGCTCGGTATCAGCAAGGGCGTCATGACCCTGATCGAGGAAGCGCGTCATGATGAACTGGTCGGCGAGCTGCAGGGCGAGAAGCACAAACGCGCCTGCGGCGGCTCTGCCGCCAACACCCTTATCGCCTTGCAGCAGCTGGGTGGCAAGTCGTTCTTCTCGTGCAAGGTCGCCAGCGATGAGCCAGGCGATTTCTATTTTGCCGATCTGAAAGCGAATGGCGTCGATACCAATCTGTCCAGCAGCGTTCGCGATGAGGGCAAGACCGGCAAATGTCTGGTCATGATCACCCCGGATGCCGATCGGACCATGAACACGTTCCTCGGGATCACCGGCGAAGTCGGCCCGGCTGATCTGAATCATGAAGCGCTACTTGCCAGTCGCTATCTTTACATCGAAGGGTACTTGGCCAGTTCGCCGTCCGCACGCGAAGCCGTGGCGATCGCCCGCAAAGAAGCGCGTCGGCATGGTATTGCCATTGCACTGTCGTTGTCCGACCCGAACATGGTCCGCTATTTCGGTGATGGTTTGCGCGGCTTCGTTGGTGACGGTGTCGATTTGCTGTTCTGCAACGAAGCGGAAGCGCTGGCATACACCGGCGCGTCCGATGTGTTCGCGGCGGCCCAGAAACTGCGTGATCATGCCGTCGCCTTTGTCATCACCCGCGGCGCTCAAGGGGCGCTGGCCTTTGACGGCGATCATTTCATCGAAACGCCGACCGAACCGGTTGCCGTCAAGGACACGCTGGGCGCTGGCGACATGTTCGCCGGGGCATTCCTTTACGCGTGCTGCCAGGGATGGGATTTTCGCCGCGCCAGCGCGCTGGCCAATTTCGCATCGGGTTTGGTGGTCAGTGAGTTTGGTCCGCGGCTTGCCAGCCGGTTATTGCCGGCATTGAAGGATCGCGCCAAACAATTGGCAAGACAGAAATGAGCCATTCGGCCAATCCGTTGCTGATTCTGTTGCGTCACGGTCAGGCAGAGCCGTATCGCCTCGATGATGCGTCGCGCGCGCTGGTAGCGCAGGGCAGAGCAGAGGTCGCGCGCAGTGCAGCGTTCCTGGCGGCGCGAGAGTGCGTGCCGACCGCTCTGCTTGCCAGTCCGTATCGTCGGGCGCAGCAGACTGCCGAAATCATCCGAGAGCAGTTGGCGTTGTCACAGGTGCTCGATACCGAGTCTTTGCTGGTGCCGGATGCGGATGTGGTGCAGGCCGGCGTGCTGTTGGCCGCAACGCTGGATACTCTGGCCGCCGGGCCGCAGCGACCGGTGTTGTTGGTTGCGACCCACATGCCCCTGGTGGCCAGTTTGCGCCGTTACTT
The DNA here is from genome assembly GCA_046297695.1 of Permianibacter sp. Lineage (GTDB taxonomy): Bacteria > Pseudomonadota > Gammaproteobacteria > Enterobacterales > Permianibacteraceae > Permianibacter. The sequence goes on along the minus strand of JBKBHF010000012.1, from coordinate 13,086 downwards.
CGTCGGCTCCGAGCGCGGCTTTCCGACCGGTGCACTTTGTGTCATCGAGCGACATCTGACCGGGACGGGTTTGGTAGACTGGCGCCTGCTGGCCGAATTCGACCCTGACTGACGCCAGCGTTCGCCGCGGCTGCTGCGGCCTGGATGCGCTCCTTTTCTGGCTGATTACTCTCTCATGCGAAAAGCCTCTTTGATTCATTTGCTGGTGCTGATGGCGGCCAGTGTCAGCGTAACGCTCTGGTACTGTCTGCGCGCGCTCTGGACTGGTGCCGTCACGCGCAACCCGCGGCCGGTTATCGATGACATCTGCCGGCGTTGGTCTTCGGTCTTGGTGCGTTTGATCGATTTGCGTTGGCGGGTAGTCGGCTCCATGCCGGCCATCGAGCCGCAGCGCCGATACATCGTCATGTGCACGCACGCCAGCCATTACGACATTCCGCTGAGCTTTGTCGCACTGCCAGGCAGCCTGCGCATGCTGGCAAAGAAGGAGCTGTCGCGGATTCCGATTTTTGGTCAGGCGATGCGGGCGGCTGAGTTCATCTTCATCGACCGGCACAACCGGGAACAGGCGTTGAAAGATCTGGCGGCGGCCCGGCTCAAGATGGAAAGTGGCATCGTGCTGTGGGTGTCGCCAGAGGGCACGCGTTCTGCCAATGGTGAATTGCTGCCATTCAAGAAAGGCTGTTTTCACCTCGCGATTGATACCCAGGCCATCATCATTCCGGTCGCCATTCGCAACATCAGCAAGGTGCTGCCAAAGGGTACGTTCAATCTCAATTTGGGTGTTGATACGGAAGTGCATATCGGCATGCCGATCGACGCGTCCGGTTATTCGCTGGAACAGCGCCAGGCTTTGTCCGAGCAAGTCGAGCGCAGCATGCGCCAATTGCTTGGCCAGCGTCAGCATGCGCCGGAAGCGCTGCCGGAACAGGTAGCGGGAGAGCAGGCATGAGTCTGAGCGAGCAGGATATTCAGCAGGCAGTCGAGGACTTGCGCACGGCGCAGGATTTTTGGCGCTGGGCAGCCAGTCGATTTTCCGAACACGATTTGTTTTACGGCCACGGCACCGTCAACGCTTGGGATGAGGCAGGCGCATTGGTGATGCAATCGCTGGAGTTGCCGCATCACTACATCGAAGCGATTGGCCCGTGCCGGCTGACCCGCAGCGAGCGCCAATTGATCGCCGAACGAGCGGCCGAGCGCATCAACCGTCGCCGACCGTTGCCGTATATCACTGGCAAGGCCTATTTCTGCAATCTCGAATTCATCGTCGATGAGCGGGTGTTGATCCCGCGCTCACCGATCGCCGAATTGATTCAGAACCGGTTCCAGCCATGGCTGGGTGATCGGGAGCCCGAGCGCATCCTGGACCTTTGCTGCGGCAGTGCCTGTATCGCCATTGCCTGTGCGCAGGCGTTTCCTGATGCCCGTATCGACGCCAGCGACATTTCCGGTGATGCGCTGGATGTCGCGGAGCAGAATGTTGCGGCCTACCAGCTCGAAGAGCAGGTGGCACTGATCCAATCCGACGGTCTGACCGAGCTGGTGGGCGAACAGTACGATTTGATCGTCTGCAATCCGCCTTATGTCGATGCCGAGGATTTCGCCTCGGTGCCACCCGAGTATCAGCATGAGCCGGCCTTGGCGTTGGAGTCGGGCGAAGACGGTCTGGATTTTGTCCGGCGCTTGCTCAATGAGGCGGCCAACTTCCTGACCCCGGGCGGTTTGCTGATTTGCGAAGTCGGCAACAGCATGCACCATGTGATGGAACAGTTTCCACAGGTGCCGTTTACCTGGCTGGAGTTCGAACACAGCGATGACGGCGTGTTCCTGATTTCACGGGAAGAACTGCGCCAGTATTTTCCGGGCTGAGTGATGATGCCGGACCGGTGATGTCGCGTCGGTTCGGTTCAATCGCTGACAGGTAGTCAACATGTCGCGCGACGAGTTCTCCCGGTTATCAGCGTTCTATTTCTTCTACTTCGCGGTCCTCGGCGCATTCGTGCCGTATCGTGGTCGCTATTTTGATGCGCTCGGTTTCGACTCCTTCACCATCGGGCTCAGCAGCGCGGTGATCTCGCTCGCTACCATTGCCGCACCGTATGGCTGGGCCGCTGTGTCGGATCGCTATCACGCTGGCCATCGGGTCTTGCTGCTGGGCGTGTCGATGTCGCTGCTCAGTCTGGCTGTTGGCCTTGCGCAAACCGTGGCTTTGCCCTTGCTGCTCGCGATGGCTGCCTATTCGCTGTTCTGGAACGCCATATTGCCGCAAGCCGAAGCCCTGACGCTGACGCGCACCGCGAAGACTGGCAGTGATTACAGTCGGATTCGTCTATGGGGCTCAGTCGGTTACCTGGTGACGGTGTTGATGGTCGGCTATGGCGTCGAGTGGGGCGGTGCGCGGATCATGCAGCCGGTGGTTCTGGCGTTCACGGCCGTTCTGCTGCTGAGCACCTTGCTGTTGCCGCGGCATGAGCAAACAAACCGCGACATGCTGCGGCACGACCGTTTGCGCAGCCGATTGCTGCAACCGGCGGTGCTGGCATTCATGGTGGCAGCGGTGCTGGTCACCATTTCACACGCACCGTATTACACGTTTTTTGATCTGTATTTGCGCGGTCTCGGCTTCAGTGCCAGCCAGAGCGGCTGGCTGATCACGCTTGGCGTGGTCGCCGAGATTGCCATGTTCTGGTTTGCCAAACGACTCATCGCCGCCATCTCCTTCCAGCGGCTGTTGCTCGCGGCGCTGGTGGTAACGGCGGGGCGCTGGCTGCTGCTGGCCTGCTGGCCACAATACTTGCCGCTGCTACTGTTCATTCAGGTCTTGCATGCCGTCAGCTTTGCCTTGATTCATTCGCTGGCGATGCATTTTCTTTACGATGAATTTCCCGCGCATCAGCGTAGCCGGGCGCAGGCCATTTACAGCGCACTGTCGTACGGTTTTGGCGGCGTCCTTGGCAATGTCGTGGCGGGTCTGCTGTGGCGAGATGGCAGCGGCAGCAAGGCGACTTATTTGATGGCGAGCGCAGCTTGCGTGCTGGCTGCGCTGGTGATGGTGTGGGGCCTGCGCCAGCGCAGCCGTGCATCGACATGAAACGGCGTGAATCTGCACGGTAATTGCCGCTGAAGTGCACGCTGGCGGCGTTATTTCACCACCCGTGATTCCGGGTGGCGTACCTCGCCCTGTCCGCGCACGACAAATTTTTCCGCGGTCAGGGACTCAAGCCCCATCGGGCCGTATGCATGCAGCTTGGTTGTGGCAATGCCGATCTCGGCGCCAAGGCCAAGTTCCCCGCCATCGTTGAAGCGACTTGATGCGTTGACCAGCACAACCGAGGCATCAACGGCGTTCAGGAAACGTTCGGCATTGGCGTCATCACGGGTGCAGATCACTTCCGAATGGTGCGAGCCGTGCCGACGAATATGGGCGATGGCCTCGTCCAGATCGTCGACCACACGGATGCTCAGGATGCGGTCCAGGTATTCCGTATCCCAGTCTTCGGCCGTTGCCGAACCGATCTGCCGGCTGATGGCCTGACTGCGCGAACAACCGCGCAGCTCGACCTCACGCGCGCGCAATGCCTCAACTGCGCGGGGCAGAAACTGTTCGGCGATAGCAGCGTGAACCAGTAAGGTTTCCAGGGCATTGCAAACCGCCGGGCGCGAGCATTTGCCGTCGATCAGCAGCGGTATCGCCATGTCCGGGTCGGCGCTGGCATCGACAAAAAGGTGGCAGACGCCTTTGTAATGCCGGATCACCGGGATACGGCTGTGTGCGGCAACGGAACGGATCAGCGCTTCGCCGCCACGCGGGATCACCAGATCAATCAGCTCATCCCATTGCAGCATCGCGTTGACATCATCATGACTGGCATCGGTTAACACTGTGACAGTGGCCGGCGGCAGCCCGGCAGTGGCCAGTATCTGCTGCCACAGTTGACCGAGCACGGCATTGCTGTGCCGCGCTTCGCTGCCACCGCGCAGAATCGCCGCATTGCCGGATTTCAGGCAAAGCGCGGCCGCATCGACGGCGACATTGGGACGTGCCTCGTAAATCATCAGGATCACGCCAAGCGGGATGCGTTGCTTGAATACGGTGATGCCGGACGAGGGTTGGCTGAACGGGCGTCGCTGCCCGATGGGATCGGGCAGTGCGGCAACCTCGCGCAAACTGTTCTGCAGGGCCTGTATGCGAGCCGGGTTGAGCGCCAGCCGATCAAGCAGCGCAGAGGAGGCGCCGCGGGCGCGCGCGGCAAGCAGATCGTGATCATTGGCGGCAAGCAGGGCGGCTTGCTGATTTGCAATCTGGGTCGCCATGTCGAGCAGCAACTGATTGCGCTGCTCGAGCGACAAACTTGCAAGTATCGGACTGGCGTCACGGCAGGCCTGTACTTGCTGTTGCAGCAGCGCCTGGCGATTGGAAAGTGTGGCGTTCATCAGCCTTGCTCCGGATACAGCACCAAATCGTCACGGTGAATAGCGCATTCCTGACCCAGATCGCCCAGTTGCCGCGCAATGTCTTCGCTGCGCAGGCCGCGAATGCGATTCAAGGCCGCGGCATCGTACTGGCAAATGCCTTTGCCCACCGTGCGGGTATGGTCGTGCTCTTGCAACAGGATGTCGATGGCATCACCTTGTTCAAAGCTGCCGCTGACCGCCTTGATGCCGGATGGCAGCAGCGACGCGCCACGTTGCCGCAAGGCTTGCAGCGCGCCGTGGTCGATCTGCACGCTGCCGCGACTTGGCAAGGTGTGTTGCAGCCAATGTTTGCGCGCGCGCAGCGGTTCGCCATGCGCGCGGAACAGGGTGCCGCTGCATTGGTCTTGCAACAGGTTGTCGAACAGCTGGTTGCTGCGGGCATCGCCGATGACGGTGCAGATGCCTCGTGCCGTTGCCCGTTCGGCCGCCTGCAGTTTGGTGATCATGCCGCCGGTACCAACGCTGCTGCCGCTGCCGCCAGCCATGGCGACAATATTGGCATCGATGCGGGCCACTTCACTGATCTTGTGGGCATCGGGGAACTGGCGCGGGTTCTTGTCATAGAGCCCGTCGATATCGCTGCCGATGATCAGCAGATCGGCATCAACGAGCGCGGCGACGTGAGCGGCGAGATTGTCGTTGTCGCCGACTTTCAGTTCGTCGGTCGCGACACTGTCGTTCTCGTTGATGATGGGCACGCAGCCCAAGGCCAGCAATTCACGCAGCGTGTTGCGGGCATTGACGAAGCGATGGCGATCCTGCAGATCGTCGGCGGTCAACAGCAACTGGGCGACCGGGGCGCTGAGTTGCGCGGCCCAGCATTGCATCACCTGCGCCTGACCAACGGCCGCGAGCGCCTGTTTGCGGACCAGCGTTTGCCGGCTGCGATCGGCTGCCTGTGGCAGACGCGCACGGCCGGCGGCGACGGCACCGGATGACACCACGACAATTTGTCGCTGCTGACGCTGCGCAGCGCTGATGAATTGACCGATGGCCTTGAGGTAACGATCAGACAGGCCATCGCGTTCCGGCGCGATCAGGCTGCTGCCAATTTTCAGTACGGCACGTTGCCAATGCAGATGCGACATGATGAGCGAAGAACCTTGCTTGTCGCGCTATTGAATGCGATTCGCGCGGATTCGGCAAATAACCAGTTGGCTGGTGAGACCTGTTCGGTTGGGGAAACAACGGCTGCGGCAAGCAGGATGGCTGCAGCGGGCGGTGTGCCAGCCGAGGGGCGCAGCAGCTCAGGAGCGGCGTGGTGGCCGCAGGTGGGCAAATTCGCGCGACGCCGCGATATCGTCGAGAAAACGACTGGTATCCGGGTCAGCCGGTCGGAAGCTGGGTGGCACATACCAGGCATTTTCCCGGCCCTTGTAGGTGACCACCTTGTCGCGGGCGCCGAGCAGCCAGCGCGCCAGCTTGCCTGGAACGTGACGCAGCGTGATCAGCAGGCATTCCGGGTCGAGTCGATCGCCTGCGACTTTGATGATTTCCAGTCTCATTCGGGCGGCCACTCCGCCGCGGCGTTGACGCTGGCCATGCTCAGGTTTCCGGCCCGCGTTGGCGGACAAAGCTGCTGAACAGCCGCTGGACGCAACGCTTTACCGCTTCCGAGTCGCGTTCACGCAGGGCGTCGCGGATCTGGTTGATGGTGAGCTGCTCAGGTTGCGGGCCGGCGCCTTCATGCAGCGCGCGAAAACCGCGCAGCGTCAGTACCGCGCCATCGATGCCCTCGTTGCCGATGGTGTCGCGATAACGGAGCAGACCTTCTTCACCCAGCCAGATCAGGCTGCCGAGGCAGCGCTGATGGCGCTCGGACTGGACGCCGTATTCATCCGGATCATCACTGCCGGCAATCTCGTCCACATAGAGCGCGGCCGGGCGCGGAAAACTGCCATAGAGTCGCACCATCGCAATCGCGACGTCGCGGTGAAAATCTTCAATGTAAATATCGCTCATCGGTGACTAGCTCACGCGCCAAGGTCAGGGAATTTTGGCCATCAAGCCACGGGTTTGCAGTTGCTGCGGGTCGAGTCCGTAATCGCCGCGGCGCAGAACCCGGATCACCCGCAAGGGGTCGCCAGATTCGGGCGGCATGGCCAGGTTGATGATCCGCTCCGGACAGGCCTGCTTGTTTGCATCCAGTAGTCGCACTACCCGCGGCAGCATCGGCAGCGCCGGTGTCTGGGCCAGTACAATGGCCACCTCACCATTCGACAATTCGACGATGCTGCCGACCGGGAACACGCCAATCATGTCGATGAAGTGCTTGACCAGCGATTCGTCAAACTGTTTGCCGCGACCGTTGTTGATTTCCTTCAGCGCCTCGAATGCGGTGCGCTCGTCGCGATAGGTGTGCTCACCAATGATGTGGTCATAGGTATCGACGATGGCAACGATCTTGGCAAACGGTGAGATCTGGCTGCCATTCAGACCGCGCGGATAACCGCTGCCATCGACCCATTCATGATGGCTGTGGGCAACGTCGATGGCGCCGTGATAGAGATCGCGCGCCGACATCAGAATGACCCGGCCAAAGTCGGTATGCTTGCGCATGGTAGCGAGCTCTGGTTCGGTGAGCGGGCCGGTTTTGTTCAATATCGCATCCGGGACCTGCAACTTGCCGACATCATGCAGTAACGCGCAGACGCCGAGTTTCTGCAACTCATCGCGCGGCAGACCGAGGTGGCGGCCGAATGCCACGGCCAGAATGCAGCTGTTCAGGCAGTGCTGTTCATGCGCCTCGTCTTTCTTGCGCAGCTGGGCGAGCCACATCATGGCATCGGGATTGCGCAGCACGCTGTCAACGGTGTCGCTGACGCCTTCCTGAATGGCTTTGACATTGAGCACGCGTCCGAATCGAATGTCATCCATGAAGCCGCGCACCAGTGAACTGCCACGGGCATGAACGCTGCGGGCGCTGGGCAATTCGTCTTCGACGTTGCGACTGGGCGCAGCTGGCGGCTTCCGTTCGAACAGCCCAAAGCCGGCGTTGCGATCGAGCTTGTGTTCGGCGCGATCGGTTTTGGCTGGCGGCAACGCACCACGACGGGCATCGATGTAGACATAGCGGCAGTGCTGCTGCACGGCCCGGATGTCGGCCTCGGTGCTGAGCACGAAGCCTTGAATCAGAAAGGGAGTTTCCAGCCAGGGCCGATCCAGGTCGACGACAAACATGCCGAGCCGGAGCTCACTGACCGGAATGCGTTGCCGATAGCTCACTGTGATCACCTGCATCAAATGGCGTCGACCGCAACCGGTCCCATCCGTACCAGTATACTGCCAATCAGCAGAAATACCGGGAGAATGGCCACATTCACACCGGGCCGGCCCCGATGCGACCGCGGCGGCCATTGGGGTAGAATGCGCGCCGTTTTTGCGCTGGTCGGGGATAGTGTTGTGACTGCGGTTGTACCGGATGCGGCGGCTTTGGTGGCGGTGTTCAATGCCACGTTTGCCGTCACCGAGAATACGGTGTTGGTCGGCGGCGGTGCCGAGCCGGAATACCTGCCGGCGACGGCCGATGCGCCCGCACGCATCATCTTCCGGGAAGACTTCGCGTCCAGCGCCCTGCACGAGGTGGCGCATTGGTGCATCGCCGGCCCGGCCCGGCGGCAATTGCACGATTTCGGCTACTGGTATAACCCGGATGGCCGCAGCCCGCAGCAACAGGCCGAATTCGAGCGGGTCGAGGTGAAGCCGCAGGCGGTGGAATGGGCGCTCAGCCGTGCTGCCGGTATCCGGTTTCATCTGTCGGCTGACAACCTCGCCGCGGGGCCGCAGGGCAATGATCCCAGCGCAGCGTTTCGCGATGCGGTGTTTCAGCAGTGCCAGCAGTATTTCGTCAACGGCTTGCCGCCGCGCGCGCAACGTTTTTTCGATGCCTTGCGTGCGCACTTTCAGCCAGGGCAAACCATCATTGCGCCAGCGGCGCCACTCTGAATCAGGAACGGGATGGGGTCGATGCTGAATCTGGGTTTGGTGATCAATCCGTGGGCCGGTATCGGCGGTGCCGTGGCACTGAAGGGCAGTGACAATGTGCGGGAACAGGCGCTGGCGTTGGGCGCCGAGCCGCGCGCCAACCTGCGCACGCGCACGGCCTTGGAAAAATTGCTGCCGTGGCGCGAGCAAATCTGTTTTCACACCGCTGCAGGTACGATGGGCGCTGATCTGGTGAACGAGCTGGGTTTTGCTTGCCACGTTCATTACGCGCCAGCCGCGGCGGTCAGCACGGCTGCCGATACGCGCGCAGCGATTGCCGCACTCGCTGCCCAGCAACTGGGGCTCATCGTGTTTGCCGGTGGCGACGGCACCGCTCGCGATGTGTATGCCGAGCTGGACGCGCTTGGTCTTGCTGAGCAGACTGCCGTGCTCGGTATTCCGGCCGGTGTCAAAATCCATTCCGCAGTCTATGCAGTCAGCCCACAGGCCGGCGGTGAAGTGCTGGCGGATCTGTGCGCCGGCAAACCGCTGGAATTGCTGGCGGCGCCGGTCAAGGATATCGATGAAGCGGCCTATCGCGCCGGTGCGGTCAGCGCCCGGTTATTCGGCTATTTGAAGGTGCCGGCGCATCCGCTGCTGCAGCAGAGCAAGGAAAGCGCGCGTGCGGTTGAATCGCAGGTGGTCGACGATATCGCTGAACAGATTGTCGATGAAATGCAGGACGACGTGACCTATGTGCTCGGTTCCGGTACCACCTGCATGGCAATCAAGCAACGGCTCGGCATTGATGCCAGTTTGCTCGGTGTCGATGTGGTGCACGCCGGCAAACAATTACTGAAGGACGGCACCGAGTCGGCGCTGTGGGCGCTGCTGGAAAAGGCCGACAAGCTGGCGCTCGTGGTGACGGTGATCGGCGGTCAGGGCCATGTCTTTGGTCGCGGCAATCAACAGCTCAGCCCGCGCATTTTGCGCCGGATTGGTCGGCAGGCGATCACCGTGGTGGCAAGTCCCGGCAAATTGCAGAGCCTGCAGGGTCGGCCCTTGCTCAGTGACAGCGGCGATCCGGCGCTGGATTTGGCATTTGCCGGCCCGATTCGGGTGGTAACCGGCTACCGGGCGGAAGCGCTGTACCCGCTGCAATGACGCCGGCAGCTGTTTCCAATTATTGCGAGCGGTGAGCAAATGCGCGCCGTATGCATCGTAGGTTTTCATAGAAAAGCCCGGGTTTTACGGGCTTTTCTGCATCTGCGCCAGAGTCTGGCTTAAACAAATTGCCGTAATCCCTTCATTGTCCTGCAACGGCTGTGCGCCAGCATTGGCCCACCGAAAACCTGATTCGGTGCCAGCAAAAGGGAGTTGCTCCATGAAGGTCATCACCAGCGTTGCCATGGCAGCCGTGCTTTGGACGGTCTGCGATGTCAGTCTGGCGGTGCAGCCCGCCACCATCAAATCGATTGAGCCGCGACCGGTTGAGCTTGCGCGCGAGCCGGGTGCCGAAACCGCTTATCTTGAGCTGGTGCGTTCGGCCGGACGCGAGGCGCAGCAGGCGATCATGCGCGAAGCCTTGTCGCAAAGCGCTGAGCAGTGGCGCGCGCAAACGGCTCCTGTGCTGCTGCCGTTTACTGACGAGCTGGTTGCCAGTGTCAACGGCAGTGGTCGTCAGCTGGCCGGAAAGTGATGCCGAAAGCGCGCCGGTGAAACGGCGCGCTGCAAGGTCGGTGGCACGCTGGCCGGTTCGGCCAGCAACTGTGCGGACAGAAGTTCGGCGCCGGCACAGGCTGTCATCAACGCATGCGAGCCGTGCCCGACATGCAGCCAGACCCGCGGCTGCACCGGATGCGCGCCAATAAGGGGTGAACGGTCCGGGCAAACCAGTCGATGGCCGACATCGCCGCGCAGCGGTGCTTGCCGCCATGCCGTCGCCAACGCCGGCGCGGCCCAAGCCAGCGTGTCGAGATTGCCAGCTTGACTGCTGTCGCGCAGCGTCGGATCAAACTGACCGCCGTCGTAGCTGGCGCCCAAGGTATGCCAGCCGTTTTGGGCAGGGGTCAGATAACCGCCAAAACGCAGCGGTAAGCGCAATGCTTGACTGAATGAAGTGGCCGGCAATTCTGTGCTCTGGCCACGCACCGGCCGGAGCGGCAGCGGGGCCAGCAAGGTCCGGCAATCGGCGCCGCCGGCGATGACAAGCGCGTCAGTTGTCAGCGCATCGCCATCACGTAGTTGTAGCGTGCAGTGCTCCAGATTGCCGGCAAACTGCATGAGTTTGATGCCCAGTTGCAGCGTGATGCGTGGATGGTCGAGCAAGGCTCTGCACAGCGCCGCCGGATCAAGCGCTAGCGCCAGCCGATGCAGCACCGCCGCATGTTCGAGCGTGATACCGGCGACGGTACTGGCTTGGCTCGCGTCGAGCCATTCCGCATGTTCGCCGAGCAAACCCAATTCCATCAGCACGGCCTGTTCGCGTGCCGCTTCCTCGTTTGTCAGCAAGGTCAGCACTTGCCGGTGTTGCACAAGTGACGCGTCTGCGCCGTGGCATTTTGCGTGATGCAGCTTGTCCACCCAGCGCTGCAAATGCAGGAAACCGAGCAGCTGAAACTGGCTGCGCGGATTGTGATCACGGCTCCAGCGCGGACTAGCCAGCGCCACGGCATGATGACGCAGCGTACCGCCTATCGCCTGATGTGCATCCAGCACCGAAACCTGCAGTCCACGCTCGGCCAGTACTCGGGCGGTGGCGGCACCGGCAATGCCGGCGCCGAGCACTGTCACCTGCCGAATCGGGGAGAGCGGGTTCGGGTAAGTCGATGGTGAAAGCGAGTTTTCCAGGCGGGCGACAGTCATGTCACGTTTGCGACCAAACCCCGGCATTTTCTGCACCGAAAAACCTGCGCTCTGTAACCCGCGCCGGACTGCGCCAGCCGCGCTGAAGGTTGCCGCTGTCGCGCCGCTGCGTGACAGCATGGCAATCGCAGGCCAAATGCTTTCTGCCCACATGGTTTGATTGCGCGCCGGTGCAAAACCATCCAGATACCAGGCATCAAACCGCCAGTCGGTTTGGCACAGCGCTGGCAGCGACTCGGCGATGTCGTCGAGTTGCAGCACCAATTCAATGCGGCGATCGGCGAAATGCAGCGCATGCCAACCGCGCAGGCCCGGCGGGTATTGCACGAGCAGGGCGTCGGCGAGTTTCGCCAGCGATGGAAAATACGTCAGCGCCCGCGCCAGATCGTCCCGGCGCAGCGGAAAACGCTCCACGGCGACATAGCGCAAACGTTTGCCAGCGGTGACAACGTTGTCCAGAAAAGCCTGGCAGGTCAAAAGGAAGTTGAGGCCAGTACCAAAGCCGGCCTCGAACACATGGAAGGCATCGTGGTGCTGGAAATGTCCGGGCCAACGCGCCGGCAGGCCGTTGCCTTGCAGGTAGACGTAGGTGGATTCGGCGAGGCCGCCGTCACGGGAAAAATAGACGTCGTTGAATTGCCGCGAACGCGGGGTGCCATCGGCTTCCCATTCCAGTTCGGCGTAATCGACGGTGGCAAGTCCGGCCATGGCAACTGCGTGTGCTGTGAACGAAACATCGGTCGGCGCCACGTTTGCAGCGCCGACCGTCGGGAATCAATCGCGGCCGATCAGTTTCAGGAACTCGGTGCGGGTCGCTTGCGATTTGCGGAAGTAACCGAGCATGACCGAAGTGGTCATGGTCGAGTTCTGTTTCTCGACGCCGCGCATCATCATGCACATGTGCTTGGCTTCAACCACGACGCCAACGCCCTTGGCATGGGTGACTTCCATCACCGCTTCGGCGATTTGCTTGGTCAGGTTTTCCTGGATCTGCAGGCGGCGCGCGAACATGTCGACGATGCGGGCGATTTTCGACAGGCCGACGACCTTGCCCGATGGCAGGTAGGCGACATGGCAGCGGCCGACGAAGGGCAGCAGGTGGTGCTCGCACATCGAGTACAGCTCGATGTCCTTGACGATCACCATCTCGTCGGTTTCCGATTCGAAAATCGCGTCGTTGACCACGTCATCAAGTGTCTGATGGTAGCCACGGGTCAGGAACTGCATGGCTTTGGCGGCGCGCATCGGGGTGTCGCGCAGGCCTTCGCGGTTCACGTCTTCGCCGAGTTGGGTCAGGATCTGGCTGTACAGGGCGGCGATTTGCTCCGTCGCGGGCGACGGCGCGGCTTTCTCGGACATGAGGACCTCGGCAAGCGTAAAGGGCGGGCAGGACGAAGGGGCGGTATGATAGCGCAGTCCGCCCCGTTAAGCCGGCTCTTACGCGCCTGCCGGCGGACTGGATGCCTGATGTCCCGGCCAAATTCCTGGTGACCCGTGATGGACTGTCGTAGTGGCTGTGCCGCCTGCTGCATCGCGCCGTCGATCAGCAGCCCGATCCCCGGCATGCCGAACGGCAAGCCGGCCGGTGTACCTTGCATCCAGCTCGATGAGCAGTTGCGCTGCCGCCTGTTCGGCAAGCCGGAGCGACCGGCGGTCTGCGCCAGTCTGCAGCCGTCGACGGAAATGTGCCGGGAGTCGGCGCCCGAAGCGATGAGCTGGTTGCTGCAGCTGGAGGCGGCGACGGCGCCCTAACCTGATTTTCTTGTGGGAGCGGCTTTAGCCGCGATTGCCGTCATGTCATCGCGGCTAAAGCCGCTC
>JBKBHF010000011.1:50239-87356 GCA_046297695.1 Permianibacter sp. | reverse complement strand
GTGTGCATGTATTTCTGGGTGGTGACGCGCGAGATGGTCGACTCGTGCATGCCGAGCAGTTCGGCAATGTCGGCCAGCACCATCGGCTTCATGGCTTCTTCACCATGCTCGAAAAAACCGATCTGCTGCTCGACGATGGCGGTGGCGACTTTCAGCAAGGTTTCATTGCGGCTTTGCAGGCTCTTGATGAACCATTTGGCTTCCTGCAAATGGTTGCGCAGGAAGTTGTTGTCGGCAGCGGTGCGGGTACGCTGAATGAGGCTCGCGTAGCTTGAGTTGATGCGCAGGCGCGGGGCGATTTCCGGGTTCAGTTCCACCGTCCAGCGATTGCGCTTCTTGCTGACAATCACATCGGGGGTGACATACTCGGCCGCATTCTGGGTCATTGCACTGCCCGGGCGCGGGTTCAGCCGCTGGATGGCCGCGATCGCCGCACGCAGCTCGTCATCGCTGAGTTTGGTTTTCCGCTGCAGTGTCTTGAAATCGCGCGCCGCCAGCAGTGGCAAATGGTCCCGGACGATCAGCTCGGCATGGCTGACGGTACCTTGACCAGCGCGGGCCTGACGCAATTGCAGCAACAGGCATTCGCGCAAATCGCGGGCGCCGACGCCGGCGGGCTCAAATTGCTGGATGCGGCGCAACACCGCTTCGACTTCGTCCAGATCCAGACTGCCGTCTTCATCCAGACTTTCGTGCAGTTCCTGACAACTGGTGCGCAGGTAACCATCATCATCGATGGCATCGATGATCGCCTCGGCAACGACCCGATCGGTGTCGCTGAATGGCGTCAGGTTCAATTGCCAGCGCAGGTGATCGTGCAGGTTTTCCCGGGTCTCGCCCTGGTATTCGAACTCGTCATCGCCTTCGCGCTGGCCGCCGCCGCTGACCGCGGTGCTGAAATCCCAGTCTTCCCATTGGGCATCCACCGGCAGTTCCGCATTCAGATCTTGCTGCTGCAGCGCTTCGCTGGTATCCGGGGTGTAGTCTTCCGCGCTAAATTCGGCTTCGCCGTCGGCGCCATTGCCGGTGTAATCGCCGAGCTCTGCTTCACCGCGATCGGGGGCGCTCTGGGCGAAATCGTCGGCGAGCGACTGGGCGCGTTCGACTTCCGAGGCATTCTGCTCACGCGTTGTCGCGTATTCCTGTTCCTGGGTTTCGAAGCTGTCGTCGCTGTCGTCACCGGGCTCGGTGACCTCGAGCATCGGATTGGATTCCAGTGCTTGCTGGATTTCGGTCTGCAACTCCAGACTCGACAGCTGCAACAACTTGATCGCCTGCTGTAGCTGCGGCGTCATCGTAAGTTGCTGACTGATGCGAAGTTGGAGTGAGGGTTTCATTCTTGCTATCGGACGGCCTTGTCGGGACAGCGCCGTTACGCTGTCACTTTATTCCACTATAAACCAAAAGCAGCCAGCTGCCAGACTCACAGAGTGAAATGTTCGCCGAGGTATACCTGACGGACCTGTTGATTGGCCAGGATGGCTTCTGGCGCGCCATCGGCAATCAACCGGCCTTCGCTAACGATGTACGCGCGTTCGCAAACCGTCAAGGTTTCACGGACGTTATGATCGGTGATCAGGATGCCCAAGCCGCGGTCGCGCAGATGCTGGATGATGCGCTTGATCTCCAGCACTGAAATCGGGTCGACGCCGGCAAACGGCTCGTCCAGCAAAATGAAGCGTGGTTCGGCGGCCAGTGCACGGGCAATCTCGACCCGTCGGCGTTCGCCGCCGGACAAGGCCATACCGAGGCTTTTGCGCAAATGGCCGATGTGAAACTCGTCGAGCAGCGCCTCCAGCTTTTGCTGGCGCTCGGCCTCGGTCAGCGCCGGGTTCAGTTCGAGAATGCCGAGGATGTTGTCGGCCACACTCAACTTGCGGAAAACCGACGCTTCCTGCGGCAGGTAGCCAATGCCCTTGCGGGCCCGCACATGCATCGGTTCGCCAGACAGGTCTTCGTCATCTATCTGGATCGTCCCGGCATCGGCGTTGACCAGTCCAATCGTCATGTAAAACGAGGTTGTCTTGCCAGCGCCGTTGGGGCCGAGCAGACCGACGATTTCGCCTTGACGTACCGTCAGCGAGACGTCCTTGACGACCTGACGGCCCTTGTACGACTTGGCGAGGTGCTGCACCAACAAAACGCTGCTCACGACGGCTCCTTGCTGTTTTCAGCCGCAGGCATTTGTTCAGATCCAGGATTGTTTTCCGCTGCGGGTTTCTCTTTGGCTTCCGGCTTGGTTGCCGGTGGCGCCGTGCCGTTGCCAGTTTCGCTGTCGCTGTTCTGCACGCGGGTGATTTTCACCTGTTTGCCGTCACGCTTGGGCGCGGTGATGCGCTTGCTGCGGCCATCGTATTCGATCACCACGTGCTCGAACTGGGTGGGCCCCTGTTGCAGCAGGGCATCGCCTTCGAGCAGCAGAAACTCGCGCTCGCCCTGGTAACGCAAGCTATTGGCGCGGCCTTCCAGTGGCTGGGCATCGGTCTGTTGCCGGCTGAACATGACCGGTGCGCCGGTCGCGGCCAGATCGCTGATTTTTTCCGATCGTTCAATCAGTTCAATGCGATCCGCCTGCAGTCGCATCTGGCGATTTTGCTCGGCTTCGGTCTGCACCAGCACGGCATTGCCGATCAGTTCGATGCGGCCGGCGCGGTTGTCATACAGAATTTCGTTGGCACGCGTTTCTGAGCGGGTGCCGGTTGCCGGTTCGGTGTGCACGAGCACGGCAGGATTGCCGCGAAAGCGGCCGCTCTGCAGATTGCCGTCGGTGTCCTGCGTTGCCTGTATTTCGTCCGCGTTGATCTGGACATTGTTGTTGCGCAGCAGCGCATTGCCGCGATACAGGTACTCGCCGGTCTTGCCGTCCAGCGTGGCGCTGTCGGCTTGCAAATCGGTGCCACTGGCCGCCAGGGTTGTAAGTGGCAGCAGGGCCAGCAGCTTAACGAGCGTTTTCATAGTGTCCTTTGACTTGTGCCAGCAGGTGCAATTTTTCATTGGCGAAATCGGCAGTCAACCCGACGGCCTTGACTTCGCCCTGGCTGCTGCGGAAACGCACTGGTGCATCGGTGTGCGCGCGCCGCTCGCTCAGGTTCACGGTCAGTTGTTCGGTCTCCATGCGCAATACGGCGACGCCCGTTTGCGCGCCCCGCTCCAGTAACACCTGCTCGCGCAGGGTCACGGTATCCTGTTGGTGCTCGGCGATGGCTTGCGCGGCGCGCACATGCCATGGTGTGCCGTCGGTGCCGAAAAGCTGAATGTGCGGCTGTTGCATCAGCGACTGTTGCTGTGCCAGAAAATAATCGATGCGCGGGGCCTGCAGCACATGTGACAGCTTGCCGTTGGCATCGAAATGGCGGCTGATCACGCCTTCCATGTAATAGTCACTCTGGGCTACGTCCGCTGTTTGCTGCTGCAATTCGGTCTGGTTCTTGCCGGATTGTTCGCGGTTGAGCAGCAGCAGCACCACCACGGCCACCAACAGCGTACCGGCGCCAATCAGCAGCCCACGGACGTTCATGGCTGGTACTCCGCCAACAGGGCCGGCCAGTGGCCTTGTGCCTGCAACAGCAGATCGCAAAGCTCGCGCACGGCGCCGCGACCGCCCGTGGCCTGGCTGAGGAAATGGGCGTGTTCTCGCACGACTGCATGTGCATCAGCCGGCGCAGCGGCGAGGCCGACTTGCTTGAGCAAGGGCAGATCCGGCAGATCGTCGCCAAAATGGGCAACCTGCGCTGGCGTCAGCTGCAGCTTGCTGAGCAGATCGGCAAAGGCGCCGCGCTTGTTGGCGTTGCCTTGATAGACGTGCCGGATATCGAGCTCGGCAGCGCGCCGCTCGACCAATCGGGAATGCCGGCCGGTGATCAGCGCGACCTCGATGCCGAATTTCTGGATCGCACGCAGGCCAAAGCCGTCCTTGATATTGAACGCTTTCAACTCTTCCTGATCGTTGCCGAGAAACACGCTGCCATCGGTCAGCACGCCATCGACGTCGCAAATGAGCAACTTGATGGCTTGGGCCCGGGCGAGCAGGTTGGCATCCATCGTCGTCATCACCTTTACACCACACCGGCTTTGAGCAGGTCGTGCATGTTCAACGCACCGACCACTTTCTGCTGATCATCCAGTACCACCAGCTGGCTGATGGCGTGTTGCTCCATCAGTCGCATCGCTTCGGCGGCAAGCACGTTGGCGCGGGTCGAATGGCCGCCTTTGGTCATCACGGCATCGATCCGGGTCTGATGGAAATCGATGGGCTTGGCCAGGGTCCGGCGCAAATCGCCGTCGGTGAAAATGCCGAGCAGACGATTGTCGGCATCGACAATCGTGGTCATGCCGAGCCGCTTGCGTGACATTTCCAACAACGCTTCGCTGACGGTGGCGTCGGGGCCAACCCGTGGAATGTCGTCGCCGGTGTGCATCAGCTGCTCGACGTGCAGCAACAGGCGGCGACCGAGCGCACCGGCCGGATGCGACAGCGCAAAATCCTCGGCGGTGAAACCGCGCGCTTCGAGCAACGCCACTGCCAGCGCATCGCCCATGGCCAGGGCGGCGGTAGTGGACGCGGTCGGCGCCAGGCCGAGCGGACAGGCTTCCTTGTCGACGCCGACGTGCAGGTGGACATCGGCGGCTTTGGCCAGGGTCGAACCCGGCCGGCCGGTCAACGCGACCAAAGGCACGCCGCGCCGTTTGATGACCGGCAGCAGCATCAGGATTTCATCGGTTTCGCCGGAGTTGGACAGCGCCAGCACCACATCCTGGCTGGTGATCATGCCGAGATCGCCGTGGCTGGCCTCCCCAGGGTGGACGAAAAACGCTGGTGTGCCGGTCGAGGCCAGCGTGGCGGCGATCTTGCCGCCGACATGGCCGGACTTGCCCATGCCGAGCACAACCGTGCGGCCCTTGCAGGCCAGCAGCAGCCGGCAGGCGGCAGCGAATTGGTCGTCAAGCCGGGCCCGGAGCTTGGCAATGGCGTCAGCTTCGATGTCCAGTACGGCACGGCCCAAGGCCAGAAAATCGGTCTGATGCGGCATGTCGGCGGTCGGCATCCCAAGCCCGCGAGGGGCGTTATGCAAAAGCAGGGCCGTCAGTATATCAGCGGCATCCGGGCCGGCGTCGATTCAGGCGTGATTCAGCGCCGGCAGGCACACTGACCGCACCTTTCGATTGCAGCTGGTTAAACAGTGGCCAAGAGCTCTGACCATAAAACGGGTAAAATACGCCGCTTTGCCGCCCCGGGCGGCTCCGAAACCGGCGTCAGCCCCCGACACAGCATGAAAAAAATGACGAGTGACAATCTGGTGGAGGTACGCGGTCTGCACTTCGCCCGCGGTGAGCGGGTGATTTATGACGGCATCGATTTGGACATCAAACGCGGCAAGGTCACCGCCATCATGGGGCCATCCGGCACCGGCAAGACCACGCTGCTGCGGCTGATCGGTGGTCAGCTCAAGCCGAGCGCCGGCAGCATCCGCTTCGACGGGGTCGAAGTACCGACCTTGAGTCGCAACGAGCTGTTCGCCTTGCGCCGACGCATGGGCATGTTGTTCCAGAGCGGCGCACTCTTTACCGACATGAACGTGTTCGAGAACGTCGCGTTCCCGGTCCGTGAACACCTGAAATTGCCGGAATCAGTGCTGCGCGCCTTGGTCTTGATGAAGCTGGAAGCGGTTGGCCTGCGCGGTGCCCGCGATCTGATGCCTTCGGAACTGTCCGGCGGCATGGCGCGCCGGGTCGCGCTGGCCCGCGCCATCGTCATGGACCCGGCGATGATCATGTATGACGAGCCGTTCACCGGTCAGGACCCGATCTCGATGGGCGTGTTGATCCAGCTGATCCGGCTGCTCAATGATGCGCTCGGCCTGACTTCGGTCATCGTTTCGCACGATGTTGACGAAGTCTGCTCGATCGCCGATTACGCCTACATCATTTCCAACGGCCAGATCGTTGCCCACGGCACACCGCAGGAACTCGGCCGCAGCAACAACCCGCGTGTCAGCCAGTTCATGCAGGGCATGCCGGACGGTCCGGTGCCGTTTCATTATCCGGCCCGTGCCTACGGTGATGATTTGCTGGAGGTGGCGGCGTGATCAGCACTCGTTTGCGTCAGTTGGGTGCCAATACGCTCGACATGTTTGCCACCAGCGGTCGCGCCGGCATGGTGCTTGGCCGGGCCTTGGCTGGCTCTTTCAGTATCCGCAATGGCGGCAGCTTGCTGATCAAGCAGCTGTATCAGGTCGGCGTGCTCAGCCTGGCGATCATCGTGGTTTCTGGCCTTTTCATCGGCATGGTGCTCGGCCTGCAGGGCTACACCATTCTGGTCGATTACGGTGCCGAGGCGAGCCTGGGGCCGATGGTGGCGCTGAGTCTGGTCCGTGAACTCGGTCCGGTGGTGGCGGCCCTGCTGTTTGCCGGTCGTGCCGGCTCGGCATTGACCGCAGAAATCGGCTTGATGAAGGCCACCGAGCAACTCTCCAGCATGGAGATGATGGCGGTCGACCCGCTGCATCGAATCGTCGCGCCACGACTCTGGGCGGGGTTGATTGCGCTGCCGCTGCTGACCGCGATTTTCAATGTGGTGGGGGTTTATGGTGGCTATCTGGTCGGCGTCGAGTGGCTCGGTGCCGATTCCGGCGGCTTCTGGTCGGCGATGCAGGCGGCGGTGGATTTTCACGATGACATCCTGAACGGCGCCATCAAAAGTGTGGTGTTTGCCTTTGTCGTGACCTGGATCGCCGTGTTCCGCGGCTACGATTGTGTACCGACCTCGGAAGGCATTGCCAATGCGACCACGCGCACCGTGGTGCACTCGTCGCTGGCGGTGCTGGGTCTGGATTTTGTATTGACGGCTTTGATGTTTGGAGAGATCGGTTGATGGATATGCGTCGAGTGGAAATTCTGGTCGGTGTCTTTGTGGTCGCCGGCATTGCGGCGATGATCGCGCTGGCGCTGAAAGTCAGCAGCATCAACCGGCTGACCGGTGACAGCACGTACCGGGTGTACGCCAAGTTCGAAAATATCGGCGGCCTGAAAGTGCGTTCGCCGGTCAAAGTTGGTGGCGTCGTGGTCGGCCGGGTAGCCAACATCAGCCTGGATGCGCAAAGCCTGACGCCGATGGTGGAAATGGCGATCAGCGAGGAATTCAAATCGTTCCCGATCGACACCTCGGCCAAGATCAACACGGCCGGCCTGCTCGGCGAGCAGTACATCGCCCTGTCGGTCGGCGGCGAGGACGACGTGCTGCGCGACGGTGACAGCGTCGCCGAAACCCAGTCGGCATTGGTGCTGGAAGAGCTGATCGGTAAATACCTGTTTGCCGACAAGAAGCCTGAATAATCGTAATCCGACTAAAACCAACCACCGCAATGGAAACGAGGTGAGCTCATGTTGAAACGAATTCTGCTGGCAGCATCGGTGTTTTGCAGCGCTGTATTGGCCGGCCAAACACCGGATGCGGTGATCCGCTCCGCCACTGATGCCATGACGGCGCGGCTGACTGCCGACAAAGCCAAGATCGCCGCATCGCCGGCCCATGTCGAAACCATCGTCCGGGAACTGGTGTTGCCGCATGTCGATACGGATGCTGTTGCCCGCCGGGTGTTGGCCAAGCATTGGAAGACCACCACACCGGATCAGCAGGCGCGTTTTACCAGCGAGTTCCAGTCGTACCTGATCCGGTTCTACGCCAAGGCGTTTGCCAACTACGATGGCGAGCAGATCAACGTGATTGGTAATCCGGAAGTCGATGCCCGTGGCAACGCGACCGTGAAAACGGAAATCCTGCGCAAGAACGGTCAGCCGATCCCGGTCGATTACCGGATGGCGCCGGCCGGTGACAGCTGGAAAATGTACGACGTCGTGATCGAAGGCATCAGTCTGGTGCAAAGCAAGCGCGACGAATTCGGTCCGCTCATCACCGGCAAAGGCATCGACAAAGTGATCGCCGATTTGGCCAGCGTCAACGCCAATGCCAGCGCCCAGCCGGGGGCGCCAAAGTGACACTGACCAAGGTGGCAAGTGGCCAATGGCGACTGACCGGTGAACTGACGTTTGCGACCAGCGCTGACAGCTGGCCGTCTTTGCTGGCGTGCCTGCAGGGCAATGCCGTCAAGCTGGATGTGGCCGGACTGATCCGGGTCGACAGCGCTGGCTTGGCGACGCTGGTGGCGTGGTTGGCGGAGGCGCGCCGGCGCCAGATCGCGGTCGAGCTGCTCGGTGCCAATGAGCAATTGCTGCAGCTCGCCCGCGTCGGCGGGGTCGATACCGTGCTACCGTTGCAGTGGCAGACAGAGGCGGCGGTCAACGGCTGACCGTCATCGGGCATGGCAGTGGCCATGCGGCATTTTCCGACAGAGACAGGACCGCAACGAATGGCAGTAACGGTGGAGGCCTTGAAGGCGCGCGTGCAGCAGGCATTTGCCGGCGAGCAGGTGGACGTCAGCGGCGATGGTTACCATTTTCAGGTGACCATCATCAGTGAGCGTTTCGCGGGTTTGCGCGCGGTGCAGCGCCAGCAACGGGTTTATGCTGCCGTCCAGGATTGGATTGCCAGTGGTGAACTGCATGCGCTCAGCATGCGCACCTTCACGCCAGCGGAATGGGCTAACGCCAGTTCAGCTGGCTGATTGCTGCAAGTGGAAGTTCCATGCAAAAACTCGTGATTGACGGCGGCGTCCCCTTGCATGGGGACGTTCGCATTTCCGGCGCCAAGAATGCTGCGCTGCCGATTCTGTTTGCGACCATTCTGGCCGACGGTGAAGTCGAGCTCAGCAATGTGCCGCATTTGAATGACATCACCACCACCATCGCCTTGCTTAGCCGGCTGGGCTTGAAGATCACGGTGGATGAGCAGATGCGAGTGCTGGTCGATGGTCGGCAGATCGATCATTTCGAAGCCCCTTACGACCTGGTCAAGACCATGCGGGCCTCGGTGCTGTGCCTAGGGCCATTGCTGGCGCGTTTTGGCCAGGCTGATGTCTCGCTGCCGGGCGGCTGTGCGATCGGCGCGCGACCGGTCAATTTACATATCCAGGGCCTGCAGCAAATGGGCGCTGAGATCACGGTGGAAGGCGGCTATATCCGTGCCCGCAACCCGTCAGCCAACAATGGCCGGCTGAAAGGCGCGCACGTGTTCTTCGATCTGGTCAGCGTCGGCGCCACGGAAAACATTCTGATGGCAGCGACGCTCGCCGATGGCACCACGGTCATTGAGAATGCTGCGCGTGAACCGGAAGTGGTCGATCTGGCCAACTGTCTGATCGCGATGGGCGCCAGGATCGAAGGTGCTGGCACCTCAACCATTACCGTGCATGGCGTCGAGCGTTTGCATGGTGGTCGCTATGCCGTGCAACCGGACCGGATCGAAACCGGTACCTATCTGGTGGCGGCGGCGATGACCGGTGGCAAGGTCCGCTGCACCCATACCGATGCCCATATTCTTGATGCCGTGCTGCAAAAGCTGAAAGAAACCGGCGCCAAGATCGAAGTCGGGGCGGACTGGATCGCGCTCGACATGCAGGGCAAGCGGCCGAAAGCGGTCAATATTTCGACGCTGCCGTATCCCGGCTTTCCGACCGACATGCAGGCGCAGTTCTGCGCGCTCAATGCCATTGCCGAAGGTACTTCCACCATCACCGAAACGATCTTTGAAAACCGGTTCATGCACGTGATGGAAATGCAGCGGATGGGCGCTCATTTTGATGTCCAGGGCCACACCGTGGTGGTACACGGCGTCAATCAGTTGACCGGCGCTGCCGTGATGGCCACCGATCTGCGTGCTTCCGCATCGCTGGTGTTGGCGGCGCTGGTTGCCAAAGGCGAAACCACCATCGAGCGGATTTACCATATCGATCGTGGCTACGAGCATATCGAACAGAAGCTGCAGGGGCTGGGCGCCCGGATCCGCCGGGTCAGCTGAGCTGCTGTCAGCAAAAAACAACGCCCGCTTCAGCGGGCGTTGTTTTTTTCAGTAGCGGTTATTCGCTGTCTGGCGGCCGGGCCGGATCGGCGCCGCGTTCACTGACGATCACCGGCACATCCTGACTGACCTCGCCGCGCCAGATACGCAAGGTGATGGTGCTGCCGGGGGCGCTGTCGGCGATGCGGCGCAGCAACTCGGTGACGCCGCCAATCAGCTCGCCGTTGACATGGGTGATGCGATCACCGGGCTGCAAGCCGGCCGCGGCTGCCGGGCCATTGGGCGAGACCTCGTCGATGCGTACGGCGTTGAGAAACTTGTCGTCGTGATCGTCACTGCGGATCTCGTTGGCCGAGCCACTGCCGACAAAGCCGATGGAGCCGCGGATGACCCGGCCATGCGCCAGAATCTGTTCGATGATGGTTTCGGCGTATTCGGCCGGAATGGCAAAGCCAATGCCCTGTACGCCGAGCTGGGCGGGCAATACTTCCGAATTGACCCCGACCCATTCGCCGCGGGCGTTGACCAACGCGCCACCGCTGTTGCCGCGGTTGATCGCGGCATCGGTTTGAATCAAACGGATGAATCCGCGCTCCAATCGTTCGGTGGCGCTGACAATGCCGACCGTGACCGTTTGGCCGAGCAGAAACGGATAGCCGATGGCGAGCACGACATCACCGACCCGGGCCGCGCGCACCGGTTTGGCAATGGCCGGCAGCTTGTCGGCCTTGACCCGCAGCAGCGCCAGATCGGTGGCCGGATCGGCGCCGATCAGATCGGCGCGCAGCGTGCGGCCGTCACGCAGCTCGACCGCGATCGCGTCGGCCTGCCGGATGACATGGAAATTGGTGATGATGAGACCGTCCTGGCGCCAGATGACGCCGGAGCCGAGGCCAACGGAAACCCGGTTGCCGCCGCCGGCGGGTTTGCTGGTGATCGCGGTGCGGATGCTGACGACCGACGGCGCCGCGGCTGCCACGGCATCGGCATAACTGAACGGCAGGCGCGGACCGCTGAGCGGTTTGCTCTCGGCTGCCGAGGCGGTGGCTTTGGCCGGCAATTGCCAGGTTTGCCATTGCCATTGCAGCAGCAGCGTCAGTGCCGCGGCCAGCAGGCCAAGCGCGGTTGCCGCCAGAATCATGCGCCACCAAGCCGTCATCATTGTTCCTTCACCTGATCTGCCGCTGCCCCGGCGCGTTTGGGCCTGTCGCGGCGGTGGCGGCTGCACTGTAACACGGCCGACCCGCCAGGCTGGGGCGAGCTGTGGGGCGCTGGCGCTATTTCAGAATCACCATGTAGCTGGTGTCGTCGCGGACGATGTTCAGCGGCAATACCCGTTGCCCTTCTGCCAGTTCTTTCAGCGTGTCCAGATCATCGATGCGATAACGACCAATGCCGATGATGCGATCGCCAGCGGCAAGACCGAAGGCGGCCGCACGAGAGCGCCGGTTCACGTCCAGAATCTCGACCCCGGCCGCCTCGCCGCGTTGCAGTTGATTGCGCAGCTGCACGCCGTCTAGCAGCGGATGAATTTTGCTGCCGTCCAGCCGGGCGTTGAGTTGACCGGACAGCTTTGCCTGCACGGTCAACCGGCGGTTGTCCCGCAACAACTCCAGGCTGACCGTGCTGTCTACCGGCAGCAGTCCCAGCTGATTGAACAGATCGGCGCGGTTACGCACCGGTTTGCCATTCAGCGCCGTGATGATGTCATAAGGTTTGATGCCAGCCCGATCGGCCGGTGAGTGATCGCTGACTTCGGTGACGATCACGCCCTGCTGCTGATTGACGCCGAGCGCTTCGGCCAGCTCCCGGTTCATGTCGTTGCCGCTGAAGCCCAAGGCCCCGCGCCGCACTTCGCCATGCTGCACCAGTTGCTGCTGGATGCTGGCGGCCAGGTTGATCGGAATGGCAAAACCAATGCCGATGTTGCCGCTGCCGCCGGGCGAGACGATGGCGGTGTTGATGCCGACCAGTTCACCACGCAGGTTCACCAAGGCGCCACCGGAGTTGCCGGGGTTGATGGCGGCGTCGGTCTGGATGAAGTTTTCGTATTGCTCAATGCCAAGGCCCTGGCGACCCAGGCCGCTGACAATGCCGCTGGTCACGGTATGACCGAGGCTGAACGGGTTGCCAATGGCGACGACGAAATCACCGACGCGAAGTTTGTCGGAGTCGGCGAGCGGAGCGGCGGTCAGGTTGCGTGCCTCGACCTTGAGTACCGCAACGTCGGTGTCGTCATCGCTGCCGACCAGCGTGGCTTTCAATTCCCGGCCATCAAACAGCGTGACGGTGATTTCATCGGCATTGGCGATGACATGGTGATTGGTCAGCACATAGCCGCGCTGGCTGTCGACAATGACGCCGGAGCCGAGGCTGCTGACTTTGCGCGGCGGCCGCTTGTACAAGCGGCCGAAAAACGGATCGCGCAGCACCGGGCTCTCGATGGTGGCGCTGGTCGAGATGTTGACCACGGCCGGGCTGATTTTTTCCAGCATCGGCGCCAGACTCGGCAGCGCCTGGCCATCGACGGCGGCCGGTAAGGCGGCCGCAAACAACGGGCCGGCAGTAACGGTCAGGGTGACGAGTGCCGTCACTGTGATGGCAAGCAAGCGTGTGCCGCGCATGCGATCTCCTTGAGCATTCGATTCGAGGCCGTGGCGTGGGTCTGCGGTGATGCGGAGACCGGCCAGAAAAAACGGCGAACGGCACCGAGGTGCCGTTCGCGTCAGATGGGGGCGCTGGGTAAAGGTTCAAGTCGCGCCGATCACCTGGCGCCCCGCGAGCGGGGTGACCGTGGTGGCAGCGCGCCGACTCAGGCGTATGAGTGTTCGTCGTAATTGCCGCTGCGCCGGATCGCCGGATAGTCCTTGGGCGCTTCCAGCACGCCATAGTCCGGCAGTGGGCAGGCCGCCGCCGATGCCAGTGCCGGACCGCCGCGGCCACTCCAGCCGCCGACCAATCGGGCCGACCATTCCGGGTTTGCGTCCGCGCCGGGCGCGAGATCGGTGATCCGACGCGCCGGCGTGACGGTGACCCCCCGCGCTGCCGGCAAGGTATCGACCGTAGCAGCGGGTTCGGGGCTGACCAGCTGCTCGGCGCTGCTGCGCAGCCTGCGTTGCAACTCGTCGTAGGCCTTCGAGACCTGACGCAGTTCGGTCTGGACATCGCTGACAAAGCGGTTGGTTTCCCGCTGCTGCCGATCCAGCTCGCCCTGCTTGGCATCGAGCTGCCGCTGCAGACGGTGCAAGGCGCGGCCGTTTGGCGACGTCCGTCGACCGAGCAGGAAACCGACAATCCCCATGGCAACCATCATTACCATCAACAGACGCAGGTCCATGATCCACCTCGTTTTGAACATCAGCGCACTCCGTACGCTTCTGGCCCAAGTATAGAAAACGAAGCTGAACTTTTCGTGACCGAAATCCGGTCAATCGCTGTGCTGGGCGAGCGCATTGTGCTGTGCGAAAATCGCCATCCCTGTTGTCAGCCAAACGCCCAACGTGACTGCTCCTGTCGAAACTCTGCATCAGATCGATGGCCCGGCCGGGCCGATAGAGCTGCGCCTGCTGCCGGCCGAAGGCCAGCCGCGTCGGATCGCGGTGGTTTGCCATCCGCATCCCCTGCACGGCGGTACGATGGACAACAAAGTGGTCTATACCTTGACCCGGACGCTGGCGGCGCGCGGCGCTTTGACCGCGCGCTTCAATTTCCGCGGGGTCGGCAAGAGTGCCGGAGTGTTCGATCACGGCAATGGCGAGCAGGCCGATCTCGATGCCGTGACCGCCTGGCTGCGGGCGCAGCCGCAAGCGGCCGGGTTGCCGCTGTGGCTGGCCGGTTTTTCGTTCGGATCGTTTGTGTCGGCGATCAGCGCCAATCGGCTCGGCGCCGAACAGCTCATCAGCATCGCGCCGCCGGTGCAGCGTTTCGATTTTGATCGCCAGCCGTTGCCGACCTGCCCGTGGCTGCTGGTGATGGGCGATGCCGACGAAGTGGTCGCGCCGCAGGCGGTGTTTGACTGGGCAGCGGGTCTGCCCGGCAATGCGTGCCTGATACGCATGGCCGGCGCCGGCCATTTCTTCCACGGCCGGCTGGTCGAACTGCGCGAGCAGTTGGAAGCCGCGCTGCCGATCTGATTTCCCTTTGCCTTTCGGAAGCCTCCCGCACCATGGCCCAGACGCCCGTTTTGCAGCGTTATCGCGATGATCTCCAACACGGTCGGCGGCGTCCCGATTCCGCGCAGGAAAAAGCGGTACAGGCCCTGTCGCAACTGCAGCGCGAGCTGGCCGGGCAGACGGTGGAGCGTTCCTGGCTGAGCCGACTCCTCGGCCGCAAAGCGGCGCCGGTGCGTGGTTTGTACATGTGGGGCGGGGTTGGCCGCGGCAAAACCTATTTGATGGATCTGTTTTTCGACAGCCTGCCGTTTGCCGAAAAACAGCGGCTGCATTTCCACCGCTTCATGCACTGGCTGCATGCCGAGCTGAAACGGCGCAAAGGTGAGGCCAATCCGCTGGCGGCGATTGGCGCGGAACTCGCCAGCAAGACCCGGGTGCTCTGTTTCGACGAATTTTTCGTCACCGATATTGGCGATGCCATGCTGCTCGCCGGTTTGCTTGATGCGATGTTCACGCATGGCATGACGCTGGTGGCGACCTCGAACATTCCGCCGCAGAAGCTGTATGAAAACGGCTTGGCGCGTGACAACTTCCTGCCGGCGATTGCCTTGCTGGAACAGCATTGCACGGTGCTCAATGTCGATGGCGGCACCGACTACCGGTTGCGCGATTTGCAGCAGCACGGCGTTTACCTGAGCCCGGATGATGGCGCGGCCGAGCAGGTGCTGAGTCAGCGCTTTGCCAGCCTGTGCGGGCATGAGCATCAGACCGAGCCACTGACCGTCAACGACCGCGCCATCCACGTCCGCCGCTGGGGCGATGGCGTCGCCTGGTTCGACTTTGCCGCGCTGTGCGAGAGTGCGCGGGCGCAGGCCGATTACATCGAGCTGGCCCGGATTTTCCCGAACGTGCTGGTCTCCGGTGTGCCGCAACTGGATGGCAGCCGCGACGATGCCGCCCGCCGCTTCATTTCCCTGGTCGATGAGTTCTACGAGCGCAAGGTCAAGCTGACGTTGGCAGTGGCGGTGCCGCTGACCGAGCTGTACATCGGCGAGCGCCTGGCGTTTCCGTTCGAACGGACCCGATCACGCCTGCAGGAAATGCAGACGGCCGCCTATCTCGGTGCGGCGCACCTGCCTTGAGCCTGCGCGCTGGCTTTAAGCCCGCGCGAGCTAACGGATTTTTGTCCCTTGCATGCGCCGGACCGGAACGCTCTTGCTAGAATCCTGTGAAGCCCATCGTCAGAGACCGGCGTTCCGGAGCGCCGACCCGCCATGAAGAAAGCCGTGCGACTGCTGTTCACGCTGCCCTGCCTGTTGGCGGGGTTGGCCGTGAGTGCCGCCGAAGAGGACTATCAGCAGGCGTTGAAATTGGTGCAGCAAGGGCAGATCAAGGCCGCGCTGGCACCGCTGGAGACCTACCTCAAATCGGCACCGCAGGAGCTGCGCGGCCGCTTTTTGCAGGGCGTGATCCTGATCCAGCTCGGCAAGCTCAATGAAGCGACCCGCCTGTACCAGGATCTGATCGAAGAGTTTCCGCAGCATCCCGAGCCGTTCAACAACCTGGCGGTGCTGTACGGCATGCAGGGCCAATACGACAAGGCCCGCGCCGTGCTGGAAATGGCACTGCACACCCACCCGAGCTATGCCGTCGCCTACGAGAATCTGGGCGATGTCTATTCCCGAATGGCCTCGCAGGCCTATGAGAAAGCGCTGCAGCTCGATAACAAGAAGCCGGCGAAAGAGCCGAATCTGAAATTGCTGAACGAATTGCGGTCAGCGCCGGCGCCACAGCCGGTGGTGCGCATTGCCGATAGCGGCAAAACCACCGAGCCGGCGGGCACCCAACCCACCACCCCGGCCGAGGCGGTCGCGCCGTTGCAACCGGCAGTCGAACAGGCGCTGAGGGCGGTCAGCGATTGGGCGGCAGCCTGGTCCAGCAATGATCTGGATCGCTATTTCGCTGCCTACGCCAGCGACTTCCAGCCATCCGACGGCAGCAGCCGTGCCGAGTGGGAAAGCCTGCGGCGCAGCCGTATCGCCAAACCGCGCAAAATTGCCGTGCAGGTGCTGCAACCCAGCGTCCGGCCGCTGGATGACGGTCGTATGCAGGTCAGTTTTCGCCAGCACTACCGTTCCGGCAACTTCGAAGAAGTGGGCAACAAGACCCTGATACTGGTAAAAAGCGCGGACCGTTGGCTGATACAACAAGAACGTACTGGTAACTGATGCGCCGTCTGTCTGCTCTGCTGCCTGGCCTGATGCTCGGCAGCTGTCTGTTTGCCCCTGTCTGCGCGCTGGATCGGATCGAGCGGCCGTCGCCGTCGTCTGCCGGCGGCAGTCTCGACCATGCGGCCGTGGCGTCCTTGTCGGTGGTCCGCGCGGATCCGGCGTCGCCGTCGGTGGAAAGCCTGTTACTGGCGCCGCTGCAGGCCTTGCAGCAGGGCGGGGATCTCGGTTCCGCGATCGCCCAGCTCGACAGCGTCATTGCCCGCTACCCCAATTTCCGTCTGGCCCATCTCATCAAGGGCGATATGTTGCTGGCCCACCGGCAGCCGCTCGAGGCCATCGGGGCCGGTGCGCCGCGCATCGAACCCTTGCAGGATCTGCGCGACGAGGCCGTGGCCCGACTGACCCGGCAGCAAACCGAACGGCCACATGACCGGATCCCGAAATACCTGCTGCAACTGACGCCCGAACAGCGCCATGCCTTCGTGATCGACATCGACCACGCCACGCTGTATGTGTTTGAGAATCGCGATGGTGTGCCGGTCTATGTCACCGATTACTACATCAGTCACGGCAAGAACGGCGCCGACAAACTGAAGGAAGGCGACAAGCGCACACCGCTCGGCGTCTATCACATCACCAAGGCCTTGCCGGGCCAGAAATTGCCGGACTTCTATGGTCCCGGCGCCTATCCCATCAACTACCCGAACGAGTGGGACAAGCGGGAAAACCGCGATGGCTACGGCATCTGGTTGCACGGCACCCCGAGCGATACCTACAGCCGGCCGCCGCGTGCCAGCGATGGTTGCGTGGTGCTGGCCAATCCGGATTTCGAGGCGCTCGGCCAGTTCGTCGATGTCGGCAACACGCCGGTGATCATCGCGCCGCGCGTGGAGTGGGTCGACGGCGCCGGCCGCGAGCAATTGCGCAGCGAGCTGCTGACCCAGCTGGAAAGTTGGCGCAACGATTGGCAGAGCCGCGATGTCGAGCGCTACCTGCAACACTACGGTCAGAGCTTCTCGGACGGCAAACAGGATCTGGGCAGGTGGGCGAGCCGCAAGCGTCAGGTCAATGAAGGCAAAACCTGGATCCAGGTCGATCTGGTTGGCGTCAGCGCTTTTCTGCATCCGGGCCGGGATGATTTGGCCGTGGTCCATTTCGAACAGGACTACCGCAGCAACAATCTCAGCAACCGGATGAAGAAGCGCCAGTACTGGCAGCGCGAGAACGGCCAGTGGCGCATCGTCTACGAAGGTTGAGCCGGTCAGCCGGTCAGCACATTCGATCTACGGTGACTGTCACTGCATCCTGTAAATACCAAACCCTGTAAACACAAACGGCGCCTTGCGGCGCCGTTTGCACAGGTATGGGGCGATTAGGCCACCATTTCCTTCATCTTCTTCAGCGGACGAATTTTCAGCACGGTCTTGGCCGGCTTGGCCTTGAACATGACTTCTTCGCCGGTGAACGGGTTGATGCCTTTGCGGGCCTTGGTGGCCGGCTTCTGCACGCAGGTGATCTTGAACAGGCCCGGCATGACGAATTCGCCAGCGCCTTTCTTGTCGATGTGACGGTCGATCAGGTCAGCCAGGCCGTCCAGCACGGCGCTGACTTGCTTGCGGTTCAGTTCGGTCGATTCCGCCAGCGAGGTGACGATCTGGCTCTTGCCGTACTTGGTCGAGATGGGGCCTTTGCTTGCAAGGGCCGGCTTGGCGGCGGCTTTTTTGGCGGGGGCTTTCTTGGGGGCGGCCTTCTTGGCCGGGGACTTCTTCACTGCTTTGGTCGCTTTCTTGGCAGCCATGGGTGAGCCTCGTTTGTTATGTCCTGACAGCACCAATTGCGGTTTTTCCGGGAAATTCCGGCGATCCCGCAATCTTGAACGCCGTTGTAGCGAAAAAAATGCGGCAAATAAAGGCTTTTTTGCCATTTGCGATGAAAAAAGTCCGATATTTCCGTATCTTGGCACCCTTGCCCCCCGCCCGAGTCAGGAAAAGCCGGTTCACCCTTGATCTTGGCTTCGGCCGGCGCGTAGAATGCGCGCCCCTGTTTTGTCGAAACAGCCTGTTTTAGATCGCACCCCTTGTGGAGCTAGTTAAATGAAGACCGTCAGTGCCAAGCCGGAAACCGTCAAGCGCGACTGGTACGTCGTAGACGCCAGTGGCAAGACGCTGGGCCGTCTGGCCACCGAGCTTGCACGCCGTCTGCGTGGCAAGCACAAGGCCGAGTACACCCCGCACGTCGATACCGGCGATTACCTCATCGTGATCAATGCCGAGAAAGTGGCTGTTACCGGCCGCAAGTGGACCGACAAGAAATACTATGACCACTCGGAATACCCGGGCGGTATGCGCGAAACCGCGTACAAGGATATGGTGGCTCGTCACCCGGAAGAGATCATCGAGCGCGCCGTCAAAGGCATGCTGCCGAAGAATCCATTGGGCCGTGCCATGTATCGTAAACTGAAAGTCTATGCCGGTGCTGCTCACAAGCACGAGGCACAACAGCCGAAAGTGCTGGATATCTGAGTTAGGA
The DNA here is from genome assembly GCA_046297695.1 of Permianibacter sp. Classification (GTDB taxonomy): domain Bacteria; phylum Pseudomonadota; class Gammaproteobacteria; order Enterobacterales; family Permianibacteraceae; genus Permianibacter. Next base: position 68,571 of record JBKBHF010000011.1, on the reverse strand, counting down.
ACCGACCATGGCAACGCAACAAAACTACGGCACCGGCCGCCGCAAGAGCGCAACGGCTCGCGTGTTTCTGCGTCCGGGCAAGGGCAACATCACGGTCAACGACCGTGACCTCGACGTGTTCTTCGCCCGCGAAACTTCGCGCATGATCGTGCGCCAGCCGCTGGTGCTGACCGACATGGTCGACAAGTTCGACGTGCTGGTCAATGTCGACGGCGGTGGCGGTACCGGCCAGGCCGGCGCCATTCGTCTGGGCATCACCCGTGCCCTGATGGAGTACGATCCGAGCCTGCGTAGCGCCCTGCGTGCTGCTGGCTACGTGACCCGTGACGCCCGTGAAGTCGAGCGTAAGAAAGTTGGTCTGCGTAAAGCCCGTAAGCGTCCGCAGTACTCGAAGCGTTGATCTGCTTCGGGCTGTTGCCCGCTACAGGCATCGCCAACAAAAAGCCCGTTTCGACGGGCTTTTTGCTTTTTCCGGCCGTTCTTGGCCCGAAATCACCCGGATGAATGCGAAAGCTTCGCAAGCAGCTGTTTTCCCGGAACGTCTTGTCCCTTATTCCTTGTCGCTACCGGGGCCTTTCCACTATCATTGCGCATCTTTTTTGCCGGACTTTTCCGCGGCGTTTGCCTGCGCCTTGGTGGAGTCCGGTGCTATCTGCTTACCTTTTTCGATTGGGGAGACCAGCTGCAATGGCTGAGCAAAAAGACGGTGTCGATTTGGGCCGTCGCCGCGTCCTGACCTGGGCCACCGCCGCCGTTGGCGCAGTCGGTGCCGGTTTCGTCGCGGTGCCGTTCATCAAGTCCTGGATGCCTAGCGCCAAGGCGCAAGCGGCCGGTGCGCCGGTCGAAGTGCCGAACATCGGCAAGCTGCAGGAAGGCGAGGGCATGACCGTCGTCTGGCGCGGCAAACCGGTGATGATCGTTCGTCGTTCGCAAGCGGCCATCGACGCCTTGGCCGGCCTTGCCACCGAACTGCGCGATCCGGAGTCGGTTGAGCCGCAGCAACCGGAATACGCCAAGAACGGCACCCGTTCGATCAAGCCGGAATATCTGGTCGTGGTGAACCTGTGCACCCATCTTGGTTGCTCGCCGACGTTCAAACCGCAAGTGGAAGCGGATTGGGCCGGCGGTTTCTACTGCCCGTGCCACGGCTCCAAGTTCGACATGGCCGGCCGTGTCTACCAAGGCGTACCGGCTCCGCTGAACCTGGAAATCCCGCCGCACATGTACACCGGTGACAACGCGCTGATCATCGGCGTTGATGAGCAAGGAGCCTGATGATGGCTGCTGAACAAAAACCAGAAAAGAATCTGCAGGACTGGGTCGACAATCGTTTTCCGTTGACGGAAACGCTCGAGTACCACGTCACCAAGTACTACGCGCCGAAGAACTTCAACTTCTGGTATTTCTTCGGTTCCTTTGCGCTGCTCGTGCTGGTCAACCAAATCCTGACCGGCATCTGGCTGACCATGTTCTATAACAACTCGGCCGAAGGTGCGTTTGCCTCGGTTGAGTACATCATGCGTGATGTCGAGTGGGGCTGGTTGATTCGTTACATGCACTCGACCGGTGCCTCGTTCTTCTTCCTGGTCGTGTACCTGCACATGTTCCGGGCGCTGATGTACGGATCGTACAAGAAGCCGCGCGAACTGCTCTGGATCATCGGCATGGTGATCTTCCTGTTGCTGATGGCCGAAGCCTTCATGGGCTATCTGCTGCCGTGGGGCCAGATGTCGTACTGGGGCGCCCAGGTCATCATCAACCTGTTCGGTGCCATTCCGTTCGGTATCGGTGATGCGCTGACGCTGTGGATTCGCGGTGACTACGTTGTGTCGGGCGCTACCCTGAACCGTTTCTTCGCGCTGCACGTGATCGCGCTGCCGCTGGCGCTGTGCGCGCTGGTGTTCATGCACCTGGTCGCGCTGCACCACGTCGGCTCCAACAACCCGGACGGCATCGAAATCAAGAAGGGCCCGAAAGACGCCGCCGGCAAGCCGATCGATGGCATTGCCTTCCATCCGTACTATACGGTCAAGGATCTGTGGGGCGCTGCCGGTTTCCTGATCGTGTTCTGCGCGGTCATCTTCTTCTTCCCGGAAGGTGGTGGATACTTCCTGGAGCCGCCGAATTTCGTCCCGGCTGATCCGTCGAAAACCCCGGAACATATTGCCCCGGTCTGGTACTTCACGCCGTTCTACGCCATTTTGCGGGCTGTGCCGAACAAGCTGATGGGCGTCATCGCGATGGGCGGTGCGATTGCGGTGTTGTTCGTGTTGCCGTGGCTGGATCGTAACCCGGTCAAGTCGATTCGTTACCGTGGCTGGCCATACAAAGTGGCGCTGGCGTTGTTCGTGGTGTCGTTCATCATTCTCGGTATTTTGGGCGCGGCCCAGCCGACCGATGCCAAGACGCTGCTGGCACGCGTATGCACCATCATCTACTTTGCCTTCTTCCTGTTGATGCCGTTCTACACCAAGTGGGAACAGCGCTTTAACAAACCGGTGCCGGAACGGGTGAGCTGAACATGAAAACCATCACAACCCTGATTGTTTCGCTGTTGGCGGGTGCTGGCTTGCTGGTGGGAGCCGCGCACGCTGCTGGCGGTGATGTGCCGCTGCAACATGCCAATATCCAGCCGGATAACCTGAAGTCGCTGCAGAATGGTGCCGCGCTGTACGTCAACTACTGCTATGGCTGTCACTCGCTGGAGTACCAGCGCTATGAGCGGATGGCAAAAGACCTGCAGCTCGACACCGATGTCGTGATCGACAACCTGATGGTCACCGGTGACAAGATCGGCGATCAGATGAAGATCGCGATGCGCAAACAGGACGCCGCGGTCTGGTTTGGCACGTCGGCCCCGGATCTGACCCTGGTCGCCCGCTCGCGCGGTGCCGATTGGGTTTACAGCTATTTGAAAGGGTTCTACAAAGACCCGTCGCGGCCGTACGGTGTCAACAACACGATTTTCCCTAATGTCGGCATGCCGCACGTACTGGAAGGACTGCAAGGTCTGCAGGTCAAGACTGACGATGGCAAGCTGGAACTGGCCAGTCAAGGCCGCATGACCGCCGAAGAGTACGATGCGGCAGTGCGCGATCTGACCAACTTCCTGCACTACGTCGGCGAGCCGATGAAGGCCGAGCGCAAGTTCATTGGCGTGTTCGTTGTGCTGTTCCTGCTGGTGCTGTTCTTCGTCGCATATGCGCTTAAGAAAGAGTATTGGAAAGACGTCCACGGCGCTGGCCATTGAAGCGCGCGTGAGCTGAAGCAGTGAGCAATGGCGGCCCGGGGGCCGCCATTTGTTTGCCAGCGATCCGCGCAAGGAGTCAGTGGTGACCGCTTTCAAGATGAGCTCGAATCGCCCCTATCTGTTGCGGGCCATGTACGAGTGGATTATCGATAATCAGTGCACGCCACATCTGCTGGTCGATGCCCGTGATCCGCGGGTCAAGGTGCCGCGCGAGCATGTCCGCGACGGCCAGATTGTGCTCAACATCAATCCGAGCGCGGTCGGCCAGTTTCACTGGGACAACGATCACATCGAGTTTTCCGCGCGTTTTGCCGGCGTTGCCCGTAGCATGTGGATCCCGATGAGCGCGGTGTTGGCGATTTATGCGCGCGAGAATGGCGAAGGCATGGCGTTCACCACCGAGCCATCGGCCGAAGACGAACAGGACGAATCGGTTGATGAGGTGGCGCCCGGAACGCCGGCCGAGGTAACGAAGGCCGAACCGGATGAGCAGCCGCCGACGCCGAGCAGCCCTACGCCGGGCGGCCGTTCGCATCTCAAGGTAGTCAAATAAACCTGGAAATCCAAACAACAACGGCGCCAATAGCGCCGTTGTTGTTTGTTCAGAGCAGGTCACGCCACTGGCGTGATCTGTTGTCGCACCGACAGCAATCAGTCGTTGTACTCAAACAGCTGAATCACTTTCTGCACGCCACCGGTCGAGCGGGCAATTTCGGTGGCCCGTGCGGCCTGCGCGCGCGAGATCAGGCCCATCAGAAACACTTCGCCGTTCTCGGTGACAACCTTGACCTGGCTGGATGGAAAATCCGCTTCGGTCAGCAGCGCCGTTTTGATCTTGGTGGTGATGGTCGAGTCGGACATCGCGGTCAGCGCCGAGCGCGGGCCGGACACCTGCATCTCGTTGTATACCTTGCGCACGTTCGGCACGTTGGCGACCAGTTCGGCCAGCGTGTCCTTGTAGCTGACGGTGGGCGTCTGCCCGATGAGCAATACGATGCGGTTGTAGCTGACCACTTCGACATGGCTTTGGTCGGCAATGTCCATGCGGCTGCGAATGGCGTTGATGGCGCGATTCTCGATGGCCTCGTCATCCAGCTGGGTGCCAAAGGAACGCGGATCATTGGCCGACATGGTTCCAGCACCGGCACCCGCCACCAAGGCACCGGCACAGCCGGTCAAGGCGGCCATGCTGCCGGCAAACAAGAAAGTCATCAGCGCAAGTCTGTGAGAGCGTTTCATGCAGTGTTTCCGTGTCGTGAGCGTGAGCGGCGCGATCATTCGCCGGGGGTGCCGAACAGGTGGCGATCGATGTAGTCACACAGGCAGTGAATGACCAGCAGATGTACTTCCTGAATGCGCGCCGTGGAGTTGGACGGCACCCGCACTTCGACATCGTTGGGACCGAGCAGACCGGCCATGCTGCCGCCATCGCGACCGGTCAGCGCGACGATCACCATGTCGCGGTTCAGCGCCGCTTCCATCGCCGCGATGACGTTCTTCGAGTTGCCGCTGGTTGAAATCGCCAACAGGATGTCGCCGGCCTGTCCGAGCGCGTTGATCTGCTTCGAGAACACCTGATTGTAGTGGTAGTCGTTGGCAATCGAAGTCAGCGTCGGGGTATCGGTGGTGAGCGCAATGGCCGGCAGACTCGGCCGCTCGCGCTCAAACCGGTTCAGCATTTCCGATGAGAAATGGGCGGCATCGCCGGCCGAACCGCCGTTGCCGCAGGCGAGGATCTTGTTGCCGTTCAGCAGCGCCTGCACCATGGCCGCGCCGGCACGGGCGATCGTGCCGGACAGCAATTCGACCGAGGCAATTTTGGTTTGAATACTTTCGTTGAACAGATCTTGGATGCGCTGTTGTGCCGGATCCATGTTTGACTCCTCAGAAAAATTCGGTTTCCGCCCGCTCAGCCGTCACGGCCGCTGGCCGTCAGGTGCTGAACGCGTTCTTCAGCCAAAGCAAATCCGTGCCGGTGATGCTCACCACATCGAAGCGACAAGCGCGCCGCTGATGCTCCGGGTGTTGCTGCAAAAACAATTGTGCGGCCAATATCAGGCGCTGCTGCTTTTGCCGCGTGACCGATTCGGCGGCGCTGCCAAAGCCAGTGCTGTTGCGCACGCGGACTTCGACAAAGACCAGCGTGCCCTGTTCCTGCATTACCAGATCGAGTTCGCCGCCGCGGTAACGGACATTGCGTGCGATCAGCGTCAATCCGGCCTGTTGCAAATGCGTAGCGGCGCGGTCTTCGCCGGCGCGCCCGCGCAGCATGCGCTGCAGTTTGGCGACGATGGTCATTCGTCGTCGCCGCTTCCGACCGGAACCGGTGCCACCGGCAGTGTCTCGATCGCTGCCTGGGTGGCGACCGGTTTGCCGTCACGGAACCGAGCCCAGGGCAAGGCGCGGTGAATGCGACCGGCACCATCGACGCGCAACAGCCCGGACAGGCCGCTGACCCGATAATCCGGGAAGGCGTACAGCCGCTGCAGCTCCGGCAGCAAGCGCCAGGCATCATAGCCGAGCGCGAACAAGCGGGCTTGGCTGCCGACGGCGGCGGGCCACAGGCTGGCAACGCGCTGGCGTTCATGCCGGGTGGCTTCGCCTTCGTCCAGCAACCACGGTGCATCGCAGAACTCGATGCCGTTCAGATCGCCGTCCAGCGCGGGCTGGCTCTGGCCGGTGTAGAGCTGCGAGGTTGCCAGAATCGGGATGTCCTGACCGAAATAGAAATTGACGAACGGTTTCAAGCGGCGCGCGCTGCTGGGCTTGGCGGCGAGCAGGATGACGTCGATGTCTTGCCGGCGCCGGACCTGGAAGCCAAGCTCCTTGCCGAGTGTCTGCTGCAGGAGTTTCATCCGGTTCCGGGAGGCTTCGACGCCAAGCATGTTGGCAACGTTGGCTTCGATCTGGTGGTCCGGGCCGAGTTTGACGCTGGCGAGCACGCTGCCGCCGCCCATCTCGAAGGCTTGCGCCATGGTCTGCGCGGCCCGCTCGCCGACGACATCATCGTTACTGACGATCAAGGCTTGCCGGAAGCTCATCAGCGCGCGAGTGGCCACTTGCTCCGCTTCGTCCTCGACCGGCAGGCCGAACTGGAACAGCTGGTCGGCACGCTGGCTGGGGTCGTCGGTCATGTTCATCGCCAGGGTCGGCACCGGCAGGCTGCCGAGCGCAGTCAGCTGTTGCAGCTGCTCCTTGACCAGGGGACCGACCACAGCGCCAGCGCCTTCAGCCACCGCCTGGTTGTAGAGTGCGACGATGTCGGCGCTGGCGCTGTCATAGATTTTCAGCTGCAGGCCCGATTCGGCGTCGTCACTGTTGTAGAAGCCGGCCAGCAGACCGTCGCGAATCAGCCGGCCGGTGCCGGCATAGCGGCCGGTCAGCGGCAGCAGCACGGCAACTTGCTGAAAACTCAGCCGGTCGGCGCTGGCGGCGCGGCGCAGTTCTTCCGGCAGGTTGTCGACCGCCGGATGGCTCGGGTGCCGCTGCTGCCAGTTGCTCAGCGCTTCCGGCAGGCCGTCCGGGCTGCGGCTGTAGCGCTGATAAAGCAGGGCCAGATCGAGCCAGCCTGCCAGCTGGCCGGACTGAATGCTGCCGCGGTACTGGAACAGGGTGTCGGTATTGAGCCCTTTCAGCAGCTGCCAGATCGCCCGATCATTGGCCGGGCGGTCGGCGCGATCGAGCTGGGTGCCGAGCAGCAAGCGATTGGCAGCAGCCTCCACCGGCCGGCCATCGCCAACCAAGGCATCCACCTTCAATTGCAGGTAGCGGCGGTAGGCATCGCGGTCCATCCGCTCTGCCCGCGGCACCAAATCAAGCGCGGCAACGGCATCATGGAAGCGGCCGACCGCTGACAGGCCTTCGCCGAGCGCCAGATACAGACGGCGGCGGTCTTCCTCACTGAGCGGCTGGTCCTTCAATGCTTCCAGTATGCCGACCGCCTGTTCGTAGCGCTGATCGCGCAGCAGCAGCTCGCCGGCCGACAACCGCATCAGCGCGGCCCGGGTGCCGCTCGCGGTTTTCGCCGCCTCCAGAAAATATTCGGCATCGCGCAGCGGCGGGTGCCGGTCCGGATCTTGTACGCGCAGCGAGTCCACGCAACCGGCGAGCGGAGCCAGCAGCAAGCTGGACAACAGCAACCAGCGGCGAACGGGGCGGCGATAAGGCATCATGCGCACTCTTCAACAAGGCAGACAGCAAAGGCGGTCATTATGACGGCAGGGGCCGGAGTTTTGTATGTGGTTGCGACCCCGATCGGCAATCTTGCCGACTGGTCGGCACGCGCCATCAGCGTGCTGCGCGAGGCGCATACGGTTTACGCCGAAGACACGCGGCACAGCCAGACCTTGCTACACCACCACGATATCCGCACACCGCTGCGCTCGCTGCACGAGCATAACGAACAGCAGCGCGTGGCCGAGCTGGCCGGACTGCTCGGCCAGGGCGAAACGCTGGCACTGATCTCCGATGCCGGCACGCCGCTCATCAGCGATCCCGGCTTCAAGCTGGTGCGCGAGCTGCGCGCACAGGGGTTCCGGGTGGCACCGGTGCCGGGGCCGTGTGCGCTGATCGCGGCACTGTCCTGTGCCGGGCTGCCGACCGATCGCTTCAGCTTCGAAGGTTTTCTGCCGGCCAAGGCCGGGGCCCGCCGCGAACGCCTGCAAGCCTTGGCACGCGATCCGCGCACGCTGGTGTTCTACGAAGCGCCACACCGGATTCTGGAAACGCTGCAGGATGCGGCGAGTGCCTTCGGCGCCGATCGGCCCGCCGTGCTGGCGCGCGAACTGACCAAAACCTTCGAAACGTTTCTCGATGGCACGCTGGCGGAACTGGTGGCTCGCGTCGAGCAAGACAGTGACCAGCAACGCGGCGAAATCGTGTTGATGATCGCCGGAACGCCGGAGCGTAGCGAAACGGAAACCGACGATCAGGCCGCGCGCGTGCTGAGCCTGCTGCTACCGGACATGCCCTTGTCACGGGCGGTGGCCGTCGCCGAACAACTGACCGGCCTGCCGCACAAACCGCTGTACAAAAAAGCGCTGGAGTTGAAGAAAACGCTGGCGGAAAACGACGGGGCCTGACGCTGCGATGACATGGCGCCTGACCTTCAGGCCGGTGTATCGGCGTGCACGCTGGCTTCGATCTGCTCACCATACCGCACCGGTGTTGCGTGAGGGCGCGGTGCATTGCAACCGCGGCAACTGTATGGCGAGAGCAGCTGCAGTCGCAGCGGCAACAGCATTTTCGGCTTGGGATTTTCCCGGACATAGGGACAGGGCTGTGTCGGCGAACGAAGCTCTGCCACTATGGTTGCGCCGGCGTAGCGCAGGTACTTGTGAGCACAAAAGGGCACAAGCGTTTCGCTATCGGCGGCAAAGGCAGCAGACGCCATCATCGTCATCAGGAACAGGCTTAGCATCTGCCATACACGCTTCCCGATAGGCATGCTGGTGCCATCATCAGCAAAGAAGGGCATAGCGCTTGATGCGGCCAAGGTGAACGTCAACTGAGTTCGCGACGATGGCCCATGTTCAGAAAACAAAAAGCCCGCTTTGATGCGGGCTTTTTGTTTTTTCGCAGATGGCTCAGGCTTTCAGCAAACTGTTCAGCAGCCGGCGCAAACTGCGCTCCGCCAACTGCCAGTTTTCCTTGCTTTCGCCATTGAGCAGCAGATGAAATTCCCAGTGCGCCATGGCGCCGAGCACAAGGTGAGCATCGGCGACGGCATCGGCCGAGCCCAGAGCCTGGAAAAAGCGCTCCAATGTGTTCAAGTGGGCGCGATCCGGCACCTGCACATCGGAGGCCAGTTTGTCATTGCGCAGCGCTTCCTGACGGAACGCCTGCTCGACTTGCCGGCCATCGCGATCGGCCAGCTGACTGCGCAGGAAATGCATGACGAAATCGGTCAGCGAGTGCGCCATTTTCTCCCGGCCTTGCGGCGTCGACAGCGCGCTCTTGCTGCTGTCGAGCGCGGCAAAGGTGTCTTTCTCCAGCGTCTTGGCGCCGGCCAGCGTGCGCTCGGCAAACAGTGTGAACGCATCCGAGATCAGCTCGTTCAAATCGCGGAAATAGTAGGTGGTGGCGGCCAAGGGAACTTGCGCTTCCTGCGCGACGGCCCGGTGGCGAACGGCCCTCAGGCCGTCGCGGACGATGATGCGGAGCGCGGCTTCCAGAATCGCCTGGCGACGGGCATGGCCGTCGGCCCGGCGAGTCTTCCGGCCACGGTACTCCATGGTGGCAGGTACGGCTTCAGACATAGGATTCCATCCAGTGGGCTCGGGGGTTTCCCGAAGCATAGTTCGTGCGGCGCGAGCGTCCAGCGAGCGGGACCCGCGTTTCAGAATTTGGCAGTCAAGCTGACTGTTTCATAACCAAACGTTATCAATGCTCGCCTTGCTGGTTCCGGGAAACGCGTGTTAGTTTCGCTGCAACCCCACTTTACGTGCCTTGTGGAAAGCCCGATGTCCCTGCGCAACACCAGCATTCTCGTACTCGTACTCATTACTGTAATCCTTGGATTACGGTGCGGGACGGTCTGCGCGCGAGGTAAGTGGTAAGCAGTAAAAACCTCCAGACGACAACCCCCCGCACCGAAAGGTCCGGGGGGTTTGTCGTTTCTGGGGTTTTGAAACCGGCGGATGAAGCCTGACGAATTGGCAGTTTGAACCCAGCAATACGAGCAAAACCGACAAACCGAGGAGCTAACAACATGACCAAGATGTACTTCGAAGCCGACGCCCATCCGGCCGCGCTGCATGGCAAGCGCATCACCATCATCGGCTATGGCAGCCAGGGCAAGGCCCAGGCCCAGAACCTGCGCGATTCCGGCTTTGACGTCACCATCGGCCTGCGGCCGCAGGGCAAGACCTGGATCGCCGCCCAGGCCGACGGCTTCAAGACCAAGCCGTTCGCCGACGCGACCCAGGATGCTGATGTGGTCATGATCCTGACCCCGGATCTGGTCCAGAAAGCGATCTGGGAGCAGGACATCGCCCCGCACATCAAGCCGGGCGCGATGCTGATGTTCAGCCACGGCTTCAATATCCATTACGGCCTGATCAAGCCGCCGAGCAATATCGACGTGACCATGGTGGCGCCGAAAAGCCCGGGCCGGCTGGTGCGCACCGAATACCAGAAAGGCGCTGGCGTGCCGGGTCTGGTCGCCGTCCATCAGGACGCAACCGGCACCGCGTTTGACCGCGCACTGGCCTACGCCCATGGCATCGGTTGCACCCGCGCCGGCGTGCTGCAAACCAGCTTTGCCGAAGAAACCGAAACCGATCTGTTCGGCGAACAGGCCGTGCTGTGTGGTGGCGCTACCGAACTGGTTGCGGCCGGTTTCGACACCCTGGTCAAAGCCGGCTACCAACCGGAAGTCGCCTACTACGAATGCCTGCACGAGCTGAAGCTGATCGTCGATCTGCTGTACGAAGGCGGCTTCGCCCGCATGCACGACTTCGTCTCCGACACCGCCAAATACGGCGATCTGAGCCGCGGTCCGCGCGTGGTCGATGCCGGCACCCGTGAGCGGATGGCGAAAATTCTCGACGAGATCCGCAGCGGCGAATTTGCCCGCGAATGGATTGCCGAGCACGAGTCCGGCGGCAAGCGTTATCGCGCGCTGATGGAGGCCGATCTGGCCCATCCGATCGAGAAAGTCGGTGCCGAGCTGCGTGCCCATATGCGTTGGTTGCCGGGCAACCAGCAAGCCGAGGCTGCCAACACATCATTCACAACAACAGGCGGTGGCGCCTTGAACCCGAAAGCGGTGGCGTTTCGTGAAACCGAGAAATACTGAATCGCTCACTCACATCGGCTAACGCAAAAAGGAAACCAAAACGTGAACGGCGCGCAAGCATTGTGCAAAGCCCTGGAAGCCGAAGGTGTCGAGATCATCTTCGGCTATCCGGGCGGCGCCATCATGCCGGTGTACGACGCGCTGCTGGACAGCAAATTACAGCACATTCTGTGTCGGCACGAGCAAGGCGCAGCACTGGCCGCCGACGGTTATGCCCGGGCCAGTGGTCGTTTGGGTGTGTGTATGGCGACCAGTGGTCCGGGCGCCACCAATCTGATCACCGGCATCGCCAATGCGTATATGGATTCGGTGCCGATGCTGGCGATCACCGGCCAGGTGGCGAATCCGTTGATCGGCACCGATGCGTTCCAGGAAGTCGATGTGTTCGGCATGACCTTGCCGATCGTCAAGCACTCGTATCTGGTGCGCGACGTCAACGAGCTGCCGGCCATCGTCCATGAGGCCTGCCAGATCGCGATGAGCGGTCGGCCGGGGCCGGTGCTGATCGACATTCCGAAAGATGTCCAGAACGCGATCTGCACGGCGGAACTGGCGATGCCGAAAGCGGAAAAAATTGCCGAATTGGATCGCGCCGGTATCCATCAAGCACGGGCGCTGATTTCGTCGGCGCAGAAGCCGCTGCTGTATGTCGGCGGTGGCGTGGTGCTCGGCAATGCCAGCGCGGCGCTGCGCGAATTTGTTGATGCCACGCAGATTCCCTTGGTCAGCACGCTGAAAGGACTCGGTGCGGTGTCGTTCGCGCATCCGCTGAATCTCGGCATGCTCGGCATGCACGGTACAAAGGCGGCCAACTTCGCGGTCCAGCGCAGCGATTTGCTGATCGTGGTCGGTGCCCGCTTTGATGATCGCGCCACCGGCAAATTGGCGGCGTTTGCGCCGAACGCACGGGTCATTCATCTGGACATCGATGAAGCCGAATTCGACAAGCTGCGTCATGCCCAGATCAGCCTGCGCGGCGATCTGAAGCGGCTGTTGCCAGCACTGGCCGTGCCGTCGCATTGCGAGCCGTGGCGGGCGCAGTGTCTGGCGGACAAGGTGGCGTTTGCTTTTCGCTACGACGCGCCGGGCACCGGCATATATGCGCCGGGTCTGCTGGCGGCACTGTCGCGACAGGCGGATGAAAACACCTACGTCAGTTGTGATGTCGGCCAGCACCAGATGTGGGTTGCCCAGCATTACGGCTTCCGGGCGCCGCGCCAGCATCTGTCCAGCGGAGGGTTGGGCACGATGGGTTACGGTTTGCCGGCGGCGATCGGTGCCCAGCTGGGTTGCCCGGACGCGCGGGTGATCTGCGTCAGCGGCGATGGTTCATTCCAGATGAACCTGCAGGAACTGGCGACCATCAACCGCTACAAGCTGCCGGTCAAGATCGTGCTGTTCGACAACCAGGCGCTCGGCATGGTCCGGCAATGGCAGCAACTGTTCTTCGCCGGCCGCTACAGCGAAATTGATCTGTCCGACAACCCGGATTTCGTCGCGCTGGCGAAAGCCTTTGGCATTCCGGCAGTGCGCATCGATTCGCGCGCGCAGCAGGAAGAAGCGATTCGCCTGTTGCTGGAAACAGAAGGGCCACTGCTGCTGCATGTGGTGATTGATCCGAAAGAAAACGTCTGGCCGCTGGTCGCGCCGGGCAAAGCCAACGATGACATGATGGAAGGAGAAAACGCATGGACAACGTGATGTTTCTGACCGTCCGCAACAATGAAGGCGCGCTGGAGCGTTTGCTGCGGGTGACCCGTCATCGCGGCTTTGCCATTGATTCGCTGCTGGTGCAGAACGGTCGCGATCCGTCGCTGTACGAAGTGACGCTGCGACTGACCAGCGAGCGTGATCGCGACAACCTGCAGAAACAGCTGGCCAAGCTGGTCGATGTCGTTGCCGTGCAGGCGATGGCGGCCCAGCCGCTGCTGCGTAGCGCGGTTTGAGTGGCAACGATGACCGAATCGGTTTTTCTCTACGACACCACGCTGCGCGACGGCGCCCAGCGGCAGGGCATCAGCTTTTCGCTGAACGACAAGCTGCGGGTGACGCAACTGCTGGCCGATTTCGGTATTGACTATATCGAAGGCGGCTGGCCGGGTTCGAATCCGAAAGACGCCGAGTATTTCCGGCAAGTGCGCGGCTTGAATCTCGGTCGCAGCCGTATGGCGGCATTTGGCAGTACCCGCCGGGTCGATCGCCGCGCCGATACCGATCCACAACTGGCGGCGCTGTTGGCAGCAGAAACGCCGGTGGTCACGCTGGTGGGCAAGAGTTCGCCGCTGCATGTCGAATACATCCTGCGGACAACACGTGAGGACAACCTCAAGGTCATTTACGACAGCGTCAAGCTGATGAAATCCGAAGGCCGCGAGGTGGTGCTCGATGCCGAGCATTTCTTCGACGGTTATGCCGAAGACAGCGCATACGCGCTGGCCTGCCTGCAGGCCGCCACCGAAGCCGGCGCCGATTGGCTGGTGCTGTGCGATACCAACGGCGGCAGCTTGCCGGAGCAGGTCTCGGCAACGGTAGCGGCAGTCCGCCAGGCTGTGATCACGCCGATCGGTGTGCATTGCCACAATGACAGTGAGCTGGCGGTGGCCAATTCACTCGCCGCGGTGCGCGCCGGTGCCCGGCAGGTGCAGGGCACGATCAATGGCATCGGTGAGCGCTGCGGCAATGCCAATCTGGTCTCGGTACTGGCCAATCTGGCGCTGAAAACTGGCCATCGCTGCGCGGCGGCGGAACAACTCGCCTCCCTGACTGCGCTGTCGCGTGCTGTCGCCGACATCGCCAATCTGGCGCCGGATGCGTTCGCGCCGTTTGTCGGCGTCAACGCGTTCGCTCACAAAGGCGGTTTGCATGTCGCTGCGATCGAGAAATTGCAGGCGAGTTATGAGCACATCGATCCGCTCCGGGTTGGCAACGGTCGGCAGGTGGTGGTGTCGGAACTGGCTGGACGCGGCAATGTCAGGATGCGCGCGCGTGAGCTCGGTTTGGATTTGCAAGGCGAAGAGCAAGCCATTGCCGAGCAGATCAAGCAGGCCGAAGCACGTGGCCTGCAATTGGAAACGGCCGATGGCAGTTTCGAGCTGATCGTGCGCCGGCATCTGCCGGGTTATCAGCCGCCGTTTGCCGTGCGCGATCTGCATGTTCATACCGCCCAGCGCAACGACGTGAGCGAGCCGAGTCTCGCCACCGCCAAGGTCGCGGTGGCTGGTCAGCAGGCGTTGACTGCGGCGGAAGCGAGCGGTCCGGTCGCCGCGATCGATGCCGCGCTCAGAAAGGCGCTGAAACCATTCTATCCAGAACTGGAAGGCGTGCGGCTCACCGATTACAAGGTCCGCATTCTGGATCCGGAGGCGGCGACTGGCGCCACCACACGGGTCTGGATCGAGGCAGCTTATGGCGAGCAGCGTTGGTGCACCGTTGGCTGCTCCGACAACATCATTGCCGCCAGCGCTGAGGCGCTGCGCGACAGCCTGGAATTATTTGTGTTGCGGCTGCAAAGCCCAGCCTTTGCAGCACGGCATTTGACTGATATACCTACCCAAACCGATTACGACGCAAACAAAGGAAACCATCATGGCCGCTCTGAACGCCCCTGCGAAAATCTGGCATAACGGTCAAATCAAACCGTGGGCCGATGCCACCGTGCATGTGATGACCCATGCGTTGCACTACGGCTCGTCGGTGTTTGAAGGCATCCGTGCTTACGACACACCGTCCGGCACGGCGATTTTTCGGCTCGGTGATCACATCCAGCGGCTGTTTGATTCGGCCAAGATCTATCGGATGGAGATTCCGTACACCCGCCACGATGTCGAAACCGCCTGCAAAGAGATTGTCCGCACCAACGGCCTGAAATCTGCCTATCTGCGACCGCTGGCCTATGTCGGTTACGGCGGTATCGGCATTGTTCCGGATGCGGAAACGCCGATTGATCTGGTTGTCGCGGCGTTCGAATGGGGCGCCTACCTCGGTGCCGGCACCCAGGAAACCGGCGTCGATGTCGGTGTGTCGAGCTGGCACCGACTGGCACCGAACACCATGCCGACTGGTGCCAAGGCTGGCGGCAATTATTTGTCCGGCGCATTGATCGCCCGCGAAGCGCGTCGTCACGGTTATCACGAAGGTTTGGCGCTCGACCACAACAACATGGTGTCGGAGGGCGCCGGCCAGAACGTGTTCCTGGTCAAGAACAAGACCTTGTTCACGCCGCCGCTGACCGCGTCGATTCTGCCCGGCATCACCCGCGATACCGTGATCACGCTGGCGAAAGAGTTGGGTTATCAAGTGCGCGAGGAAAACATTGCCCGCGAATCGCTGTATGTCGCCGATGAAATGTTCCTGTGTGGTACGGCATCGGAAATTGTGCCAGTACGCAACGTTGATGGCCTGAAGGTCGGCAGCGGCAAGCGTGGCCCGGTGACCGAGGCCATTCAGAAGAAATTCTTCGGCTTGTTCAATGGCCAGACGCCGGATGTCTGGGGTTGGCTGGACCCGGTCGAGAATCCGACTTCGGCGTTTGTGCACGCGGCTTACGCCTGAGTGTGTTCATGTAGGAGCGGGCAAGTCCGCTCCGACAAAAATCCCTTTTGCAACGATCTGCTCATGCCGACTTATCGCTCCAAAACCACCTTTACTGGCCGCAACATGGCTGGCGCCCGCGCGCTCTGGCGTGCAACCGGTCTCGGTGACAATGATTTTCACAAGCCGCTGATCGCGGTGGTCAACTCGTATTCGCAGTTTGTGCCCGGCCACGTGCACCTGAAGCAAATCGGCGAGTTGGTTTCAGAAGCCGTGCGTGGTGCCGGCGGTGTGCCGCGCGAGTTCAATACCATCGCCATCGATGATGGCATTGCGATGGGCCATGGCGGCATGCTGTACAGCCTGCCGTCGCGCGAGCTGATCGCCGATTCAGTTGAGTACGTCGCCAATGGCCATTGCGTCGACGCGATGATCTGCATCTCCAATTGCGACAAGATCACGCCTGGTATGTTGCTGGCGGCGCTGCGCCTGAATATTCCGGCGGTGTTTGTTTCCGGCGGCCCGATGGAAGCGGGCAAAGTGGTGCGCGGCGGCGAAACCATCAAGCTCGATCTGGTCGATGCCATGGTGATGGCGGCCGATCCGAACGTTTCGGATGAGCAAGTCGCCGAGACCGAGCACAATGCCTGCCCGACCTGCGGCAGTTGCTCTGGCATGTTCACCGCCAACTCGATGAACTGTCTGCTGGAAGCCCTCGGTCTGGCCTTGCCGGGCAATGGCACGCTGCTGGCGAGCCACACCGATCGGCGTGAATTGTTCGTGCAGGCCGGCAAAACCATCGTCGAGATCACCAAACGCTATTACGACGGCAATGAAGAGCAGTTATTGCCGCGTGCCATCGCCAATTTTGCCGCGTTTGAAAACGCGATGACGCTCGACATCGCGATGGGCGGTTCGACCAATACCGTGCTGCACTTGCTCGCCGCTGCGCACGAGGCCGGCGTGCCGTTCACGATGCGCGATATCGATCGGCTGTCAAAAAAGGTGCCGCATCTGTGCAAGGTCGCACCATCGACGCAGAAATACCACATCGAAGATGTCCATCGCGCCGGCGGCGTCTACGGCATTCTGGCGGAGCTGAATCGCGCCGAGTTGCTGCACGCGGACACCGGCACCGTGCACAGCACAACGCTGGCCGATGCCATCGCCGAGCACGACATCACCCAGAAAGTCAGCGACAGCACGCGCACGTTTTATCGCGCGGCGCCGGGCGGTCTGCGCAGCAGCAATGCCTTCAGTCAGAGCGCGCGTTGGCCGAGCCTAGATGCCGATCGGCAGAACGGCTGCATCCGCAGCAAACAACACGCGTATTCGCAAGACGGCGGCTTGGCCGTATTGACCGGCAATCTGGCGCCGGATGGTTGCATCGTCAAAACCGCTGGTGTCGATGACAGTTGCTTGAAGTTCATTGGACGCGCCCGGGTATTTGAATCGCAGGACGAGGCGGTCGAAGCCATACTTGCCGACAAAATCGTTGCCGGCGATGCCGTGGTCATTCGCTACGAAGGTCCACGCGGCGGGCCCGGCATGCAGGAAATGCTCTATCCGACCAGCTACCTGAAAGCAAAAGGACTCGGCAAAGCCTGTGCGCTGATCACCGATGGCCGCTTTTCCGGCGGTACCTCCGGCTTGTCGATTGGCCATGTCTCGCCGGAAGCGGCCAGCGCCGGTGCGATCGCGCTGGTGCGCGAAGGCGACCGCATTGAAATCGATATCCCGGCCCGGCGCATCGAGTTGCAGGTCAGCGATGCCGAGCTGGCGGTGCGCCGCGCCGCGGCGCAGGCCCGTGGCGCGCAGGCATTCACGCCGCAAAACCGCCAGCGCGCGGTGTCGCAGGCCCTGCGCGCCTATGCGCTGTTTGCCAGCAGCGCCGATCGCGGCGCGGTCCGGGTACTGCCGTCCGAAACGTGAGCCGGGTTTTACCCGAGGCAGCGTTGCCGGCCATTCGTGCAGCGCATCACAGCCGCGGCCGCCACCGAGCGGCCGCGTGCGTTATCATAACCGCCTTGGCTACGGGTTCTGGCTCACGGTCGCCGAAACCGTCAATCTGGATGCCGCCGGCAACGGCGTGCGTTCCGTGTGGTAGATGATGCGCAAACTCGATACCTCCAAATTGTTCCCTATTATTTTCTCGCTTGAACGGGTGCCGAGCTTCGTGCCCGACAATGCCCTTTGCGATACCTTTGCCCCCGGCCTGACCATCGTCTTTGTCGTCGAAGCAGAAACTGGTCGTACTTTCATCACGGAAGACAACATTCAATCGCTCGGTTTGCAGCGTTACGAACTGCTGCTTACCGCGCTCAACAATCTGCGCGAACGGTTGTCAAAGGTGGAGCGCATGGGCCGCGGCCCGACCTACCTGCTGAAAGCCAATGGCCGCGATGAGGCCTGTTTGTTGCTGCTCGATCAGTTCTGGGATGGCATGGCCAAGGAAGTCGAAGGGGAGCTGCTGGTCGCGGTGCCGGCACAAGCCTGTCTGGTGTTCACCGGTTCGCGCGCGAAAGCCGGCCTGACCATGCTGAAAGCGGCGATCACGGCGCTGGCCGGCAGCGGCGACGCCCGCTTGAGTGAACGCATCTATGTCCGACGCAACGGCGGCTGGGAAGAATACGGCGCCGATGCGGCACTGGCCTGAACAAAAACGCCGGCATTGCCGGCGTGTTTGTTTGGGCAGTCCTGCGGATGGTGGAACGGGCAGGGGTTGTGGGTGGGTGGGGGGCCACCATCCAAACC
>JBKBHF010000011.1:0-50229 GCA_046297695.1 Permianibacter sp. | reverse complement strand
TTTTTGTTTGCGCATTCCTGCTCATGGTGAACCGGTCATGGTTTCTGCTGCGGTGTCGGCGCCCGCTGCCGGCAAGCGACTGAAGCGCGGCGTCGTTGCCGGTTTCCAGGCGATTTGCCGTTCCGGTTTCGCCAGCTCCTGCACCACGACCGTCAGCGCCGACGACAGCGCCGTCAGGTTTTCCAGATCGATCAGCGTCACTTCATCCGTCACTGCGTGATAGTGACGCTGGCCGCGCCAGACCGACAGCGAATGCGCTGGAACACCGAGCCAGTGCGGTTGTGCTTCGCTGCCGATATTTTTCATAGACGCGAACGGCGCATTGTCCGAGCGCAGGAACAAATCCCACTGCGGATACGGATCGGCTTCGAGGGTCCAGCCTTGCGCCGCCAGCATCGGCTTGATTTGCTCGAACAGCTCCGAATGCTGCCAGCCGGTCATCCAGAGGTTGCGCCGGTTCTTGCCTTCGGTGACGCCGACCATTTCAAAATTCAGGTTGGCGACGAGGCGGTCGAGTGGCAGCAGCGGCTGGGCAACAAAATGTGCCGAGCCTTTCAGCCCCATCTCTTCGGCGTCCCAGGCGGCGAACACGATATGCCGGGCCGGGCGCTGACCGTTGGCGGCGGCCTGCTGCAGGCGCTTGGCGATGTTCAGCATCGCGGTGACGCCGGACGCATTGTCATCGGCGCCATTGAAAATATGATCCGAGCCGGCACCGGGCTGTTGACCGATGTGATCGTAGTGCGCCGACAGCAACAGGTACTCGGCCTGCGCGGTCGGCTGGGTGCCTGGCAGCACCGCCAGCACGTTGCGGCCGATCGTTTGACTGCCATCCTCGTTGGTCACGGTAAACAGCTGGGAATAGCTGTCGCCGAGCGGTTGCAGGCCGAGCGCCTTGAACTCGTCAGCCAGCCATACGCCGATGCGCTGCTGGGCCGCCGTGCCGGTGCGACGACCGGCTGCGGCATCAGCGGCGAGGGTGTTGAGCCAGCGCTGGCTGTCAGCGAGATCCGGCGTCGTGTCGGCGCCAGCAGGCAAGGCGGAAAAGACAGCGACAAAAGCAAGGACGGTGGCGGCGCGAAGCATGGGCAAGGGACTCGGGCAGGGAGCGGTCGCCCAGTCTAGTCATCGCCGCTGCGCCCGGCAGTGCCAAATCGTAACCGGATTTTCACGCATGCCCGCAGGAGCGAACCGGCGCTTGCCCTGCCGTGTTGCCAAGCGCTGCTATGCTTGGCTCAACCCTCATTTGCTGTGCAGATCGAATCAGATGACCGTGCGTCGGTACTGTTGCTGGCTGTATGTGCTGTGGCTGTCGTGGCCGGTGCAAGTGCTCGCTGCGAGCGACCCGGCCGCGTGGCTGGCGGCACTGGAGCGCGTCCGCGACATGACCGACAGTCAGGCCGCGGCCACTGAACTGAGCCGGTTGGCGACTGAGGTGCCGGCGGAGTTGACTGACAATCAGCAGCACGAATGGCTCGCGCTGCAGGCGAGCGTGTTCCGCGACATCGGTGACAACGAACGCACCGAAGCGGCGGTCGCCGCGCTCGAAGCGCTGGCCGCGCGCAGCGCCAGCAATGAAATCAAAGTCGAAGCGTTGCTGCAGCGGGCGCAGTCTTTCAAAAACGCTGCCAAGCCGGCCGAAGCACTGGCCTTGCTCCGGCAAGCGCTGGTGCTGGTCGAGCAGGTGCAGGATCTGGGCGTGCGCTATGCCACCCACAACATGGCGGCCATTCTGTACAGCGACACCAGCGATTTCGAAAACGCGCTGCAGCAGCACCTGAAAGCGCTGCCACTGGCCGAGCAGTCCGGCGACAAGCGTGAGCAGCGGGAACTGCAGACCCTGAACAATCTCGGTGTCCTGTACCTGAATCTGCGCCATCCCGAACAGGCGCTGGCTTATCTGCAACGGGCCAAGCCACTGGCCATCAAACGCAACAGTCGCAGCATGCTGGCGACCATTGCGGCCAATACCGGTTATGCCCTGTCCAGCCTCGGTCGGCACGATGAGGCGGCCGCGTCCTATCAGCAGGCGCTGCAATTGGCGCGCGAACTCGGCGATGAGCGATCCGAGTCGATAGCGCTGGTCAATCTGTCGGACGATGCCCTGCAGCGGCAAGCGTGGACGGAGGCGGCCGATTACGCCCGTGCCGCCCTGCTTATCGCGCAGAAAAGAAAAGACCGAACCAACGAGGCCATTGCCCACGCCAACATCGGACTGGCGTTGGCGGGGCAAGGTCTGATCCGGCAAGGTTTGCAGGAGTTGCAATTGGCGCAGGAGCAGCTGCAGGCGCTCGCCGATATCGCAACCGAAGAATTGGTGCAGGCGGAGATCGCCCGCATCAGCGAACAGGCCGGTCTGTTGCCGTTGGCGGTGACGGCGCTGAAGCGACAGCTGCAGATCCGCGAGCAGCTCTATTCGGAGGCGCGACAGCGTGCCGTCACCGAATTGCAGGAGCGTTTCGACGCCAGCGCCCGCCAGAAACAGATCGAACTGCTGGCGCGCGAGAATCAGCTGCAAGCCGCCGAAATTGACAACCGGCGGCTTTATCTTTGGGTGATCGGGCTGATTGCGCTGACCGTGATCCTGGCAGCCATTGTCGCGATGCTGTCGTACTGGCGCGTGCGCGACGCCAACCGTCGGCTGCAGGCGGTCAATGAAAAACTCGCCGACCAATCGATTCGCGATCCGCTGACCGGGTTGTTCAACCGTCGCTCATTCCAGCTGGCGATGGAGCGGCGCTGGACCGAGCGAGAGCGGCGCACGGAACCCGATGCCGGCATTGATGCCTTTGTCTTGCTCGACATCGATCATTTCAAACGCATCAATGACAGTTTCGGTCATGCTGCCGGTGATGCCGTACTGATCGAGGTGGCGAACCGGCTCAACACGGGCATGCGCGACAGTGACATGGTGCTGCGCTGGGGCGGCGAGGAGTTTCTGCTCTACCTGCGGTCAACCACCGGTGACGCGCTACGCGATGTGGTTGCGCGGGTGCTGAACACGTTGGGCGAAACGCCGGTGCAGTTTGAAGACAAGAGCATTCCGGTGACGGCTTCCGCCGGTTTTGTGCCACTGCCTTTTTCCGGGTTGCCGGAATCGGAATTCGGCTGGGAACGCGCCGTGCAACTGGCCGATCTGGCGCTCTATCTCGGCAAGGGACGTGGTCGCAATCGCGCCTATGGCGTGCTACAAGTCAATGGCGACTACCGGGAAATTGCCCCGCAGCTGGAGCACAATCTCGCCCATGCGATCCGGCACCAGCTGGTCACGGCCGTTGAAGTGCTCGGGCCTGGGGCCCAGCCGGCCGATGCTGACGACTGAGCCGGCGCCGGTGCGTCAGCCGAGCTTTTCTGCGACCAGCTTTTCTGCCAGGCGATAATCCACCTGTTCTGCGTGTTCGATGTGATCACACAGCATCGCGAGAATCTCATCGTTGATCCGGCCGCGGCGCAGCGCTTCGGCGTACGGAATGTGCTGGAACATCACCATCGAATAGCGCGGGCTGAATTTGTCCGGCCAGCGATTCTCCAGCTCAAAACCAACCGTTTTCTTCAGCTGGAACTTCGGGTCGCGGACGGTCGCCCGCATCTCGACATAGTTTTCCTGGGCCATCAGCGCAATCGCTTCACCATTCGGTTTGCGGGCTGCTTCGTAGGCCGCGAAAACCTCGGTCCAGTCGTCGTGATGCGCGTCGAGCAGGCGGTTTAGATCAAAGCAATCCTCAAAGCCGCAGTTCATGCCTTGACCGTGGAACGGCACAATGGCGTGAGCAGCATCACCGATCAGCAGCGCCTTGCCCGGCACGGTCCAGTGCGGGCAGTGCACGGTGCCGAGAAAGCCCGTCGGGTTCCTGAAATAGGTCTCGGCGGCGTCAGGCATCAGTTTCAGCGCGTCGGCGAAATTCCGCGCGAAGAACGCGGTGAAACTGGCCTTGTCATGCAGCGCGGCGAAGCTGACCTCGCCCTGATCCGGTGCGAACAAGGTCATGGTGAAACTGCCGTCGTTGTTCGGCAGACCAATCATCATGAAATCGCCGCGCGGCCAGATATGCAGCGCTTCTTTTTCAATCTGGAAGCGGCCGGCCGGACCGGCTGGAATGGTAAGTTCCTTGTAGGAATGGAACAGCTTTTCTTCGACGCTGGCAACACCATGCAGTCTGTCGATGGCTTTGCGTACCACAGAGCCGCCGCCATCGGCGCCGATCAGCAGTTCGAATGCTTCTTCATGAATGCTGCCGGTTTGTTCGAGTTTCAGCCCGATGCGCTGGGCGGCGAAATCGATCTGCTCGATGCCGGTGTCGAACACGATACGGACCTTGCCGGTTGCTTCGGCCGCTGTCATCAGCAGCTTGTTCAGCTCGCCACGCGACACCGAATAAATCACCTCATGTGGCCGCTGGCCGTATGGCAAGAACTGGATCCGGCTTTGTTCGTCGTGCAGCATGCGCCCTTTCATCGGAATGATGATGTCGCGCACCTGTTGCATCAGGCCGAGTTCTTCCAAGGGGCGGATGCCGCGGTTGGCGAGCGCCAGGTTGATCGAGCGGCCGGCGCTGATCGCGGCCTTGCGCATGTCCGGACGCTTCTCGTAAATCGTGATCGTATAACCGCGCCGGGCCAGATAAATCGCCAGCAGTGAACCGACCAGGCCGGCGCCTATCAGGGTGATGTGTTGTGGTTTCATGAACAGGGCCTTGGTTGATTTAGGCTTGTACGGTCTTTTTCAGAATCTGCACGAAGCGCCAGACATCTTCAAAGCTGTTGTACAGCGGCGCCGGTGCGGCCCGCATCACGTTTGGTTCGCGGAAATCACAGGTCACGCCCTGATCTTCCAGCTGCTGTTGTACCTGCTTGGCGGTCTGGCCATGCAGCTTGACGGTCAAGGACAACTGCGCGCCATGCCGGCGTGGTTCGAACGGTGTCAGCACGTGGATGGCGTCACCGAGTTCCTGTTCCAGCAACCAGCGCAGGTAGCCGGTCAGTTCCAGTGATTTCTTGCGCAGCGGATGGATGCCGCCGGCCTCCATGAAGGTATCGAGCGAGGCACGCACTGCGGCGAGCGACAGAATCGGCGGGTTCGACAGCTGCCAGGCTTCGGCGGTCGGGATGGCATCGAACTCCGGCCCCATCTGGAAGCGAATCGATTTGTTCTGGCCCCACCAGCCGTGGAAGCGCGGCAGATCCTTGCCGAGGTGGCGTTCGTGGACGAACGCGCCAGCGACCGAACCGGGGCCGCTGTTCAAATACTTGTACGAACACCAGGCCGCGAAATCGACATCCCAGTCGTGCAGGTTCAGCACGATATTGCCGACCGCATGCGCCAGATCAAAACCGACGGTGGCACCGACGCTGTGGCCGGCTTCGGCAATCGCCGCCATGTCCAGCACTTCGCCGGTGTAGTACTGCACGCCGGGCAACAGGATCAGCGCCAGCTGCTTGCCTTCGCGTTTGATGAGCTCCACCAGATCTTCCTGACGCAGGCAGTCTTCGCCAGCGCGCGGCTTGGCCAATACCAAGGCCTCTTTCGGGTCGAGGCCATGGAAGCGCAGCTGCGATTCGACCGCATAGTGATCAGACGGGAAGGCGTGATCTTCGATCAGGATCTTGAACCGTTCTTTGCTTGGCCGGTAAAAGCTGACCATCAGGAAGTGCAGGTTGGCGGTCAGCGAATTCATGCAAACCACTTCCTGCGGCAGGGCGCCGACCAGCTTGGCCGAGGCTTCGGTCAGGAATTCATGGTACGGCAGCCAGGAATGCTTGGCGGCGAAATGGCCTTTGACGCCAAGCTGCTGCCAATCTTTCAGCAACTCATCGACATAATCGGCAGTGCGTTTCGGTTGCAGGCCGAGCGAGTTGCCGCAGAGATAGATCTCATCGTGACCTTGATGACGCGGGATATGAAACTGGTGCCGCATCGGATGCAACGGATCGGCGCCGTCAAGTTTCTGGGCAAACGCGAGATTGTTCTCAAGCATGATCGAGCTCCACAGGGATCAGGAAAGGCCGGCTGGGTGCGACATCGAGTTCGAATGCCGGCACTTGCAAATTGAGCAGGTAGACGCCATCGCGAACGGCATCCGGGACAAAAATCATTTCGGTGACGGTGCGCTGCAGGGCTGTCGTCGGTGCCGGACCATGGGTGTCTTCGGTGACGTCCCAGAACAAATGGTGAGCGGTCAGATGGCCGTTGTCGTGCATCTTGTCCAGCGACGGAAAATCGACCAGCAAATGCTGCACGCCGCGCAGACGCAGATACTGCATCGCTTCGCGGGTGAAAAACGGTGGCTGGTGGCTGTCGCCATAACGGGCGACCTGCTTGTCGCGGCCATTCGGCAGCGTCCGCACCACCAGCGCGCCCAGCCAGTCATTGCCGATGTCATCGAGCGCACGTTGCAAGGTCGCAGCGGTAATCACCTGATCATTGGCCGCCAACATGGGTGTGTAGTGATCGCTGCACTGACTGGCGGCGACCGGATGGATCGAAATCAGCGTTGCCGGTACCAGCAGTTCGTGCAGGCTTTGATGAACCGAATGCAATTCATTGACAATATGGCTGACCGACTCGGTATGGGTGCCATTGCAATGCGGATTCAGCGTCAGCTCCGGCACATTGCAGCTGCCGCCTTTGCGGGTGTCGCCAATCCAGCTGCCGGCCTGCATCGGCTTGCTGTTGGCGATGGCGGCGCCGAAATGATTCGGTTGCGGGCCGTTGAACTGCAACGGGATGGCCAGCGAAATTGCTTCGCTGTGACGAACGCGGAACGTTTGGCCGGCAAGTTGTATGGTCAGTTTCATGAGCATCAACCCAGAAAATGCGCTTTCGGCAGATTGAGCCACTCCAGTGCGGTACCGTGCAGCAGGCGGGCGCGGATGCTGTCATCGCTGAAGGTTTCGCGGATTAGCTTGCCCGGCTGCAATTCACCGAGCGGAAACGGATAATCGGTGCCGAGCGCAAGTCGGTCGGCGCCAACCAGATCGACGATGTACTTCAGCGCCAGCGGGTCGTGCACCAGGGTATCGAGATAGATGCGCTTCAGGTATTCGCGTGGGTTGATGTGGTTATCAGTCGCGCACAGATCCGGTCGGGCTTCAAAGCCGTGTTCGATCCGGCCAATGGTGTGCGGAAAACTACCGCCGCCGTGGGCGAAAGCGATGCGCAGTTTCGGTAGCCGCTCCAGCACGCCACCGAAAATCATCGAGGTGATGGCGAGGCAGGTTTCGGCCGGCATGCCGACCAGCCACTGCGCCCAGTATTGGCCAAGACGATCTTTGCCAAACATGTCCCATGGATGGACAAACACGCAGGCATTCAGATCTTGCGCGGCGGCAAAGATATCGAACAGCGCTGGATCGTTCAGGTTCTTGCCGTTGATATTGGAACCAATCTGGATGCCTGGAAAGTTCAGTTCCTTGATGCAGCGTTCCAGCTCCTGAATCGCCAGCTTGCTGTCCTGCATCGGTACCGTGCCAAGACCGACAAAGCGGCGCGGGTGGTCGGCAACGACGCCGGCGATGTGGTCGTTCAACAGCCGCGACAGATCGAGCGTGTGTTCCGGTTTGGCCCAGTAACTGAACATCACCGGCACCGTCGACAGCACCTGGATATGCACGCCGTGTTGATCGCATTCCTGCAAGCGCACGCCGCCGTCCCAGCAGTTGCTGCCGATTTTGCGGAAGAACTTGCCGTCCTGAACCATGTTGGCGCAGCCGGGGCCGCAATGTTCCAACTGGATAAAGCCACCATAACCGTAGCGCTCTTTCAGATTCGGCCAATCGCGCGGCAGGATATGGGTGTGGATGTCGATGGTTAGCATGGGATTCTCGTTAATTGGGCGAGGACTCGGCAGCCTCAGCCTCATCCTGTCCTGCTCCCCTCAAGGGAGAAGGAACGCTTCGTTCGATAGGTGTTCTCCCTCTCCCTTGAGGGGAGAGGGCTGGGGTGAGGGTGAATCTTCCGTTCAAGCCACAGTCAGCGACTTCACTGCCAACTTGTTCACCGCCGGCGCCACCGTGCCGCATTGTTTGCAGGTACGCTTTTCTTCACTGGCCAGGTAGCGCTCGAACACCGGCAGGAAATCTTTTTCAACGCTGTGCAGCGTGAAGTATTCCTCGTACAGCTTGGCATCGCAGTGATCGCAGAACCACATCAGGCCGTCTTTTTCATGGACCAAGCGCTTGCGTTCGACCACCAGGCCAATCGAATTGGCATAGCGCACTGGCGAATGCGGCACTTTGGCCGGTAGCAGAAAAATCTCGCCCGCCTTGATCGGATAATCGACCCGTTTGCCGTCCTGCATCGTGCGCAGCAGCATTTCGCCTTCGAGCTGGTAGAAGAACTCCGGGCCTTCGTCGTAATGGTAGTCCTTACGGCCGTTCGGGCCGCCGACCACCATCACGATGAACTCGTCATTTTCAAACACCTGCTTGTTGCAGACCGGCGGTTGCAACAGATGCCGGTGCTCGGCGATCCATTGCTGGAAATTGAACGGCGGCACGATGGTCATGGTGCGGTTCCTGGGCTGAGCTGCTTCTGCAGCGTCGTAAAGGCTTCGGCGAAACTGGTCGTTTTGACGGCGAGATTGTGGTTCAGGTCGGGCACGATTTGCAGCTCGCGGTAGCGAGCTTGGGTTGCTTCGGCGTAGAGCTTTTCTGACAACGACGGCGGAGTCTGGTTGTCGTTTTCACCGACCACGATCAGCAGGGGGGCCCGGAAGTCGGTCAGGTTGTCTTTGTTGTTGATGGCCTGCAGCTTCGATTCAATCTTGACCGTGATGAACGGCTTGGCGAACCACGGCGTGATCGCCGCGGCCCAGTCTTCGGCATTGGTGGCGCTGCCCTCCAGAATCAGGGCATCGACCGGTCGGTGTTTGCCGACATGGCCGGCAATGAAGCTGCCGAGCGAGAAACCGTGTACGATCAGTGGCTGAGCCGGCAGCTCTTGCCTGATCCGATCAAACGTGGCCAAGCCATCGCTGAACAAGGTCTCGATGCTCGGTTCGCCTTCGCTGTTGCCATAGCCGCGATGATCGACCAGCACCAGATTGACGCCGAGCTTGCTGTAGCCCTCTAGCACGGTGCGGCCATGTTGCTGGATACGGAAGTTGTTGCCACCAAAAAAAAGCACCGTCTGCTTCGCTTGCGGGTGTTGCAGCAGCTGACCGTACAGGCGGGTGCCGTCTTTGCCGCTGAGTGTCAATTCCCGCAGTTGGTAACCGGCGGCAATGCTGTCGATGTTGCGTGAGGTGACGGCCTTGTCCGGCATCAGCAATTCTTTTTCCGATACCGTGATGGTGGTACAGGCGCTGGCGCTGAACAGCACGCTGGCTGCCAGCAGCAGGCGATGGTCGTTGCCAAAGTGTTTGTTCATGGTGACATCCTGTTCGGTCGATGCTGGCGAGCAGTACAATTCAATCGACTGTCGCAATGCATTTCAGTTCAATGGCAATGGGCGTGGGCAAGCTCAGGATCTCGACCGTGGTCCGGCACGGTGGATTGGTGTGGAAATATTCGGCCCAGAGCTTGTTGTAGATGGCGAAGTCGCGCTTCATGTTGGTCAGATACACGGTGACGTCGACGAGGTTTTCCCATTTCGAACCGGACGCTTCCAGCACGGTGCGCACGTTCTCGAACACCGAGCGGCATTGCGCTTCGATGTCGCTGAACTGAATGCTGCCATCGGCGCCGAGCACGACACCGGGAATCTCTTTCGTGCCTTTCTTGCGCGGGCCGATGCCGGACAGAAACAGCAGGTTGCCGACCCGACGGGCATGCGGGTAGGCGCCGACCGGCTCGGGGGCCTTGTCGGAATGAATGCTGGATTGGCTCATCGCGGAACCTCTTGGCAAAAGAAAGTGGTGAAACCTGTTGGTGACACAATGCCGGTAAAGCCGGCGGTTTACAAAACAAGATGGCGAAAACGGCGTTGCAGACAAAACGATAGCAGCCGCGCGCAGCAGAGCGCCGGGCGGCGATGGAAGCTCAGGCGGGGAAGCACTTGCAGCCGGCGCGGCTGGCGAAAATGGCGCCGGACGATTTGCGGTGGTGCGCGTCGCGACTCATGGCAAAAAGCCTCGAAGGAGGTGTCTGCTTTATACCGAGCCGGCCGCCGGCCGGTCAAGCCAGCCGGCGTCGTTGGCGGCACTGGTCAAGCCAACGCGCAGCGGCCGGGCTCGCCTCGGCCGGCAATGCGTACTCAGCCCGCCGGTGCCGGCTCATGCAGGAATTGCAGCCGGGCCAGATTGGCGTACAGCGGGTTGTCACGGACCAGTTCATCGTGCTTGCCAAGCGCGACCACGCGTCCCTGTTCCATGACTGCAATACGGTCGGCGTGGCGCACGGTCGCCAGCCGGTGCGCGATGATCAGGGTGGTCCGGTTCTGCATCAGGCGGTCGAGTGCCAGCTGTACTTTCCGCTCGCTTTCGGCATCGAGCGCACTGGTTGCTTCGTCGAGCAGCAGCACCGGCCGATCGGCCAGCAAGGCGCGGGCAATCGCCAGCCGCTGGCGCTGGCCACCGGACAACCGCACGCCACGTTCACCTAGCTGGGCATCGAGTCCGCCCGGCATCTGTTCGACAAAATCGAGTGCGTAAGCGGCTTCCAACGCCGCACGTACCTCGGCGTCGCTGGCGCCGGGTCTGGCAAAGCGCACGTTCTCGCGCACCGTGTCGGCAAAAATCACCGGCTCCTGCGGCACCAGTGCAATCTGCTTGCGCAAGGCTTGCGGGTCGAGCAAGCGCAGATCGTGACCATCAAGCCGCACCGCACCGGTTTCCGGATCATAGAAGCGCAGCAGCAACTGGAACGCCGTGGTTTTGCCGGCGCCGCTCGGGCCAACCAGCGCGATGCGCTCGCCGGGTTGTACTGTCAAGGAAAAATCATCGAGTGCCGGCGTGTCTGGCCGGCTGGCGTAATGAAAGCGCACCGCGTCGAACTGCAGCTCGCCGCGCACCGGAGTCGGCAGCGGCTCCGGATTGGCCGGCACGGGAATCGCCGTCGGTGTGTTCAGCAATTCCATCAAACGCTCGGTCGCGCCGGCGGCGCGCTGCAGATCGCCAAACACCTCGCTGATGGTGCCGACGGCGCTGGCGACAATCACGGCGTAAAACACGAACGCTGACAACTGGCCGGGGCTGATGCGGCCGCTGATCACATCGTGACCGCCGGTCCACAGAATGAAGCCAATCGCGCCGAACGCCAGCACAATGACGATCGCGACCAGCGCGGCGCGGGCGCGAATGCGTGCTTTCGCGGTGCTGAACACGGCATCGAGATGACCGCCAAAGCGCGTGCGCATCACCGGCTCGGCCACCGACGCCTGCACCGTGCGCACTTCGTGTATCGCTTCATCGAGAAAGGCGCTGGCATCGCCCAGACGGGCCTGGGCATCGCGGGCGAGATTGCGCACTTTGCGGCCGAAAATCAGAATCGGCACCACAACCAAGGGCACCGCCAGCAGTACGAAAAGTGTCAGCTTCACACTGGTGACAAACAGCATCACCAGACCGCCAATCAGCATCAGCGCATTGCGCAGCGCCATCGACAGGCTGGAGCCGATCACCGTTTCCAGCATCGTGGTGTCGTTGGTCAGCCGCGACAGCGCTTCGCCGGTGCGGGTGT
The DNA here is from genome assembly GCA_046297695.1 of Permianibacter sp. Taxonomy (GTDB): domain Bacteria; phylum Pseudomonadota; class Gammaproteobacteria; order Enterobacterales; family Permianibacteraceae; genus Permianibacter. Next base: position 38,613 of record JBKBHF010000011.1, on the reverse strand, counting down.
TTTCATAGAAGCTCGGCGACAGCGTCAGCAGATGCTCGAACACCTGCTTGCGCAGATCGGCGACGACCCGCTCGCCCAGCCAGGAGACAAAATAGAACCGGACATAGGTCGCCAGCGCCAAGACCAGCACCACCAGCAGGAAAAAGCCCATCGCCTGATTGAGCGCGGCCGGTTTGCCGGTGATGAGGCCCTGATCGATCACCGCTTTCAGGCCCTGACCGAGCACCAGAAAACTGCTGGCGGCGATCACCAGCGCGGTCAGCGCAATGGCAATCTGCTTGCGGTAAGGCTTGAGCAAGTCGGCCAGCTTGGCCAGTTGGCCGAGCCCGGCTTTCGGGATGTCGTTCTTGGCGAATTCAGCGGGGGGCATGACCGGCTCCGGCGGCAACAGCTGCCGATCATGCGGTCTGAACTGGCAAATGCAATGACCCGCCACCATTTTGTTTGCCGCGCTGCTGTGCCAGAATGTGCGCCCTTTTTCCCGCCTTCAGGATGTCTGGCGGACACCTTTCACGAAAGCCCTTGTTCGCCGGCCGGGAGCGCTGGCGAAAGCTGTCAAGGATTTCACATGTCTCGTCTGCTCACGAACCGGCTTCGCCTAGCCGGTGCTCACGTTTTGCTGCTCGCCGGTGTGCTGTCGGCGAGTATTGTTCTTGCCGGTTGGTACACCTCGCCAGCGGCGTCGGCACCAGCCAGTCAATCGCCGCTGCCGGTCGAAGCCTGCCACGAAATGATCACCTTGTCCGATGGCAGCGAAGAGTTGCTGGCGATACCGGGGTGTGCCGAACATCATCGGCAACATGTCGGTACTCATTAAGCATGTCGCCTGACTGATGACGGCGGATGCGCTAGCCGTCGGTGTGGCTGTCGCGCGCTCCCCAGCGTTTAATCCGAACACGATCCGCGTCACGGGCCAGCGCTTGATGATGAGTTCATCCGAGCCAAGGCTGATCGCAGCGTGGCCGGCCAGTGGTGCAGGAGTTGTTCTGGCTGACTGAGTGTCATCAGTCGATCTCGACCATCTCGAAATCTTCTTTCCGGGCACCACAATCCGGGCAGACCCAGTTCATCGGGATGTCGTCCCAGCGCGTGCCCGGGGCGATGCCGTCGTCCGGGCAACCGGCTTCTTCGTCATAAATCCAGCCACAGACCAGGCACATGAACTTGCGGTACGGCACAGCGATTTCTCCAAGGACTCAAGGGCTTGGCCGGCATTGTAGTGGCCGGATCGGTGACCTGCTCGGTTTTTGGGTGAGCGGTAACGGCGCACACCGACTGTCCCGAGCGGTCAGCTTTTACCCAGCGTACGGGCGCCTGGCCGTTGCCGCCCGCGTCGGCCGAGGGGCCGCTCTGGTATCATCGCGGTCCGCAATTTCAGGAACGTAAGTCATGCCCGGCCCCCTTCCCCCTGTCGTCCTTTGTTTCTCCGGCAACGATCCGTCCGGCGGCGCAGGCATTTCGGCCGATATCGAAACCCTGGTCAGCCTCGGTTGCCATTGCGCGCCGGTGATCACCGTGCTGACGGTGCAGGACACCAGCAATATCCACGAGTTCGAGCCGGTCGAGCCGGATCTGATCAAGGCCCAGGCGCTGGCGATTCTGCGCGACCTGAACGTGGCCGTGATCAAGATCGGTCTGCTGGCCAATCCGGCCGTGGTCAGCACCATTGCCGAGATCATCAAGAACCACCCGAACATTCCGGTGGTGGTCGACCCGATCCTGGCGGCGGGCGGCGGCACCGTCACCGCCGACGAGATTTTCATCAAGACGCTGAAGCGCGAGCTGCTGCCGCTGGCCACCTTGGCGACACCGAATGCGCGCGAAGCGCGGCAACTGTTTCCGGACGCCGACTCACTCGACCAATGCGCCGAAGAGCTGCTCGATCTCGGCTGCGAGAACGTGCTGATCACCGGCGCCGACGAGCCGACCGTGGTCGTGCACAACACGCTGTACAGCGCCGAGTTCGAAACCGAAACCTTCCATTGGGAACGGCTGCCGGCGATGTACCACGGCAGCGGCTGCACGCTCGCCTCGGCCTGTGCCGGCTTGATGGCGCAAGGCTTGAACTTGTTCGAAGCGATCAACGAAGCGCAGGAATACACCTTCAATGCGCTGAAAGAAGGCCACGCGCTCGGCGGTGGTCAGCTACTGCCGAACCGCTTGTTCTGGGCGCAGGGGCGCGAACCGGAAACGGAAACTGCCGGTAGCGAAAGCGAAGAAAGCTGACCCCGCCACTGCGCCAAAACCGGTGAACTGGTCAGCCCAGTTCACCGGTTTTGCGCGTTGTTTCCCCCTGTCGGATTCAGCTCCATCACAACGCTACAAAACGCTACAAAATTTCCTGACCGACCCGGTTGCTTTCCGCAAACGTCAGGTCTAGCTTAGCCGCACAAAAATCAATCACCATCGTGTTGCACCGCGCGTTCTGCCGGATACGAATGGTCGTGGCTTGGGTCGGGGGGACTTATGCTGTCGGCTGTCGTCGTACCAGCTTCATCTGCCTGTACCCGCATCGCCTGTCTGAGTGTCCGGAATTCCGCTGCGCGGCTTCTGCACACTCATTAGCGCCAGAGCCCAAAAACCGCCTCAACAGAAATTCGGCCAGCCGTTATCAGAGCCGGAGGGACGCGGGCATCTCGCATGCCACGCTACAGCAACGCCAGGAGAGAAACCAACAATGAAGAATGTGCTCAAGCCTACGCTTGTGGCAGGCGCCGTGATGTTCGCCTGCGCAGTACAAGCGGGTGAAATTCGCGGGCTCAATGCCCCGAATGTGATCCCGAACCGCTACATCGTCGTGTTCAAAGACAATGCGATGATGACCGCCCAAGGCGTGCAGCGCAGCGCCGCATCGGTCGCTGCCGACATGAACCGTCGTTACGGCGCCTCGGTGGAGCGTTCGTTTGAACGTGCCCTGAAAGGCGCGGTGGTGGTCATGGATCATGCCAACGCGATGAAGCTGGCCAGTGATCCGTCGGTGGCCTTTGTCGAAGCCGATGCGGAAGTCCGCATTGTCGCGACCCAGAGCCCGGCGACCTGGGGCATTGACCGGATCGATCAGACCGATCTGCCGCTGAACAACAGCTACACCTACGGTGCCAGCAATGGCGTCCACGCCTACATCATTGACACCGGCATCCGCTCCAGCCACAACGAGTTTTCGGGCCGGCTCGGCAACGGCTATGACGCGATCGGTGACGGCCAAGGCACCAACGACTGTCAGGGTCACGGCACCCACGTCGCCGGCACCGTCGGCGGCACCACGTATGGCGTAGCCAAGAACGTCACGCTGCACGCGGTACGCGTGCTGAACTGCCAAGGCAGCGGCACCAACTCCGGCGTCATCGCTGGCATGGATTGGGTCACGGCCAACCATGTCAAGCCGGCGGTTGCCAACATGAGCTTGGGCGGTGGCGCCTCGTCAGCGGTGGATACCGCAGTCGCCAACATGACCAACGCCGGCGTCACCGTGGTCGTTGCGGCCGGTAACGACAGCAGCAACGCCTGCAACTATTCGCCGGCACGGGCCGCCAGCGCGATCACGGTCGGCTCGACCACCAGCTCGGATGCCATGTCGAGCTTCTCGAACTACGGTTCCTGCGTGGACATTTTTGCGCCGGGCTCAAGCATTGTTTCGGCCGGCATCAGCAGCAACACCGCCACTGCAACGCTGTCCGGTACCTCGATGGCATCGCCGCACGTGGCTGGCGCTGCCGCGTTGTACCTGTACGCCAACCCGACGGCAACGCCGTCGGCGGTGACCACCGCGCTGGTCAACAACGCCAGCAACAACAAGATCAGCGGCATTCCGTCTGGCCCGAACAAATTGCTGAGCACGGTGTTTCTGAACGGTGGCAATCCGCCGCCGCCGCCACCGCCGCCGCCGCCGGGTGGTGACACGCTGAGTGACGGTGTGCCGGTGACCGGCCTCGGCCTCAGCTCCGGTGCGACCCGCACCTGGACCATGTCGGTCCCGAGCGGTGCCAGCAACCTGAGCTTCAACATCAGCGGCGGCACTGGTGACGCCGATCTGTATGTTCGCTTTGGTAGCGCGCCGACCACGAGCACCTACGATTGCCGTCCGTACCTGAACGGCAACAACGAAACCTGCTCGTTCGCGGCGCCGCAAGCCGGCACCTACTACGTCATGCTGCGTGCGTATTCGTCGTTCTCGGGCGTCAGCCTGGTCGGCAATTACGACGTCGGTGGCGGTGGTGGTGGTGGCAGTTTCGAAAACACCAATGACTACGCAATTCCGGACAACAACGCGACCGGTATCAGCAGCCCGATCAATGTCACGGGCTCGGGCACGTCGGGTACGGTGTCGGTCAACGTCAACATCGTCCACCCCTATATCGGTGACTTGATCGTTGATCTGGTGCATCCGGATGGCACGGTCTACAACCTGCACAACCGCTCAGGCGGCAGCGCGGACAACATCAACCAGACCTACTCGGTGAATGTTGGCAGTAAGGCGCGTGCGGGTACCTGGAATCTGCGCGTCCGTGATCGGGCATCGATTGATACCGGTTACATCAATAGCTGGAAGATCACTTTCCCCTGAGTGATCGATAACACTCCTCTGCAGTGTGGAGGTTTGACGGGCTCGCCTAGGCGAGCCCGTTTTTTTTATGTGGTCTTTTATGTGGTCCGAATGGTCAGAATTTCGGCCGGCTTTTCCGTAGCGGATTCGTGCCTCGCTGTTTTCACTCGTTCGCCATCAGTACGAGCGGGGGCGTCTATGCGGCAAGCCAAACCCTGCCGTTCGCCCTGAACCTGTCGAAGGGTAGCGGATGTGATCGAAGCGGCTACCCCGTCAGGTTTGTTGGCTTGGGTGCCGCTGGCCACGGCGGCCGATGCACCTCGCTGGCGGCACGGCAGAGGCGGGCAGGGGGCGGCAGTCCGATATACTGGCGGCACCTTTCTCGTACTGCCGTCGTTGCCTGTCCATGCCTGTTTCCCTGCAAGGTCTCTACGCCATCACCGACCCGGTTCTGCTGCCGGCGGAACGACTGCTACCGGCGGTGGCCGCCGCGCTGCGTGGCGGCGCCCGGTTCCTGCAGTATCGGGACAAACTCGCCAGCGCCGCCGCGCGCGAGCAGCGGGCCCGCGCCCTGCTGGCGCTGTGCCGCGAGCACGGCGCCAAATTGCTGATCAACGACGATGTCGCGCTGGCGCGGGCGGTCGATGCCGATGGCGTCCATCTCGGCCAGAGCGACGGCGATCTGGCCGCTGCCCGCGCCGCGCTGCCCGGCAAGCTGCTCGGCGTGACCTGCCACGGCTCACTGGAACTGGCGGCGCGCGCCGCTGCCGCGGGCGCTGATTATCTGGCGTTCGGCCGGTTCTACCCGTCCCAGACCAAGCCTTCGGCGCCGCCTTGCACGCTCGCCACGCTGAGCGAGGCCCGCGCCCGCTTTGCCCTGCCCTTGCTTGCGATTGGCGGCGTGACCCCGGACAATGGCGGCCACTTGCGGGCTGCCGGCGCCGACCTGCTCGCCGCCATTCACGGCGTGTTCGGTGCCGACGATGTCGAAGCCGCCGCCCGGCGTTACGCCGCGCTGTTTGCCTGACGCCGAGCCGGCCCCGCTGCCTCTCCTGTTTGCGTGCCGACGGCACGTTCGACAACCCGACACTGGAATGCCCACGATGAACCTGCTCGGCAGTCATATCCTTTCGGTCCAACAATTCGACCGCGCCAATATCGAATCGCTGTTTCAGGTCGCCGACAGCATGCGGCCGTACGCCCGCCGCGAGAAAATGACCACAGTGCTGAACGGCGCCATTCTCGGCTCGCTGTTTTTCGAGCCGTCGACCCGCACCCGCGTCTCGTTCGGCTGCGCGTTCAACCTGCTCGGTGGCGAAGTGCGCGAGACCGTTGGCATCGAAAGCTCATCGCTCGCCAAAGGCGAATCGCTGTACGACACCGCCCGCGTGTTGTCCGGTTATTCCGATCTGATCGTCATGCGTCACCCGCAGCCGGGCTCGGTCGCCGAATTCGCCAGCGCATCAAGAGTGCCGGTGATCAACGGCGGCGACGGCGCCAACGAGCACCCGTCGCAGGCGCTGCTTGACCTCTACACCATGCAGAATGAAATGGCCGGCCAGCAGCGCGGCATCGACAACCTGCGCATCGCCATGGTCGGTGATTTGAAACACGGCCGCACCGTGCACTCGCTGTCACAGCTGTTGGCGTTGTACCGCAACATCAGCTTCGTGTTCGTGTCGCCAAAAGCGTTGGCGATGCCGGAGGAAATCACTGACCGCCTGCTCGCTGCCGGGCACACCGTGGTGGAAACCGAAGACTTGGCCGTCGGCATCGCCAACGTCGACATCATTTACCAGACCCGGATTCAGGAAGAGCGCTTCGGCAGCAAAGACGAAGCCAACCAGTACCGCGGCCGCTTCCGTATCAACCAATACGCCTATTCGCAGTTCTGTCAGCCCAGCACGGTGATCATGCACCCGCTGCCGCGCGATTCGCGCGCCGACGCCAACGAACTCGACAACGATCTGAACGACAACCCGAATCTCGCCATTTTCCGCCAGACCGACAACGGCGTGCTGGTCCGGATGGCGCTGTTCGCCAGCATCCTTGGTGTGTCGAAAGAAATCGACAAGTACAGCCGGCCAATCAGCTGGAAGAACGTCCGCAAGGGTTGAATGCGATGAACACGATTTGGAAATCGAAAACGCCGGCGCCAAAGCTCGGGTTGGTGCTGGCCTTTGTCTATTTGATCTTCCTGGCTTGGCGCGCCTTGGAGCAGGCATCAATCAGCAGTCTGTTTATTCTGCTGACTTGGCTGGGATTCCTCGTATTCCTGCTGGTGTTCCGTTGGCGCTATCCACAGCGATTGTCGCTGGATGATGCGCGCGTCGTGGTCTGGGTAAACGCTTGGCCGCACCGGATACCGGTCGACAATATTTACGCGGTACAGATCCATCGGTTTAGCCAGCCGAGCGCCATATTGCGAGCGAGAGGATTGGTCCAAATCGAGTATCGCGGCGCAGTCGGCGTGGCGAGGACCCACTTTCAGGATGCACAGGATCTGGACAGCGTGGCGGCAATACTGGAACAACGCTTTCCGGGCAAGGTTCAGGCATTTCAGGATCATTTGCGGGTCGCAGAAAGCGCCAACGAGCATTCATGATGAAGTCACCTAATCAGTTGTTTTGGTCCAGAAGTGAGCTCCGAATGGCCGCTTGGCTTCATGGTGTAGTGCTCGCCGTAGCGGCACTTTCACTTGTGCTTGCAATGACTAACGGCATGGCATCCATGCCTTTGCTGTGGGGGGCTGTGCCAGTCACCATCATGTGGCTTGTTTCTGCGTTTATGGTGAGCAAGCGACCGGCACTAAAGCTAGAAGCGGATCGCGTTTGGTGGACACAGACGCTGTTCCCTTGGCATTACCAAAATAGGCTGCGTTCGCAAATCAAACGGCTGGAACGCACCGTAGTTGATGGCCAAATTGTCCGCTATGTCGCGCATACCCATGACGGTGATGAGGTGCTACTGCCGACCGCTCCGCGCCTTGAACATACTGCCGATGTTGCCGCGCTGGATGCTTTTATGCAGCAGCATTTTGCTGATTTGTTGTCGATTCCACGGGCAGGTGTATGAACGAAGTAGCGGATGCCGTTTCATTGCCGCCAGCCATTCGGCGCCGTAAACTGCAAGTGAATGGCCTGATAACTATTGCTCTGACAGGCATTGCTATCGGCTTAATTAGTAACGGTGTCGGGTGGCAAGGTGGGGCTTTAGTTGTCGCTGCCTTTATTTCCGCCATTCGCATGTTGCGGTTACGCTCTGCGCTGCATGTCTGCATCCGCAATGGCGTACTGCAGGCTTATGAGCCCCACACCGGCAGTAGCAATGGCATGCCCGTTGCGGAAATTGGCAGTATTCAGTTCCGCGCTGGATCTGATCGTCATCTGGTCAAACTGCCGGATCGGTTTATTGTCAGGCACAACCGCTACGAGCGTGAGTTGGAAGTGTATGTGCTCGCCGAGGAGCAGAAGCCGAAACTGGAAGCGTTTTTCAAAAGCCATTTTCCTGAGCAATATCAAGAAGCCGTTGAGCCACTCCCTGGATTCCCGCCGACGCGGGAATGACGTCTGCATTTGAGGTCCATCATGTCCCGTTCTGAACAGTTGTTCACCCGCGCCCAGGCGTCGATTCCCGGCGGTGTCAATTCGCCGGTGCGCGCGTTCCGCCAAGTCGGCGGTACGCCGGTCTTTTTCAAGAAAGGCGCGGGCGCGTATCTCTGGGATGAAGACGGCAAGCGCTATATCGATTACGTCGGTTCCTGGGGCCCGGCGATTCTCGGTCATGCCCATCCGGATGTGATCAAAGCCGTTTGCGATGTCGCGCAGAACGGCCTGTCGTTCGGCGCGCCGACCGAAGCTGAAATCATCCTGGCCGAGCGGGTCAAGGCGCTGATGCCGAGCATCGAGCTGGTGCGCATGGTCAGCTCCGGCACCGAAGCGACCATGAGTGCAATCCGGCTGGCGCGCGGTTACACCAATCGCAACAAGCTGCTGAAATTCGAAGGCTGTTATCACGGCCATTCCGATTCGCTGCTGGTCAAGGCCGGTTCCGGCTTGCTGACCTTTGGTGAACCGTCTTCACCGGGCGTGCCGGCCGATTTCACCAAGCACACGCTGGTCGGTGAATTCAATAATCTGGAGAACGTTGAGGCATTGTTCAAACAGCATGGCAATGACATCGCCTGTGTGATCGTCGAGCCGGTCGCCGGCAACATGAACCTGCTGCCGCCGGTGCCGGGCTTCCTTGAAGGACTGCGCAAGCTCTGCGATGACTACGGCAGCGTGCTGATTTTCGACGAAGTGATGACCGGTTTCCGGGTCGCGCTTGGCGGCGTGCAGGCCAAGTACGGCATCACGCCGGATCTGACCACGCTTGGCAAAGTGATCGGCGGCGGCATGCCGGTCGGTGCCTTTGGCGGCAAGCGCGCGATCATGGAAAAACTGTCGCCGCTCGGTCCGGTCTATCAGGCCGGTACGCTGTCCGGTAACCCGGTCGCGATGGCCGCGGGTCTGGTGACGCTCGAGCATGTTGCCAAGCCGGATTTTCACGCCAAGCTGAGCGCGCAAACCGAGAAGCTGATGGCCGGCTTCGAGCAAGCTGCGAAAGCCGCTGGCATCGCGCTGACCACGCACACCGTTGGCGGCATGTTCGGCTTTTTCTTCACCGACAAAAAAGTCTGGCGTTACAGCGATGCCACCGCCTGCGACATCCCGGCGTTCAAGCGTTTCTTCCATCTGATGCTGAATGAAGGAATCTATCTGGCACCGTCGGCATTCGAAGCCGGTTTTGTCTCGGCTGCGCACAGCGACGCCGATATCGCGGCGACGGTGGCGGCCGCAGAACGTTGCTTCCGTGCCCTGAAAACCTGACCGTTTTCCGCTCTTGCATGCGTTGACAATGCCCGGCGTGCCGGGCATTGTTTTTTTGGGATCGCAGGAGGGATTGCCATGGACAACAACAAGCATTCGCGGCGACTGCTGCTCGGCGTCCTCACGGCGCTGGCGGTGGGTATCGGTTTCGCGTTGTGGCCGTCGAAAGAAAGTCCGCAATCGGAACGGGCGATGACGCCAGCACCGATCGCAGCGCCATCAGCCGGTTCGGATGCGGTACCGGCCGATTTGCGTGACCACCCGGTCGTGCAGGCCTATCATGCTTTCACGGATTTCCAGCAGCACAGCCGCGGCTTTTTCGACAACGCGGAAAAACTGACGGAGCAGGAAAAGCAGGCGCAGCTGCGGCAACTGCTCGATGGCACCAACAAGTATGAGCAGGAAGGCAAGCTGGTGCCGATGGAAGCCTTGTTGCTGAAGCTCGCCATGCTGCGCTACACAGCCCGTGGTGATGACGACTACAAGACCAAAGCCAAAAGCCTCATTGACCATTACAAGGCGCAGTCCGATTTGCGCGAGCAGGCCTGGCTCGCCAATCCGGACCCGAATTTCATCGATTACAAACGGCAGGAAGCCGACATCGTCAAGGAAGTGATGGCAATGACGGTGATCCCCGACGGCCTGTCGCGCGACGAGTACCTGCGCCAGCGGCTCGAACAGGCCCGCATTGCCACCATGGGCGCTGAGGCGGGCAAACCGTAGAGAAATGCGGTGTCACCCGGGCAGAACGAAACCAACAGAAAGGGCGCCATCGGCGCCCTTTCTGTTGGTTTACCGCCATCGTCAGAGCAACTGATCCAGCGTCCAGTACAGCAGGTTGAACGGCTTGGCGTAGTCGGCATGCGGGCTCGATTCCGAGGCATCCATGACGGCGCCGCTGCCATTGAGCACGTTGTTGATGAAGTGATCGAGTTCGAGGCCCTGTTCCTGAATGTCGCCGTTGGCGAACTCGATGATCGTGGTGCAATGGCTTTCATTGACCGCGCGGTACTGCGGGAAGTAGCCGCCGAAATTGCTGATGCCGTTCAGCGTGTTCTTGAGCCGGTTGGTGTCGGTGGCCCAACGGGCGTGGATTTTCGCTTCCCGGCTGGCCTGGTTCGGATCGTTGTAGATGTCCTCGTAGAAACGCTCATAGGAGTACGAGGAATAATTCAGATCCTGCCAGAAATGGGTGTGGCCCATGCGGTCATTGCCCCAGCGCTGCGACAGTGCCGGGTAAAGGGTGCCGAGATCATTCAGGTTGAGGCCGTAACTGCCGAGTTCGCTCTGCATGTACGGCAGCGGACCACTGTTCAGGCCCCACGCGTTGCGGATGTGATTCTGCAGCCGAAGGCTCGGATACTGTGTGTCATCACCGTTGACCGGGGCACTGTAAACCGGACCGGAATCGTCGATCAGGAAGCCTTTGCTCGGCGCCATGTCGCGCCGGATGTGTGCGTAGTTGGTCAGCGAACCGGCGCCGCCGGCGCTGCAGCCGGTGGTCAGCAATTGTGCCGGCCGCTGCAGATTGTCTTTGAGCCAGGACAATACCGCGCGCATGTTGCGCAGGCCGTTGTGGTGCCAGACCAGCGGCGCGTTCTGGCCATTGGGGTCGTTGTACACCGCCACCCGATCACCGGAATAAATGTCGCCGGTGCAGTACGGCACATAGATCATGTTCCAGTTCTGCGTTTTCGTGCGCGTCCACGGGTGCAGCCGCACGACAAACGGCGACACCAGACTGGCGCCCGGATTCATCAGGCTCATGTAGTCATCGGGAATGCCATTCGGATTGCGGGCGCCGCGGATGCCACTGGCACCGGTGCAGCTTTCGTAGTCCCAGCAGGCGCCACCGCCTTCGAGATAGATGATGGTGTTGCTGGTGTTCGGCACCCGGTTGACGAAGAACTTGTAGGTCGAACCGTTGCCGCAGACCGCGCCGGTTTGCGGCGCCAGTTTGACCGTTTGCCAGGCGTAATAATTGGTCGGTGAAAAACTGGTGAAGCCGGATGGATTGGCGAGCAGCGGATACGGTCCGCTGCGCTGGGCATCGGTCACTTTGTTGTCGGGTTTGGGGGCGGAAAACAGGTTCAGAAAGGTTTGCCAGGCGCTGTAGTCGCCGATTTCGGCGGCAGCAGGCAAGGCAGCAAAGCAGGACACGACAAACGACAAGAGGGCGGTGTGCCAGGCGCCCCTCCGGCGCATGGCATTGGTTCTGGTTTTTGACACAACAGGGTTCATGACGGGCCTCCTCGCGCAAACAAAAACTCCGCGCTGGTGCGCATGGCGTCGCAACAGAACGGGGATCAGGGCTGGCAGGCGATCAGCTTCGGCAGGAACAGGTGACGGGCGCACCCGGCCGAAGCACGGCGGTCGCGGTCACCGCACACTCCGGAGCTGTGACCTCTGGCCAGCCTAGAACATCTCGCACCTTGGTGCACGTTGCGGCGCAGCACGGCCCGATGGCCGTTCTGGCAGGCAAGCGGCCGAGCAACTACAGTGAATGGCAATGAGGCCGACGCAGCACGGACGGGGATCGCTGATGCTCGGAATGGTGTTTACCGAATTACTGGAAATGGCGGAGCAGCGCTGGTCACCGGCCGTGGTGGATGCCGCGCTCAGCGAGGTCCGGCCGCCGAGTGGCGGCGCCTATACTGCCGTCGGCTATTACCCGCAGCCCGAGCTGGTGGCGCTGCTGACGGCGCTGGCCGGTCGTACCGGCCTGACCGTGCCGGTGTTGCTGCAAATGCTCGGTGGCCATCTGTTCGGCCGGTTCCTGTATTTACACCCGACCTTGTTTGCCGACAAGTCGGGTTGCTTTGCTTTGCTTGCCAGTGTTGACAGCCACATTCACCGGGAGGTGCGTTCGTTGTACCCGGAGGCGGAGTTGCCAACTTTTACCGTGCTGGAGCACGCGACGGACCGGCTCGTACTAGAGTACCATTCCGCCCGACCGCTGCCGGATTTGGCGGAAGGCCTGATCCGCGCCTGCATCCAGCATTACCAGGAGCCGATACGGCTCGACCGCACTGAACTGACCGGTCAGGACGGCAAGGTCGGCGCCCGTTTTGATCTGATGCGTTTCTGATGTGATGGCTTCATGACCGATCTTCCGCCCGATTCCGCCGACAGCGAGTTGCTGCTGCGTCGGCTGCAACGCGAACGCGAAGCCCGCAAGCAGGCCGAGCAGCTGTTGCAGGAAAAATCCCGCGAACTCTGGCAAGCCAATCAAACCCTGACCCAGACACTGGCGGCGATGGCCGATGCCCAGCGCCGGCTCGGTCTGGCGCTGTGGGGCAGTGGCGAGATGGTCTGGGAGTGGGAAGCCGCGACCGACATCATGCGGCTGCACTATTTCCGCCTGCCAGATGGTGAAGAAACCATCGAAACCGCGCATTGGTTCGAGCTGGTGCAGCGCATTCATCCCGATGATCAAGCTGCCACCGTGCTGGCCTGGAATGCCCATCTGTTTGGTCACGCGCCGCACTATGCTGCCGAGTATCGTGCCCGCGGCGAGCAGGGCTGGCGCTGGATCCGCGCCTATGGTCGCGCCACCGCCCGCGACGCCCGAGGCATGGCGTTGCGGATCAGCGGCACCCGCAAGGACATCAGCGAGCAACGCGAATCGGAAGCGGCGTTGCGGCTGCTGGCAACCGCGTTCAGCAATCATCGCGATCCGCTGTTGGTGTTGGCCGTCGATCACGGCGTGCTGCAAGCCAATCAAGCGGCCGCCGCGTTGTTCGGGGTCGAGATCGGCACTCTCGCCGGCATGACGCTGGACGAACACCTGTTCGATGACGATCGGCCGCTGCCATGGTCGATCTGGCTGACCCAGCCGCAGTGGCGTGGCGAACTGCGCTTTCGCAACCGGCAGGGGGCGGTGACGCCGGTCGAGGTCAGCACTACCCTGATGCGCGACAGCGCCGGTGCGATCCAGCACCTGATTCTGTCGCTGCATGACATCAGCGAACGCCAGCGTGCCGCGGAAAGCGTCGAGCGCTTGAGTCGCTACGACGTACTGACCCAGCTGCCCAACCGGCAGCAATTCCAGGCCACGCTGTACGAGCGCCTGAGCCGGTTGGCGGCGCACGAACAGATCGCGGTGCTGATTCTGGATCTGGACAATTTCAAGGACATCAACGATGCGCTCGGCCATCAGGCCGGTGATGCACTGTTGCTGCAAGTCGCTGAACGCCTGCAGCAAACGCTGCGCAAGCGCGACGTGGTGGCACGTTGGGGTGGAGATGAGTTTGCCATCCTGCTCGACTGTGTCGATGAGGAATACCGGGTCGTTGCCGACAAACTCATTCAGGTCATGAACGAGCCGATCCTGCTGGCCGATCAGCACATCACCGTCACCACCAGCATCGGCATCACGCTGGCGCCGCAGCAAGGCGTTGACGTCAACCAGTTGCTGCGTCAGGCCGACGCGGCGACCTATGCCGCCAAGCGTGACGGTCGCAACCGACACGCGCTGTTCCGGCCGGAAATGAACGAGCACCTGCTGCACCGGGTCAAGCTCGGCAATCTGCTGCGTCGCGCCGTCGACAACGGCGAATTCACGCTGGCGCTGCAACCCAAAATCGAATTGGCCAGCCGGAACATTGTCGGTGCCGAAGCGCTGCTGCGCTGGGAGCCGGATGAACTCGGTCGGGTGCCGCCCGCCACGTTCATTCCGTTGGCGGAAGAACTCGGGTTGATCATGCCGATCGGCCATTGGCTGATCCGCGAGGCGGCCGGCTTGCTGGCGCAGTGGCGGCGTGCCCGTCAGCCGATCAAACTCGCGATCAACCTGTCCGGCCGGCAATTGCGCGACGAGCGTCTGTTCGATGTGCTCAATGAGGCCATCCGCCTGAGCGATGCGCCGCGCGAAGCACTGGAGCTGGAAGTCACCGAGTCGATCCTGCTGGAAGATGTGGCGTTTGCCCGCGAGCGACTGCAGCGGCTGCGCGACAACGGCTTCACCATCGCTTTGGACGATTTTGGTACCGGCTATTCGTCGCTCAGCTACCTGAAAGAGCTGCCGCTGGATCGGGTCAAGATCGACCGCAGCTTCATTTCCGATCTGGATCTGTCACCGCGCGGCCGGGCGCTGCTGTCATCGATTGTGTCGCTGTGCCGGGCGCTGTCGTTGCAGGTGACCGCGGAAGGGGTGGAAACCCACGCCCAGCTCGAGCTGGTCGAAGCCGAAGGCATTGAGGAAGTGCAGGGCTATTTCTTTTATCGGCCGATGGCCATCAGCGAATTCAACCGGTTGCTGTCGTCGGTGGCGCCGTCAGATAGCGAGGCGTGAACAAGCCCTGACGTTCGTATTGCTGAATGTCGATGCCGAAGCTCAGATTCGGATGGCTTTCGCGGATGCGGTAGGACTGGCCGTTGCGGTCGCGCTGCACGTTCATGTCAACGTAGCGCGGCTCGCACGGCTGCTGCATTTCATCGCGCACCAGCACAATCGCCGGCTTCAGGCGCGCCTTGGCGTTGACGGCCACCACCACGCCGATCTCGCCGGTGTGCAACTCGACAATGCTGCCGACCGGGTAGACACCAATCCACTCGATGAATTTCTCGACCAGCTCGGCATCGAAATGGCGACCGCGCTCTTCCATCAGAATGCGGAACGCGCGGTTGGTCGAGCGGGCGGCATCGTAGACTCGGTGCGAGGTGATGGCGTCATAGCAATCGACCACTGCAATCAGCCGGGCAATATACGGAATCTCGTCCGCGGCGATGCCCTGCGGGTAACCACGGCCGTCCAGTCGCTCGTGATGGCTGCGGGCGGCGACGGTCGGCCAGCTGCCGACCGATTGCGCGCTCAGCAATTCATAGCCGAACGCCGCGTGCTGCTTCACATGTTCGTATTCACTGCTGGTCAGCCGGTCCGGCTTGTTCAGGATCTGCTGATCGAGCTTGATTTTGCCAACGTCGTGCAACAGACCGGCAAGGCCGATCTCTTCCACTTCCTGCTGGCTGTGGCCGAGGTAGCGGGCAAAGCCGGCGGCCAGCACCGATACGCTCAGGCAATGCAAAGCGGTGTACTCGTCGCGCGATTTTAGCCGGGAAAACCAGATCAGAGCGTTCTCATTGCGCATCAGGCTACTGACGCACTGCCGCACCAGCAAGCGGCAATCCTGCACCCGGATGGCGTGTCCGGACAGAATGTCATCGAACACTTTCTCGACCACGGCTTTGCCATGGGCATGGACAAAGCCGGCATGCTCGGCTTCTTCTGCCAGGCTGACTTGTGGCGTCGGGCTGTAGCGAGCATCGTCATGGCTCTCGCCTTCCAGCGGCACCAGCGACAAGCGACTGCTTTTCGCGACGTTGATCGCGCGTGACTCGTCGATGAACACGTACTCGCAATGCAGCTGCACGGCCAGCACATCGTCCTCAGACAGCAGCGGGAAGCCCTGAAACAGAAACGGCGTCTCCGACCAGGGCCGATCCAGCTCGCACACGAACATGCCCGGCTGCAAGGCCGTGACGGCAATTCGCTTCTTGTACAACTCGGTGTGCGTGGTCATGGATCTCGGGAAACCTTGCTCAGCTACTGCGCTGCGTCCGTTGTCAGCAACCTACTATACCGTAGCCGAAGTCGAGGCTGCCTGTGAGGAATTCCCTGTGATTAAATGTCGGCCTCAGATAGAGGTACCAGAACCATGACCACTCACACGCTCCTGAACACCCGTCTCGACGGCCATCGCGCCCTGGTCTGCGGCAGCAGCCAAGGCATCGGCCTTGCCAGCGCGCGCATGCTGGCCGGACAAGGCGCAGCCGTGACCCTGCTGGCACGCGATGCCGGCAAACTGGCCGCCGCGCTGGCCTCGTTGCCTGCCGACGCCGGTCAGCAGCACCATTCGATCGTCGCCGACTTTGCCGAACCGGCTTCCGTGCAGCGCAGCCTCGCCGATTACCTGGCGCGCGGTGAGCGTTGCGACATCCTGATCAACAACACCGGTGGCCCAGCGCCGGGCCCGGCGCACGGCGCCACCCCTGAGCAGTTTCTGCTCGCATTCAACCAGCATCTCATCTGCAACCAATTGTTGGTGCAGGCGCTGCTGCCGGGCATGAAAGCCGCCGGCTATGGCCGCATCATCAATGTGATCTCGACGTCGGTGAAGCAGCCGATCCCGAATCTCGGTGTCAGCAACACCATCCGTGGTGCGGTGGCGAGCTGGGCCAAAACGCTGGCCGGCGAACTCGGCCCGTTCGGCATCACCGTCAACAACGTGCTGCCCGGCGCGACCAAAACCACGCGGCTGGAAGCGATTTTCCACAACAAGGCCCAGAAAGCCGGTGTTCCGGTGCAGGACATCGAAGAAGAAGAAAAGCAGACCATTCCGCTGCGCCGTTTTGCCGAACCGGAAGAGCTCGCCAGCGTGATCGCATTCCTGGCTTCGCCGGCAGCAAGTTATGTCTCCGGCATCAATGTGCCGGTCGACGGCGGTCGCACGCTGTGTTTGTAAACGCGCGCTGTCTGTAACAGAAATCGCCTCCGCCGTCAGGGGGCGAGCCGAGGTTGGGGCATCCCGCTCACTCACTGGTGTACTGCAATGACCGATATCCTGAACTACCTCAACGGCGAACTCGTGCCGGCGCAAAGCAACAGCTGGCTCGACAACTACGAACCGGCGACCGGTGAAATCTATTCCCGCATCGCCGACTCCGACGAGCGCGATGTCGAGCTTGCCGTGCAGGCCGCGCACGCGGCATTCCCGGCCTGGAAACGCACCAGTCTCGATGAGCGCGCCCGGCTGCTCAACGCCATTGCCGACAAGCTCGAGCACTGGAACGATGCGCTCGCCGAAGCCGAGAGCATGGACAACGGCAAACCGATCTGGCTCGCGCGCACAGTCGACATTCCGCGTGCCGCGCACAACTTCCGCTTCTTTGCCCACGCCATCACCCAGTGGTCGAGCGAAAGCCACGCCATGCCGAACGTCGCCATCAATTACACGCTGCGCGATCCGATTGGCGTAGTCGCCTGCATCAGTCCGTGGAACCTGCCGCTGTATCTGTTCAGCTGGAAAATCGCCCCGGCGCTCGCCGCTGGCAACTGCGTCGTTGCCAAGCCCAGCGAAGTGACCCCGATGACCGCGTTCCTGCTCGCCAATATCTGCCGCGAAGTCGGCTTGCCACCGGGTGTACTGAACATCGTGCACGGCCTCGGCAGCAAATGCGGCAATGCCATGGTCGAGCATCCGCAGATCAAGGCCATCTCGTTCACCGGTGGCACCAAAACCGGTGAGCACATCGCCCGGGTCGCCGCGCCCAAATTCAAGAAGCTGTCGCTCGAACTCGGCGGCAAGAATCCGACCCTGGTATTCGCCGACTGCGATTTCGAGCACACCGTCAATGAGGTGGTGCGCGCCGCATTCAGCAACCAGGGCCAGATCTGCCTGTGTGGCTCGCGCATCTATGTCGAGCGGCCGATTTACGAAAAATTCCGTGACGCGCTCGTGGCCAAGATCAACAACCTGAAAGTCGGCGACCCGATGGATGCCGGCAACCAGCAAGGTGCGGTGGTCTCGAAAGCGCATTTCGACAAGGTGCTTAGCTACATCGCGCTTGCCAAGCAGGAAGGTGGTCGGTTGCTGACTGGTGGCCACGTCGTGAAGCCAGAAGGCCGTTGCCAGAACGGCTGGTTCATTGCGCCGACGCTGTTCGAGAATCTGTCACCGGATTGCCGAAGCAATCAGGAAGAGATCTTCGGACCGGTCGCAACGATTACGCCGTTTGACTCCGAAGACGAGGTGCTGGGGTATGCCAACGGCACCGCGTACGGTCTGGCGGCCAGTGTCTGGACCAGCGATTTGAAGCGTGCGCATCGGGTGGCGGCTTCATTGGAGTCGGGGATTGTCTGGGTGAACTGTTGGCTGCTCAGGGATTTGCGGACGCCGTTTGGCGGCGTGAAGCAGTCGGGGGTGGGTAGGGAAGGTGGGGTGGAGGCGCTGAGATTTTTTACTGAGGCGAAAAACGTGTGTATCAAATTGTAGTTGTGAATGCACTCCACTACTCTGTTTGTTGGACGAAACTACGTGACACGGGCCGCAATTTGCGGCAGCTCTGGCAATTGTGCTGCGATACATGACTACCGTATGCTTGTGCAGCGGCTCAACCAACTGTGAGCGGAGTCGCGATAAAAAATATGGAGGAATAATAAAACGAATTTCAACTCTTGCTTTCTTGGGTCTTTTTGTCGCCACTACAGCTAACGCCGTGTACACCCATTGCTGGACAACCTCGACTGGAAAGACCCGATGTATTGTCTGTAATGAGTCGACAGGCGAGTGTAAGGTCGTCACTTTCGAGAAGTAAGTCCCAATGTGGCGGGTTGCATATTTTGGTGGCCCGCCATTCACCGAATTGAGAAAGAAATGAAAAAGATCTGGTTTTTCTGTCTACTTGCCACGGCGTCGACGGCAGTATATTTCGCGCACAAAGCCAACTCGATATCTGACGACTTGACTCAGTTACGCGCTGAGTTTCTTGCTTATCAAAACAAGAATGCTTGCGAAATAACGTCGGAGAAGCTGGTCGTATTAAATCAGATGGCAAATACGGCGCCGGCGGAGTCAATGCCAACTGACGCGGAATCAACAAGATCTTCTAATGGCGAAACGAGTAAACGCGAAGGGTCGGATCGGATTCCGGGTGAAATTGTGTCCCTGCCGAGTCAGTTTTTAAGCGAGGCTCGAGACCAAGCATGGGCGGCCGCCACGGAAGCCAGAATAAACAAAATATTACTCGGTTCGGAGCTGGCTGGAAAATATCTGACAAATGTAGAGTGCAGGAAAATGTCCTGTAAATTCGACTTTGGAGCAGCTGATTTCAGCAAGGAAGCATTGATGCGGGATATCGAGGTAATAAGCGATATCGTCATGGATGAGCTGGAGAAGGAGGCCAAGCTCGCCGATTTTGGCCTGAGGATGGATAAAAGCAATAGCAATGTTGAGTTTTTTCTCGTTGTCGCCGATAGAAAATCTGCTTTTCTTGAGCAGTAATGCCGTTATCACAATCCACGCAGCCAGCAATTCCGAACCCACGTAGCGGTTTCGGACGCATGTTGCTTTCTCTGCATTCAGGCATGTCTTGAGCACCCAAAGTATGCCGTCCAATACTTCCCGCGCGGGCCTGGCCGGCCGGCCGCGACTGTCACGTCGAGTCGGCGTCTGGAATAGCGGTTCGAGGACCGCCCATTGTTCGTTGGTGAGCTTCATGTTCCATATCTGATCACAAAGCTAAAGCGGTGTCGATCCCCCAGCTATTCTTCCGTGGTGTTGTTCGCTTGAAATCGATCTGGATCCAGCAACTTAGCCGAACCTGTTTTTTGAGATGGCTTCTAGTGATCTCGGTAGTGCTCCCTCCCCTGCCAGCGAGAGGGGCGGGGTGGGGGCATTGCCGCTCCGCTGGTTCGATTATTCCGGCAGCGATGTAGCCGGATGGTTTGCCGGGACTCGCCCCGGCGGGCGAGTGACTTTCTTGGCGCAAGAAAGTCACCAAAGAACATTGCCTGTATTCCTCGCCGCTAAAACAATGAAACCGTTTTAGCGGTGCCCTGCGCTACTCCATTCCAGCTGGGGCTTTTGTGACAGCACATCCTTGTGCAGTCACAAAAGGCTTCGGCTTCCTGCCTCGCCCCGTCGCTTTGCTCCGGGCTGTTAACCCAGCTTCCATTGCGTTGTTCGGCTCGTCAGACGGCGGGAAAGGCAAAGGCACGCTTCGCGCAAAGAAAAACACCGTCATTCCCGCGCAGGCGGGAATCCAGTGACTTTGAAGTGTGGGGCGACAACTGGATCCCCGCCTGCGCGGGAATGACGGCTAAATATAAAATGCCGAAGCAGCTGACCCCGCTAGAACCCGGGGCCCCCATTCGCGCCAGCCGGCGATTCGGCGTTAGCGGCCGGGTGCGCAAGCCCGGATGGCTTGCGCAGCATTGATAAGGCAGGACGCCGCATCAATGCGTGCCCGCAGCCGATAACGCCGAAGCGACGGGCGGACTATCCGAAGTAGCTGAACGACTGTGGCGCGTGGGGCGTGTTCTCTTTGGATACTTTCTCTTGCACGAGCAAGAGAAAGTAACTCGCCTGCCGGTGCGAGAACCGGCATTCTAGAAGCGCTTGCGGTGTCAGAGTTTTTGAGACGTACTCGTATGGGAGAAAGCTGGAGCAAGTGGCTTGCTGCGAGAAAATGGCTGAACTAGCGCACCGACCGTTCAAGAAAATTCCGCAACAACCAATGCCCATGCTCGGTCAGAATCGACTCCGGATGAAACTGCACGCCTTCAATCGGCAGGGTCCGGTGGCGCAAGCCCATCAAATAATCGCGCGCGCCGTTGCGTTCGGTCCATGCGGTTTCTTCCAGCTCGGCATTCAGGCTGTCTCGATCGACCAAGAGCGAGTGATAGCGGGTGGCGGCAAACGGTGACGGCAAACCATGGAAGACACCGACATTGGCATGGTGAATCGGCGAGGTTTTGCCGTGCATGACGTGCGGCGCGCGCACGACGTGCGCACCGAACACTTGCGCGATGGCTTGATGGCCGAGGCAGACGCCGAGGATTGGCAGCCGGCCGGCGAAGTGCTGAATCGCGGCGAGCGATATGCCGGCTTCATTCGGACTGCAGGGGCCGGGCGAGATCACCAGCTGTGTCGGTTGCAGGCGTTCGATGTCGGCCAGCGTCAGGGCGTCGTTGCGGACGACCCGAACCTCGGCGCCGAGTTCGCCGAAATACTGGACCAGGTTCCAGGTGAACGAGTCGTAGTTGTCGATCAGCAATAACACGGTGCCGCCCTGCTGCCGCTCAATGCGGTAGTTTGTCCAGTTGCGCTTTCAGTCGGGCCAGCGCTTCGTGGGTCTGTTCCAGCTCGCGCAGCAGCGCGGCTTTGCTGGGCGGCAGATGGGCGTCGGCGGCCGGTTCGCCTTTGGCATCGTACAGGTTGTTGATCACGACCGCGATGAACAGGTTGATGACGACGAAGGTGCCGATCACGATGAAGCTGATGAAATAAATCCACGCCCATGGGTAATGCGCCATCGCCGCTTGCATGACGGCGGTCCAGCTTTCCAGCGTCACCAGCTGGAACAGCGTCAGCAAAGCGGTGCCGAGGCTGCCCCAGTATTCCGGTGCGACGGTGTGGAACAGGTGAAAGCCGGCGACGGCATAGATATAGAAGAGGATTCCCATCAGCATGATCACGTTGGCCATGCCGGGGATCGAACGCACCAGTGTCGAAACGATCAGCCGCAGTTCCGGCAACGCCGAAATGAGTCGCAGCACCCGCAGCACGCGCAGCAGCCGTGCCAGCGTTGCCAAGGGGCCAGTGGCCGGGATGTAGCTCAGCGCGACGATGGAAAAATCGAACAGGTTCCAGCCGTCACGGAAATAGCGGCCGAAGTTCGGCGCTACCGCCAGCAGCTTGAGCAGCACTTCCAGCGTGAACAGGCCGAGGATGGCGTGGTTGATCTGCAGCAGCAGGTGATGCTGCTCCGCACTCAGCTGGGGCGAGGTCTCGATGCCGACCACGATGCCATTGAACACAATCAAGCCAATGATGAAGCGCTCAAACCATTTGGCGCCGACCAGAGCAGCGGCGCGTCGTGACCAGGATGAAGAGGTTTCCACTACGGCTGACATGACAGGTTCCGTTATCCGTTCGGTAACGGCCGCGGCGCGCGCTTTAGTCGCGCCAGCAGCCGGCAAGTTGGCTGAAGTGATCGATGATGACATCCGGCGTGCAGTCCGTGATGGGCTCGCCATGGTTGTAGCCAAAACTGACTGCGATGTTGCGCATGCCGGCGGCGCGCGCTGCGTCAATGTCATTGCGCGAGTCGCCGACCATGATGCTGTCAGCAATCGCGACATTCAGCTGAGCACAGGCGTGCTGCAGCGGCAGCGGCGACGGTTTTTTCTCGGTCAGGCTGTCACCCCCGATCAGCACGGCAAAATGGTGCCGGATGCCGAGGCTTTCAAGCAGCGGCGGGACAAAGGCCATCGGCTTGTTGGTGACGACGGCCAGCGCGATGCCTTCGCTGCGCAGCAGCGGCAGGGTGTCGGTAACGCCCGGAAACAATCGCGAGCGTTCGCACAAGTGGGCTTGGTAGTGCTGGAGAAAACGGTCGTGTGCTTCCTGCAGCAGTTCGGCCGAGTGCGCCGGCGCATTGCACCAGCGTGAGGCTTGCAAGGCGCGTGCGACCAGCTTGCGCGAGCCGTTGCCGATCATCCTGGCGATGGCGGCGTCACCCAGCGCGGGCAAGCCGTATTGCGCCAGCATGGCATCCACGGCGGCGGCCAGATCCGGCAGGCTGTGCACCAGCGTGCCGTCGAGATCGAACAGCAGGGCGCGCGGCGGGTGCCAGCGGCGGGCTGACAAAATGCTTCAGCTCACGGTCGCCAGTTCACGACGCATGGCGTCGATCACGGCGCGGTAATCAGGCTGGCCAAACACCGCCGAACCGGCGACAAAGGTGTCGGCACCGGCGGCCGCGATTTGGCCGATATTGTCGATCTTGACGCCACCGTCGACCTGCAAGCGGATCGGCTTGCCACAGCGATCGATCCGCTCGCGCACGGCGCGCAGTTTGTCGAGCGCGGTCGGAATGAACGACTGGCCACCGAAGCCCGGGTTGACCGACATGATCAGCACCAGATCCAGCTTGTCGAGCACCCAGTCGAGATAGTGCAGCGGCGTTGCCGGGTTGAAGACCAAACCCGCCTGGCAACCGTTGTCCTTGATCAGCTGAATGCTGCGATCGATGTGCTCGCTCGCTTCCGGATGAAAGCTGATCAACGTGGCGCCCGCTTTGGCGAAATCGGGAATGATCCGATCGACCGGCTTGACCATCAGATGGACATCGATCGGTGCGGTGATGCCGTGCTTGCGCAGCGCGCTACAGACCAGCGGCCCGATGGTCAGGTTCGGCACATAGTGATTGTCCATGACATCGAAGTGCAGCCAGTCGGCACCGGCGGCGAGCACGGCATTGGCGTCATCACCAAGCCGAGCGAAATCGGCCGACAGCAGGGAAGGGGCAATCACGTGAGGAACAGAGGCCATGGTCGCGCCAGGTCGGGGAAGCGGGGCCGATATTCTACGGAGGGGAGGGGCGACCCGCCAGCCGTTGCCGGAACCGGAACGGCTTCGTAAAGTGAGCGCGCACTGGCGATCATGACGCTCGCCGCCGTTGAGTGAGAAAGGGAATGCCGATAATCAAAGGGCAGTGCCACTGCGGGAATTTGAGCTGTAGCCTGACAGTCCCGGACCACGTTACCCACCTGACGCTTTACGGTTGCGCCTGCAGTTACTGTCGCTTGCACGCCTGCAGTTGGCTCGGCAATCCGGCCGAAGCGTTGACGCTCGGCGCCGAAATGCCGGAAGAAGCGGGCTGGTACAGCACCGGCGCGCTGCATCCGCATTACCTTCTGTGCCGGCACTGTGGCGTGGTGCTGGCGACCATCGGTCATTTTGGTGATGACTGGTTCGGCATCATGAACGCCCAGGCCGCCGTATTGCCGCCGCTGCCGCAGGACTTCTTGCCATTCCGGCCGGACCCGATGACCGACGCCGAGCGCCTGCAGCTGCGCCGGCAGCGCTGGGTCAAGGGGGTGCGGTTTGCCGGCGGCCTGCAACCTCCACTGGCCGCGGTCGGGATGGCCTGGATGGCCGGTTTGACCGGATAAGCGCACGCTCGTCGCGGAAATTTCTTTTACCGATCTGTTTACAAGCCGGCCTTGGCTGGTTAATTTTTATCCCCCCGGAGCATAACGGTAATAAGTCACAGGGTGGGCAAGATGCCCGTAAACCCCCTCCGGAGCAGTGAGCGCAGGGCAATTCAGCAGTGTTTTTAGCGGCCGGACGGCCGCTTTTCATCGGTGGGAAGTTCGGTCATGCAAGTCAATTCCAGTACGGCAGCCCTGCAACTCGTGCGCGCTGACGTGCTCGATCTGCTCAATAAGGCGGGTGACGGTCTCGATCAGTTCGCCAGCAACTGGCAGCAGCGCGATGGCCTTGATGAGGTGATTCAGGCCTTGTTGGCCCTGCGCGGCACCTTCGAACTGCTGGAGCTGCCCGCCGCGCGCCGCTTTGCCCAGGAGGCGCTGGAAGCCGTCCAGGAACTGTCCTTCGAGCCGGACCCGGCGGCGGTGGCGCTGTTGGAGCGGCTCAGCTTTGGCTGTGCGCTGCTCGGCCGTTATGTTGATTACATTGCCGGCAAGCGCTGCGACTTGCCGGAGCTGGTCCTGCCGGCCATCAATGGTCTGCGCCAGGCCCGCAAGCTGGCGCCGCTGCCGGACAGCGCTTTCTTTGCCGTCCGGGTGCCACCAGTGCAGGCGCTCGCCAGCAAGGGGTTTGATGAACTGAACATGGTCGGCCGTCGCCAGCAGATGCTGTTTCAGCTCGGCGTTGTCCATGTGCTGACCCAGCCGCAACCGGCCTCGGGTCTGCGCCTCATCGAGCGTGCCGCCCAGAGTCTGGCTGCCGCCGCCCCGGATGCCCGCCACAAAGAGCTGTGGCTGCTGACCCGCCAGTACGTGACCGCCTTGTCCGGCGAACTGGCGCTGATCCCGGCCCGCAAGCGGGTGCTGGGCTTCCTCGAACGTTATCTGTCCGAACACCTTAAAGCGGCCGCCAAGGGCTTGCGCTCGCAGCCGCCGGAAGTGCTCTGGCGGGAACTTTTCTACCACCTGAGTCTGGGCAAGCAGCGGCCGGCCGGCTTCGAAGCGATGGCGACGGCTTACGCCGTGCAATTGCGCCCGGTCAGTCAGTTCGATGTCGCCGAGGCACAGCTGGCGCTCGGCGCGCCGGCCGAAAGCACCTACCGTCTGGTGCTCGAGCAGGTGCGTGATGAACTGAACAGCCTGCTGACCGAGCAGAATCATTTGCTGGTGGCAAGCCCGGGGGCCGAGATCAATGTGCCGGCGCTGACCGATACCGTCCGACGCATGGGCCAGACCCTGCTGCTGGCCGAACAGAACAGTCTAGCCTCCCTGCTGGTGGATGCCGCCGATGCTTTCGGTGCGCACAGCAACAAGATGATCGTGGCCTGCCACAGTGCCGTTCAGCAGCTGCTGAATGCGCTGGCCAAAGCCAAGCTTGGCCTCGACACCCGTCTGTCCGGTTCGCGCGTGCACAGCGAGCTCGACGCCACCGAACCGCATGCGGTGGAGGCCGATGAAAGCCGGGTCGGCGCGCTGACCGATATCCGTCATTACCTCGGCGAAGTGACCGGTGCCTTTGACGCCTACATCGCCGCCAACGGCCAGCGCAATCACTTGAAGCAAGTGCCGGCGACGCTGCAGCGCGTCTGCCATGCCCTGACTTTCCTCGATCTGGAACGCCTGGCCGAACCGCTGCAGGAAGTATCGCAAATGGTCGAGTTGGCACTGGCCCCGACCACCCTGCGCAGCATGTCGGCTTCGGTCCTGACCCTGATGGCCGATCTGCTGATGGCGGTCGATTACGGCATCGAATGCCTGCTCGGCCAGCAGCCGCTGCCGACCCGGGTGCTGACTCTGGCCGACAGCACGGCCATCGCGCTGCGCAAGGCCCGCCAGGTGGCCTGATCCGGTACCGGCTACCGGCCGGTGTGACTTGGCTCCCGTCACGCCGTGGTTCCCGCTTCGGGCCACGGCGTTTTTCTTGCCCCGAGGGCCGGATTGGCGCTGCCGTGCTGCATGCTTTCGGCGTGTGGCTTTCGCTTGAGCTTCCGGTCGACTGCCGCTAGGCTGGCGCACCTTTTTGCCGAGCCCGTCACAGTCCGCATCCGCCATGAAGGCGCGCCATCCCGTTGCCAACCATCTGCGTCGACTGATCCCCGGTCAGACCCAGAGCTTTGCCTTGCCGTTGAAAGACCGTTCCGGTCCGCTGGCCTGCGACCGGCTGTTGCGCTTGCTGCCCGGAAAGCGGGCGGCGTTTTACGGCCATTACGGCAGCGACGAGGTCATCGCCAAGCTGTTCTTCAAGCGCAGCCGGCATCGTGCCCTGTGCAAGCGGGAATTGGACGGTTTGCTGGCGCTGGCCGACAGTGGCTGCGAAACGCCGCCGATTCTGTACACCGGCGCCGCCAGCGACAGCGCCGTGACAGTGTTGTTGTTGAAATGGCTGCCGGGCGCGCAGAGCGTGCTGGCGCGCTGGCCGCTGCTCAGCAACGACGGCGAGCGGCAACAGTTGCTGGATGCGCTGGCCGATGTGCTGGCCCGGCAACATCTCGGCGGTGTCTGGCAAGCCGATTTGCACCTGGGCAATTTTCTCTGGCACGACGATCGCATCGTCTGCATCGATGGCGATGAAGTGCGCCGGCAGGACGGTCCGTTGCCGCGTGCCCTCGGTTTCGACAATTTCGCCTTGTTCTGCGCGCAGCTGCCGCCGCGCTGGGACCGGCTGTTGGCGCAGGCCTTTGGCCACTACCAGCGCCAGCGTTTTGGCGACACCGTGCTGAGTTGGCAGGCGTTGTTGCCGGCGGTGCAGCAGCACCGCCGCCAGCGTCTGGAATCGATGCTGGAAAAAGCCGGCCGCAGCACTACCTGGCTGCAAACCGCGCGTATCGGTCAACACCAGCTGAGCTGGCAACGCAGCTGGCAGGAGCCGGCGTTGACCGCGTTCTGCGAACAGCCGGATCAGGTGGTCGACAGCGCCACGCAACGTCTGAAAGACGGCAACTCGGCGACCGTGGTGCGCTGTGACTGGCAGCAAGGGCCGGTGGTGATCAAGCGCTACAACCTGAAATCGCGTTGGCATGCCTGCAAACGCGCGCTGCAAACCAGTCGCGCCGAGCGTTCGTTCAAGTTTGCCCACGCGCTGCGGTTGTTCGAGATCGATACGCCGCTGCCGGTGGCGTGCAGTGTTCGCAAGAACGGGCCGTTCAATGCCGAAGCGTTCTATGTCAGCGCGGCGGTCGACGGTGTTTCCTTGCAACAATTTCTGGCCGGTGAATCGCCGCTGACGGCGGCGCAGCAGGACGTGATCGACCGCGTTGCCGATCTGTTTGCCGAGCTGCGGGCGTTGCAACTGGTCCATGGCGACACCAAAGCCAGCAATATTTTGATCCGTGACGGCAAACCGGTTTTGTTCGATCTGGACGCGATGCGGCAAGTGACCTCGACTGCGCAGCTGCACAAACGCTGCCACGCCGACATGACACGCTTGCTGCGCAATTTTACCGACCAGCCGGATCGCGCCGAGGCAATGGCCGAGGCACTGCGCGCCCGCGGTTTGCTTTAGGGCAACTGAGCCGGCAGTCGGCGTAGCAGCGCTGCCATCAGCACTAGCAGCAAGGGGTCGGTCAGTTCGGCGCGGTGCCGCGGCAATGTCAGCTGCGCCAGTTCGAGCAACAGCAGCCCGATCACCGCAAGCCATAGCCAGCGGCGCGGCGACCAGCCAAGCCGACAGCCGAGTTCATACAGGCAGCCATACCAGAACGCCTTCTCGGCCAGCGTCGCCAGCGCCTGCGGAAACGGCGCGGTGACCACGGCGCCGAACGGCAGCCAATGAAAATAGCCGGCGGCCTGACCCGGCCACGGCATCAAACCGCGTACCAGCAACAGCGCAATCAGCAGCCCCAGCAGCCAGTCGACGCGACGCAGACCAAGGCCGTACAACAGCAGCGCAAGCGGTGGCGCCAGCAATTCTTCGGCGCGCAGGACATTGCCCTGCAGCCAGGGTTGCAGGCCAAGTGCGCTCACCATCAGCAAACCCCAGTGCCAGCGGCGCAGACGCTGCTTGGCCAGCACCAAAAGCAGCAGCCAGCCGAGCACCTGACCAAGCCAGATCAGCGTTTGCCAGCGCAGCCCGGTGAAGAGATGGCTTTGCCGGGTCCAGGCCCGATCGAAATCGGTCGGCAGAAACGGACTCAGCTGCATCGCCAGCCAGCACAGCAGCAACAGACCAAACCGACTGCCGAGCCAGAGTCGGCTGGCGCCCTGCCAGCGGCTCGGCGACCACCACGGGGCGATGGCGGCGCCAAGACCGAGCCCGATCCAGTTCATGCCGACGTCCATCAGCGAGGCCAACCGGCCGGGGACGAACAATTGCAGCCATTGCAATGTTGCGGCCAGTGCCGCCCCGGTCAGCAGCCACAGCGCCAGCCGGTTGCGGGCGGTGGGCCTGTCGTCGTGGCCTTCGGCCGCCAGCCAGCGGGCCAGCAGGCCAAACGGCAGGAACAGCAGGATGTTGGCGACCATGTCCATGGCCGAGAACGGTGGTTCGACCATGGCGATTTCCGGTCGGAACCGGAATGGGTACAGCGAGACGTAAGCGATCAGCAGTGCCAGGGCGGCCAGCAGCCGGCCCAGTCCGGGGCGGGCGGGGGCGGCATCGACATGCCGACTGGCGGGAGGCGGCGACGGGGCCGGGTCGGCGGGCATCGGAGGTCTTCGCGCAGCGGCGGAAGCCTGTAGAATAGCGACCCGGTTTCGCGGCTGTCATGCCGGACCGTTGGCCGGCCCCCCGCCGGTCGTTGTTTCTGAAACAAAGCAACGCGAACCCGCGCTGTCGTAGCGCGCGGACACGACAAGGACGATGCTTCACCATGAAGGAACTGCTGCACGCATTGCTGCTCGGCTCGGCCGAGCGTTTTCCGGAACGCCCGGCGCTCCATTTCCGCGATGACACCCTGACCTATCGCCAGCTGGCCGATGCGATCACGCAGTTCGCCGATGCCGCCGTCGCCCGTGGCCTGAAAGCCGGCGAGCGCATCGCGTTCTTCCTGCCCAAGCAATTCGAAACCGCGATTGCGATTTTCGGCACCGCCGCCGCCGGCGGCGTGTTCGTGCCGGTCAACCCGCTGCTGAAACCGCAGCAGGTCGCCTACATTCTGCGCGACTGCAATGTCCGCACCCTGATCACCGCCAAGGGCCGTTACGAGCAGCTCAAAGATGTGCTGCGTGACTGCCCTGATTTGAACGAAACCGTGCTCGTAGACGGTGAAGTCGACGGCACCGTCAGCTGGACACAATTCCTGGCCAGCGCCAACGGCAGCCAACCGCATCGCCGCATCGATGCTGATGTCGTGTCGATCCTCTACACCTCCGGTTCGACTGGCAATCCGAAAGGCGTCGTGCTGTCGCATCGCAATATGGTCGCCGGCGCCCACAGCGTCGCCGAGTATCTGGAAAATACCCCGGACGATCGCCTGCTCGCGGTATTGCCGCTGTCATTCGATTACGGCCTGTCGCAACTGACCACCGCCTTCTCGGTCGGTGCCTCGGTCGCGTTGATGGATTACCTGCTGCCGAACGACGTGATCAAAGCCTGCGTCAAACACCGCATCACCGGCCTCGCCGCCGTGCCGCCATTGTGGGTGCAACTGGCGCAACTGGAGTGGCCGCAGGCAGCGAAAGACACGCTGCGCTATTTCACCAACAGCGGCGGCCACATGCCGTTCGCGACGCTGCAAGGTCTGCGCGCACAGCTGCCGAAAACCACGCCGTTCCTGATGTACGGTTTGACCGAAGCGTTCCGCTCGACTTTCCTGCCGCCGAGCGAAGTCGACAAGCGGCCAGGCTCGATGGGCAAGGCCATTCCGAATGCCGAAATCGTCGTGCTGCGTGAAGACGGCAGCGAATGCGGCCCGGACGAGCCGGGCGAACTGGTGCACCGCGGTGCGCTGGTCTCGCTCGGTTACTGGAACTCGCCGGACAAAACGGCGGAGCGGTTCAAGATCCTGCCGAAGCGAGTCAACGGCCTGATGCTGCCGGAAATCGCCGTGTTCTCCGGCGACACCGTCAAGAAAGATGCCGACGGCTTCCTGTATTTCATCGGCCGCAAGGACGACATGATCAAATGCAGCGGCAACCGCATTTCGCCCAGCGAGCTGGAAGATGTCGTCTACCGCCAGAAAGGCATTGCCGAAGTTGCTGCGCTCGGCATTCCGCACGACACGCTAGGCCAGGCTGTTGTGCTGGTGCTGAAAACCACCAGCGATTACAACGAAGCGAACCTGCTGGCGACGCTCAAAGCCGAATTGCCGAACTTCATGCAGCCGCAGAAACTGATCATTCGTGACAACCTGCCGCGTAACCCAAACGGCAAGATCGATCGCAAGGCGCTGTCGACCGAGTACGCCGATTTGTTCGGCGCGGCAAAGAACTGAGGCTGATGATGAGCACTGCACCGACTCCGCCTCAGCACGCGCCGATTACCCATTACCCGGTCGTAAACGGAGAGTTGACCGTTGGTGGCATTCCGCTGACCCGTCTGGCCGCCCGGGTCGGGCCGACACCCGGTTATGTTTACGATGGCGCCGTGATGACGGCCCGTGTGCAGCAACTGCGCGCCGCGCTGCCGAAAGGCATTTCGCTGCATTACGCGATGAAAGCCAATCCGATGCCGGCCGTGGTCCAGCACATGGCGACGCTGGTCAATGGTCTCGATGTCGCGTCCGGTCGTGAGCTGCGGGTGGCGCTTGATACCGGCATGCCAGCGCACGAGATCTCGTTTGCCGGCCCCGGCAAATCCGACGACGAGATCCGGATGGCGGTGGCGAGCGGCATCGTGCTGAACGTCGAATCGTTCGATCAGCTGGAAATGGCGGCGGTTGCCGCGCGCGAACTCGGCGTCAAAGCCAATATCGCGGTGCGGGTGAATCCGGACTTCGAACTGAAATCGTCCGGCATGAAAATGGGCGGTCATGCTGCCCAATTCGGCGTCGATGCCGAACAGGTGCCGGCGCTCCTGGCCCGCATCAAGCAACTCGAACAGAACTTCGTCGGCTTCCATATTTTCTGGGGCTCGCAGAACCTGCGCGCCGAGAATGTCCGCGATGCCCACGACAAGACCTTTGCGCTGGCCTACCGGCTGGCCGAAAGCGCGCCGTCGCCGGTCAAGCTGCTCAATATCGGTGGCGGCCTCGGCATTCCGTATTTCCCCGGTGATGTGCCGCTGGATTTGAATGACATCAGCGCCAATCTGCAGCGCCATGTCGATGAGTGCAAGCAGCGCTTGCCGCAAGCCGAAGTCGTGATGGAGCTCGGTCGCTATCTGGTGGGCGAAGCCGGTCTCTATGTTTGCGCCGTGCGGGAACGGAAAGTCTCGCGCGGCGACGTGTTTGTCATCACCGATGGCGGCCTGCACCATCATTTGGCGGCGAGCGGTAATTTTGGCCAGATCATCCGCAAGAATTACCCGGTCGCGCTCGGTAACCGGATGAATGACAGCGAAAAGGAAACGGTCAATTTCGTTGGTCCATTGTGTACGCCGCTCGATCTGCTCGGTGCCAAAGTGCAGCTGCCGGTGGCGCGCAAAGGCGACCTGGCGGTGGTCTTCCAGTCCGGTGCGTATGGCCTCAGCGCCAGCCCGCGAGCCTTCCTGAGTCAGGGCGATGCGGTGGAAGTGCTGGTGTAAGCACGCCGGCTTTCACGCCTTAACCAAAACAAGTTAAGCCAAAACAAAACGCCTCCTTTCGGAGGCGTTTTGTTTTTCGGTTATCCGGACAAGATCAGATGCTTACTTCAGCAGCCAATGCCAGAAGCTCAGGCTGAGCAGACTGAGCGGGATGCCAAAGCCCACCATCGCCGCGGCCAGACGTGGCGCGAGTCCGGCATTCATGGCGAGCGCGCCGGCGGTAATCATCGACGCCATGCCGGCTTCAAACACCGTGACCTGACCGGCGAGGCCGCTGATGCCGAACAGTTTGACCAGCGCAAACGCGAGCGCCGGCATCGCCAGCAGTTTCACGGTGAGGCCGATGGCGAGCGGCGAGCGCAACTCGGCGTGCAGTTCGAGTTGCCATTGCAGGCCGACCGCGACCAGGATCACCGGCACCAGCGTGGCGCCAATCCGTTCGAGCACGCCGTCGAGCAGCGGCGGCAGCGGCGCGAATGTCAGCAACAGCCCGGCCAGCAAGGCCAGAAACGGCGTGAAGTGAAAGATCCGGTGCAGCACCAGTTTGACGGTCGGTCTCGGGCCGTCGGCGTACCGGCTCAGGATCCAGATGCCGTAGGTCGACAGCGCAATGAAACTGCCGAGCTGATCGTAAATGATGGCGTACGGCAGCCCGGCTTCACCCCAGAACGATTGCACCAGCGGCAGGCCGAGAAACGAGGTGTTGCCGAGCGGCACTACCAGCAGCAAGGCGCCGGTCACGGACCGCGCCCACTGCAGCCGTTTTGCCAGCCACAGCACCAGCGCGGCGCTGCCGAGCAGCAGCAGCCACGGCACGATGGCCGGGAACAGCAACTGCTCGGAAAACTGGATAGCCGGGATTTGCCGCAGCACCACGGCCGGCAGTGCCACGTGGATCACGTAGGCGTTGAGTGCATGGGCGACATCGTCGCTGACCCGGCGACTGGCGCGCAGCACGACACCGGCCAGCAGGCAGACAGCGATCAGCAACAGGTTGGCAGCCACGAAGAAGCTTCAGCAGACAGGGGAGCGTGTGATTGTAAAGACCGGCAGCGGCGGCCGAAAATCACCGCTTGGTCGTAGGCTGGCCAAGCGGTGTTGTCGAGCGGTCAGCGGGCGCCGCGGATGACCATGGTTTTGCCGCGGGCGGTGATGAGGCCCTGATCTTCGAGGGCTTTCAGGACGCGGCCGACCATTTCCCGTGAGCAGCCGACCAGGCGGCCGAGTTCCTGCCGGGTGATCTTGATCTGCATGCCTTCCGGGTGGGTCATGGAGTCCGGTTGCTTGCACAGATCGAGCAGGGTGCGGGCGACCCGGCCAGTCACGTCGAGGAAGGCCAGATCGGAGACCTTGCGGCTGGTGTTGCGTAGCCGCAGTGCCATCTGACCGGCGAGCTTCAGCAGGATTTCCGGGTTCTCTTTACCGAGCTGCTGGAATTTGGCGTAGCTGACTTCGGCCACTTCGCATTCGACTTTGGCCCTGACCCAGGCCGAGCGCACGTCCTGGCCGTCGAACAGGCCCATTTCACCGAAGAAATCACCGGCATTCAGATAAGCCAGCACCAGCTCGCGGCCATCGTTGTCTTCGATCAGGACCGAGACCGAACCTTCGATGATGAGATACAGGGTATCGGGTTTGTCACCGGCATAAATGATGGTGCTCTTGGCCGGGTATTTGCGGCGGTGGCAGTGGGTAACAAACCATTCCAAGGTGGGATCGGCAGCGATACGTCGCGGCAGCGCCATGCGGAGTTCTCCTTGGTCTGCCTGTTGGCGGCAGACATTCTTATCTACCGGAGTATACGCCTCGCGGCCGACATGGGAAGTGCATCACATCACAACCGTGCGGCGGGTCCGGATCGGCTCTGGTAAGCTCGCCGTCATTGTTCATCGTCCGGAATCCCCTGCCATGAAAGCCAAAGTCAGTTGGTTTGATGATCTGAGTTTCGTTGCCGAGTCGGCCAGCGGCCACAGCCTGCTGCTGTCGGCCGGTAGCCAGAGCGGCGGTCGCGACAGCGCCGTCACCCCGATGGAAATGGTGCTGATGGCGGTCGGTGGCTGCTCGTCGATCGACGTGGTGATGATCCTGAAAAAAGCCCGGCAGGACGTTACCGATTGCGTCTGCGAGCTCGACAGTACCCGGGCCGACAGCGCACCGAAAGTGTTCAAGACCCTCCATGCCCACTATGTCGTGACCGGCCGTGGCGTGAAGCCGGAGCAAGTGGAAAAGGCGGTAGCGCTCAGTCTGGAAAAATACTGTTCGGTGGCGCTGATGCTCAGCGGCAAAGTCACCATCACCAGCAGCTTCGAAGTGCGGGAAGCCGGCGAGGTTGCCAGCTGAGATGGATGCACGCAGTGACGCCCTGGCGACGTGGGCGCGGCAGCAGGCCGCGGTCGCGTCCGGCCAGTGGCAGATGATTTCCGGCGACGCCAGTTTCCGCCGTTATTTCCGTCTGCGTGACGGCGAGCGCAGCTGGGTCGCGGTCGATGCCCCGCCGGAGCGGGAAAATGCCCGCCATTTCGTTGCGCTCGCCGAGGCGCTGCAGCAACAAGGCTTGCCGACGCCACTGGTGCATGGCCGCGATTTCGACCGCGGCTTTCTGTTGCTGGAAGATTTCGGCGACACGCTGCTGTGGAGCGCGCTCACGCCGGCGTCGGTCGATGCCTTGTACGGTGACGCGATGGCGCTGCTGCTGGACTGGCAACGGATCAGCGTCTTGCCGGTGTCGTTGCCCCGCTATGAACCGGAACGTCTGCGGCTGGAAATGGAACTGTTTCCAAGCTGGCTGCTGGAGCGGCATCTGCAGCGGCCGTTCACTGCCGCTGAACAGGCGCAGTACCGTGACGTGATGCAGTTGCTGCTTGCCAATGCCGCCGCGCAACCGGTTGTGCTCTGCCACCGCGATTTTCATTCCCGCAATCTGATGCTGCGTGCCGGCCAGTCGCGACCGGGACTGATCGATTTTCAGGACGCCGTCTGGGGGCCCATCACTTACGATTTGGTGTCGCTGCTGCGCGATTGTTATGTCGAATGGCCCGCCGAACGGGTGCAGGCCTGGGCCTTGCAGTATCGCGATCGGCTGTGCGCGAGCGGCCAGTTCGCGTTGGCCGGGGCGGCGCAGGATGACGCGCTGTGGCTGCGCTGGTTCGACTGGATGGGGCTGCAACGGCACCTGAAAGTGCTCGGCATTTTTGCCCGGCTCTGCCATCGCGACGGCAAGCGCGGTTACCTGAAAGATTTGCCGCTGACGCTGCGTTACTGCGTCAGCGTCGCGCAGCGTTATGCCGAGCTGCGGCCGTTTGCCGAATGGTTGCAAGACGTCGTCGGCAGTCGGCTGGATGACCAGGGCGAGGTGCGTTGATGCGCGCGATGATCCTTGCCGCCGGCCGTGGTGAGCGGATGCGACCGCTGACCGATCAGACGCCGAAACCGCTGTTGCCGGTGGCCGGAAAACCGCTGATAGTCTGGCACATCGAACGGCTGCGCGCGGCCGGCATCACCGAGCTTGTGATCAATCATGCCTGGCTCGGCGAACAAATCGAAGCGGCGCTGGGCGATGGCCGCGCGCTCGGCGTTCGCATTGCCTGGTCGCGCGAGGGCGAAGCGCTGGAAACGCTCGGCGGTATCGTCCAGGCCTTGCCATTGCTCGGTCATGAACCGTTCCTGGTCGTCAACGGCGACATCTGGTGCGACATCGATTTCGGACAACTCTCGTTACCAGCCGATTGCCTGGCGACGCTGGTGCTGGTCGACAATCCGGTGCAGCATCCGAACGGCGACTTTGTCTTGCAGCAGGGGCGCGTGCAGGTTGAAGGTGAACCACGATTGACGTTTTCCGGCGTCGGGCTTTACCACCCGGCGCTGTTTGCCGACTGCCGGCCCGGCAAAGCGCCACTGGCGCCGCTGCTGCGCGCGGCGATGGCGCGCCGACAGATTGCCGGTGTACATCATCGCGGTCGCTGGTTTGATATCGGTACGCCGGCGCGCTTGCAGTTACTGGATCAGGATTTGCGGGCGGCGAGCCGTTTCGACTGAGTGGGGACTGCGATGGGCTGGTGGGGCAAAGTCATTGGTGGTGGACTCGGTTATGCCATGGGCGGCTATTTTGGCGCCCTGCTCGGCGCGGTGCTCGGCCATCAGATCGATCGCGGCGTCACCGATGTCGAAAGTGACGACGATTATTCGCCCGGCAGTCAGGTGCGGGTGCAGACCGCGTTTTTCACCGCCACGTTCAGCGTGCTCGGCCATATCGCCAAAGTCGATGGCCGGGTCAGCGAACACGAAATCGAATTTGCGCGCGAAGTGATGCGTCATTTCGCGCTCAGCGAGGCGCAGAAGCAGGCCGCCATCGGCCTGTTCAACCAAGGCAAGGCGGCTGATTTTTCGCTCGAACAGGCGCTGTCCAGTTTGAAGCAGGAATGCGGCCGGCGCCGGCATTTGCTGCAAACCTTTTTCGAGATCCAGATCCAGTCGGTGATGGCGGATGGCAGCCTGCATGCGGACGAACGCAAGTTGCTGGAGCGTATCGGCCAGTCACTGGGTTTCAGTCAGGCTGAAACGACTGCCTTGATTAGCCAGATCGCCGGCGCCGCGCGCTTTCATCAGGCCGAGCGCGCGCACGATGAATCGGCGCAGCTGGCTGCGGCCTATCACGTGCTCGGCCTGCAAGCCTCGGTGGATGACGAAACGCTCAAACGGGCTTATCGCAAATTGATGGCACAGCACCACCCGGACAAGCTGGTGGCGCAAGGGCTGCCGGAAGAAATGATGAAAGAAGCGACCGAACGGGCGCAGCAGATCCAGCAGGCCTATCAGCTGATCCGGCGTCATCGTGGCGACGACAGCTGAATCGGTTTTCTCACCCGAAACGAACAACGGCAGCGACGTTGCTGCAGCCATTGTCATTTACTCCCTGGGCAAAACGAGTCAGAACATGCCAGTAACGGCGCAATTCCTTCGCAGTCAAAACATATTTTTCGGTTGGCAGCGGTGGCGCGGTGCGCGCCGGTTGCTGCAGTGCGCGTTGCTCGGTAGCGTTCTGCTCGGTCCGAGTCTCGCGTTGGCGCTGGACGCCGCCGGATTGGTGCTCGGCAAAGGCTTAAACGATGCCTTGATCCAGAGCGACAACATCGCCTCCACCGAGATCGCCGGAGTCGATTTGCGCTGGCGGACCGACGCGGCCGACTGGTTCGATTGGGCTGAAGTCGATGAGCTGCATGTCAACCTGCAACTGGCGCATTGGCGCGGTGATCATCTCGGCGAGCGCGAGCACCTGAACACGATCGCGCTGGCAGCGCTGTGGCGTTGGCAGCATGAGGCAGATTGGTTTTTTGATGCCAGTGTCGGTGCCGCGCGCCACTCCGAGCGCCGTTACGAAGAAGTGGAGCTCGCCGGCCGTAACCAGTTCTCGCTCGATTTTGCCGTGGGTCGGCAGTTTGCTGAACGCTGGGAATGGTCACTGCGCTATCGGCATTATTCCAACGGCTACACCGCGCGGCCGAACCCCGGTCTCGATGGCATGGTGTTGCTGCTCTCGCGGCGGTTCTGAGCTGACCCGCGTGTTGGTGTTTCGCACATCATGGCGTTGGCGCGGCCATCTGCCGGCGGAGTGAATCGTCGGCGGGAGCGACGCTGGCGGCCAGCGCGGTTTTGCGCAGCCAACCATCAATGCTGTTGACCAGCCAGGCCGGGATCGGATGACGTTGGCTGGTCAGCAAGACTTGCTGCTGATAGTGCGGCAGGTGCTGCCAGCGACGCTGACGTTCGCGCGCGGCATGCGGCACATCAGCAGCCTCCGCGGCCATGTGCAGTTCCAGCACCGGCTGCACCGGCGCCTGCTCGGGCACGGCGCTGGCCGACAGCAGAACAAAGCCGCCGTAGCTTGCCGCGTTGCCGCTCACCAACGGCCAAATGCCGCTCGCAGCGTCATGCTGCGCCAGAACAAATCGTGGCAGTGGCGCGGTGCTTGCGGCGTCGACGCCGGTGGGTGCAGGTTCCTGTTGCAGCGTCGGTAGCAGGGTCTGCAACAGGTTCTGCAGGTCGTTGTTGCTGACGGCTGGCGCCGGTCCTGGCGCTGGCTCCAGAGTTTGCTCTGTTTGCCGTGGCCGTTCGCGCGCCAGCAACCAGATGCGCCAGCCACGTTCGCTCAGCTGCTCGGCCAGTTGCAGCAGCGGCCCCTGGCTGTGCACGGCATTGCCGGCGGCCGGCAACAGAATGAGTTCGCCACGCCATAGCCGCAGCGGCGGCCAAATCACCATGGCTTGTTCCGGCGTCAGTTGCCGGCGCTGACTGGCCGGAAAACTCGCAAGCCAATCCGACACAGATGGTTCGGTGCTTGCCGGTGCGTTTGCTGCGGCGTTAGCGGTTGCCGGTGCGGGAGTTGCCGCGGCGTCTTGCGCGCGCGCTATGGCCGGCAGGCTGCCCAGCCATGCCAGCAGCACGACGGTTCGCCATGTCATGCCCGGCGTCATGCGCGGGCCCCATCGAAAATTGCGTCTCATATGGCAAGCATAGCCGGCCGGTGGTCGGGATTGGACAGGAATCGGAGTTCGATTGGATGGCGCCGAGGTTGGCGCTGGCCGCCGCGCTTTCGACAATGACCAGGTCGCGGTGCTGGCCCCAACCGCCACCGCGACGCTCTCTCCGAGCTTGTCCTGGTTGGTGCTTGGCCTGATCTGTCCCGTTCTCCCCGAGCCAATGTGTTTGACCAGCAGCCGAAACGCCCGAACCGGCGCTTCGGCTTTTTTTTGGTTCATCGCACCCTAGTGTGAAAAATTCAGAGAAACGGCGGTAAGAAGGGTTTATGTTTTGTTCGCCAAAACTAAACCATTCACCCAACTACCGCCGTCGCCATGGATGCTAGTCT
>JBKBHF010000010.1:0-89817 GCA_046297695.1 Permianibacter sp. | reverse complement strand
CGCCTTGATCGACTCCTGCATGACGTCGCCCAGCGAGCCGGTGAAGGTGGTCTTGCCTTTGCCGGCGACGGTCACCGCCTCGATGGACAACAGCTCGCCGCCCACCTCGGTCCAGGCCAGACCGGTGACTTCACCAATGCGATCTTTTTCGCTGGCTTTGCCGTAATCGAAACGGGCAACGCCAAGGTACTTTTCCAGCTGCTTTTCATTTACAACGAGCTTGCCTTTGCTCGGTTTCAGGATAAGCTGCTTGGCGACTTTACGGCAGACCTTGGCAATCTCCCGCTCCAGACTACGAACACCCGCTTCGCGGGTGTAGAAGCGGATGATGTCACGAATCGCCGACGTCGACAGGTCGAACTCGTCCGGCTTCATGCCGACCGCTTCCCGCTGTTTCGGCAGCAGGTAGCGCTCGGCAATATTGATCTTCTCATCCTCGGTGTAACCCGGAATGCGAATGACCTCCATCCGATCCAGCAGCGGCGCCGGGATCTTCATCGAGTTGGCGGTGCAGATGAACATGATCTCGGACAGATCGTAATCGACCTCGAGATAATGGTCGTTGAAAGTATGGTTCTGCTCCGGATCCAGCACTTCAAGCAGTGCTGCGGCCGGATCGCCACGGAAATCCATCGCCATCTTGTCGATTTCATCGAGCAGGAACAGCGGATTCTTGACCCCGGATTTCGCCAGTTTCTGAATCACCCGGCCCGGCATCGAACCAATGTAGGTCCGGCGATGACCACGGATTTCAGCTTCATCACGCACACCGCCCAAGGCTACACGAATGAATTCGCGGCCGGTGGCACGAGCGATCGACTGCCCCAGCGAAGTCTTGCCTACGCCCGGCGGGCCGACCAGGCACAGCACCGGACCTTTGACCTTCTTCA
The DNA here is from genome assembly GCA_046297695.1 of Permianibacter sp. Taxonomy (GTDB): domain Bacteria; phylum Pseudomonadota; class Gammaproteobacteria; order Enterobacterales; family Permianibacteraceae; genus Permianibacter. The sequence goes on along the minus strand of JBKBHF010000010.1, from coordinate 88,927 downwards.
CGCGCTGTTGCACGGCGAGATACTCAAGGATGCGTTCCTTGATGTCTTCCAGGCCATAGTGATCTTCGTCGAGAATTTTCTGCGCCCGCACCAGATCATGCGACACCTTGCTGCGCTTCTTCCACGGCACCTGCAGCATCCAGTCGAGGTAACCGCGCACAACGGTGGCCTCGGCCGACATCGGTGACATCATTTTGAGTTTTTTCAGCTCGGCCTCGGCTTTGGCACGCGCTTCTTTGCTCATGCCGGCCTTGTCGATCTTCTTCTCGAGCTCTTCGAACTCGTTCTGGCCATCGTCCATGTCGCCGAGCTCTTTCTGAATGGCCTTCATTTGCTCATTCAGGTAGTACTCGCGCTGGGACTTCTCCATCTGACGCTTGACCCGGCCACGAATGCGCTTTTCGACATTCATCAGCTCGATCTCGCCTTCCATCAAGGCCATCAGGTGTTCGAGCCGCTCGGAAACGCGTTCGATTTCGAGAATCTTCTGCTTGTCGGCGACTTTCAGTGCCAGATGCGCGGCAATGGTATCGGCTAGGCGCGCCGGATCTTCCAGACTCGAAACGGCCTGAACGATCTCCTGCGGCACTTTGCGGCCGGTCTTGACGTAATTTTCAAAGATACCGATGGTCGAGCGCATCAGCGCTTCTTCTTCGGTCGGATTCGGTTGCTGGTTGCCGAGGTATTCGACCTCAGCCAGCAGCATGTCGTCGCCGTCGGTGTATTTCAGCACGCGCGCACGCTGCACGCCTTCGACCAGCACTTTGACGTTGCCGTCCGGCAACTTCAGCATCTGCAAAATGGTGGCGACGCAACCCACCTCATAGACATCCTTGGCGGCGGGCGAATCAATCGCCGCCTCTTTCTGGGCGACCAGCAAAATCTGCTTGTCGCTTTTCATTGCGCTTTCGAGCGCCTGCACCGATTTCTCCCGGCCGACAAACAGCGGGATGACCATGTGCGGGAACACCACCACGTCGCGCAACGGCAACACGGGCAGTTCGAGCAAATCAGGACGAGTGGTCATGGGGGCTACCGGGTTAGCTGCCCACACAGCGGCTGCTGCATGGGGTTCAGGCCAGTATATGGGGCTGCTTTTACCCGCTTCAACGGGAAATCCGGCCTATATTGCAGCCGCCACCATACCGATTTGGCTGACCGCAATCTCAGCTTGATACGCGGCCAGATAGCCAAACGCCCAAGCGGGCAAGCCGGCTTGGGCGTTTGCTCATTTTCCAGCCAGTGACGGCGTCATTGGTCCGACGCGGCTTTCGGCAAGCTGTCGTTGTTGTAGATGAGTTTCGGTTTGCTGTCACCGGCGATGACGGCCGAATCGACCACCACCTTCGACACGTTCTCCAGACTCGGCAAGTCGAACATGGTGTCGAGCAAGGTGCCTTCGAGGATCGAGCGCAACCCGCGCGCGCCGGTCTTGCGCGCCATCGCCTGACGCGCGACCGCGCTCAATGCTTCGTCGCGGATCTCCAGTTGCACGCCTTCCATGTCGAACAGCTTCTGGTATTGCTTGACCAGTGCGTTCTTCGGCTCGGTCAGGATCTTGACCAATGCGGCTTCGTCGAGCTCTTCCAGCGTTGCCACGATCGGCAGACGACCGACAAATTCCGGGATCAGGCCGAACTTGATGAGATCATCCGGCTCGACGCCTTTCAGCACTTCCCCGACATTCTTCTTGTCGTCCTTGCTGCGCACTTCGGCGCCAAAGCCGATGCCGCCTTTCTCGGAACGATCACGGATCACTTTGTCGAGGCCGGCGAACGCGCCACCGCAGATGAACAGGATGTTCTTGGTGTCGACCTGCAGGAATTCCTGCTGCGGATGCTTACGCCCGCCTTGCGGCGGCACCGACGCAACCGTACCTTCGATCAGTTTCAGCAAGGCCTGCTGGACGCCTTCACCGCTGACATCGCGGGTAATCGACGGGTTTTCCGACTTGCGGGAGATTTTGTCGATTTCGTCGATGTAAACGATGCCCTGCTGCGCTTTCTCGATGTCGTAATCGCACTTCTGCAGCAGTTTCTGGATGATGTTCTCGACATCTTCACCGACGTAACCGGCTTCGGTCAGCGTGGTGGCATCGGCAATGGTGAACGGCACGTTGAGCAAGCGCGCCAGCGTTTCCGCCAGCAAGGTTTTGCCGGAACCGGTCGGGCCGACCAGCAGGATGTTGCTCTTGCCGAGCTCGACTTCATCCTTCTTGTGACCACCACCTTGCAGACGCTTGTAGTGGTTGTACACCGCCACCGCCAAAACCTTCTTGGCATGCGACTGGCCAATCACATACTCGTCGAGCGTTTTCTTGATTTCTTTCGGGGACGGCAGCCGCGGCTTGTCGGTGCTGGTCGTCGTGTCCTGCACCTCTTCCCGAATGATGTCGTTGCAGAGCTCAACGCACTCATCGCAGATGAACACCGACGGACCGGCGATCAGTTTGCGAACTTCGTGCTGGCTCTTGCCACAGAAGGAGCAGTACAACAGCTTGCCGCCTTCATCCTTGCCGCCGGAACGCTTCTCAGCCATAGCTACCTCTAACCTGGCGGGTGCGCCCGGGCAGCGCACCCCTTCATTTTCTGAAGACTGGATTCTTGGATTCTAGCCTGCTTGCGCGGGTTCCTGCTCGGAGCAGCTTATAACCCTGCGACGCCCATCGCAGCCGGGCCTGCTCGCCCGACCGTGGCTCAACGTTTCTGCAGTACCGAATCGACCAAGCCGTACTTCAGTGCCTCTTCGGCACTCATGAAGTAATCGCGCTCGGTATCTCGCTGGATTTCCGCCAGTGTGCGACCGGTATGTTCGGCCAGCAGCTGGTTCAGGTTCTCCCGCATTTTCAGGATTTCCCGGGCGTGGATCTCGATGTCGGTCGCCTGGCCCTGGGCACCACCGGACGGCTGGTGGATCATGACCCGGGCATTCGGCAGGCAGTGCCGCTTGCCCTTGGAGCCACCTGCCAGCAGGAAGGCGCCCATCGAACAGGCCTGGCCGATACACAGGGTCGAAACATCCGGCTTGATGAACTGCATGGTGTCGTAAATCGACATGCCGGCGGTGATCACCCCGCCCGGTGAGTTGATGTACAGGCTGATGTCCTTGTCCGGATTCTCGGCCTCAAGGAACAACAGCTGCGCCACCACCAGATTGGCCATGTGGTCTTCTACGGGACCGGTCAGGAAAATGATCCGCTCTTTCAGCAAACGGGAGTAAATGTCGAACGCGCGCTCACCGCGGGCAGTCTGCTCGACCACCATCGGGACCAACTGAGCAATTTCCGGGGGCAAATGCGACAAAGCGTTGCGACTCATGAGCATTCCTTGTTGTGGCTTTTGGAGAGCGTCGCGCCGGCATGTACGGCTGGTGACGCCACGGTCTACACGAGATGGGGTCAAAACCGATTTCGTAAAGGCCATGATAGCGAACCCCGGATGCCGTCACCAGCAACCGGGGTTTGTGTTCTCATGAAAAGCGCAGCAATTACTGGCGCTTGTTCATCAGCTCATCAAAAGATACAGGCTTTTCAGTGACTTGTGCCTTGCTGAGCACAAAATCAACAACCTGATCTTCGAGCACCAGCGCTTCCATCTGGGCCAGCTCACGCTTGTTGCTGTAATACCAGTTGACGACTTCGGACGGCGTTTCGTAGGCCGAGGCGATGTCTTCCACTGCAGCGCGAACGCGGTTGCCATCGGTTTCGATCTTGTTGGCGCGAATCACTTCGCCAACGATGAGACCGAGCGAAACGCGGCGCTTGGCCTGTTCGGCAAACAGCGAGGCCGGCAGCTCCGGCAGTTCTTTCTTGCGGGTGGCCATGCCGAGTTCACGGTTGGCCTGCTGACGCAGCCGCTCGATTTCCTGGTTGACCAACGCGGTCGGGAGTGCGACTTCGTTTTCTTTGATCAGACCGTCCATGACCTGCGCCTTGATCTTGTTCTTGACGACCTGACGCAGCTCACGCTCCATGTTCTTGCGCACTTCGACTTTCAGTGCGGCGACACCGCCCGAGCTCAGGCCGAACAGCGCGACGAAGGCATCATCCAGCTCCGGCAGTTTCTGCTCGGACACGCTGGTGACATTGACCTTGAACACAGCCGCTTTGCCGGCCAGATCCTTGTTGCCGTAGTCTTCCGGGAAGGTCACGTTCAGCTCGACGCTGCCACCGGCCTTGGCACCGACCAGCCCCTCTTCGAAACCCGGGATCATGCTGTTCGAGCCGATCACGACCTTGACGCCATTGGCGCTACCACCTTCGAAGGCGACACCATCAACCGTGCCGACGAAATCGATGGTGACCTGATCCCCCTCTTTCGCGGCGCGCTCCACCACCGCCCAGCTGGCACGCTGCTTGCGCAGGGTTTCCAGCATGGTTTCGACATCAGCGTCAGTGACGCTGGCCACCGGTTTTTCAACCGTGATGTTGTCGAGCCCCTGCACGGTGAATTCTGGATATACCTCGAAGGTCGCGGTGAACTCGACATCCTTGCCAGCCTCGAGCGTTTTCGGCTCGATGCGCGGATTGCCGGCCGGATTCAGCTTTTCCTTCATCACCGCTTCGTAGAACGAGCGCTGCATGGTGTCGCCCCAGACTTCGCGACGGACAGTTTCACCCCAGCGCTGGTTGACCACGTTCATCGGCAGCTTGCCCGGACGGAAGCCCGGCAGGCGCTGGCTGCGGGCCAGTTGCTGCAAACGCTTGTTGATTTCGGATTCGATCGATTCGGCCGGCACACCGATGGTGACGCGACGCTCAAGACCGTTCAGCACTTCGACGGAAACTTGCATGGTGTTACTCCCGTTGCAGCAAAGAGCGACGCTCTCTGCAGAGTTCAAAATCCGCGACTTCCACTGCCGAGACCAAACCCAAATGCCAACAGCCGGCATACCCGGCTGTTGGCGAATTGGTGCGAAAGGAGAGACTCGAACTCTCACGCCTTGCGGCGCTGGAACCTAAATCCAGTGCGTCTACCAATTTCGCCACTTTCGCTGCGATCCGGCTTCACCGGACCCTCTGCGTACTGGCGGTCATGGGCCAGAAACGCCGCTGGACCGGTGTAAGAGGAAGACTTGTTCTACAGCCACTGGCCGGAACCCGGCCAGCTTACCACCCTGCCGACGAGCACATTGCTTGCTCATCGCCTGAATTGGGGTGAGTGATGGGACTTGAACCCACGACAACCGGAATCACAATCCGGGGCTCTACCAACTGAGCTACACCCACCAGTGAAACGTGTACGCCTGCGTACGGCCGCCGGGATGGCGCGCCCGGCAGGAGTCGAACCTGCGACCCTCGGCTTAGAAGGCCGATGCTCTATCCAGCTGAGCTACGAGCGCATGACCGGTTCGAGACCCTGGCGGTCGTCCGGGACGACTACAAGGGCAAACGCGCGATTGGTCGGGGAAGAGGGATTCGAACCCACGACCCCCTGTACCCAAAACAGGTGCGCTACCAAGCTGCGCTATTCCCCGAAAATCGTCGCGTTTTTGCCACGCCGCATTCGGCGAGCGCGGCATGATACAGGCCGTCCCCGGCCTCGTCAATTTGCTGGCAGCATTCGAATAAAGCGGGGCGGCATGCTTGGGAAAACTGGCCAAAATTGCGACAATGGCGCCCCTTTTTTCCCTGCTCCGACCTGACCATGACCGCGAAACTGATCGACGGCAAAGCCGTTGCCGACCGCCTGCAAGCCACCATCGCCGCCGAAGTCACCGCCCGCGCCAGCCGCGGCGAACGCGCCCCCGGCCTGGCGGTGATCCTGGTAGGCGACAATCCGGCCTCGCAGGTGTACGTCGGTGCCAAGCGCAAACGCTGCAAGGAAGCCGGCTTTGTCTCGTTCGAGTACAACCTGCCGGCGGAAACGCCGCAGGCCGACGTGCTGGCCCTGATCGACAAGCTCAATGCCGACCCGACCGTCGACGGCATTCTGGTGCAGCTGCCACTGCCGGCCCAGATCGACGCCGACACGGTGGTCGAGCGCATCCGCCCGGACAAGGACGTCGATGGCTTCCACCCTTACAACTTTGGCCGGCTGGCCCAGAAGCGGCCGCTGCTGCGCCCGTGTACGCCTTATGGCTGCATGACCCTGATCCGCGAAACCGGCGTCAACCTGCGCGGCCTGAAAGCCTGCGTGGTCGGCGCGTCCAACATCGTCGGCCGCCCGATGGCGTTGGAACTGTTGCTTGCCGACTGCACAGTCACCGTCTGCAACAGCAAGACCCAGAACCTCGCGGAAGAGATCGGCCGTGCCGATCTGGTCGTGGTCGGTGTCGGCCGGCCGAATTTCGTCAAGGGTGAGTGGATCAAGCCCGGTGCGATCGTGATCGACGTCGGCATCAACCGGCTGGAAAACGGCAAGCTGTGCGGCGATGTCGAGTTCGCCAGCGCCGCGGAGCGCGCCGGCTGGATCACGCCGGTGCCAGGTGGCGTTGGTCCGATGACTGTCGCCACGCTGCTGCAAAACACGCTCTACGCCTGCACCGAACTGCATAAATAATTTCGAAAGCCTTGCGATTCGTCATGATGCATACGTTTGTCATGACGAATCGCCTCCATCTGCATTGTTGTCTGGCTGATGCTGCCGCTATGCTTGGCGCAACTGGCGCACGTACTCACCACTGAGTCCGTGCGCACCTTGCCACCATAACAACCGAGCAGACGGCAGACCATGTCCAATCCCGCCCCGCGTCGCACCAAAATCATTGCCACCCTTGGCCCCGCCAGCACCCGTGAAGACGTCTTGCGCGAGATGATCCGCGCCGGCGTCGATGTCGTCCGGATGAACATGTCGCACGGTTCGGTGGAAGACCATGCCGCCCGGGTTGATCTGGTCCGCCGCCTGGCCGATGAAGCCAAGCGCTTTGTTGCCATTCTGGTCGATCTACAAGGGCCGAAAATCCGCGTCTCGCGCTTCAAGAACAAGTCCGTGACGCTGAAAGAAGGCGCCGCGTTCGCCCTCGACGCCGGTCTTGGCAAAGAGGACGGCGACGAAACCCAGGTCGGCATCGATTACAGGGATTTGCCGAAAGACGTCCGCGCCGGCGACACGCTACTGCTCGATGACGGCCGCATTGTGTTGAAAGTCACCGGCGTCAAAGGCGAGCGTATCGACACCGTGGTGGTGGCCGGTGGCGAGCTGTCGAACAACAAGGGCATCAACCGCCAGGGCGGCGGTCTGTCGGCGAAAGCGATCACCGACAAGGACAAGCAGGACATCAAGACGGCGGCGCAACTGGAAGCTGATTTTGTCGCCATGAGTTTTCCGCGCAGCGCCGATGACATCGACGAATGCCGGGCGCTCTTGCTCGAAGCCGGCTCGCGCGCCGGCGTCGTTGCCAAAGTCGAGCGAGTCGAAGCGCTGCAGAATCTCGATGAAATCATCCGCGCCTCCGATGCCGTGATGGTCGCCCGCGGCGATCTCGGCGTCGAGATCGGCGACGCCGAATTGCCGGCCGTGCAGAAGCACATGGTCGCGCAAGCCCGCCATCTCGATCGCGGCGTCATTGTCGCGACCCAGATGATGGAGTCGATGATCGAAAGCCCGATCCCGACCCGCGCCGAAGTGTTCGACGTCGCCAACGCCGTGCTCGATGGCACCGACGCGGTAATGCTGTCGGCCGAAACCGCCGTCGGCAAGAATCCGCCGAAAGTCATCGAAGCCATGGACCGGGTCTGTCGCGGCGCCGAAAGCCAGGCCAAATCACGGCTGTCGCGGCACCGGATGGACGACAAATTCAAGCATGTCGAAGAAGGCATTGCGATGGCGAGCATGTACCTCGCCAACCACATGCCGATCAAAGCGATCATCGCGCTGACCGAAAGCGGCGCCACGCCGATCTGGATGTCGCGTATCCGCTCCGGTATTCCGATTTTCGCGGTCAGCCGCCGGCTGTCGACCTGCCGGAGGATGGCGCTGTACCGCGGCGTGTTTCCGCACCTGTTCGACTACAACAAACTGCCGCCGGAAGAGGTCAACCGCGCCGTCATCAACTACCTGCGCGACCACCACTGGCTGGACGACGGCGATCTGGTGATCCTCACCAAGGGCGACGTGATCGGCGAAGGCGGCGGCACCAACGTACTGAAAGTGCTGCGAGTCGGCGAAGTGACCCGCACCGGCGATCGTTGATCCCAGCCGCTAACCGGAAGGAATCCTGTGGGCGCAGGCTCGCCCGCGATAACGGGTTTGACTCATGTGAGATTACGCTCACCTCGCCCAAGAATCGCGGGCAAGCCCGCTCCCACAGCCCTAACATGCGTGCCAAGCTTCGGCCAAGACCGGCAAAACTGTTAGAATCGCCGCCACTTCGGTTTGACGACTCTCACCATGCTCCGCTTCCTACCCGGTCCGATCAAAGGCATCGTTTCGATGCTGCTGATTTCCCTGAACACCCTCCTGATCTGCATTCCGCTATTCACCGTGGCCTTGCTCAAGCTGCTGCTACCGGTGACGGCCATACGCGCATTCTTCAACCGCATCCTTGATGGCCTCGCCACCACCTGGATCAGCATCAATAATGGCATCCATGCCCTGACCAAAAAAATCCGCTGGCAGGTTGAAGGGCTGGAAAGCTTGAAACGCGATGACTGGTATCTGGTGCTGTCCAATCACCAGAGCTGGGCCGACATTCTGGTGCTGCAGAAGGTTTTCAACCGTCGCATTCCGTTCATGAAGTTCTTCCTGAAACAGGAACTGATCTGGGTGCCGGTGATCGGCCTCGGCTGGTGGGCGCTCGATTTTCCGTTCATGAAGCGCTACAGCAAAAGCTACCTCGCCAAGCACCCGGAAATGAAGGGCAAGGACATGGAAACCACCCGCAAGGCCTGCGAGAAATTCCGCACCATGCCGGTGTCGATCATGAACTTCGTCGAAGGCACCCGCTATACGCCGGCCAAAGCCAAGCACACCCAATCACCGTTCAAACATCTGCTGAAACCGAAAGCGGGTGGCGCCGGCTTTGTTCTGACTGCGATGGGCGAACAGCTGCACCGCATTCTCGACGTCACCATCGTCTACCCGCGAAAAGCGCATTCGTTCTGGGATTTTCTGTGCGGCAAAGTCACCGATGTCCGCGTCCATATCCGCAGCCTGCCAGTGACAAAAGAACTGGTCGGCAACTACGAAGAAGACAAAGACTATCGCGTCCGCTTCCAGGCCTGGCTCAACGAGCTCTGGCTGGAAAAGGATCAGCGCATTGGCCATATGCTGGCGCGCAGTTGACAGTCAAAAAGAAACAGGCGCCTGACGGCGCCTTTTGTTTTGTCCGCTTAACAGATAAGCCGTTACCGTCCACGATCAACCGCATCGCCCTGATAGGACTTCGCATTCGGCTGCTTGCCGTCCTCGGATTGCCCCACCGCCAACCCCAAGACCTGAATCCCAGCGCTAATCAGCGTTTTCAGAATGCTGGCCAGCACACCAACCACCATTACGCCGATAAACAGGAACATGACGGTACGCAGCGACTACGACCAGCTGACTTCAAATGCCTGCTCGGCCGCGACCCCGAACAACAGGCGGATTCAAATCGGAAGTGCAACACCCTTTGATGCTGCGACTTCCCTGCATGAAACGTCTCCTCGCCGTTCTGCGTTATCGAACCCGCCTCGTAGCGTGCGCCATGCGCACCGACCGCACTGGACTCAAACCTCGCAATGAATTGCAAAAAATAAGGTGCGCATGGCGCACCCTACTCGTTTCATCCAGAAATCGGTCGACGCTTACGCCCGTTTCCAGGTCGTGCCGTTGGCACCATCTTCCAGCACAATACCTTCCGCGGTCAGCTGCTTGCGGATCTCGTCGGCGCGGGCAAAGTTTTTGGCTTTGCGGGCGTCGAGCCGTTCTTGAATCAACGCTTCGATGCGTGCCGCATCATCGCCGGCACCGGCTTTGAAAAAGTCTTCCGGATCGCGCTGGGCGATGCCGAGCACACCACTCAAACGGCGCAGCATCGCGGCGAGTTGCGCAGCGAATGCCATGTCGGTGGTTTTGAATCGGTTGATTTCGCGGACCAGGTCGAACAGCACGGCCATCGCTTCCGGCACGTTGAAGTCATCGTCCATCGAGTGGCGGAAGCGCTGCTCGTATTCTTCACCGGCGAGCTCAGTCACCACCGGCACGCCGCGCAGCGCGGTATAGAAGCGCTCGAGCGCGCCGGCGGCGGCGTCGAGGTTGTCCTGGCTGTAATTGAGCTGGCTGCGGTAATGACCGGACAGCAGGAAGAAACGCACCACTTCCGGCTCGTATTCCTTCAGCACTTCGCGAATCGTAAAGAAGTTGCCGAGACTCTTCGACATCTTGACCGCGTCGACCTGCACCATACCGGTATGCAGCCAATAGTTGACGAATTTGCAGCCGTTGGCGCCTTCGCTCTGGGCGATCTCGTTTTCATGGTGCGGGAACTGCAGATCAGAACCGCCGCCGTGAATGTCGAAATGCTCACCGAGGCATTTCTTGCTCATCGCCGAGCATTCGATATGCCAGCCCGGTCGGCCCTTGCCCCACGGAGAATCCCAGCTCGGCTCGTTCGGCTTGGCGGCTTTCCATAGCGCGAAATCGAGCGGATCTTCTTTCTCTTCGCCAATCTCGACCCGGGCACCAGACTGCAAATCCTCCAGACTCTGCCCGCTCAGGCGGCCATACTCGGCGAACTTGTTGACCCGGTAATAGACGTCTCCGGACGGCGTAGCATAGGCCATGCCGCGGGCGATCAGCGTCTCGTTCATCGCGATGATTTCGGCGATGGTGGTGGTCGCGCGCGGCTCGATGTCCGGCTTTGGAATGCCGAGTGCGGCAAAGTCCTCGTGCATCGCCTGGGTGAACTCATCGACCACCGCCGAGAAGTCGGTCTGGCGCTCGTTGGCGCGCTTGATGATCTTGTCGTCGATATCGGTGATGTTGCGGACCACGGTCACCTCATAACCGGAGAAGCGCAGGTAGCGGGCGATGACATCAAAGCTGACGTAGGTCCGGCCATGGCCGATATGGCAGTAGTCATAAACCGTGACACCACAGACATACATGCCGACCTTGCCGGGATGCATGGGTTTGAACGCTTCTTTTTGCCGGGTCAGGGTGTTGAACAGCTGCAACATCGGTGGGGTTCCTAATCAAAAATGCACAAGGGCGCTGGACCAGCTGCCGCAAATCATGGCGCAGAGGCGGACGAGTCGGCCATCCCGGTTTATCATATGCGCCATCCGGGGCCGGTCATTCTAGCCGGGCCCCGTCCGGTAACCCAGCCTTCTGGCCCGACTTTACCGACCCCTTACCCCGGCTTCATTAACCCAACCCACCCAACTGCCCTACCAAACTACAGGTGAAAACATGGTCACTCTGCATACCAACCACGGCGACATTACCCTCGAACTGTTTGCCGACAAGGCCCCGATCACGGTCGCCAACTTCCTCGACTACTGCCGCTCTGGCCACTACGACAACACCATTTTCCACCGCGTCATCAATGGCTTCATGATCCAGGGTGGCGGCTTCGCGCCGGGCATGGTGCAAAAGCCGACCAAAGCACCGATCAAGAACGAAGCCAACAACGGCGTCTCGAACAAGACCGGCACCATCGCCATGGCCCGCACCAGCGAGCCGCACTCGGCCTCGGCCCAGTTCTTCATCAACGTCAAGGACAACGACTCCCTCGACTTCAAATCCGAAACCACCCAAGGCTGGGGCTACTGCGTATTCGGCCAAGTGAAAGAAGGTATGGACGTGGTCAACAAGATCAAAGCCGTCGCCACCGGCCGCTCGGGCTACCACTCCGATGTGCCGGTGCAGGATGTGGTGATTGAAAAGGTCACCGTCAGCGAATAAGGTACGGCGCGCCCACTTCGGTGGGCGCGATTGTTTTGGGCGGACGACATCATGACAACGTATCTCATCTCCGATTTGCACCTCTGCGAAGAAGCCAGCGATTCAGCAGCGCTGTTCTTCCGCTTCATGCAGGAAAAAGCCAGCAAGGCGCAGGCGCTGTATGTGCTGGGCGATCTGTTTGAAGCCTGGGTTGGCGATGACGATGACGATCCGTTCAACGCTAAGGTCTGCGCCGCGTTCAAAGCCTTTGCCGATCGCGGTGGCAAACTTGGATTTATTCACGGCAACCGTGATTTTCTGCTCGGTGAAGGTTTTGCCGCGCGTTGCGGCGGCACGCTACTGCCGGATGAAACGGTGGTGGAACTGGCCAGCCAGCGCACGCTGCTGCTGCACGGCGACCAGCTCTGCACCGACGACAAGGACTACCAGCACTTCCGCGAGATGGTCCGCTCACCGGCCTGGCGCCAGGCCTTTCTCGGCAAACCGCTGGCCGAACGCAAAGCCGTTGCCGCCGACTTGCGCCGCAAAAGCCGCGACAGCCAGCAGAACAAGGCCGAATACATCACCGACGTGAACCAACAAACGCTGGAACTGCACATGGCCCGGCACGATGTCTGGCACTGCATCCACGGCCACACCCATCGGCCGGCCGTGCATGGCTTTACCTTGCGCGGCAAAGCGGCTGAACGGCTGGTACTGGGCGATTGGCATCACAGCGCAAAGATTGTGAAGTGTGATGTCGAGATGGAATTGGTTACGTTGGTTTGAATGGATTGCTAAATCAATGGTTTTTCTGATCACTTCGCTGGATGGCTACAACAGCTTCTGCGCCTTTGCTGACGATAGTTCGCCAGTTTGGCTTTCCGCCGACGCATTGCCCGAGGCGAAACTGGAAGAGCTGAGAACGAGCAGACACTCCGTATCGGTTTTCAATTATCCAATTCCACCAACAGACTATGAACTGCTGACAGACGCGATCGAGACGATCAAAGAGCATCATCCAAATCAGCCCGTTTGGGTCCAACTCTAATGAAGTAGGAGAGCTCAAATATCGCGGAGCCGCCTTACCTGAAAGGGATGCGGTGGGTCCGCTATGCTTTGTGCCATGCAGGGATGCACAAATGCCACACAGCTGCTCTGCACGTCCTACGGTCGCAGGATGTGCGAGAGCGGCGACCCACCCTGCAAGACCTCACACGCCCAACATCTGGACAATACTCTTCGCCGCCGTCCGCCCTTCCGCCACGGCATTCACCACCAGATCGGCACCGCGCACCATATCGCCACCAGCAAACACTTTTGCATTCGCGGTCTGGAACGGCAGTTTGCTGGCGACTTGCACTCGGCCTTTGCCATCCAGCTGCACGCCAAGCGGGCGCAGCCAATCCGGCGGATTCGGTTGGTAACCGAATGCAATGATCACCGCATCGGCCTGCAGTGTTTCGACGGCGCCGGTGTCCGAGACTTTCACTTCAACACCGCGGGCATGGCCGCTCGCGTCGGTCAGAATGGCTTGTGGTTGCCGATTCCACAGGAACTGCACGCCCTCTTCCTTCGCGTTGGCGACTTCCTTGCGCGACCCCGGCATGCTCGCTTCATCACGGCGATAGACGCAGCTCACTTGCGCGGCGCCCTGACGCACGGCGGTACGGACGCAGTCCATCGCGGTGTCGCCACCACCGAGCACCAGCACACGCTGGCCCATCAAGTCGATATAGCCCTTGCCCTGCGCCGGCAGTTTCTGGTGATGGCGGACATTGCCAATCAGGTAATCCAGCGCCTGGTGCACACCGGTAGAGCTTTCGCCGGGGAAGCCGCCGTTCACGGCTTTGTACGTGCCGAGGCCCAAGAACACGGCATCGAAATCCAGTAGCAGTTTTTCAACGGCGACATCGCGGCCGATCTCGCAACCGAGTTCAAAACGAATGCCCATGCTTTCGAAAATCTCGCGGCGCTGGCGCACCACGCGCTTTTCCAGTTTGAATTCCGGAATGCCGAACATCAGCAGGCCACCGATCTCGTCCTGTTTGTCGAACACCACCGCCTCGACGCCGTGACGCGCCAACACATCGGCACAGGAAAGCCCGGCCGGGCCGGAGCCGACAATCGCCACGCGCTTGCCGGTTTTGCGGACATGCGACAGATCCGGTCGCCAGCCCTGGGCAAAAGCGTTGTCGACAATCCATTTTTCCATCGCGCCAATGGTGACCGCGCCAAAACCGGTGTTCAGCGTGCAAGCGCCTTCGCACAAGCGATCCTGCGGGCAAACCCGGCCACAGATTTCCGGCAGCGAATTGGTTTCGTGAGCCAGCTCTGCCGCTTCCCAAATGCGACCTTTGGCAGCCAGATCGAGCCAGCCCGGGATGTCGTTGTGCACCGGGCATTTCCACGCGCAATACGGATTGCCGCAGGACAGGCAACGACTCGACTGCTGCACCGCTTCTTCGTTGACGAAGGCGCGATAGATTTCGCGGAATTCACTCTGCCGCTCCAGCAGCGGCAGCTTGCCCGGCTCGGTGCGCGGACGCTCCAGAAACTCAAGAACGCTCATGCCGCTGCTCATGCAACAACCTCCAACTTGACGGTTTTATGTTGGGTCGGCAGCAAGGCCTGCAGCGCAAACTGCCGCGGCTTGACCACCTTGAACTGGCGAATCGCACTGCCGAATTCGCGCGCCAGCGCGGCGCCGATACGGCTGCCGGTGTATTTGGCGTGTGTTTCCAGCAAGCCGCGCAGGTATTGCGAGAAGCCCGGCATGTGCACATCGGCAAGCGGGATCACTTCGACCAGTTCCGCGTTGACCCGGCGATGGAAGTCGCCATCCTGATCGAGCACGAACGCCAGACCACCGCTCATGCCGGCGGCGAAATTCTTGCCGGCGCGGCCGAGCACGACGACGACACCACCGGTCATGTATTCGCAGCCGTGCGCGCCACAACCTTCAATGACGGCAACGGCGCCGGAATTGCGCACCGCAAAGCGCTCACCCGCGCGGCCGCGGGCAAACAATTCGCCACCGGTTGCACCATACAGACAGGTGTTGCCCATGATTGGCGTTTGCTCGGCAATGAAGCGGCTATTGTCCGGCGGTTGGATAATGAGCCGACCGCCCGCCATGCCTTTGCCGACGTAGTCATTGGCATCACCGATCAAGTGCAGCTCGACACCGGCGGCGTTCCAGACGCCAAAGCTCTGGCCGGCATTGCCGCGGAATTGCAGTTGGATCGGCAGCGGCGAACCGGCATCACCGTAGCGGCTCGCCAGTTCACCGGCGAGTGCGGCGCTGACGCTGCGGTCGCGGTTGCGGATGCGGTAGTGACGGCGGATCGGCTCGCTGCCGTCCAGCAGCGGTTTCAGTTCATTGACGATCTGGCTATTCAGATCCTGAACGGCCACTACGTCCGGCTTGGCATACACCACCGGCGATTCGATCTGTGCCAGCACCGGCTTCATGTCCAGGTGCAGCTGCTTGTCGGTCTGACCCTCGGCGATCTGCAGCAGATCGGTGCGGCCTTGCAGCGCTTTCAAATCACTGACGCCGAAGCGGGCCAGCCATTCGCGCGTATCCTGGGCAACAAAGCGGAAGAAGTTGATGACCTTTTCGGCGGTGCCGACAAAGTGTTGCTTGCGCAGCGTCAGATTCTGCGTCGCAACACCGGTGGCGCAGTTGTTCAGATGGCAGATGCGCAGGTACTTGCAACCCATCGCGATCATTGGCGCAGTGCCGAAGCCAAAACTATCGGCGCCGAGGATAGCGGCCTTGACCACATCGAGGCCGGTCTTGAAGCCGCCATCAACCTGCAGCACCACGCGGTCACGCAGGCCATTGGCGACCAGTGCCTGTTGCACTTCCGCCAAACCGAGCTCCCACGGGCCGCCGGCGTATTTGACCGAGGTCAGTGGCGAGGCGCCGGTACCGCCGTCGTAACCGGAAATGGTGATGAGATCGGCTCCGCATTTGACGACACCGCAAGCAATGGTGCCAATGCCCGCTTCAGCGACCAGCTTGACCGACACCAGTGCTTTCGGGTTGATCGACTTCAGATCGAAAATCAGCTGGGCCAGATCTTCAATGGAGTAAATGTCGTGATGCGGCGGCGGCGAGATCAAAGTGATGCCCGGCGTGGCATGGCGTAGCGCAGCGATCTCGGCACTGACTTTGTCGCCCGGCAGCTGACCACCCTCGCCCGGTTTGGCGCCCTGGGCGATCTTGATCTGCAGCACTTCCGCGCTCATCAGATAAGCCGGTGTGACACCAAAGCGACCTGAAGCGATTTGCTTGATCTTGGATACGCGCTCGGTGCCGTAACGTTTCGGATCTTCACCGCCTTCACCGGAATTGGAGCGCCCGCCGATGCGATTCATCGCCAGCGCCAGCGTTTCATGGGCTTCCGGCGACAGCGCGCCGATGGACATCCCGGCTGAATCGAACTGCCGCAGGATGCTGCTCTCATCTTGCACGGCGTCCAGTTGCTTCGGCGTCACCGGTTTCGCCGCAATGTCATCCCGAACTTGCAACAAATCGCGCAGCATCGCTACCGGCCGCTGATTGACCAGCGCAGCGTAACGCCGGTAGGCGTCTTCATCACCGCTGCTGACGGCTTGCTGCAGCGTCTGCACCACATCCGGCGACCAGGCATGGTACTCGCCGCCGTGCTGGTACTTGAGCAAACCGCCGAGGTTCAACGAAACGCGCTCATCCCACGCCTGTTTGTGCAGGCGCAGAATATCGGCCTGCAGATCAGCAAAGGTGGCGCCTTGAATGCGGCAAGCCACTTCCGGGAAGCAGCGTTCGACCACTTCCGCATGCAGGCCAATCGCTTCAAACAACTGCGCACCGCGGTAGCTCTGGATGGCGCTGATGCCCATCTTGGACAGGATTTTCAGCAGGCCTTTTTCGATGCCTTTGCGGTACTTGGTCAGCGCTTTTTCCGACTCACCATCGGCGGCCAGATCGCTGATGACCGCGTAAGCCAGCCACGGATAGACACTGGTGGCACCGCAGCCAATCAAAACCGCGAACTGATGCGGATCGCGCGCGCTGGCGGTTTCGACGATCAGGTTGGCATCGACGCGCAGGCCTTCCTGAATCAGGCGTTGATGAATGGCGCCGCAGGCCAGTACCGCCGGGATCGGGTAGAACTCGGCATGCTGCTCGCGATCGGACAGCACCAGCATCACGGTGCCGCTGCGTACCGCGTCAACCGCCGTATTGACCAGCCGATCAATGGCCGCTTCCAGCGATTCATCGAGTGCGGCCGTCAGCGACAGCACCCGGCCTTTGGCGCGGCTGGCACTGGTCAGGAAGCGGAACACGCCGTGCGACAGGATCGGCGAATGCAGCACGTAGCGCTGCGCCTCGCCGGTCGCTTCGGCGAACACATTGTGTTCCGAACCGAGCCGGGTGTTCAGCGTCATCACATAACTTTCGCGCAGCGGATCGATCGGCGGGTTGGTGACCTGGGCGAACTGCTGACGGAAGTAATCGAAAATGGAACGTGATTGCTGCGACAGCACTGCCAGCGGCGTGTCATCACCCATCGAGCCAATCGCTTCCTGGCCCTGTTCGGCCAGCACGCGCAGCACCTGCTCGCGTTCTTCGCGACTGATGCCAAACAGTTTCTGCCAGATTTTCAGCTGGGTTTTGTTCAGCGCCGGCTCACCGAGCACATCTTCGTTCGGGATGTTGACGGTGTGGCTGTGCTGCTCCAGCCAGTGCTTGTACGGGTGCCGTTCTTTCAGCAACAGATCGATGGCGCCTGAGCGCCACAGCTCGCCGGTTTCGGTATCGAGCGCCAGCATTTCACCGGGGCCGACCCGGCCTTTTTCAATCACGCTTTCCGGCGCGTAATCCCAGACGCCAACTTCTGACGACAGCGTCAGCCAGCCGTTGTCCGTGATCACATAACGCGCCGGCCGCAGACCATTGCGATCCAGGGTGCAGGCCACATGGCGACCGGTGGTCATGACGATGCCGGCCGGACCGTCCCATGGCTCCATGTGGCCAGCGTTGAATTCGTAAAACGCACGCAGGTCCGGATCCATGTCATCGCGGTTTTCCCAGGCCGGCGGCACCAGCAGGCGCAGCGCCCGGTAAATGTCCATGCCGCCAGCGAGACAGACTTCCAGCATGTTGTCGAGCGACATCGAGTCGGAACCGTCTTCCGATACAAACGGCGCGGCCGTCTGCAGATCCGGAATCAGTGGCGTGATGAATTTCGGCCCGCGCGCCCGCGCCCAGGCGCGGTTGCCGGAAATGGTGTTGATCTCGCCGTTGTGCGCCAGAAACCGGAACGGCTGGGCGAGCCGCCATTGCGGCGTGGTGTTGGTGGAAAAGCGCTGGTGAAACAGCGCAATCGACGTGGTCAGCCGCGGATCTTTCAGATCCGGATAGAAGGTGGTCAGATCGACCGGCATCGCCAGGGCCTTGTAAACAATCACAAGGCCCGACAGCGTGCAGATGTAGAAGCCCTTCTCCGCCGCCAGCGCTTTCTCGGTCCGGCGACGCGCCATAAACAGGCGCCGCTCCAGATCGTGTTTGCTCCAACCGGCCGGACTGTTGACCAGCACCTGTTCGATGCGCGGCAGCGATGCCGCCGCTATTTGGCCGAGCACGGACGGATCGGTCGGCACCTCGCGCCAGCCGGCAACAGTCAGCAGTTCCTGCCGCAGCTGTTTGGTCAGCTCCTCGCGGCAGCGCTTGGCGGCCTCGAAGTCAGTCGGCAGGAACACCATGCCGACCGCGAATTGCGGGGTCAGGTGTAGTTTCGCCTGAGCGGCGTACTGGCGGAAGAATGCATCGGGCATGGCCATCAGAATGCCGCAGCCGTCACCGGTCTTGCCGTCGGCGCCGATGGCACCGCGGTGGGACAGGTTGGCGAGTGCAGTCAGCGCGGTCGCCAGCAGCTCGTGGCTGGCCTTGCCGGCCATATCGGCAATCAGGCCGAAACCGCAGTTGTCGCGCTCGTCGCGGGGGCTATAGAGAAGTTTCTGTGGCTGCATGGACCGGTCTCCGTCACGGTGCAATGCAGCAGCATGGAAGGCTGTTTGGGGATATTTATGCTGCTGCCATGCAGCAATACCAAGAAAATCGGCTTTGTTGAAGGGGTATATCGAAAATTTATGCGTTGATATGCATGGAATGCATATCGGGATGCGGTGAATTCGTATTCACGCCCGGCCGGGGACCGCCGCACGCACCGAAGCCTTTGCGGTACTGCGCCGGGGTCAGGTTGAGCTGGCACCGGAACAGCCGGCTGAAAAAGCCAGCATCTTATTGGCCCACGTTGTGGGCAACGGCCTCGATCGGCGCATGGGTGGCCTCCAGCATCTGCTTGGCCTCTTCCTGCCGCCGGGTATGAGCGTATTCCAGTGGCGACATACCGACGGTGAGTTGAAACCGGCGCTTGAGCGAACGCTCGGCGAGGCCGCTCAGCGGATGCCCTGACCGTTCATTTCGCGGCGTATTGCAGATCGACTATGCCCATCCGAACCATTTCCACCAGCGCCTGCATGGCGATGCATCGTGATGCGGCAGATTACCGGCATTTGCGCCAATGTTTCATGACGCAAGCATGCCGAGCTGTATGAAAGCACCGGACTCGATGCGGGCAATCCGCTCGAACTCAGTCAGCAATCCTTGGAGCTGAAAGAATTGCTGCCGGCACTGCGGCTGGTCGATGCTTGTTGCGGCTCGGACCATCGCCATGTCCACGCCATGGCGTAGGCGTTCGCGGCACCTCCGATTGCGCCGCAGCAGCGCAATAACGCAGCGCGGGTCTGATCGCCAATCGTTATATTTGTCAAAATACAATTTGTGCAAATCCGGTAAATAGTGCCAGCCCCTTGCTGGCACTTTTGGCGTCTGCTGGAATAGCCGCCCACCTGTAATCCTCCGGCTGAACCTCATGTTTATAACAATCGTTCTGGCGGTTTTCGTGATCGGCTATTTGCTGATTGCCCTTGAACACAATTTGCATATCAACAAAGCGGCACCGGCGCTGCTGACCGGCGTCATCCTGTGGACGCTGACGGCGGTCGGCGGCGGCCACGACGGTGTCAATGAGCACCTGTCGCATCACGTGGCGGAAATCGCTCCGCTGCTGATCTTCCTGCTCGGCGCCATGACCATCGTCGAACTGGTCGATGCCCACGAAGGCTTCAGTCTGGTGACCCGTATCGTACGTTCCGACAATCCGGTCAAGCTGATGTGGATCATCGGTCTGGTCACCTTCTTCCTGTCGGCGGTGCTCGACAATCTGACCACCACCATTGTGATGCTGTCGCTGGTGCGTCGTCTGGTACCGGCCGGCGAAGGTCGCTGGCCGTTTGCCGGCATCATCATCATCGCCGCCAACGCCGGTGGCGCCTGGTCGCCGATCGGCGACTTGACCACCACCATGCTCTGGCTCGGCGGTCACATCACTACCGGCGGCATCATTTCGCAACTGTTCCTGCCGTCGCTGGTGTGCTTGCTGGTGCCGCTGTTTGTGATGACGCCGACCATTCGCAAAGTCGTGCTGCTCAAAGCTGGTGAAGACAAACATGAAAAGCGGCCGGTGCCGGTCTGGGAGCGCAACCTGGTTTTTGGTTTGGGTGTCGGCGCACTGCTGTTCGTGCCGGTGTTCAAAACGCTGACCGGTTTGCCGCCGTATATCGGCATCCTGCTCGGTTTGTCGGTGCTGTGGCTGACCACGGAAATTTTGCACCGGCACAAACCACTGGAAGAAAAACATGCGATGTCGGTGGTCGGCGTGCTGACCCGCATTGATACCGCCAGCGTCTTGTTCTTCCTCGGTATTCTGCTGGCGGTCGCCTCGCTCGGGACACTCGGCTTGCTTGAACAACTGGCTGGTACGCTCGCCAACTGGTTCAGCAGCGTGTACGAACTGACCTTTGCCATTGGTGTGCTGTCGGCCATTATCGACAACGTGCCGCTGGTTGCCGCCGCAATGAAAATGTATCCGCTGGCAACCGAAGTCGGCCTGTACAGCATCGATGGCACATTCTGGGAATTGCTGGCACTTGCCGCCGGTGTCGGTGGCAGCTGTTTGATCATCGGTTCGGCTGCCGGCGTCGCTGCGATGGGTATCGAAAAGATCCCGTTCGGCTGGTACCTGAAGAAAGTCGGCTGGGCCGCGCTGCTCGGCCTGATGGCCAGCATGGCGACCTATGCCATCTTGAATTGATAAGCTGCTTGCAACAAAAAAGGCGCCCATCGCGCCTTTTTTGTTGCTATCGCTCATGCCGCTCGCGCTGAGCGGGTCGATGTATGCGCGAATTACCACGGCAGTGCGAACGACACTTCCGGCTCGGCAGGCTCGTAGACTCAGTGGCGCGAATCCTCCGGTTCAGGACGCTCGCGGCGCTGACGCCGCACTCGCGGTCCAACCCTGCCACCACACCGGATCTTTCAACGCACTGACCCACCATTGCAGCGCCTTGCCATCGATCCGCTTTGGCGTCAGCAGATAGAGCGATGCAAGCGGTTTGGGTCGCTCGACCTGCTTTTCGATCAGCGCACCGCTGTTCAGGTGGCATTGCGCGAGATGTCGGAAAACGTTGCCCACACCAAGCCCGGCGATCTGTGCCGACAGTTTGTCGCGCATGGTCGGTACCGTCAGCGTGTCCTGACCTTCCAGAATACCGAACGTGCGCGGCGGCAAATTGCGTGACGAATCGGCCACCGCAACCACCCGATGTTGCTGCAGCTCGCTGAGCGGAATCGGCTCTGCAGCCTTCGCCAGCGGATGCGTCGGCGCCACCGCAAACACCATGTCGATTTCGCCAATCGCAATCGCCTTGTATTCGACGCCGGACGGCACTTCACCGGAAGCGCCGACCACCAGATCGGCGCGGCCGAATTTCATCGCCTCCCAGGCGCCGCCAAGGACTTCTTCCTGCAGGCGGATGCGGGTGCCATGGCCCTCGGCGTAGAAGCGCGCCAGCAAGGGATACAGCGCCTCGATCGGCACGACGGTGTCGTAGGCAATGCGCAGTTCGGTTTCCCAGCCAGTCGCGACCCGTTTGACCCGGCACTCCAGATCGCCGGCTGCCTGCAAGAGTTGCCGGCCCTGTTCGAGCAGTTCGCGGCCGGCCACGGTCAGTTTGGCGCGGTGGCCACTGCGGTCGAACAGCAGCACGTCGAGGTCTTCTTCCAGCTTGCGCACGACATAGGTCACCGCCGACGGCACCCGGTTCATCTCCTCGGCGGCGGCAGCAAAGCTGCCTTTGCGGTCGATGGCATCGAGCACCAGCAAGGCATCGAGGGTCAGTTTCATGGTCCAGCCTCCCGCTCTTTTGTTCAGTCTAACTGAACAAGGCCGTTAAATCCGCTCAGCCTACTCACCGAAAAACCGGCCTATGATGGCAACCATCCCGAGTGCGACCGGGCTTCAACCGGCAAGGCAGTCGCCGGTTGAAGCCCAAATTTTTTGAAGGAGGCACGATGATCACGCTCCGCCCCGCTACTGAACGCGGTCACGCCGACCACGGCTGGCTGAACAGCTGGCACAGCTTCTCGTTCGCCGAATATCAGGATCCGGCCCACACCCGCTTTGGCATGCTGCGGGTGCTGAACGACGACACCGTCGCGCCACGCGGCGGCTTTGCTCCGCACCCGCACCGCGACATGGAAATCATCAGCTATGTCCTGTCCGGCGGCCTGCAGCACAAGGACTCGATGGGCAATGGTTCGGTGATCCGGCGCGGCGATGTCCAGCGCATGAGTGCCGGTACCGGTGTCGTCCACAGTGAGTTCAATGCCTCCGACAAAGAGTCAGTACATTTTCTGCAGATCTGGATTTTTCCGGAGCGCAGCGGCATCGAGCCGAGCTACGAACAGATTCACGTGCCGGATGCCGACAAACGCGGCAAGCTGCAGGTGATCGCCGCACGCCAAGGCAGCGAACGCATCGTCACCGTGCATCAGGACGTGACGATTGCCGCCGGACTCTTCACCGGCAGCGAAAGCGAAACCCGGGCACTGCAACGCGATCGACTGTATTACCTGCATGTCGCGCAAGGCAGCATCACCGCCAACGGCCAACGCCTGCACGCGGGTGATGCACTGAAATTTGTTGAGGAAGACCAACTTCGGCTAGAACAAGGTCAAGACGCCGAAGTGTTGTTGTTCGATTTGGCCGCTTGAGCATTGGCTGTTACTGGCTATTGCCGCAACGTTAAAACTGAAATGTGCTCATTTAACTTTTACCGGAGATACCCCATGAACGCACTGTTCGACAAACTTTCACCGTACTTCAACCTCGCCAGCCGTATCCTGCTCGCCTTCATCTTCATCATGGCCGGCTGGAGCAAAATCGGCGGTTACGCCGGCACCCAAGCCTATATGGAATCTGCGGGAGTACCGGGCGCGTTGCTGCCACTGGTGATCCTCACCGAACTCGGTGGCGGCCTGCTGTTGCTGGTTGGCTTCCAGGCCCGTTTGGCGGCATTCCTACTGGCGGGCTTCACCTTGATCTCGGCTGTGATTTTCCACTACCAACCCGCTGATGAAACCGGCATGCAGATGATCATGCTAATGAAGAACTTTGCGATTGCTGGCGGTCTGTTGCTGATCACCCAATACGGTGCCGGTGCGTTCGCCATCGACAAGCGCAAGTAAATGCCGCAGTGAGTTGACCGCTGCCTCCGAGCGTCAAATACCCCCTCCCGGCCTCCCCTTCACAGGGGGAGGAGCATCACAACTCCCTCTCCTGCCAGGAGGAGGGCTGGGGTGGGGGCATTTACGAGATGCTGTCGGCTATTCCTGCCTGTACATCAGCCGCCTTCTTTCAATTCAGTTGCTTTAGGACAATCACCATGACCGTCACCGTCCGCAAAGCCAGCGATGGCAAACTGAAGCAGCAAGTGCAGTACAACCAGCACCGCTGGCTCAGCGATGTCGGGATCGCATTGGGTGGAGAGGATGCAGGGCCGGATCCGCACGCAATGCTCGGCGCCGCGCTCGGCAGCTGCACCGCACTGACCTTGCACATGTACGCCAAGCGCAAGAACTGGCCGCTTGACGATGTCCATGTGCAAATGGATGAACAGTCTGCCGACGGCACCACGACACTGGTACGGCGCATCACACTGTTCGGTGCGCTGGATGCTGAACAACGCGAACAATTGCTCGCCATTGCCAATAAATGCCCGATCCACAAGATACTGAGCGGTAAAATTGTCATTGATACTGCGCTGACCAACTAAGGAGGCAGGGATGAACACCAAAGTATTGGTATTTGCCGGCAGCGCCCGCCGTGATTCGCTGAACAAGAAACTCGCCCGGCTCGCCGCCAGCGCCGCCGAAAGAGCTGGCGCCGAGGTGACGTTCATCGATCTGAGCGATTATCCAATGCCGATCTACCACGGCGATGAAGAAGCCGCGACCGGCATTCCGGAAAACGGCAAGAAACTGAAAGCACTGTTCAAAAGCCATCAAGCGCTGATCATCGCCTCGCCGGAGAACAACAGCTCGGTATCGTCGCTGCTGAAAAACACGATTGATTGGCTGTCACGCGCCGATGGCAGCGAAAGCGGCATGGCGCCGTTCAAGGACAAAACCGCGCTGCTGCTCGCCGCGTCGCCGGGACCGTTTGGCGGCGTCCGCGGCCTGAACCATTTACGCGACATCATCAGCCGACTTGGCGTATTGACCTGGCCGGACATGATGACGGTCGGCAATGCCGACGCAGCATTCGATGCGGCGGGCGGCTTTGTCGATGGCAAACAACAGGCACGGTTGGAAAAACTGGTGGCAGCGATGCTGCAACTGAGCGACGCACGTCAGCGCAACTAAGCGGCCTCGAAGACAAGCTCGAAGCAGCCGGCGGCAGGGTTGGTATACTCACCGCCGGCGCACATAAAAACGGCAACAGCCGTGCAAACGGCAGTCACTCAAACGCCGTGCTGTCGCCGGCACCACGGCGCACCAACTCTGGCACCCCGTCGGTCAGATCCACCACGGTGGTTTCACTGTTGCCACAAAAGCCACCATCGATCACCAGATCCACCTGATGACCGACCGCCGCGAAAATATCCTGCGGATCGGCACCGAGCTCATCGGCATCCGGCAACACCAGGCTGGTGCTCTGGATCGGCTCGGCCATTTCTTTCAGCAGCGCTTGCGCAATCTTGTTATCCGGCACCCGCAGGCCGATGGTCTTGCGTTTTTCGTGCACGAGCCGACGCGGCACCTCTTTGGTCGCGCGCAGGATGAAGGTATACGGCCCCGGGGTATGGGCGCGCAGCACGCGATAGGCCGGATCTTCGACTTTGGCGTAGGTCGCAAGCTCGGACAGATCGCGGCAGACCAGCGTGAAATGGTGTTTGTCGTCGAGGCCGCGCATGCGGCGGACACGATCGGTCGCGCTTTTGTCATCGAGCGCCCAACCAAAGGCATAACCGGTGTCAGTGGGGTAAACGATCACGCCACCTTTTTTCAGCAACTCGACCACTTGCTGAATGAAGCGCGGCTGTGGATCCACCGGATGAATGGCAAGAAGTCGGCTCATGTCTGCGCATCCTGCGCCATGGTGTTTGTCTCCAGCATAGTGGATGAATTGGTGGCTGTCGGTGGCAGCGGAAACAGTTCCGGCCGCGCTTGCCAAACCGTGATGACGTCCGGCGGCTGCGGCGGCATTTTGCCAAGCTCGGTCCAGGTTTGCGCCGGGCTGTGAAAATCGCTGCCCTGGCTCGCCCACAAGCCACGCTTGCGCGCGCTGCGTGCGAGCTTTTGCGCCTCTTTCGGAAACAATTGCGGATAGGACAGTTCCATCGCCTGGCCGCCTGCCGCAACAAACTCGTCGAGCAGGCGCTCAAGACCAGAGCCAGACAAACCATAACGACCGGGATGGGCGAGTACAGGAATGCCGCCAGCAGCACGGATCCATTGCACACCTTCCGCCAGCGTGGCCCACTCGGCCGGCACGTAGGACGAACCCTTGCGGCCGATGTAGCGGGCAAACGCCCGCTCGTTGTCGCGGACCAGGCCGCGCTCGACCAGCAGTTGGGCAAAATGCGATCGCGTCGGCGCGGCCTGCGGGAAGCGCGCACGCAGTGCCGGCATCAGGTCGGCGACCCCCTCCTTGGCCAGCTTGTCAGCCATGGCTTCGGCTCGGCGCCAGCGCCGCGTCTGCTGCGCCTGCAAGCCCTGGCAAAGCGCGGCCGCGGTGGGGTCAACCGCAAGCCCGACGACATGAATTTCCAGCTTTTGATAGGTGACCGAGATCTCGACTGCCGGCACCAGCGTCAGTCCGTACACCTGTGCAGCTGCCCGCGCTTCCGGCAAGCCGGCCACGCTGTCGTGATCAGACAGGGCCAGCACCTGCACGCCACGCGCCGACGCACGTGCCACCAGCGCCGCCGGCGACAGCTCGCCGTCGGAGCAGAAACTGTGACAGTGCAGATCGTAGGCAGGCATGGCAGCGCTCAATAAACTCAGGTCAGTCGTAGTAGATAGCCATCGGGCAAGCGCGCGACGGCTTGGGTGACGCTGGGTCAGCAGAGTCGGTAAGATAGCGGCCCGGTTCAACCGCTCTGTGCAGTTTACCATGCTGAAGTTTCTGCTCGATTTTTTCCCGCTGCTGGCGTTTTTCATCAGCTACAAACTCGCGGATATCTATGTCGCTGTCGCCGTGCTGATGGCCGCCACGGCCATTCAAACGGTCGGCAATCGCTGGCAGACCGGCAAATGGCAGAAGCTGCATCTGTTTGGCCTGGCCGTCGCACTGGTGTTTGGTGGCCTGACCCTGGCGCTGCATGACGAGCGCTTCATCAAATGGAAAGTCACTGTTTTCTTCTGGCTGATTGCCGCCGTTTTTCTGGTCGGCGCTGCGCTGCGCCGCTCGCCACTGAAAGCGCTGTTTGAATCCATCAATGAGCAGGCGCTGCCGGTGCCTGCGCCGGTCTGGCGGCGTGTTGATTTGATTTGGGGCCTCGTATCCTTACTGGTCGGCATTGCCAATCTGCATGTCGCGTTCAGCTACTCACTCGATACCTGGGTCAATTTCAAGGTCTGGGGCATCACGGTGATTCAGCTGCTGCTTTTTGTTTACACCGGTTTTGCCTTGTACCGCTATCTGCCGCAGGACCCGGCGCCGGATGCGGCGAACACGGGCGACGCCATCGCCAGCAAAAAAGAGGATTGATGATGTGGTATGCGCTGATGGGCGAGGATCTGCCCGGCACTCTTGAAAAACGACTGGCCGCTCGCGCTGAACACCTTGCCCGGTTGCAGCAACTGAAAGATCAAGGCCGCTTGTTGCTGGCCGGCCCCTTTCCTGCCGTCGACAGCAATGATCCCGGCCCAGCCGGTTTCACCGGTTCGTTGATCGTGGCCGAGTTTGCCTCGCTCGCCGATGCCCAGGCTTTTGCCGATTCCGACCCGTATGTTGCCGCTGGCGTGTATGCCCGCGTTACCGTCAAACCCTTCAAAAAAGTCTTGCCGTAAGAGCCCGCCGTAATGGACAACCGTAAACGTCTCGCTGAAATGGAAACGCGACTGCGTGCCGCCTTGCAGCCGGTGGAGCTGCAGTTGCTTGACGAAAGCCATCTGCATGCCGGCCATGCCGGCGCCCTGACCGGTAAAGGTCATTTCGCCGTGCGCATCGTCAGCGAACAGTTTCGTGACAAACTGCCGTTGGCGCGGCATCGCCTGGTCTATGCTGCCCTGGGTGAACTGATGGAGACGGAGATCCATGCCCTGCGTATTGACGCCCAGGCGCCTTGAATTGCGCTGACACCGCCAGTCAGGTTTGCTCATGCAATTTGCCCAGCGGTTGCGGCTGCCATTGCTCGTTATCGGCTTGCTGGCCGCACTGTACTTGTTGCTGATTCAGGAACGGGTGGCACTGCCCAACCGCGCGGCGATGGCCTTGTGGAATCTGGCCCACTTGCCGCTGTTTTTCGCATTGACGCTGCTGTTCGATCAGGCCATCCGCAACCGGTATGCACGCCGGCCGTCGCTGTGGCTGCAACTGCTGTTGCCGCCGCTGATCATTTTCGCCTTCGGCACCGAATGGCTGCAGGCACTCACCGATCGGCAGCCGAGTTGGCGCGATGCGTTCACCAACTGTGCCGGCATCGCACTCGGCACGATGTGGCTCGGCGTACGGCGTTACTTCAGCCGTGGCGCCCACGTCGTCATGTATGGGTTGATGGCGTTGTTGGCGATTGGATTGCTGCTGCGGCCGGCACTGTTTGCCTACGTTGACCGCCACAGCAGCACGCAGTTTCCGCAGCTGTCGTCATTCGAATCCTTTGCCGACAGCTGGAACTGGTCGCTCGGTGAACGCAGCGCCTTGCAGAGTCGAGACGGTCAGTTTGCCTTGCACGTGCAGCTACCGCCGTTGCGCTTTGCCGGCAGCACACTGCGCCACTTTCCGTCGAATTGGCTCGGTTATGGCGAACTGCGGTTATCGGTATTCAATCCCGGCGCCGCGCCGCTGCCGCTGTCACTGCGTGTGCATGACCGACAGCATGAGCTGGGCCCACAGGAGTACCACGATCGATTCAATTACAATTTCAGCGCCGCTCCCGGCTGGACCGATATCGTGCTGCCGCTGAGCCGTATCCACAACGGCCCGCGCGAGCGGAAACTGGATCTGAGCGCCGTCAGTGCATTACGGCTGTTTTATCAAGGCACGCCGACCGCCGGCGAGGCTTTCTTCATTGATGCCGTAGCCTTGCATGGCCACGATGCCGCCATCGCGGTGAGCGACCGCACACCCTGAACGGAGTCTGCGAGTCGCGCAAAACAAAAGCCCCGCAGAGGCGGAGCTTTTGCTTTCAACGGCATGGAGCAGAGCGCTGTTTACGGATGCTTATTCGAACAAGGCATCCATGGACAGGTTTTGTTCACGCAGGATTTCGCGCAAACGGCGCAGCGCCTCGACCTGGATTTGCCGTACCCGCTCGCGGGTCAGGCCAATCTCGTTACCGACCTCTTCCAGGGTCTGCGGTTCGAAATGCAGCAAGCCGAACCGGCGGGCCAGCACTTCGCGCTGCTTGTCGGTCAGCATGTTCAGCCATTTCTCGATATTGCTCTTCAAATCATTGTCTTCGAGCACCGCGACCGGTTCGGCACTGGCATCGTCGGCAATGGTATCGAGCAAGGAGCGGTCGCCATCGACGCCGATTGGCGTGTCGATGGAGCTGATGCGCTCATTCAGGCCGAGCATGCGGGAGACGTCTTCCACCGGCTTGCCGAGCTTTTCGGCAATCTCTTCCGCCGTCGGTTCATGATCCAGCTTCTGCGCCAGTTCGCGCGCGGCCCGCAAATAAACGTTCAGCTCTTTGACGACATGAATCGGCAGGCGGATGGTGCGAGTCTGGTTCATCAGCGCCCGTTCGACGGTCTGACGAATCCACCAGGTCGCGTAAGTCGAGAAGCGGAATCCGCGCTCGGGATCGAATTTTTCCACGGCACGGATCAGACCCAGGTTGCCCTCTTCGATCAGATCCAGCAGTGGCAGGCCGCGACCGTTGTAGCGGCGGGCAATCTTGACGACCAGGCGCAGGTTGCTCTCGATCATCCGCTGTTTGGACTTGAGGCAGCCGCGCTGGGCTTTACGGGCAAAATAGACTTCTTCTTCCGGCGTCAGCAGTGCCGCGATACCAATCTCGCCCAGATAGAGCTGAGTGGCATCCATGATCTTTTCATCATCGGAGAGCTGATAGTGCGGACTCGCTGATGGGGCATCAGGTTCCGCGGCAGGCAGGGCATCTTCTTCAATGAGTTCTTCCGCCAGCTCCGGCTCGAACTCTTCCTCCAACAACAACTCGTTATCCCACTGCTCGTTCATGGCAGCCTCTCCACCAAGTGCCGTTTGCTACGGCTTTGTTATGGTTCGGGTCCGCTCACCCTCCGGCATTCGGCCCCGCGGCTGCTTATGACTTCAGCGCTTGGGCAAATGCTTGAGTGGATCCACCGGTTGGCCCTGGTAACGGATCTCGAAATGCAACTGCTCGCGATCCGTTCCGGTAGAGCCTATATCGGCTATCAACTGGCCAGCTTTAACTGAGTCGTTCTCTTTCACATGAAGACGACTGTTGTGCGCGTAGGCGCTCAAAAAATCGTCATCGTGTTTGACAATAACCAGCTGGCCGAATCCGCGCAAGCCGGTTCCTGCATAAACGACCCGGCCCGCTGCTGCCGCTTTGACCGGTTCACCTTTTCGCCCTGCAATATTTACGCCTTTGTTACCCGTAGGGCTGCTGGAGAAGCCAGCCAGGACCTTGCCGGATGCCGGCCACTGCCAACGGATCGGGCCACCGGCGGTGGTGGGACTGGTACGGTTTTCTTGGGTATTTATCGGAGTTTTCGCATTTTTTTCCGGTGCGGTGACGGGCTTCGCAGACGACGGTTTTGCCACTGATCCGACCTTTTCCTCGGCTGGTTTTGTGGTGCCCGAGACGCTGTCAGATGGCCGTTTGGATGGCAATTCAATCGCTTGGGGTGGTGCTTCTGTCGCCGAAATTTTGACGTTTTCGTCAGAACTTTGACGTTCGTAGGTTCCAGATGGCAGTCGCGGCCCGGACAATTTCAGCCGCTGACCGGGAAAAATCCGATAATCGGTACCTATGCCGTTCCAGCGGGCCAGGGTTCGGAAGTCCAGATCGTAGGCAAATGCGATGGAATACAGCGTCTCGCCAGCACCCACCACGTGGTAGCCGCGGTCGAGCGCATGGTTCTGCGCCACCAGACGCGACTCGACCGGCGCCATCGGTGGCGGCATGCAACCGAACAGCAGCGAACAGCACAGCAACAACGCTACCGAATTGCGGCTCACCGCCACCTCATGTATTCCTCATTCTGTGGGCCCCGGCTGCAGCGGTACGAAACGCACCTTGTCCATGATGGCGCTCTGCAGCTGGTCGCCGCGTTTTTCGATCAGCATCAGGTTCTGGGTACCGTTGGCCTGACCAACGGGCACCACCAAGCGGCCGCCATCGGCCAGTTGCGCCACCAAAGCCGGCGGTACTGCCATCGGCGCAGCCGTGACGATGATGCCATCGTACGGACCTTTGTCTTTCCAGCCCTGAAAACCGTCACCGTGACGGTACTCGATGTTGGTCAGCTGCAGCGCATCGAGCCGGTTCTTCGCTTGTTGTTGCAATTCGGCGATACGCTCAACGGTGTAGACCTCATCGACCAGCTGCGCCAGCACCGAGGTCTGGTAACCGCAACCGGTGCCGATTTCGAGCACTTTTTTCAGCGGCCCGGCGTCGAGCAGGATCTCGGTCATCTTGGCGACGATGAACGGCTGTGAAATCGTCTGGCCACGGCCAATCGGCAATGCGGTGTCTTCATAGGCGCGGTGGGCAATGCCCTCATCGACGAAGATATGGCGCGGCACGCCAGCCATCACCGCCAGCACCATCGTGTTGCGAATGCCCTCTTCCTGCAAGCGCTGCACCAGCCGGGTCCGGGTCCGTTCGGAGGTCATGCCGATACCGCGCATGTTCAGCGTCGTCATGGCCGCAAGCCCCCGATCCAATCGCTCAGTTTTGCCAGGCTGCTGTGCGCAGTCATGTCGACGTGCAGCGGCGTCACCGAGACATAGCCATTGTCGATGGCATGAAAATCGGTGCCTTCACCGGCATCATCGCCCTGCGCCGGCGGCCCGATCCAATAGACATCACGCCCTTTCGGATCGCGCGCCGGGATGATGGTGTCAACGCGGTGCCGATGGCCAAGCCGGGTCACCTTGAAGCCTTTGATTTGATCGAGCGGCAAATCCGGGACATTGACGTTCAGGATGCGATTGGGTTCCAGCGGATGGTTGTGCAGATTGCGCACGAGCTGTACTGCCACCGCCGCGGCCGTCTCGTAATGCACGCAATCGGCACCCAGCAGGGACATCGCGATGGCGGGATAACCGAGATGACGGCCTTCCATCGCTGCCGCGACCGTGCCGGAATACATCACGTCGTCGCCGAGGTTGGCGCCGTTGTTGATGCCGGCGATAACGATGTCCGGCGGTTGCGGCATCAACCGGTGCGTCGCCAGATGCACGCAATCGGTTGGTGTGCCGGTAACGGCGAAATAACCTTCGACCGTCAGGTGGTAACGGATAGGCGCATCCAGCGTCAGCGAATTGCTGGCGCCGCTGCGATTGCGATCCGGCGCCACCACCGTGACGTCGCCGAGCGGCGCCAAGGCTTGCGCCAGCGCTTTCAGACCGGGCGCGAAATATCCATCATCGTTGCTGAGCAGAAAACGCATGCTGTTCAATTCTTGTTTTATGAAAGCTGTTTCTCAACCAAGACCTGCAACGCAGGTCGGCGGGCACTGCGGCTTATGTTACCGGGCGGATCGCCTGTCGGGGAGCTTTCTTTCGGCCGATGTGGCGCGCCGGTCATTAACCAGACAACAGTGCCACGGCATGTACGGCGATGCCCTCTTTGCGGCCGATACAGCCGAGGCCTTCGGTGGTCGTCGCTTTCAGATTCACCGCGCTCTCCGGCAGGGCCAGATCGCTGGCAAGCTGGCCTCGCATGGTCTGCTTGTGGGGGCCAAGCCGCGGCACCTGCGCGATCACCGTGACATCGACATTGACCGGGCGCAGGCCACGCTCGGCCACCAGCTTCAGACAGTGCGCCAGCAAGGCCCGACTGCTCGCACCACGCCAGCGCTCATCCGTGTCAGGAAAATGCTCACCGATATCACCCAGCGCGGCGGCGCCGAGAATGGCGTCGCAAACCGCGTGCAACACGACATCACCGTCGGAATGAGCGAGCACGCCTTGGGCACCGGGGATGGTGATCCCGGCGAGAATCAGCGGCTTGTCGCCGCCGAATTTGTGCACGTCGTAACCGTGGCCGATTCGAAGAGTCATCTGCGCCTCAATCAACTGCCAAATAATTTGAATAGAAACTGCACCAGCGCAAGCTGCAGAATGAACGCAAAAACAGTCATTCCGAATGCGCCGCCCATACTTGGCCGAAGTACGATCCAGAAACCAATGACCATACCGATGAACCCTGTCAGCAGACCAAAAAAAGCACCGATAAGCTGATAACCCAACCAAGCTCCCGCTGTCGCAACGGGCACTGCCAGCGCACACCAGCCAAGCGTCGCTCGTTCAGCGTTCACAAAACGAGCAGCCAAGTATACTGGCAGCACGGTAACCACCATGACAATCGCGGCTATAAGTAGCAGCGAGTTGGTTTGCAGATGCATATTGATTCCATTAAGCTCAAACCCGTTTAAATAGCGCGCAAACCTTGCTCGCGCTGGAATCGGAGAATCTGCTCAGCGATCAGCAGATCCT
The DNA here is from genome assembly GCA_046297695.1 of Permianibacter sp. Taxonomy (GTDB): domain Bacteria; phylum Pseudomonadota; class Gammaproteobacteria; order Enterobacterales; family Permianibacteraceae; genus Permianibacter. Next base: position 55,827 of record JBKBHF010000010.1, on the reverse strand, counting down.
GACCTTGGGTGATTTTGAGATTGTCATCGCGGCCGCGCACCAACGCCGCAAAATGCCCGAGCTGCTCGACCGCCGCCGTGTCATCGGTGTGGCTGATGCCAGCTTGTTCGGCGCGCATGAGCGCGCTGCGCAGAATGCCGTAACGGAACACTTGTGGCGTCAACGCGCGCCACAGGCCATCGCGCGCCACCGTTTCCTGAACATGGCCATCACTGCCACGACGCTTCAGGGTATCGGCTACCGGAGCCCCCAACAGCGCACCAACCGGTTCGTTGGCCAGCACCGCGAACAAGGCATCCAGATCCGAGCGCAGCAACAGCGGCCGCGCCGCATCGTGGACAAACAACCAGTCCTGCGCATCCGCCCGCGTGGCCAAAGCCTCCACGGCCGCCAACACGGAAGCCTGACGGCTGGCGCCACCGCTGCAAGTCAGCACCGGCAATGCGGCGACATCCGAGTCCGGAAAAAAAGAATCGCTTGGCGCCAGCGCCACCATCACGCCGGCAAAACGGGGATCGGAAAGGAACTGCTGCACGGTGTGCCAGAGCACACTCTGGCCGAGCAAATCGAGATACTGCTTGGGCCGGTCAGCCCCGAGACGACTGCCGGAACCGGCAGCCGGAATGACAGCCCACGCGCGTGGCGCCGTCGCAGCAAACGCGGACACGGACTCAACTATCCTTGACGATGCGATAGAACACTTCGCCTTTCTTGACCAGACCGAGCTCGTGACGGGCCCGCTCTTCAATGCCGTCCAGACCGGATTTCAGATCTTCCACATCCATTTTCAGCAAGGCATTGCGATCCCGCAGCCGATCGTTCTCCGCCTGCTGACGGGCAATCTGCTCCTGCAGGGCGTGCCATTCGGCCAAGCTGCCGGGGCCATGCCACAACCGCGCCTGCAGCGCGCAGCACACCAGCAGAAAGACGATTGCCAAAGCCTTCATCACGGACATCCAGGTCAATTCGCCGCGGCCGCGGCGGCTGAAGTATCGCAGAAAGCCGGCGGCTTTGCCTACCGCCAGCACCGGCTATGCAAGGCTTACTTCGTGCAATGCGGTGGCAGCGATGCCGGCGGCCGTACAGCATTTCTGAATCAGCAGCCAGTACCCGCGTTTGTCGAGTTGTCTGCACCGTGGCGCGATCGGGAATTTGCCATTACCCCGCAGGATGGCACCTTGGTGATTTTCCCGAGCTGGCTGGGCCATCGGGTCGAGCCCTATCAGGGCGACGGCGATCGCATCAGTTTGGCACTCAACGCAGGTCACCCTGCGCTAGCCGTCAAACGCAAAGGAGATCGGCCAATGCCACCATGGCTGAAGCGCTTGCTCGGCCGCTAAACGCGTAGCCGCTGTTGCAGCCACCAGCACATCGCCAGCAGATAACCGGAAACGAGCCCCCACAAATGGGCATCAACCGCAACCGGAATGGTAATGAGCTCCGCCAAGTCGGCCGTGGATGCGCCCAGCTGCTCATAGACAATGCGGCCCAGCAGATACGCGCTCAGCACACCACCGACCAACCACTCCCGATTGGCGAGCAGCAGCAAACCGCCAAAAACGGCGGTGCCGTAGAGCGCGCCGGACATGCCGACATACCAGCTGACACCCGGTGAAAACCAGTGCATGCCGAGCACGTTAGCTGGCAGGCAAATCACGCCAACAATCCACCACCAACACCGACTGCCAATACCCTGAAACAACCAGAACTGAAAACTGGCGCTGGCAGCATTGAGCAACCAATGCCAGCCATTGCCATGGACCAGATTGGCGCTGATCAGCCGCCACCACTCGCCGTGCAGCACCGCGGCGCGCTCATAGCGCAGCGGCATGGTCAGCACCGGCCAGCAGAGCAGCAGCGCGGTCAAGGCCAGCCAGAGCCAAATCGGCCAGCCAGCCAGCAACTGCTGGCGCGACAACGGGGGAATCGACGGTTTCAACGCAATCATGGCGAGGTTTCGGCAACAAAGGAGACCGACGAGGGACAGAAAAGCCCGCATCGGCGGGCTTTTCTGTCATCGGCTCGGATGCATTTACTTCAGGCGCGGGAACGCACGCTTGCCGGCGTAGATCGCCTTGCTGCCGAGCTCGGCTTCGATGCGCAGCAGCTGGTTGTACTTGGCGATGCGATCCGAACGGCACAGCGAACCGGTCTTGATCTGGCCGCAGCCGGTCGCAACAGCCAAATCGGCAATGGTGACGTCTTCGGTTTCACCCGAACGGTGTGAAGCCACCGCGGTGTAACCGGCCTTGTGCGCCATGTCGATCGCGGCAATGGTTTCGGTCAGCGTACCAATCTGGTTCACCTTAATCAGGATCGAGTTGGCGATGCCTTTGTCGATGCCTTCTTTCAGGATCTTGGTGTTGGTCACGAACAGGTCGTCACCGACCAGCTGGATGTCCTTGCCGAGTTTGTCGGTCAGCTGCTTCCAGCCGCCCCAGTCGCTCTCGTCCATGCCGTCTTCGATACTGATGATCGGGTACTGCTTGCACCAGCCGGCGAGGAAGTCAGCAAATTCAGCCGAGCTGAATGATTTGCCTTCACCTTCGAGGTGGTAGTAACCCTCTTTGTAGAATTCCGAGCTGGCGACATCGAGACCGAGGTAAATGTCCTTGCCCATCTTGAAGCCGGCTTTTTCGATCGCCGTGGCGATGCACTGCATCGCCTCTTCGTTCGATTTCAGATCCGGGGCAAAACCGCCTTCGTCACCCACTGCCGTGTTCAGCTTGCGCGCTTTCAGTACCGCTTTCAGCGCATGGAACACTTCAGCGCCGTAACGCAGCGCTTCGGCAAAAGTTGGCGCGCCAACCGGCAGAATCATGAACTCCTGGACATCGACGTTGTTGTCGGCGTGGGCGCCGCCGTTGATGATGTTCATCATCGGCACCGGCATGATGAATTCGCCGCTCTTGTTCAGGTACTGATAAAGGCCCTGGCCTTTGCTTTGCGCGGCGGCTTTGGCCACTGCCAGCGACACCGCCAGAATGGCGTTGGCGCCGAACTTGGCCTTGTTCTCGGTGCCGTCGAGCTTGATCATCAGCTCGTCGATGGCGGCCTGCTCGGTTACCTCTTTGCCAAGCAGCGCACTGCGCAGTTCATTGTTGACGTGGCCAACGGCTTTCAGCACGCCTTTGCCGAGGTAGCGGCTCTTGTCGCCATCGCGCAGTTCCAGCGCTTCGCGCGAGCCGGTCGAGGCGCCGCTCGGCGAGCAGGCCATGGCACGCATGCCATTGTCCAAAATCACTTCGGCTTCAACGGTCGGGTTGCCGCGCGAATCCATGACTTCGCGGCCAATGATGTGCTTGATGGTTGCCATGACGGGTCCTTTTGGAATTGCAATCAAAACAAAAGTGGTCAGTACAATTAAAATCAGGCGGTCTCGATCGGCGGAAATGACTTCACCAAGTCATCAATCGCTTTCACCTGGCTCAGGAATTGCTCAAGTTTGTTCAGGCGCAGCGCGCACGGACCGTCGCACTTGGCCTTGTCCGGGTCCGGATGCGCTTCGAGGAAGAGGCCAGCCAGGCCGGTGGCCATGCCGGCACGAGCCAGCTCCGAAACCTGTGCGCGACGACCGCCAGCGGCTTCGGCCAAGCCCCCCGGCATTTGCAGCGCGTGGGTCACGTCGAAAAATACCGGGTAATTGAATTGCTTCATGATGCCGAAGCCGAGCATGTCGACCACGAGGTTGTTGTAGCCAAAGCATGAGCCGCGTTCGCACAGGATCAGCTGGTCATTGCCGGCTTCGACGCACTTTTTCAGGATGTGGCGCATTTCCTGCGGTGCGAGAAATTGCGCTTTCTTGATATTGATGACCGCACCGGTCTTTGCCATCGCGACGACCAGATCGGTCTGCCGGGACAGGAACGCCGGCAACTGAATGATGTCGGCCACTTCAGAGACAGGTTTTGCCTGATGGGGTTCGTGCACATCGGTGATCACCGGTACGCCGAAGGTCTGTTTGATTTCCTGGAAAATCTTCAGACCTTCGTCGAGACCCGGACCACGATAGGAGTTGATCGACGACCGGTTGGCCTTGTCGAAACTGGCCTTGAACACATACGGGATGCCGAGCTTCCGGGTCGCGGTTACGTAAGCCTCGCAGACCTGCAGCGCCAGATCGCGCGACTCCAGCACATTCATACCACCGAACAGCACGAACGGCAGTTCGTTACCAATACGGATATTGCCAACCTGAACGATTTTCTGGCTCATCTTCTGGTCTGCTCCCGATCGTTATTTCTTGCCGCTGTCGCGGTGGGCCATGGCGGCATTGACGAACGCCGTGAACAGCGGATGACCATCGCGCGGCGTCGAAGTGAATTCCGGGTGCGCCTGGCAGGCCAGGAACCACGGATGATCCGGCAGCTCGATCATCTCGACCAGACTCTTGTCTTCCGAGCGGCCACTGATTTTCAGACCAGCCGCTTCCAGTTTCGGCAACAAATTGTTGTTCACTTCATAGCGGTGGCGGTGACGCTCCATGACCGAATCGCTGCCATAGACTTCACGCGCCAAGGTGCCCGGCTCCAGCCAGCACTTTTGCGCACCGAGCCGCATCGAGCCGCCGAGATCACTGCCTTCGCTGCGCTGCTGCACCGTGCCATCAGCATCGCGCCATTCGGTGATCATGGCGACAACCGGGTACGGCGATTCCTTGTTGAACTCGGTCGAATGCGCGCCGGCCAGGTTGGCGACATGGCGGGCATACTCGATCACGGCGACCTGCATGCCAAGGCAGATGCCGAGGTAGGGGATCTTGTTTTCACGGGCATATTGCGCCGATTTGATCTTGCCTTCGATGCCGCGCTCGCCGAAACCGCCCGGCACCAGAATGGCGTCGGCACCTTTCAGGATGTCGGTGCCATTGCGATCAATCTCTTCCGAATCGATGTAGTGGATGTTGACCGTGGTGCGGGCATGCAGACCGGCGTGTTTCAGCGCTTCGGTCAGCGATTTGTAGGCCTCGGTCAGGTGCACATACTTGCCGACGAAAGCGATGGTGACTTCGCCTTTCGGATTGGCCTGGGCGTACAGCACCTTTTCCCACTCGGCCAGATCGGCCGGTTTGGCATCGAGCTTGAAGCGCTGCACGATCAGCTCATCCAGACCTTGCGCATGCAGCACCGCCGGAATGCGGTAAATGCTGTCGACATCTTTCAGCGAAATGACGGCACGCTCATCGACGTTGGTGAACAGCGCGATCTTGCCGCGCTCGGACGCCGGCAGCGTCCGGTCGGACCGGCAGATCAGGATGTCCGGCTGGATACCGAGCGAGCGCAGCTCCTTGACCGAATGCTGAGTCGGCTTGGTTTTCAGCTCACCGGCGGTCGCGATATACGGCAACAGCGTCAGGTGCATGAATGCGGCGCGCTCGCGGCCAAGCTCGTAACCGAGCTGGCGAATCGCCTCGAGGAACGGCAGCGACTCGATGTCGCCGACGGTGCCGCCGATCTCGGTGATCAGCACGTCGTAGCCTTCGCCGGCGGCCAGGATCTGCTGCTTGATGGCGTCAGTGATGTGCGGGATGACCTGGACGGTCGCGCCGAGGTAGTCGCCGCGACGCTCGCGGCGCAGCACTTCGGCGTAGATCTTGCCGGTGGTGCAGCTGTTCTTGCGCGACAGCCGGGTCCGGATGAAGCGTTCGTAGTGGCCAAGGTCGAGATCGGTCTCGGCACCGTCGTCGGTCACATAGACTTCGCCATGCTGGAACGGGCTCATGGTGCCCGGATCGACGTTGATGTAGGGGTCCAGTTTCAGCATCGTGACCTTCAGGCCACGGGCTTCGAGAATGGCGCCAAGGCTCGCGGAGGCAATACCTTTACCCAAGGACGACACGACGCCGCCCGTCACAAAAATAAAACGCGTCATGGCTGCAGGCCGCTCGCAGTCGAATGTGAATAGGAAGAATAGGGGAAGCCTGCGGGAGCAGGCTCAGGACGGGGGCAAATTCTAGCAAACCGGGCCGGGCAGCGGCAAACAAAAGCACCCGGCCGGTCCGCTAACTGCTTGAATTGCCAGCTATCCGGCCCACCGGCCCAGCGCATGAAGCGCGGCCGGTGACCAGGCTCAGAGCCGGAACTGGCCCACCAGCTGCTGCAACCGACCGGCCAGCTCCTGCAGCTGGTTGCCGGTGCCGGCGTTGTCGCGGGCGCCGTGGGCGAGCATTTCGGCAACATCGCGGATCGCGGTGATGTTGCGGGTCAGTTCCTCGGTGACCTGGGTTTGCTGCTCGACTGCCGCGGCAATCTGGGTGTTCATGTCACTGATGGTGGTAATGGCCATGGTGATCGAATTGAGCGACTGACCGGCCCGCTCGGCCTGGCCAACAGCGTCTTCGGCGCGGCTGCCACTCGTGGTCATGGCTGCAACCGCGCGCTCGGTGCTGGCCTGAATGGCGCCGATCATCTGCTGGATCTCCTGGGTTGAACTGTGGGTGCGCTGGGCCAGGTTACGCACCTCATCCGCCACCACGGCAAAACCACGCCCCTGTTCCCCGGCGCGGGCGGCTTCAATCGCAGCGTTGAGAGCCAGCAGGTTGGTTTGCTCGGCAATGCCGCGAATGACATCGAGAATATTGCCGATACGGGCACTGTCTTCGGCCAGCTGCTTGATCACCTGTGCCGCCGATTGCACGTCGCGGGCCAGCGCCTGAATGGCCGAGATCGTACTGTTGACTTCGCTCTGACCACCGCGCGCTTCACTGCTGGCAGAGTCGGCAGCGGTTGCGGCATTGTGCGCGCCACCGGCGACTTCCTGAATCGCGCTGGCCATTTCGGTAACCGCCGTTGCGACCATGTCGATATCGGTCTGTTGCGCCGCGATCTCGCGCGAAGTGTCATCGGACAATTTGGCCGTGATGCCGGCCGCCTGACTGACTTCGCTTGAACACTGTGCGACGGCCTGCATCATCTGCTGCAAGCGGCTCAGAAATTCATTGAATGCCGCCGCCAGCTGGCCAATCTCGTCTTCGCCGCTGACCGGCAGGCGCTGGGTCAAATCGCCGCCGCCTTTGGCGATCGTTTGCAAGGTCGCCGTCACCTCCTTGATCGGTTTGGCGAGTGCACGCGCGGTGATAGCGACAAAGGCCAGCGCCACCACGGCGACCACCAAGGCGATCAGCAGCTGCAACAGCGTGGACTGGGTATTGGCAGAGGCCAGCTCGTTGTTCAGGGTTTCGGCTGCCGCCATCACCACCGCACGCGGCACCCGAATCAACACCGTCCATTGGCTATTGCCATCCAGCAAGGGCACCGGGACCAGCACTTCGACGGAGTCGCCGGCATCGAACCGGATGTCCGTTTCGCGCTGACCCAGACGCTGCTGGATCTCGTTCGCCCAAGGTTCCGTCAGACTGGTCAGGCGCTTGCCGATGCGTTCGGTCGAGGCGCTGTCTGCGACGACCACACCGGCTGCCGAGATCAGCAGGGTTTCGCCAGCGCCGCCATAAAGCGATTGATTGACACTCTCAGCAGTGCTGCGCAAGGTCGCCAGCGGAAAATCAACGCCCGCGACGCCGATGACGGCGCCACCGCGCAGAATCGGCACCACCGCCGTGCTCATCAAGGTCGGTACGCCGGCAACATCGTCGATATAGGGTTCGATGAAACAGCCACGCTTTTGCGCGAATGGGCAGGTGTACCAGGCGTTACTGGCGACGCCGTTGTCGCCGATGGCATCGTCGCCGATATCATCTTCCGCGAGCGCTTCGGCGACCACTTCACCGCCACTGCCATGTGCCCAGTAAATGGCCATGCGGCCGCGTTCATTGCTACCGAGATCCAACCGGTTGGCGTAGCTGCTGTCACGGCTGTCGAAGGCATCGGCTTCAAAACCGATGTACACGCCGAGCGCATCCGGCAGATTGCGCAACAACTGTTCGCTGGCGCGATACAGATACTCGCGACCGGCCGCCGGCGCTATCAGGTTCCGCCGGACATCATTGCTGAGCGACGCGGCCAGCACCGCGCTGGCGCGAACATAGGTATAGGCGTTCTCCATGCCGGAGACCATCTGGCGACCGGCATTGGCTGCCGCCAGCGCCAGTTCCGTTTCGGCCGCGCGCCGACTGAGCGCCCCGGTTTGCTCCTGCACCAACTGCTGGCCACGCTGCGCCGCGTACAAACCGGCCAACAGCATGATCACCAATGCCAACACCAAACCGGTGCCATTGAGCACCAGCAGCTTCTTCTCTACCGAGCGGAACGACATCCGGCTATCCCCTGCACCACACCGCCAACGTCATGAAGTGTAGTGGAGATATCGGCAGCGGCCGGTTTGGCTTTACCCCGGCCTCACTCGGACTGCAGGCGTTTGGCCTGTTGCCAGAGTGCATCCAGCGCTGCGTCATCCAGTGCACTCAACAGCACGCCTTGTTGACGCGCCAGATTCTCGACTCGCCGGAAGCGCTGGCTGAACTTGTCGGTCGCCCGGCGCAGGGCCGCCTCACTGTTCAGGTGCAGATGGCGGGCAAGATTGACGCAGGTGAACAACAGATCGCCGAACTCGTCTTCGATGGCATCGGCATCGCCGCTCACGCGGGCCGCGGCCAACTCGTCGATTTCCTCGTGCAGCTTGGCGGTCACCGCCTCGGCATCCGGCCAGTCAAACCCGCCGCTGGCGGCGCGTTTCTGGATCTTCTGCGCCCGCGACAGCGCCGGCAGCGCCAACGGCACATCATCGAGCAGGCTCGGTTCGGGGTGGTCGGTTTTGGCCGCCCGCTCCTCGGCCTTGCGCGCCTCCCACTGCCGGTGCAGTTCCGCGTGCGAAACATACTGGCCTTCACCAAACACATGCGGGTGCCGGCGGATCAGCTTGTCCGACATCGCCTGGGCGACATCGGCAAAATCAAACAGCCCCTGCTCCTGCGCCATCCGGGCGTAGAACACCACCTGGAACAACAGATCGCCGAGCTCGCTTTTCAGTTCGGCAAAATCCTCACGGGCAATGGCGTCGGCCACTTCGTACGCTTCTTCCAGCGTGTGCGGCACGATGCTGGCAAAGGTCTGATCGCGATCCCAGGGACAGCCCTTGACCGGATCGCGCAAGGTCGCCATCAGCTGCAGCAATTGCTCCATCGCCTGCGCCGTCTTGCTCACCACCTGCCCCCTTTCCTCATTCTGCCTTGCCGGCCGCCACACGCGGCCGGCGCGTTGTTCACTCGCTGCGCCGGCGCACGGTCAGCACGCTCGGCAGCTTGGCGATTTGCGAAACCAGCCGTGCCAGGCTGGCGGCATCGCGCACCTCCACCTGCAAGGCGATACTGGTAATGCCGCTGCGCTTGTTGACCTGGGTATTGAGGCCAATCACGTTGATTTTTTCGTTCGCGACCAGCGAGGTGACATCGCGCAGCAAGCCTTGCCGATCATTGGCTTCGATCGCCAAATCGACTGGATAGAGCGCCGAACCATCGCTCTGCCATTGCACGTCGACCACCCGCTCATGGCGATCTTCCAAAGCCCGCTGCATGTGCGCGCAATCGGCGCGGTGGATGGCAATGCCACGGCCCTGGGTGATGTAACCGAGAATGGCATCGCCCGGCACCGGTCGGCAGCAACCGGCTGAATGGGTCATCAAATTGCCGACGCCCTGCACCGAGATGGCACCGGCCGCCTCGCGATCGCTGGGTGCGCGTACCACCGGTTTGACTTCGGCGCTCGCTTCCGGCTGTGGCATGTGCAAGGCGAGTAGTGCGTTGACCGCCTGAACCAGTCCGATCTCACCGGCGCCGATATTGCCGTACAAATCATCGACGCTATGCAGGTTGAAACGCTCGGCGAGCGGCAGCAGATCGACTTTGCTGAGGCCATGGCGCGCCACTTCCTTGTCGAACAGCTCGCGGCCTTCGGCAATGTTCTGTTCGCGATTCTGCTGGCGGAAAAACGTCTGGATCTTGAGCCGCGCCCGGTGCGAATTGACATAACCCAGATGCGGATTGAGCCAGTCACGCGACGGCACGCCTTCTTTCGCGGTCAGGATCTGCACCTGTTCGCCGGTCTGCAGTTGATAGGTCAGCGGCACAATGCGGCCATTGACCTTGGCGCCACGGCAGCGATGTCCGACCGAGGTGTGCACGTGATAGGCAAAATCAATCGGCGTTGAGCCGCTCGGCAAATCGACAATCGACCCATCGGGCGTGAACACATACACCCGGTCTTCAACCACCTCGTGACGGAATTCTTCGAGCAGGGCATTGGAATCGGCCACCTCTTCCTGCCACTCGACCAGTTGCCGCAACCAGGCGATTTTGCCTTCATGACCGGCATCGGCCGAGGCTGTACCCTCCTTATAACGCCAGTGTGCCGCGACACCGAGTTCGGATTCCTGATGCATGGCATAGGTGCGGATCTGCACCTCCAGCGCCTTGCCCTCGGGGCCGATCACCGCCGTGTGCAGCGACCGGTAGCCGTTTTCTTTCGGCGTTGCAATGTAATCATCGAACTCTTTGGGAATGTGCTGCCACAGCGAATGGATGATGCCGAGCGTGGCATAGCAATCACGGATTTCCGGCACCAGCACGCGCACCGCGCGCACATCGTAGATCTCGTCAAAACCGACGCCTTTGCGCTCCATCTTGCGCCAGATCGAATAGATGTGCTTGACCCGGCCGCTGACCTCGCCATTGATGCCGCTCTTGTCGAGCTCGGTCTTGATGACGTTGATCACGTTCCTGATGTACTGCTCGCGCTGCAGCCGCTTCTCGTGCAACTGGCTGGCAATGCCCTTGTACTGCGCCGGCTGCAGGTAGCGGAACGCCAGATCCTCCAACTCCCATTTCAACTGGCCGATGCCGAGACGGTTTGCCAGTGGCGCAAACACATCACGGGTTTCTTCCGCCACCAGTCGCTGGGTTGCTTCGTCCTTGTCCTTGACCGCACGCAGCAAGTAAATGCGCTCAGCCAATTTCAACAACACAATGCGGGTGTCGTCGACCATCGCAATCAGCATCTTGCGTAGGTTGTCACCCTGCGTCGCCGACAGCTTGTTGCCCGCCTTGCTCGACTGCAGGCTGCGGATCGCGTCCATCCGCAGCGCGCCACGCGCCAACTTGGCGACCGCTTTGCCGAGTTTTTCCTCAACCGTTTCCAGTTTCAGATCACCGGATTGCAGGCTCGGGTAAATCAACGCCGCCACCAACGTCTGGGTATCCATGCTGAGCCCGGCCAGGATCTCGGCCATGACCAGCCCTTCCTCGAAACAGGAAAAACCGAGTTCAGTCTGGCTGTCCCAATGCTGTTCGATGATCAGATCGAGCGCGATTTCGAGCTGCTTCATCTGCTCGGGCTCGCGCTGCACGCCGATGCGGCTCAGCCATGAGCTGAGATCGATGGCGCCATCGGGGGTGAGGGGGACGTCTTCGCGGACTTTTACCATTTTTGGTTTCCGTGCTCGGCTTTCGGAGTGATCACGAAAACCGACCGACAATTCGATGTTCGATAGTGCCGGGTCCCGCCCCGGCGGGCGGCCTACTTTCTTGACGCAAGAAAGTAGGCAAAGAACATTGCCCGGCTCCGAGCCGTGCTTCGCACAGTTCCCTGCGCTGCTCATTCCGTCTCGGGCTTTTCAGACAGCACATCCCTGTGCAGTCTGAAAAGGCTTCGGCTTCCTGCCTCGCCCCTTCGCTACGCTACGGGCTGTTAACCCAGACTCCATTCCGCTGCTCGGCTCGTCGAACGGGCGGGCAAAACAAAAAAACAGCCGAAAACAATAAAAGAACAGACTCAGATGCGATAGCAAATCAGCAAGAAAATCCCCTAGCACTTTACAGGGCCCAGCTAGCTATACAGCATGAAGCTCACTGCTCGCCAAGAAGAAGCTTGATTTTTCGCCAGCCCGACTCAATCTCCTCAACGGAAAGCGCAAAAATAACGCCAATTCGCATTGCCGATAGCGGCATCAATAAAAGCCATGGATCACCGGTTGTTGTTGGCGGGTTGACTCGGACGCTAGCGATGAAAACAAAAAAAATTACGCCCGACACCAAGGATAACCATCTAAAAGCAAATGCCAGCCAATCAACTTCCGCATTTCTGACAAAACGCTGGGTATGGATGACACCTATAGCTGCGGGTAGCAGGAAACCCAGTGCTATGAAGACTGAGTAGAAGCTAAACGGGTAGCCCGTTGCCAGCAACATAAGAAATGGGATAAGTGCAACCACATTAAGCACATGCTCCACCCAACCCAAGAGCTTTCTGTTAACCAAATTCTTCCGCTCCAAATGAATTCTTTCTCAGCGGCCACACGAGGTCTTCAGCTCACTTTCTTCAGTCGGCATACATTGAAAGTGTCGGAGCAACATCCCTCGCTAGAAAATGGGGCCCCATCGCGCCAGCCGCAGGGCACGTGACAGAGGCCGGGTGCGCCGGCAGGGATAGCCGGTGCAGCACTGATAAGGCAGGATGCCGCATCAGTGCGTGCCCGACGCCAATGGCGCGTGAACAGCGGGCGGACTACCCGAAGCAACCGAACCGTTACTGGCGCGTCTGGGGCGTGTTTCTTTGCTTACTTTCTTTGCACGGGCAAAGAAAGTGAGGCGCCCGCCGGTGCGCGAACCGGCAACCCTGCCGATTGCACTACAGCAAAAATAATTAGTCATACGGAGCGGCAACTACCCCACCCCGCCCTCCCCTTGACAGGGGAGGGAACAAACACATCAAACCAAATCGAACACCGCAATCGACTCCACATGCGTCGTATGCGGGAACATATCCATCACCCCAGCTTTTGTCAGCTTGTAACCAAGCTTGGTCAGTTCACCGGCATCGCGCGCCAGTGTCGCCGGGTTGCACGAGACATAGACCACACGCTTGGCTTTGAACCGTGCCAACTCGCGCACCACTTCGAGCGCGCCCGAGCGCGGCGGGTCGATCAGGATCTTGTCGAAGCCTTCCTTGACCCAGGGCTGCGCTGGCAGATCTTTCGCCAAGTCGGCGCCGAAGAAGCTGACATTGGTCAAACCGTTGTGGGCGGCGTTTTCGATGCCGCGCTTGACCATCGCCGCTTCACCTTCGACACCCACCACTTCCCGCGCCTTGGTTGCGAGCGGCAAGGTGAAGTTGCCGAGGCCGCAGAACAGATCCAGTACCCGTTCATGCGGTTGCACATCCAGCAGATCAATGGCCAGCTTGACCATGCGGCGGTTGATGCCGGCATTGACCTGGGTGAAGTCCATCAGGTGAAACTCAAGTTCAACACCAAAATCGGGCAAGCGGTATGACAGGCGGTCATGACCATCTTGCGGCCAGATCTTGTGTACGGTGTCCGGACCGCCCGGTTGCAGGTAGAGATCGATGTCGTAGGTCTGGGCGAAGGCGAGCAGCGCGGCTTTGTCACCCTCGCTCGGCGCATGCAGGTGACGGATACCGAGCGCCGCGCGTTCGTCACCGACCGCGACTTCGATCTGCGGCAGGCTGCTGCGGCAGTCGAGCTGGGAGATGAGTTCTTTCAGCACCGGAATCAGCGTGCCGACTTTCGGGTGCAGCACATGGCATTCGTTGATCGCGGCGAGAAAGCTCGAGCGTTTCTCGCGGAAGCCGACCAGCGCGCCACCTTTTTTCTCGACGTATTTGACGCCAAGACGTGCTTTGCGCCGATAGCCCCAGACCTCGCTGGTCAGCGGCGGCAGGCGTTCTTCGACTTCGACATTGCCGAAATGCGCCATCTGCTCGAACAGCACCCGCTCCTTGTCGCGGATCTGCGCGTCGGCGCTGATGTGCTGCGACGAGCAGCCACCGCAGACAATGGCGTGCGGGCAGCGCGGCTCGACCCGGTCGGCCGACGGCTGTTCGATCTTGATGGCGAGACCTTCATCAAACTTGCCATGGCGGGCGGTGTACTGGAACCGCACCGTTTCGCCGGGCAGCGCGTTGTCGATGAAGATGGTCTTGCCATCGAGATGGGTGACGCCGCGGCCGTCGTGGGCGAGGTTTTCGATCACGACGGTCGGGGTTTCGGTTGGCAAGGGTTTGCGTTTCTTGATCATGTCTCGTCAGTTTCAGTTGGTGGTGCAATAGGATCTGATATGAAAAACTCAGGCCGGCCATGCCGCCAGAAATTCGTCAAAATGGGCTTTGTTTTCCTGCGCCAGATAGGCCCGGAGCTTGTCCTGCTCGGCACGCAACTGGGTCGGATCCAGCCGGCCACGCATCTGTTCGTAACGCAGGTATACGAGATAGGTGTTCAGGACATCGGTTTCGCAGTAATCACGAATGGCTTTGCGCTGGCCGGCCTTGAACGCGTCCCAGACTTTGGCGCCGCTCATGCCCATCTTGCCGGGGAACCCGAGCAGCGTGGCCACGTCATCAAGCGGTGCCACCGCGCGCCCCTGGAACATCGCCAGCACGTCCATCAGATCGGTGTGGCGGTCGTGATAGCGGTTCAGGTAATTGTTCCAACGAAACGCATTGTCGCTGTCACCGGTTTCCCAGTAGCGCTCGGCAACCACGTTGTGCAACATGGCGCGGTAATGCAGCACCGGCAGATCGAAACCGCCGCCGTTCCAGCTGACCAGGGTCGGCGTGTATTTTTCGATGCCGTCATAAAAGCGCTGGATGAGCTCGGCTTCGGAACTGTCTTCGCTACCGATGCTCCAGACCGCCAGCCGATCCTGGCTGCGCAGCACCACCGAAATGGCCACCACGCGTTGCAGGTGCAGCGGCAGAAAGTCGCTGCCGCCGGTCTTCTGCCGCCGCAGCAACTGCGCTGCGGCCAGCACGTCGTCGTCAGGCAGATCGGGCAGCTCATACAGCCGGCGCAGGCCAGCGATGTCGGGCACCGTCTCGATATCAAAAACCAGAATGTTCATCCGCCGTACCGGCTACGGAGAGTGTGGCCGTGCAGTGTACCGGATGGTCGCCGCGCCGGCACCGATTTGGTCGGCAATGTGCGCCGCCTCGGAGCAGACTGGGAATGCCGTGCCGGCCTCGCCATAATGGCGAGGCCCGTTCCTGTTGCCGGATCCGCGCATGAGGCGCTTCATCGTTTCCTTGCTACTGTTGTCGCTGCTATTGCCGATGGCGTCAGGGCCGTTGCTGGCTGCTACCGAAGTGGGCGACAGGCTGCACTGGCTGGCACCCGCCAACCCGGCCTTGACTGAAGCGTTCAGCCGGCAATGGCAACAACAGCGCGGCGCACCACCGAGACTGCTCGACCACCCGACCGACACCATCCTGACCGTGGCCGCGCATGGTCAGAACGTGAGCGGCACCAAGCCGGTGGTCTGGCTGGAACTGCCCCGCCAGATCGGACCGGCCAGCGCCGGCCACGGCGGCATCTACCGCGAAGCCGACGCCGCCGCGCTGCTCAGCCTATGGCAGCAGCTGTTGCCCGAGCACGGCCCGGCCGGATTGCTGGTCGGCGCCAACAGCCGGGTGCTGTGGCCCGGCTGGCTTGCGCAGGCACGCCAACGCGGGCTCAATCTCAAGCCAGGATTTGTCCGCACCGGTGAACAGGCGCACCGGGTCTATGGTCTGCTGCGGCCCAGCATCGCCGTGTTGCTGTACAGCCGCGATATGGCCACCGATGATTCGGTTGCGGTCGGCGTGATCCTGCGGGAGAGTCTCAGCAGCGGTTTACCGGTGCTTGGCACTGAACGCTCGTTGTTGCTGGCCGGTGCACTGGCGGTGTTGCAGCAACCGGCCGCCGCCACCGGCGCCCAAGCGGCCGACCTGGCGCTGGCGCTGCTGCGCGGCGAACAACCCGGCTGGCAGGAACCGCGCAATCTGGCGACCGAAGTAAACTACCAGGTGGCGCGCACACTGCAGCTGCCACTGAGCCAGCTGCCAACCCCCGAGCGTGGCGATGCGGCACCGGACCAGAACAATCCAAGCGCCAACCGGCCGCACGACACGGAAGCAAAACCATGATGGATTGGGGCATACGCAGTCGCATTCTGTTGCTGGCATTGATACCGGTATTCGGTATCGCCGTGCTGCTGCTGAGTTTTTTTGTCAGCGAGCACAGCGCCGACAGCGACAACTCGCTGCGCCAGCGCGGCCAAACCATCGCTCGCCATCTCGCCTACGCCAGCGAATACGGCATTGCTGCCGCCAACGAAGAACAGCTGAACTATCTCATTACGTCGGCACGCGACAGCGATGACGATGTCGTCGCCATCGCCGTGTTTGACCGCCAGCACCGACTGCTCGCCCGCACCGGCGCCAATCGCTTCGATAGCGCGCTGCGGGCACAGGGCGAACCACCGCCGGGCATCGAGTGGCTCGACAACGACACCGGCTTCATCGTCCGCACGCCGGTGCTCGGCCAGATCCTGAGCCTGCGCGATGTCCGTGGCGACGGCCAAACCGATCGGCCGGTACTCGGCTACGTCTCGGTACAGATGTCGAAAGAAAGCGAAACGCTGAGGATGTACGAAACGCTGGCCATCGCACTGGTGGTGGTGCTGATCGCCGCCGGCTTTGGCGCCGCGCTCGCCATGCGCATGGCGCGCAATGTCATCGTGCCTATCGTGCAGATGGCACAAGCCGTGCACCGGATCAAGGAGGGCAAACTTGACACCCAAATCGAAACCCGAGCCACCGGCGAACTGAAAGTCCTGGAAAACGGCATCAATAGCATGGCGCACTCGCTACACGAAGCGCACGAGGAACTGCAACAGGGCATCGATCAGGCCACCGCCGATCTGCGGCAAACGCTGGAAACCATCGAAGTACAAAACGTCGAACTGGATATCGCCCGCAAACAGGCCATTGAAGCGGCGCGGGTCAAATCGGAGTTTCTGGCCAACATGAGCCATGAGATCCGCACCCCGATGAACGGCGTCATCGGCTTCACCAATCTGCTGCTGAAAACCGAGCTGACCGGCAAACAGCGCGAATACCTGAACACCATCCGGAAATCCGCGCAGGGTCTGCTCGCCATCGTCGATGACATTCTCGATTTCTCGAAAGTCGAAGCCGGCAAGCTGGTGCTGGAAAACGCGCCGCTCGATCTGCGCGAAATCGCCGACGAAGTGCTGGCGATGATGGCGCCGGCCGCCAGCGACAAAAAGCTGGAACTGGTCGCCCTGGTCTATTCCGATGTGCCATGCAACCTGCTCGGCGACGGCCTGCGCCTGAAGCAGGTGCTGACCAATCTGGTCAACAACGCGGTCAAGTTCACCGCCCAAGGCAGCGTCGAGATCCGGATCATGCTGGAGCAGGATGACGAGCACCATGCGATCATCGGCCTGCAGGTGCGCGACACCGGGATTGGGCTATCGCCTGAACAGCAGAAGCAATTGTTCCAGGCCTTCACCCAGGCCGACACCACCACCACGCGTCGCTTCGGCGGCACCGGGCTCGGTCTGGTGATCTGCAAAAAACTCATCGAAAAAATGGGCGGCGAAATCGGCCTGACCAGCGAGCAAGGCAATGGCTCGACATTCTGGTTCACCATCCGCTGCGAAAAATCGGACGATGCCTGGACGGCGCTGCGTCACAACGACGAGCTGGCCGGGCGCCGGCTGCTGGTGTACGAACCGCATCCGACCGCGCGGCTCGCCATCGGCCATCTGCTGTCATCGTGGAAAATGCTGTACACCGAGTTTGAACAGCTCGCGGATGTCGCCGATTACCTGCAACACAGCGATCGCAACACGCCGGTCGATGTGCTGCTGCTCGGCGGCCATCTGCACAGCCAGATCGATCACGACCTGATTCAGCATCTGGTGCAGCAATGCCGGCAACGCAACATCCGGGTGGTGATTGCCAGTCGCAGCGTCGACAGCAGCGAACACGCCGCCCTGCTCGACAGCGGTGCCGACAGTGTGATCGGCAAACCGGTGGGGCAACGCCGGCTGTTCACCACGTTGCAAGCGCTGTTCCAGCAACAGAACAAAGCCAGCACCGAAGAATCCGGCCAGCACGTTTTGAACGATGAAGCACCACTCAACTGCCGCATTCTCACCGTCGACGACAACGACGCCAATCTGGAACTGGTCAGCACCCTGCTCGCCGACATGGGTGCCGAGGTGGAAACCGCGCGCAGCGGCCGCGAGGCGGTCGATATCGCCCGCGAGCATGACTTCGATCTGATCTTCATGGACATCCAGATGCCGGAAATGGATGGCATCGAAGCGACGCGCACGCTGCGTGCCCATCCGCGGCACCGCAATACCCCGGTGATCGCGCTGACCGCCCACGCCATGCAGGGCGAGCGCGAAACGCTGCTCAATGCCGGCATGGACGACTACCTGACCAAACCGGTCAGCGAGCAGGAACTGTACGATACCGTGCAGCGCTGGTTGCATTCGGCAGAGCACGGCCACAGTCGGCTGCGGCGCCGTCGCGCTGACAGCACCATCGAGCGCGCCACCGCAAAAGCTGGCAAAGCCAGCGGCAACCGCGATCCGGTACTCGCCGAGGCAGCTGCCATCGACTGGCCACTGTCAATGAAAATGGCCAACAACAAACTCGATCTGGCGCAGACCATGCTGAGCATGCTGGTGCGGAGCATTCCGGAAGCCAGAAGCCAGATCCGCAGCGCCCACGATGACGGCGAACTGAAACTGTTGCTGGAGCGGGTGCACAAATTCCACGGAGCAACGTGCTACGTCGGCGTGCCGCGTCTGAAGCAGTTGGCACACGATCTCGAGACGGCGTTGAAACAAGGCGACGGCGCGACTGCCGAGCAGTTGCTGCCGCAACTCGAAGGTGAGATGGGCCGGGTAATGAGCGAAGCCCCGCAGCATTTGCCGGCGCCGATCAGGGGCTGAGCACGCGGCAGGTATTGGCGATACTTGGCCGGAAAATGCGGATAACGACCACTCACACCGAGCGGGTGTAACGTCAGTCAGTGAGCAGCTCGTGGCTCCCCTCCTTGTCAAGGAGGGCTGGGGGGGGGGGGCAACTCAGCACGCATAGCGTCATGCAATTCGATTCAGCATATGCGGCACCAATCCGCCTCCCTATTTTGCCAGGCAAGAGGATCGCATAAGCCGTTTCCCGTTTTTCAACTTGTTCAGCAGAACAGCATCATCCGGGTCAGTCATCCGTTGTGTTGGCCATTCTCGCGGCGCAAACGCCGGCGTCAGATCCAAGCTTTGCGCTTGAAGAACCAGTAAGGCAATGCCCCGGAGGCGAAGATCAACAGCAGCGATAGCGGATACGCCCACGGCCAGGCAAGCTCCGGCATGTGCTGGAAGTTCATGCCGTAAATGCTGGCGATCAACGTCGGCGGCAGGAACACCGTGCCGGCCACCGCCAGCGTCTTGATGATGGTGTTCTGTTCGATACTGACCAGACCAAGCGTTGCTTCGAGCAGAAAAGCAATCTTGTTACTGAGAAACGCCGCATGATCGGCCAACGACAGCAAATCCGCGCGCAGCCCCGACAGATGCTCACGCAGCTCCGGGTGATTTGGTAGCCGCTCGGCTTCGACCAGAAAATTGTGCAGCCGGGTCAAGCTGGTCAAGCTCTCGCGAATGCGCGCCACCAAGTCACCATTGCGACCGAACGCAGTCAACAATTCGCGAAACACCACGTCACTGCGCCGTTTGGCCTTTTGATCCACGACCCCGAATACCCGACGAGACAAGCTGTCCAGATCGGTACTTGTACGCTCCAGCAGATCCGCCATCCGATCGACAATGGCATCGAGCAGCGAAGTCATCAGCTGTGCCGGCTGCATCAACAACTGCGGTTTGCCGGCGCAAAGACTTGCCATGTTGCGGAACGGACTGGAGTCGGCGTAGCGCAAGGTCACCAATCGGTTCGGCATCAGGATGAAGGTGGCCGGCGTCGATTCAGGGGTGCTGGTATCGGCATTGATCAGCACCGTCGCGGTCATGAAGAGAATGCCGTTTTCTTCATAGAGCCGGCTGGACGTTTCAATTTCCTGCATTTCTTCCCGGGTCGGGATCTCGCCCCCCAGCGCCAGCTCGACCACCCGCTCTTCTTCCCGTGACGGGTTCAGCAGGTCGATCCACAGCGCTGCCTGCACGACGGTATTGACGTCGGTCGCATAGGCGGATATTTCCTTGACTCCGGAAGCTGAAAAACAACGCAGCATGACGGTGCGCTCCGATTATCCTGGTCCGATGCTTCGGATCCGATTTTTCTGATCCGACGCCGCTATTTCAACGATTCGTTTGTGCTGATCGATCAATCGCGCGAACCACGCGCCAGTCAGCGCAGTGCACCGCCCTTGGCCGACGCCCTATCGACTTATTTCGGCCAGGCAACGCCGAGCCAGGCAGCATTGAGCGCTTTCTGCTGACGCCCCGGCTCCGCCAGGGCTTTCAGTTTGCGCTTGCCCTTGTCTTTCACCTGCGGCGTGACGGTCAGCGTTTGCAAGGCGTCACGGCGGAACAGGGTGACCTGCACCGGACCGGTGGTCAGTGCGCTGGCGCGCTCGTTCAAATCCTTGGCGCTGACCTTGAGTGCATTGAGCGCAACGACAACGTCATTGCTGACGACGCCCGCCTGCCACGCCGGGCTGTCGCGCTCGACTTCGCTGACCACGGCAAATTGATCGGCGCTGCCGTCCTTGAACTTCCAGCCATACCAGGCTTCCTGCTCACCTTTGTCTTCCTTGCCTTGATCGATGCGCAGCTCAAGACCGGCATCTTGCAGCAACGCCGCCAGCGGCAATTCCTTGGTACCGGCGATGAAATCCGACCAAAAGGCCTGCCAGTCCACCGGTTGTTTGCTGCCAGCATTGAGCGCATTCAGGATTGCAAGCACATCGTCGCTGCGATAGCCACCCCGGCTCACCGTGTGTTTTTGCCAGAGCTGCTTGTGCAGATCTTCGACGCCGAATTTGCCTTTGCTGGCCTTGCGCAGCAGCAGGTCCATGGTCAGCGCGATCATCTCGCCTTTGCTGTAGATGCTGACCGAGGCGTTGCGGGCACGCTCGCCGCTCGGCTGGATCCACTCATCAAAACTCGACTCCAGCGCGCTCTGCTGGAACCGGCCCGGCTGGCGCAGATAATCGTCCATGATGCCACCGACTTCTTCGAGGTATTCGTCGCGGGTCTGGACCCCGGCACGCAAGCTCAGCAGGTTGTCGAAGTAGCTGGTGTGGCCTTCGGCAATCCACAGCAGCTCGCTGTAATTCTCTTTCTGGTAGTCATACGGCACCATTGTCGCCGGCCGGTAAGCCTTGACGTTCCAGGTATGGAAAAACTCGTGGGTCGCGGTACGGATGAACTTGAGGTATTCCTTGCGCGGCGCAAAGGTCCAGCGCGGCTTCTGGATCACGGTCGAGTTCATGTGCTCGGTGGCACCACCTTCGCCACCGGTGGCATGCACGATGAAGAGATAGCGTTTATCGAACGGATAGCTGCCGAACAGCTTGCCGGTGGTGGCGACAATTTTCTTCAGATCGTCGGCTATCTGTTTGCCGTCGTGATTGCCGGCCCCCCAGATCGCCAGTTCGATGGTCTTGCCATCGACCACGAAGGAATGGAATTCGTGAAGGCCGGTTTCAATCGGCGAATCGGCCAGCACATCGTAATCGGCGGCGACAAAGCAGTGGTCACAATCGCCTTTTTCCATGCCGGCGCGCGACACCCAACCATCCGGCACCTGCAGTTTCACGGCGATCGGCAACTGACGCTGTTCCGGGTTATACAGCCAGACCGTGCCACCGTTCAGATAGGCATGGCTGTCATCGATATGGCGGGTGCGCTGGCCAAGTTCGTTGGCATACAGCTCGTAGCGCACGCTGACCGCTTCGCCAGCGTTTTTGCCGATCTGCCAGCTGGCCTTGTCGAGCTTGCGCACCGGCAAGGCACGACCGTCGGCACCGGTCGCGATCAATTGCCGGATACCGTTGGCGAGCGGCAACACCTGATAGCGGCCGGTACGCCAGACCGGCAACTGCAGTACCAATGCCGTTTCGGCGGTGGCCGGATAGCTGGCGCTGACTTCCGCCAGATGTTGGGCCGCGTTGCTGATTTTCAGCTCATACTTGACCGTATCGGCCGCCTGTACTGACCACGACAATGCACTGGCCACGAGCGCCAGCAAGGCAAAACGCATTTTCATTGGTGACACGCCTTTCCACTTCAATCCAGTGATTGGACAAGAAACCTGGCGGGAGCGGCGTTAGCCACGATGTGTGCTGACCACTACAATCGCGGCTAACGCCGCTCCCACGAAATCTTTTTCTGTTCTAGCGCAGCCAAATCAACGGCAATCGACCACGGTGCGACCGAAGCGCTTGCGATCGAGCAATTCCATTGCCGCTTCTGGCACATGGCGCAAACCAATCGTTTCGGTATAGAGCCGCTCGAACGGAATTTTCCATTCCGCGCCGAGCTTCTGCCAGATCGCCTTGCGCAGCGGCATCGGACAATTGGCCGAGCTGACCCCGAGCAAACTGACACCGCGCAGAATCAGCGGAAACACCGTGGTCGGCAACTGCTCGCTGGCAGCAAGGCCAACGCAGGCGACATTGCCCCACAGATTCACATGCGCGATCAGTTTGGCCAGTTGCTCGCCACCGACGTTGTCGACCACACCACCAAAGCGCGCCGCTTCCAGTGGCCGGTCGCCCAGTTGCAGATCGGCCAGCGTGCAAACGTCCTTGGCACCAAGTTGACGCAAATAATCGTGATGTTCCGGCCGGCCTGACAACGCGATCACCTCATAGCCCTGCGCGGCGAACAGCGCCACCGCGACACTGCCCACGCCGCCGGTGGCGCCGGTAACCACAATCGGACCTTTGTCCTTGCGCTGATCATTTTCCAGCATTCGGTGCAGACAGAGCGCCGCAGTAAAGCCGGCGGTGCCGAGCGTCATCGCTTCGAAACTGGTCAAGCCGCTTGGCAGCGGTATCAGCCAGTCGGCAGGCACGCGTGCCCGCTGGGCAAGGCCGCCGTCGTGTGACTCGCCGAGTCCACAGCCGTTGACCAGCACCCGATCACCCGCCTTGAATGACGACACCGTCGATTCGAGCACGGTGCCGGCCAGATCAATGCCGGCATTCAATGGATAGCGGCGCAGGATCTTGCCGCGGCCGGTGACCGCCAACGCATCCTTGTAGTTGATGCCGGAATACTCGACTGCCACCAGCACCTCACCGGCTGACAGCGTCTGTTCGTCCATTTCCACCAGCCGGCCGCTGATCTGCTTTTTGTCTTGCACCGTTTCCTGAAAGACTCGGCAGGCGAGAAATGTCATGGTCTGCACTCCGTTCGCGTTGGCTTGATCGCTGCCCGGATTGTAACGGGTTCGGCCGGCAGCTGCCGCCCCCATCGCCAGCCAATCGCCGGAAAAACAAAACCCCGCGACGGCGGGGTTTTGTCTGCACAACAGACAGCGGCGAGCATCAGCTCTTGCTGTTGCTTTCGGCACCGTGCATCCAGTCGACCAGCTTGCCGGACACCAGCCACATCAACACCGAGAACACCACCAATGAAACACCGATGGCGGCAAACACGAACAGCAGACCGGAGTGTTCCGGCATCACGCCCAGGCTGACGGCAAAGTTCTGGACAAAGCCGTATTCACCGGCGTGTTCAGTGAAGGCACCGATATAACCGGCGAGGAAATAGGCGCAGGCCGGCATCAGGAACCAGACGCCCATGACCACCGACATCAGGCGCAGCGGCGCCAGCTTGGTCATGAGGCTCAGGCCAACCGGCGAAATGCACAGCTCACCGAGGGTATGGAACAGGTAGCCGAGCGTCAGCCAGATCATCGACATCTTCTTGTCCGGCGACGACTGCATTTCAAACACGCCGAGAATCAGAAAGCCGAAACCAACCGCGGTCAGCAAAATACCGGCCGCGACCTTCAGCGGTGCCGAAGGGTTCTTGTTCTCGCGGGCCAGCTTGACCCAGAGCCAGGCAAAAACCGGCGCGAAAAGAATGATGAACAGCGGGTTGGCCGACTGGAACCAGCCGGCTGGCACCTCGAAGCTACCGATCATGCGCTGGGTGTTGTCCTGTGCCACCAGGTTCAGCAGGCCACCGGCCTGTTCGAACGCGGTCCAGAACATCATGATGAACACGAACATCGACATCACGACGCGCAGCCGATCGCGCTCTTCGCGGGTCAGCGGCGTGTGCACACCACCGGCTTTTTCGCGCGACAGTTTGGCGGTCGGCACCACGCCGATGTCGCCGAGGTATTTCTTGGCGAACAGCAGCTGGATACCAACCGACAGCAACATGCCAAGGCCGGCGGCGAAGTAACCCCAACGCCAGCCGTAGTTCGGATCTTCACCGAGCGTCGATGTGATGAGCGGCGCAATCAGCGCGCCGATGTTGATGCCCATGTAGAAAATCGAAAACGCGGCATCGCGACGGGCATCGCCCTGCGGATACAGCTCGCCGACCATGGTCGAAATGTTCGGCTTGAACAGGCCGACACCGGCCGCCATCAGCACGAGGCCGACGTAGTACAGCGTGATGTCGCCCGGCACCGCGAAGAACAGCGTGAACTGCGCGGCGGCCATCAACACACCGCCGATCAGCACCGAGCGGCGCATGCCGAGGAAGTTGTCAGCAATCCAGCCACCGATGATATTGGTGGCGTAGGCCGAGCTGGTGTACCAGCCGTACAGAATCAGCGCTTCACCGCGATCCATGCCAAAGCCGGGGTTGGCGCCATCAACGGCCGCCACCAAGGTCAGAACGACCAACGCCCGCATGCCGTAATAACAGAAGCGTTCCCACATTTCGGTGGTGAACAACAGGAACAATCCGATCGGATGACCGAACAAGGTCCCCTGAGGAAGGTTGCGGCTCATGAAAAACTCCGTGGCTGTCTCCCGCCGGACGAAGCCCCGTCCAGGCGAGCAAGGCTTTTTATCTGGTGATTTTTTGCGCAAAGCGGGCAGGCCCGCCAAGCTGGCCGACTTGATATCACAGCGACCTTGGGGGAACAACCAAAACCGGTCATCGTGCACGAATGCTGCAGCGCAGCACTTACCTGGATTACGTCAACCTTGTACAGGTTGATGGCGAGTCGGGTAAATCCAGCGAAAAGTGAAGTTCAACCGCTCGCCAACCGGCTTGGCGGTTTTCGGCAAGGCATGCCGGTAGTTGGCTTGGGTCGCGCCGGCCATCAGCAGCAGATCACCGTCTTGCAGCAGCAGGTCGAGCCGCAACGCTTTCTGCTTGCGGTGTTGCAGGCAGAACCGGCGCGCGGCGCCAAAACTTAGTGAAGCAATGCTGGGGTCAGGCCCGAGCTCCGGTTCGTCGTCGCTGTGCCAGCCCATGCTGTCCTGGCCATTGCGGTAACAGTTGGCCAGCACGCTGTTGAAGCGGGCGCCGGTGACCGTTTCCACGGCGACACGCAGTTCGGCGAGCAGCGGCGTCCACGGCAGCGGGTCATTGCGCTTGCCGGAATAGACATAGGCGCAGTCCGGGTCGCCATACCAGGCAGTCAAGCGCGGCTGCATCACGTCGCGGCCGAAAATGACGATCGGCTTTTGCTGCCATGCCAAGCTCTGGCGCAGCTCCGCGGCGATGCGGGCACATTCGGCGCTCGGCCACAACGCGCGCCACAGTTGCAGCTCGGCACCGGCTAGCACTGGCGTTTCATGGCGGGACACATCTGCACGGAACACGTTCTGTCCTCATCCGTTCAGGCCGACACCCGGATTTGCCCATGCCGCTGGCGCCTGCGCCACACGGACCGTTACACTCGCGGGCGTTTTGTGGACCGGCCAAGAAGCCGGCGATGGCTTTGCCCCGCCCAGCCGCGCTTGCAATACCCGCGCATCGGCTGTGGCAACGATAACGAGATCAGGACATGACCTCCACCCCGCTCGATCAGCAGCGCCAGCTGCTTGGCCACCCGCTCGGCCTGTACATCTGCTTCTTCACCGAAATGTGGGAGCGCTTTGCTTTCTACGGCATGAAAGCACTGCTGTTCCTCTATTTGACCCAGCACCACAAATTCGGTGACAGCGACGGTTATCTGCTGCTCGGCACCTATGCAGGCCTTGCCTACGCACTGCCGGTGATCGGCGGCATGCTGGCCGACAAGTATCTCGGCATGCGCAAGGCGGTAGTGTTCGGCGGTCTGCTGCTGGTGCTCGGCCAGCTCGGCATGGCCTACAAAGGTCACGCCGCGTTCGTGGGCGAGAACGGTTTGGATCAAGACGCCTTCGCGATCCAGATCATGTACCTGTCGCTGGCCTTCATCATCGTCGGTGTCGGTTTCCTGAAACCGAACATCTCGACCATTGTCGGCCGCCTGTATGGCGATACCGATCCGCGCCGCGATTCGGCCTTCACCATTTTCTACATGGGCATCAACCTCGGGGCGTTTTTCTCCAGCTTGTTCGTCGGTTATGTCGGCATCGAATACGGTTGGGAATATGGCTTTGGTTCGGCCGGCATCGGCATGCTGGTGGGCCTCGCGGTATTCCTGTGGGGCCAGGCGCATTTCCATGGCCACGCTGAGCCGTGCAATCCGGCCAGTTTGAAAGAACCGGTGTTTGGCCTGCCGCGCGAATGGGCGATTTACCTTGGCTCGTTTGTTGGTGTGGTCATCGTTCAACAGATTCTGCAAATCCGTTTTGATTTCTCGTTCATCGGCAACCTGCTCGGCATGGCAGAAGGCGCCGAGATCACCGCCACCGAAGTGGTGGCGATTTTGATGACCGTGATGTTGCTGGTCTGGTGGACCAAGTTCATCCTGCGTGAATGCAGCCAGCAGGAACGCCGCAACATGATCGTGCTGATGGTGCTGATCGGCATCAGCTCGGTGTTCTGGGGTCTGTACGAACAGACCTACGGCACCTGGGTCGCGTTCTCCGACCGAGTGATGAACCTGCACACCTTCCATCTCGGCTTCATGGATTTCACGCCGAATGCTTCGCAGCTGACCTCGGTTGGCGCGCTGTTCATTTTCCTTTTGGCCATTCCATTTGCCTGGCTGTGGCCCATGCTGGACAAGCGCGGCTGGAACCCGAGCGCATCGGCCAAATTCGGTTGGGGCCTGATCTTCGCCGGCCTCGCCCACTTCGTCTTGGAGATTGCCGCACTGAATCCGGAAGCGAACGGCCTCGCCGGCTTCTGGTGGTTCATCCTCGCCTACTTCGTGCTGGAAGTGGGTGAAATGGTGCTGTCGCCAATTGGCCTGTCGGCGGTGACCACACTGTCGGTACCGCGCGTGGTCTCGTTGATGATGGGCGTCTGGTTCCTCGCCTCGGCCTTCGGCGAAATGCTGGCCGGCCGCTTCGGCACCCTGGCGGCGATGCCGGAAGGCACCCCAACGCCGGATGCGCTCGCCATCTATGCCGACGTGTTCCAGACCCTGGGCTGGATCGGTGTCGGCTGTGGCGTGTTCATGCTGGTCATCACCCCGCTGATGAAGCGTGGCGCGCCGTAAGCAAGCTGCCTGTGTTTGGCAAAAGCCCGGCTCGTCCGGGCTTTTTCATTGGCGCCGTGACTGGCCGAACCGGAGAAATCGCAGCGGCTCTGCTATACCTGAACGCAAACAGGACCTAAACGCAAACAAGACCTGAGCGCTAACAAAGGAGAAACCGCATGCAAACCGTCGCCGATCTGATGACCTCGACCGTACTGTGCCTGCGTGACAACCAAACCCTCAAAGAAGCGCATACGCTGATCCGGGACAAAGGCATACGCCACATTCCAATCGTGGACGACAAGGACAATCTGGTCGGCGTGCTGAGTCAACGACCGCTGCTGGCGTTTGTGCTGAACGCAGTCGACAGCGGCGGCCTTGGTTATGCCGCCAAGCTGGAGGCCCGGACATTGATTCGGGAATTGATGGAAGCACCGATGACCATCGGCCCGGAACAGCCGCTGACCACCGCCGGCCATTACCTGCTCGACCACAAGCAATCGTGCCTTATCGTCACCGAGGGCGGCAAAGTCACCGGCATCCTGAGCCCGATCGATTTCATTCGCTGTGCCTTGCATTTTCTGGAAGCAAAGCAATAGCAATCCGCTCCTACCAAGACTTTGCCGATCATTCCATCCGTAGGAGCGGCCTCGGCCGCGATGGTTTGCTCGGCAAAAGAAATCGCGGCTAAGGCCGCTCCCACGATACTCCCGCTACACATCTACGGCGCTGCCATCAATCAGCCAAGTACGTTCGCAACCGCTGCCACTCCGTCAACTTCGCTGCAAACGTCTTGCCGGCATGGGCCGGACTCGTTGACGGCATTGGCAGAACATTGATTCCGGTCAAATCCACCACCGGCAGCACATGCCGACGAAACAGCGCATAGGCCGTGCCGCCATTGCAGGCCACCACACGGATCTGCCGGCATCGGGCAAACAGACTGACGAAATCATTCGGCCGCTCGGATTCACGGGCGATAGCCGAATCCAGACTGCCCGGCCGCTCGCAACTCGCCAGCACATCCCACAAGGCAATCCGGTTTGCCGTCAGCTGCGCCAACCGCTGCTCATACGGCAAGGCGGCATCGAAACCCAGCAGCGCCGCCATGATCGGCCAGAACGCATTGCGCGGATGGGCGTAGTACTGCTGGGCTTGCAGCGAGGCGACGCCGGGCATGGAGCCGAGAATCAACACCCGGGATTGCGCTGTCTCGATCGGCGCAAAGCTTTCAATCATCAGGTAGCGCCCAAGACGTCAAAGTGCCATCTGCATCATACGCAATAAGACATCTGCACAAGTGCTCACCCATTGCGAGGCAACAAATCCAACGCCACCGCAACCAAAGCCTTTACGCCGGTCCGCAAAGTTGGTTCCGGCGCTGGCGCAAACTCCGGCGAGTGCAGCGCCGGCAGGTTTACTTCTCCTTTCTGCGCCTTGGCGTAGACCACCGGATCGACGCCGCCAACCCAGAAGATTGTGCTCGGGATTTTGTCTTCGGTCTGGCCGTACAGCGAGAAATCCTCGCCGGCCATGACCGGTTCGGTGGCGAGCACCTTGTCGGCGCCGAGTGTTTTCTCGAATACGCCGACGAGACGCTGGGTCAGCTTGGTTTCATTCAGCGTCGCCGGGGTGTACTCGTCGCGCACGACGACATCGGGCATCGCTTCAGCTGGCATGCCGGCGGCGAGTGCGGTACCGGTGACGATGCGTTCAATCGCTTTCAGCATCTGCTCGCGCACGGCCGGTGAATAGCTGCGCACGGTCAAGGCGAGCTTCACTTCTTCCGAAATGATGTTGGCCTTGGCGCCGCCGTGGAACGAGCCGACCGTGATCACGGCTGGTTCACGCGGATCGATTTCGCGGCTGACGATGGTTTGCAGCGCCAGCACGACCTGCGAGGCCAGCACGATCGGGTCCTTGGTTTTGTGCGGATAGGCGCCGTGACCGCCGACGCCACGTATCGTGATATCGAGGTTATCAACGCTCGCCAGCGCCGGGCCGATGCTGTAGGCGACCGAGCCGGCCGGGTGCGAGGCCGAGGTGTGCAGCGCGACCGCGTAATCCGGTTTCGGAAACTTGCTGTACAGGCCGGCTTTCAGCATCGCCTTGGCGCCGCCGGACAGCTCTTCGGCCGGCTGGCCGATCAACACCAGCGTGCCTTGCCATTCGCTTTTGCGCGCGTTCAGTTCGCGGGCAGCGCCAATCAACGAGGTCATGTGGATATCGTGACCGCAGGCATGCATGACGCCGACGGTCTGACCGGCTTCGTTCTTGCTGATGACTTTGCTGGCATAAGGCAGGCCGGTGTTTTCGACCACTGGCAGCGCATCCATGTCGGCGCGCAGCAGCAAGGTCGGGCCGTTGCCGTTTTTCATCACCGCCACCACGCCGTGGCCGCCGAAATTCATGGTGACCTCGAAGCCTTGGCTTTTCAGTTCTTTCGCCATCCGTTTCGCCGATTCGGCCTCATGAAACGACAACTCGGGATACTGGTGAAAATGCTTGTACAGCTTTTCCAGGTAGGGGTAATCGTCGGCATGGACGGCCGCCGGCGCCATCAGACTGGTAGCAAACGGCAACAATGTCAGCGCGATCCGGCGGGCCGTTTTCGAACGAACAGGCAACATGGTTTATGCTTCCCTTTGTGGCAGTTGGTTGTGCAGGCGAGGCAGAGGCAAGGTCATGGAGCTTATCACTGATGAACGGGTGTTGCGGCGCGCGGCCGAGCACCTTGCCGGCTATGACCGGGTCATGGCGGCACTGGTCGAGCGCCATGGCCTGAGCCGGATGACGCCATGGCAGAACGAGCCGTTCACCGCGCTTGTCGGCGCCATCATTTCCCAGCAACTGTCGGTCAAAGCCGCTGACACCATCGAGAAACGGGTATTGAAGCTGGCCGGTCGTGGTGATCGATTTGTCCCGAGCCGCCTGCTCGCCGCCAGCGACGAAGACCTGCGTGCGGCCGGCCTGTCCGGCGCCAAGACCCGTTACATCAAAGGCATTGCCGAAGCGGCGCTCGATGGCACCTTGGATTTGAAACATATCCGCGATCTGCCGGATGACGAATTGATCAAAACCCTGACCGCCTTGAAAGGCATTGGCGTCTGGACCGCCGAGATGCTGATGATTTTTGCCTTCGGCCGGCCCGACGTGATGAGCCTTGGCGATCTCGGTTTGCGCAAAGGCATTGAAGTGGCATATGAACTCGATCACCGGCCGAGCGATCGGGTCATGCTCGGCACCGCGGAAGCATGGCGTCCGTATCGTTCGGTCGCCAGCTGGTATCTGTGGCGGGCGGCGGAAAGCGGACCGGTTAATTAGACCTCTTTCGCAAGTGTATCGTCGCGTTCAATCAAACGGCTTCAGCTTCAGGAACTGGCGCAGCAGCGCTTCGATTTCGCTGCGTTGGAACGGCTTGCTGGCAAAAGCATCACAACCGGCAGCGAGACAGCGCTCGCGATCGCCACTCATCGCATTGGCGGTCAATGCAATCACCGGCAAGGTGAAGCCGGCCGCGCGCAGTTTCTGCACGGTTTCGTAACCGTCCATGCGCGGCATCTGCATGTCCATGAATACCAGGTCGTAGAGCTGCTGTTGCTGGCGCGATTTCTCCAGCATCGACAAGGCAATCAGGCCGTCGGCCGCCAAGTCCACCTGCACACCGCAGGATTGCAACAGCTGGGTCGCCAGCTTGGCGTTGACGGTGTTGTCCTCGGCCACCAGCACGCGGCCACTGAAGCGCGGCCGCGACTGCTTGCTTTCGAGCAGCGGACCGCGTTCAAACTCACTGACCAGCAGCGTGTCGTCGTGGCATTCGGCCTGAAACTCGAACACAAACGTGCTGCCCTGCCCCGGCACACTGTGCACCCGGATATCGCCGCCAAGCAATCGCGCCAGTTGCCGGGAAATGGCCAAACCCAGGCCGGTGCCGACATGGCCCGTTCCGCCGCCGTTGCTGGCCTGCTCAAACGGCTCAAAAATGCGCGTGAAATCCGTTGCCGCGATGCCACTCCCGGTATCGCTGATGCTGATCCGGAACCGCGCCTTATCGTTGTCGCGCTCGGCTTGCAACTGCAATTGGATCTGGCCGATATCGGTGAATTTGATGGCATTGCCGAGCAGGTTCAGCAGGATTTGCCGTACCCGCAGCGGATCCGTCTCAACCTGCGCCGGCAGCGGAAAGCGGTAGTCGGTCAGCAGCAGTAATTGCTTCTGCTCGGCACGCGGCTGCAGCAGCGCCACCACTTCCTGCACCAAAGCCAACACCGAACAGCGCTGCGGCACAATGCGCATGTGGCCGGCTTCGATCTTGGCCAGATCCAGCACATCGTTGATCAGGGTCAGCAAGGTGCGGCTGCTGTCGAGCACGACCGCGAGCGGCGTTTTCACTGACGGCGGTGTCTGCGGATCATCGAGCAGCAGTTCGGTATAACCCATGATGGCCGTCAGCGGCGTACGAATTTCATGACTCATGTGGGCCAGAAACTGACTCTTGGCCTGACTGGCGGCAACGGCCTGATCGCGAGCGATCAGCAATTCTTCCGTGCGCTCGGCCACTTCGGCTTCGACTCGCGCGGTATAGTGGTTTGACGACAGCAGATAGATGCCGAGCCCGCCAGCCAGCAACAGACCGATGCCCATCGCCAGCCAGGCGCGGTGCGCCGGCGGTGCTTCGCTGGCGGCCGTGGCCAACACCAGTTGCCAGCGTCGATCACCAAAATGGCGGACAAACCGGCTCTCACTGTCATTGGCATTGCTGGCGTGTGCGGGCGGCCACTGCAGCAGTCGTTGCAGATGGCCGCTGCCATCTTCCATCCACACCTCTGCCGACAGCCCGGCGACACCATCGCTGCCGATCGCGTGTTGCAGCATCGCCTCGACATCGATGACGGCGATCAGCAAGCCCTGCAACGGTGCGGCCACCGGCGCGGTATCGTTGCCGACCGGATACGGCACACCAGCCAGCACGTGCCAGCCATTTTTTTCCGGCTGCGGCCATTCCAATTGTTCGCTGACTTGGAAACGGCGGGTGTGCTGGACACGGCGGACAAATGCCGCACGATTGGGCTCGGCCAGCAGATCCAGACCAAGCGCAGCGCGGTTGTCCTGCATCGGTTCGATATAGGTGATCGGAAAGTATTCGCTGCGCGGCAGCGCCGTCACCATGACGCCAGCGCTGTGCTGGCGGATTTCAAAAGCCGGTTCCAGTTCTCGCTGCGATTGCTCAAAGCCGGCACGTTGCTCGGCCAGCACCCGCGGCGCCCATTCCAGCGTGCTGACGCTGTTGGCAATTTGCCGTTGCTCGATGGCAAAGCGGCGAAACTCGTCCCGAGTGACCGTCTGCGAACTGACAAACAAGGCGCGCAACATCAGCAGCGCCTGTTCGACGCTGGCTTGCTGCAATTCAAAGCGGTGATTGATTCGGCTGTGCAGAAGCTGCTGCTCGGCATGCCACTGCGCCATTTCCCGCTCACGCAAATTGATCGCGGTCTGCGCCGCCAGGATGGCGAGCAACATGACAATGGCTGACAGCGTCCAGCGTCGCTGCCGGGACAGCCGCTGATCACCGGCTTGCCAGACGTATAACAGTGGCAACAAGGCGATGACGCCGATGGTGTCGCCAATCCACCAGGTCAGCGCCGCCTCCGGCACCATCGCCAGCGGCAACTGCCCGAGTAAAACAAGCGAACTGGTGCCCCAGATCGGGTTGATGAGACAGGCCAGCGGGCCGGCCAGCGCCACTTGCCGCAACAGCAGCAGGCGCGAAAAAGACGGCTGCCGGCGATCGCCGACACGCTGCAGCAACCAGCAACCCGCAGCGGCCTGCAGCGATGCGCCGACGCCAATCAGCGCGGCGGCAAGCCAGGCTTGCAGGCTGCTGCTATCGACATAGATAAGACCATTGAACAGCAAGGAGCCGAGCAACACGCCGGGCCACAACCGGTAACCAAACAGGGCCAGGGCAACCAGCGCAATGCCGGACGGCGGCCAGACCGGCATCGCCATGGTCGGCGGCAACGCAACCTGGCGCGCCAGCAGACCGCCGAGAAAGTACAACACCGCCAGCAGCAGGCAAGCCAGCAATGTGCGAGCGGCGCGAGTCATCCGTGGCCAAGTCCCCATGACAGGAAAGATTGCCGCCGCGCCAAACCGGCACGGCGCGATCTCACTATAGCGTCTTAGTTAGAAGTCAGCGGCCAAGATCATCCCGATTCAAGCGTCTCGGGACTGGCATTGCCGAGATCCTGTTAAATCGGCGCCAGCGGCAGATCGGAAAACACCGCCGTGACGCCCTGCCGCCAGAGCGCCTCGGCCCGATCGGCATCGTTGACGGTCCAGACCAGCACATCGCGGCCGGTCGCGCGCACGGCGGCGATCAGTTCGGCGCTGATCAGCTGGTCATCATAGTGAAAACTCACCGCTTGCAGCGCATCCAGCTCGGCCAGGATGGCCGCCGCCGGCCAACGTCGCTCGAGCAGAAAGCCGCGTGGCAACTCCGGCATGTAGCGTTGAATCGCCCGCAGCGACTGACGGGAAAAACTCGACGCCAACAACGGCAAGCGCTCCAGCCAACGGCCGGCGCGCAAAAGTTCTGCCAGCACCCGAGCGGTTTTGACGTAATCGCTAGGGTTCGGTTTCAGCTCGATATTGATGCCGAGGCCGCGCTCGGCGCAGAACGCCAGCACCTCGCCGAGCAGCGGAATGCGCTCGCCGGCAAAGCGAGCATCGAACCAGCTGCCGGCGTCCAACCGGCGCAGGGTCGGCCAGTCCATATGCTCGGCACGGCCCTGACCATTGCTGGTGCGATTGAGCGTGTTGTCGTGCAACACCACCAATTCACCACTGGCGCAGAGCTTGGCATCGAGCTCGACCCAGCGCAGGCCGGCATCGGCGGCTGCGACGAACGCCGCCATGGTGTTTTCCGGGGCAAGGCCGGCGAGGCCGCGATGGCCAATGACCTTGGCGGCGCGCAGCGAGCGCATCAGGGTATCGGCTTGGGTTCGGGAGGCGGTCACGCGGAGGCGTCCGGTCAGACGGTCGAAGAGCCGAACGATGCCTGCTTTGCCGCGCCGGGACAAGCCACGGTGGCGCCGGAACAGGCCGGGCAGTCCATCCGGTCACCGGGCGACTGTCATGCTTTTTTTACAGGGGTCAGGGTACGCGAGACTGCGCTGAAAAAGCTCAGGTTAGTCCTCACTTGCGGGTCAATATGGCGTGCCACCGTTGCCCGGTTGACAAAAACGTGACGGCATTCGTCCACAGCCCGGTTTTCGATGCAGTGCAGCGTCAAGCAAACGACTGCTGGTACTGTACAATCCTTCGACAATCCAAAATCTAGGCGCTAACTATTTGAAAAGATTGGATTTTATATTGTTGTATATTTTTTGACCAAGTCGAGCCCGAAGCCAGATTTGGCGGGGCCGGCCTTCGGTTTTGGCAAGATTTCACCAAAGTTATCCACAGAAATTGTGGACAGCCGATGACGGTTTCGTGAAACCTTTTCGCAATCGGGCTGCAAGCGGCGAGATTCCGTCGTGGAACGCTTTTTGTGACTTTTTCACACCCCGGCCGGAGTTGAACTACGCTTACTTTTTGACCGCCGCCGAGATGGTGTACTGGGCGCCCTGCTTGCGCTTCTCGTAATTGCCGAACACCTCGTTGAAGCTGCGCTTGATGAAGTCGCGCAAGCCGTTGATGGTCACCACAACGAGTTCGCCACCCGGTGCCAGATGG
Source organism: Permianibacter sp. (assembly GCA_046297695.1). Lineage (GTDB taxonomy): Bacteria > Pseudomonadota > Gammaproteobacteria > Enterobacterales > Permianibacteraceae > Permianibacter. Next base: position 20,818 of record JBKBHF010000010.1, on the reverse strand, counting down.
TGCAGGGCATCATAGAAGTAGAGGTAGAACAGCTCGTTGCCCGCTTTCGCCGGCAAGTTGGACACGATCAGATCGAACTGGCGAGTGCCCACTTCCGACAGACCATTGGACAGAAACGCCTCGGCATTCTTGATGCCGTTCGCCGCCAGGTTCTTCTTGGTGTAGTCAACCGCGACATAATCCTTGTCGATCAGCGTGTGCATGCCCTGCGGTGCCAGCCGAGCCAGCGTCATGCCGAGCACGCCATAGCCGCAGCCGACGTCCAGCGTCCGGGCCGTCGGCGCCGGGTCCACGTAATCGAGCAGCAGCCGCGAGCCGGCATCGACCTCCTTCGGCGAGAACAGGCCATGGGTGGTCGTGAACCGGAAATCAAAGCCACGGACGTTGGCGGAAAAGTGGATGTCTTCGCGGTAGCGGCTGGCGATCGGGTGCGGCGACGGCATGGCGGTTCCAGAACGTGAAAGCAGGCGCCGGGCCTACAGCGCCCGGCGGGAAGGGCCGCTATGCTACCATTGCGCCCCCATTGACCGGGCAAGTCGCAACGCGACGCCTTCCTCGTAACCCTCGCCCCTTGCGGGAGAGGGTGGCGCATAGCGCCGGGAGAGGGGGATTGGTTCCGGTTTGACACCCCATCTTGCTGCCTTTTGACACCATGACCGACCCCCGTTTGTACCGCGTGATCTTCCAGAACCAAGGTCAGCATTACGAACTCTATGCCCGCTATGTCTACCAGAGCGACATGTGGGGCTTTGTCGAGATCGAGGAACTGGTGTTCGGCGAGCGCAGCCAGCTGCTGGTCGATCCGGCCGAGGAAAAGCTCAAGAATGAATTCGACGGCGTCCGCCGCAGCTACATTCCGGCCCACTCGATCGTCCGCATCGACGAGGTCAGCAAAGTCGGCGAAGCCCGCATCACCGATGCCAAAGGCGAGAACGTGACGCCGTTTCCGGCCGGGATGCCAAGGCCGGCAAAAAAGCCGGAATAATTTTGTTGCGCCCCCGGCTTCATTGAGCGGGGGACAACGGCAGCACCAGACAATTCACCGCATCCCAAACGAGGTTTTCCCCTTGGCTTTAATCGTTGCCCACTGCCGCCCCGGTTTCGAACCCGAATGCGCCGCCGAACTGGAAGCCATGGCGCAAGCCTGGGATGCCGAACTGACCACCGAAATCCCTGAACTCGGTGGTCTGGTGTTTGGCCGTGGCGATGTCCGCAAACTGGTCGATCAGATCGAGCTGAAATTGCTGGTGTTTACCCGCCAGTGGTTTCTCGCGCTCGAAGAAGTCGAGCTGGATCCGAAAAATCGCGTCGACGGCATTCTGAAAGCGCTGGGTCGCAGCAGCGGTGCCGCGCTGTTCATCGAAAGCAGCGACAGCGAACCCGGCCGCGAGCTGCAGGCGCTCTGCCGCAGCATCACCGCGCCGCTGGAACAGGCGCTGAAGAAAGCCAACATGCTGCGTGAAGGTAGCGAGAACCGGCTGCACGTCTTGTTTCTCGATGGCACCCACGCGCTGGTCGGCTACGCACCGATCGCCCGCTCGCATCCGGAACCGATGGGCATCCGCCGGCTGCGGATGCCGAAAGATGCGCCGAGCCGCTCGACCCTGAAACTGGAAGAAGCGCTGATCGAATTTGTTCCGCGCAGCGAATGGACCCACCGCCTGCGGCCACGTATGCACGCGGTCGATTTGGGTGCCTGCCCCGGCGGCTGGACCTATCAGATGGTCCAGCTCGGCCTGCGCGTCACCGCCGTTGATCACGGCCAGATCGATCCGCGCTTGATGGCAACCGGTCAGGTCGAACACCGCGCGCTCGACGGCTTCCTGTTCAAACCGGACCGCAAAGTCGACTGGCTGCTCTGCGACATGGTCGACAAGCCGATGCGGGTCGCCCAACTGCTGGCCAAATGGCTGCAAAACGGCTGGTGCCGCGAAGCCATCGTCAACCTGAAGCTGCCGATGAAAAAGCGCTACGACGAACTGGAACGCTGCCTCGAAGTAATCGAAAAGCCACTGCTCGACAACAACCGCGAGTTTGAACTGCACGCCAAGCAACTGTATTACGACCGTGAGGAAGTGACCTTGCATGTCAGGGTGTTGGGAGTCAACTAGACCATGTCAGGTGTCATTCGATTTTTCTTGGCTGCCAGCCTGCTAGCGACGCTCATTGGGTGGCCGTCTGGCGCCAAGGCCGGCGACGTCATCGTGAATGTCTTTGACCGGAAAGTGAAACTTCCAGAAACATGTGAGTTCGCTGCTCGACCGGCCGCACTCGACGGCCAAATTAATTTCTGGTGCAGCCCCAACACTTTGTGGGATGGTGTAAGCCTGTACAAACGAGAGAAGGCCGCAAAGCCCGAGTTGAAGGACATTTTCGAACCGGGCTCGGTCAAGTCGGCCTTAATTGGGAAATTCCGCCACTTCCGATTCATTTACGCTACATCACAGATCAGCAAAACGGTTTACAACTACGAGATCTGCGATGATGAGATGTGCCTGTCGACTCACGCTACTAGTGACAAATTTATCAGAAATATTGTGGACCAAGTCACGTCAGACTATCTGGAAAACTCGCTTCAGGCAGAAAAATGAGCCACGAACTCCTCCTCGGCAAAACCGTTCTGTACAAGGATCAATACGATCCCAAGCTGCTGCACCCGGTGCCACGGGCGCTGAACCGCGCCCATCTACCGCTGCAGCAGTTGCCGTTTACCGGCGTCGATATCTGGAACGGCTACGAGCTGTCGTGGCTGAACGGCAAGGGCAAGCCGGTGGTCGCACTCGGCGAGTTCACCGTGCCATTCAACAGCCCGAACTTAATCGAATCGAAATCGTTCAAGCTGTACCTGAACTCATTCAACGGCACCCGCTTCGATAACTGGCAAAGCGTGCAGCAAACCATGGCACGCGATCTGTCGGCCGCGGCTGAGGCAAACGTATTGGTCGAACTGAAGCCGGCCAGCGAAAACCTGATGCGGTCGCAATGGCCGGGCGATGGCGTGTGTCTGGATGAGCTGGATGTGGCGTGTGATAGCTACGAGCTGAGCCCGGCACTGCTGGCGCTCGATCAATCCAATGCGAAGACCGGAAAGACCGTTCGCGAAACCCTGCACAGCCAGCTGCTCAAATCCAATTGCCCGGTCACCGGTCAACCGGACTGGGCCACGGTGGTCGTGCGCTACCACGGCGCGGCCATCGATCACGCCAGTCTGTTGCGCTACATCGTCTCGTTCCGCAACCACGCCGAATTTCACGAGCACTGCATCGAGCGGATGTTCTGCGACATCTGGCAACGCTGCCAGCCGCAGTCGCTGACCGTATTCGCCCGTTACACGCGTCGTGGTGGACTCGATATCAACCCGTATCGCAGCAGTGATGAAACGGTGTTTGATAACCGGCGGGCAGCGCGGCAATAGTTGACGGTTTCAACAGCAAATCAGAGTCCGCAGCATCACTTTGTGCTCGACGTTCACCCTCTCCCCGGCCCTCCCCCATCAAGGGGGAGGGAGTCCCCAATGCGAGGGATGTTCTGGCCCCTTTCCCTTGACGGGAGAGGGTTTGGGGAGAGGGTGAGATTGGAGAGAGGGTGAGCTTGGACCAAAACACCTTCGACTCAAGACCAATACCAACCGCGGCCAGTTTCTTGGCAAGCAACATCGCGCCTCAGCGCACCGCACTTTCCACAAACGCAATCGTGCCCTTGTCGGCATCCATCACCGCTTTCAGGCCAATCGGCAAGGTATGCGTTTCTTTCAGATGACCGAACGCAAAACCGGACATCACCGGCACGGCCAAACCTTGCAGCCGGTCGCGCAGCACTTCGCCGATGCTGAATGACGGACCGCGGGCTTCGCATTCGGTGCAATAGCCGAACACGACACCCGCCACGCCATCGAACGCGCCGCCGAGTGCAAGTTGGGTCAGCATCCGGTCGACACGGTAGGGGGCTTCGTCGATGTCTTCGAGCAGCAGAATGGCGCCGCGGGTGTCGATTTGCCACGGCGTGCCCATCAGCGCCGCGACCAGCGACAAATTGCCGCCGACCAAGTGACCAGTGGCGCGGCCGCCGCGCAAGGTTTGCACGCGGTAACTGCGGTTGACCAGCTCATCATCCGGTTTGGGCGGCGTGCCGAGTTCGCCGATGGCTGCTGTCGACATCAGCACCTGCTGCAATCGTTCATGCGTCCACGGCCGGATGTGCGCCGCCGCGACCGGGCCATGAAAGGTGATGAGACCCGTGCGATCGGAAATGGCATTGAGCAGTGCGGTGATGTCGCTGTAACCGAGAAACACTTTCGGATTGGCGGCAATGACATCGAACTTCAGTTGTGGCAGCAGCCGCGGCGAACCCCAGCCACCGGCGTAGCAGAAAATGCCGTCGATGCGCTCATCGGCAAACATGGCGTTGATATCGGCGGCGCGCTCGGCATCGGTGCCGGCGAAATAACCGTGCTTGTTGCGCACATGTTTGCCAAACACCACGCTGAAGCCCATCGCCTCGATTTGCGCGCGCGCCAGATCCAGATCGGCCGGCTCGAAGGCCATCGACGCCGGCAATACCAGCCCAATGCGGTCACCGGTTTTGAGCGCCGCCGGTTTGCGGATGACGCCGGCGCGGTTCGGCGCCTTCTTGTCGGCCGCAATGGCCACCGATGCGCTGATGCCGCTCCAGGCGGCAAGGCCCGACAAGGACAGAAGCTGGTTGAACTGGCGACGCTGCATGACCACGACCCGGCTGACTGAGGAAGATGGCGCTAACTTACACGATGGTCGCGAGCATCGACATCCGCACGCAGGCCGTTTGACGTGGCAGGTGAAATGGCGGGCAACAAAAAAGCGGCCGTAGCCGCTTTTTTCTGCGCCAAAGGCGCGTTCAGTTGACGCTGTCGCTACCGCCCGCACAGGCGGTGGCGCAGGCCGGCGCGCCGCAGCCGCCCGCGGCAGGCTTGTCGGCATCACTGCTGGCCGACTTCTTGCTGCCGCCTTTGAAGTCGGTGACGTACCAGCCGTTGCCCTTCAGCTGGAAACCGGCGGCCGAGATCAGCTTCTGCAGATCCGGCTTGGCGCAGGACGGGCAATCGATCAATTCCGGATCGGACAGTTTCTGCAGTTTTTCCAGTTCGTGGCCGCAGCTGGTGCAGCGGTACTCATAAATCGGCATGGCAGAACCTCTCGCTCAGCAACAACGGGACCCGCAAAGACAGGCCGTCAACGGCGCCCGACCGGCTAGGTAGGGTCGGGGCGGCGGATTTTAAAGGGGGCGTTGATGGATGAAAAGTGTTCAAGCTTGGGATTTTGGGGATTTGCATGGCCGACCAGGGCAGTTCGACACCAACCTTTGCCGGGACTCGCCCCGGCGGGCGACCTACTTAGTAAAGCGCATCCCTGCGCTTTACCCCTTCGGGGCTTGCACGCAAATCTGCTCCCGGCAGATTTGTCTTGGCGCACGAAAGTAGGCAAAGAACATGGCCTGTATTCCTCGCCGCGCGAACAACGCGCGGTACCCTGCGCTGCTCATTCCGTTCAGGGCTTTTCTGACGGGGCTCCTGCCCCGCAGAAAAGGCTCGCCATCCTTGGCTTCGCCCCTTCGCTTTGCTACGGGCTATTTGCCTGAACTGCATTCCGCTGCTCGGCTCGTCAGACGGCAAGAAGGCAAAGGCACGCTTCGCGTATAGAAGAAAAGACAAGAAACACAAACGGCGTCGTTCCCGCGCAGGCAGGAACCCAGCGACTTTGAAATGCGGAACGACACTGGATCCCCGCCTTCGCGGGGATGACGAGCAACAGCAGAAATGCCGAAGCCACTGACTCAGCTACAACCCGGGGTCCCCATTCGCGCCAGCCGGCGATTCGGCGTTGGCGGCCGGGTACGCCGGCAGGGATAGCCGGCGGAGTGCTGATAACGCAGGACGCCGCATCAGCACGTGCCCGTAGCCGCTAACGCCGAAGCGACGGGCGGTGTCAGCCGACGCAACAGAACGATTCTGGCGCGTGGGGCGTGTTCTTTTGCTTACTTTTCTTGCACGAGCAAGAAAAGTAAGTCGCCCGCCGGGGCGAAACCCGGCAAACCATCCGCCCGCTCCGTGCCGGAGCAATCAAAGCCGCACCTCCGCCGGCTGCGGAACAAACAAATCCCCGCCCCGCCTTGCTAGAATCGCCGGCTATTCTCTAATGAAGCCCCTGGCCACCGCCGGCCGGGCCATAACGACCACGGACCGATAAACCCACCATGCGCCTGTCCCAGTACCCGCTTTGCACCCTGCGTGAGACCCCGAACGATGCCGAGCTCGTCAGCCATCAGCTGATGCTGCGCGCCGGCCTGATCCGCAAACTGGCCGCCGGTCTCTACAACTGGCTGCCAACGGGCCTGCGGGTGCTGCGCAAGGTCGAGGCGATTGTCCGCGAGGAAATGAACAAGTCGGGCGCCATCGAGGTGCTGATGCCGATGGTGCAGCCGGCCGAGCTGTGGGTGGAGTCGGGTCGCTGGGCCAAGTTCGGCCCGGAGCTGCTGCGCATCAAGGACCGCAAGGACGGCGACTTCCTGCTCGGTCCGACCCATGAAGAGGTGATCACCGAGCTGGTCCGCAACGAGGTGCGCAGCTACAAGCAGTTGCCGCTGAATCTGTATCAGATCCAGAGCAAATTCCGCGACGAAGTGCGGCCGCGCTTTGGCGTGATGCGCGCACGCGAATTCCTGATGAAGGACGCCTACTCCTTCCACATCAACGAAGAATCGTTGATGCAAACCTACCAACTGATGTACCAGACCTACTCGGCGATTTTCCGCCGGCTGGGCCTGGATTTCCGCGCCGTGCAGGCCGACACCGGTGCGATCGGCGGCAATGCCTCGCATGAATTCCATGTACTGGCATCGAGCGGCGAAGACGCGATTGCGTTCTCTTCCGCCAGCGATTACGCCGCCAACGTCGAGCTCGCCACTGCCGCCGCGCCGACGCAGCCCCGTCCAGCCGCGACGCAAGCGCTGACCCGGGTGCATACGCCTAACGTCAAATCGATCAGCGAGGTCGCGGCGTTCTTCAAAGTGGATGCCAAGCAGACCGTGAAGACAATGGTGTTGTTAGGCGCTGCCACCGGCGAAGGCGCAGGCCGCCATCTGGTCGCGGTCTGCCTGCGCGGCGATCACGAACTGAACCTCATCAAATGCGCCAAGCATCCGCTGCTCGGCGCCGATGTCGAGCTGGCGCCGGATGCACTGATCAAAGAGAAACTGGGTTGCGAGCCGGGTTCGATTGGTCCGTCCGGTCTGACGATTCCGGTATTGGTCGATCGCGACGCCGCCGTGCTTGCCGATTTCATCAGCGGCGCCAACGACAGCGATTACCACTACACCGGCACCAACTGGGAGCGCGACGCGCTCATCCACAGTGTCGGCGATTTCCGCAACGTGGTCGAAGGCGATGTGGCGCCGGATGGCAAAGGCCGGCTTACCATCAAGCGTGGCATCGAAGTCGGCCACATCTTCGCGCTCGGCACCCGCTATTCCGCCGCGATGAAAGCCGCCGTGCTCGATGAACACGGCAAGCAAGTCATCATGCCGATGGGCTGCTACGGCATTGGCGTGTCGCGCATCGTCGCCGCCGCCATCGAGCAGCACCATGACGAGCACGGCATTGTCTGGCCGGCCGCCATCGCGCCGTGGACGGTCGTGCTGTGTCCGATGAACATCGGCCGTTCCGAAACCGTGCGCGCTGCCGCGGAAAAGCTCTATGGCGAGCTGCAGAATGCCGGCATCGATGTCGTGTTTGACGACCGAAACGAACGCGCCGGCGTGATGTTTGCCGACGCTGACCTGCTCGGCATCCCGTACCGCATCGTCATCGGTGAGCGCGGCCTGGCCGAAGGCAAGGTCGAACTGAAGTCCCGTCGTGAGAAAGAGCCCCAGCATGTCGCCCTCGATGGCGTTGTCGCCCAGCTCAAAACCGCTCTGGCCGGGTAAGCACCGGCCGTTGTCGCTGTGGCAGCGCATCTGCCGCAGCGTGCTGGCGGCTGCGCTGCTGTTGGCGGTACCGGTACTGACCGCACCGGTAGAGGCGGCGCAACAGGAGCGGCCGAGCGATGAAGTGCGCGCGCTGATCAAGAAGGCGATGCACGAAAAGCACGACTTCGCCGACAAGTACGAAGCCCAGGTCTGGCTGGTCGACATGGCCGGCCGGCTGGAAAAACGGGCACCAAAAATTCCGGCGGCGGAACGCCTGCATGTGCTGCGCCGCGTGCATGCCATTGCCACCGAGTTCGGTCTCAACCCCCAGCTGGTGCTGGCGGTCATCGATGTCGAAAGCCGCTTTGATCGCTTCGCCGTGTCCAAGGCCGGCGCCCGCGGTCTGATGCAGGTGATGCCGTTCTGGCGTGAGGAAATCGGCGAGCCGACCGACAACCTGTTCGATGTCGACACCAACCTGCGTTACGGCTGTGCCATCCTGAAAATCTACCTGGCGCGCGAGAAAGAACGGCTGGCGCCGGCACTGGCCCGCTACAACGGCTCCTATGGCCAGGGCTGGTACCCGAGCCTGGTGATGAACGCGTTCTACAACCACTGGTTCGTCATGCAGGACCGGCGCACCGTGATGACGGCAAGCGGACAAAACGTCGCGGCGCCACTCGCCACCACCACCGCCGCCTCGGCAGCTGGCGCCCGGCAACACTGACGTTCGCGCCGCGCGCTCCGATCTCTTGTCACGACAACTCCAGCTACACTTGCAACACGCTGGATGCGATGACAACACCGATTACAACAACAATGACAAACTCCCGAACAGCGCTGGTGCTCTCCGGCGGTGGTGCCCGTGCGGCCTACCAGGTCGGCGTGCTGAAAGCCGTCTGTGAGCTGCTGCCGGATCAGAAGACCATTCCGTTTCCGATCATCTGCGGCACCTCGGCCGGCGCCATCAATGCCTGCGTACTGGCCTGTTATGCCTCACGTTTTCGCATCGGCATGCGCCGGCTCGAACACGTCTGGGCCAATTTTCACGCCGGCCATATCTACCGCGCCGACTTCATGGGCATGAGCGCCAATTCGCTGCGCTGGCTCGGCGCCGTGCTACGCGGCCGCCAGCGCACCGTGCCGGCGCTGAGCCTGCTCGACAACACACCGCTGCGGCAGATGCTCAGCAAAGTGGTGCCGTTCAACGACATCGCGCCGGCGATCAACGCCGGCGATCTGTATGCCGTTTCGGTCACCTGCTCCGGCTACAACTCCGGTGAATCGGTCAGCTTCTTTGAAGGCCATCCGGAAATCGACACCTGGCGCCGCTACCGCCGGGCCGGTGCCCGCACCCGCATCCAGTTGCAACACCTGATGGCCTCGAGTGCGATTCCGTTGGTGTTTCCGGCGGTCAAAATCAACCGCGAGTACTTTGGTGACGGCTCGGTGCGCTTCCTCGCGCCGATCAGCCCGGCGCTGCATCTCGGCGCCCGCAAGGTGATGATCGTCGGCGTTGACCCGGTCCGCACCGAAAACCGCAGCGGCCGCGTGGTCGCCCGCAACTACCCGACGCTGGCCGAAATCGCCGGTCATGTACTCGACAGTGTGTTCATCGATTCGCTCGACAGCGACATGGAGCGCCTGCAGCGCATCAACAACACGCTGTCGAAGATCCCGCCAGAGGTGCGCGCGGCCAACGGCATCAATCTGCAGCCGGTCGAAACCCTGGTGATCGCCCCCAGCCGCGATCTGTCCGAGCTGTCCGGGCAATTCGCCCGCGAACTGCCGCGCACCGCCCGCTTCTTCTTCCGCCGGATCGGCATCAGCGGCCGGTCAGGCTCGACCATCCTGTCCTACCTGCTGTTCGAGTCTGGCTATACCAAGGAGCTGATCGCGCTCGGCTACGAAGACGGCATGCGTCAGCGCGACGACATCCTGCGGTTCTTCCAGCCAGCGGCCGCTTAAGCCGACCAGCGGTCCGCCCCGGCCCGTACCAGCGTGCCGGGACCGACTACACTTGCTCTGTCCCCTTCAGTGTTACGCCTTGCCATGACCGAGCTGTCCGAACTGGAGCGATTACGCCGTGAGCTCGCCACAGCCCGTGATCGCATCATGCGGTTGGAGCGGGTCGCCAACCGGCGCCGCTATTCGGCGCAACTGCAAGCCGCACTCTATCGCATTGCCGACATCACAGCCGCCGACATTCCGATGGCGGCGTTTTTTCATGCCCTGCACCAGGTCATGCGCGAGCTGATGTACGCCGAGAACTTCTTCATCGCGCTGTACGATGCCAATGCCGAAAGCTTCTCGATGGCCTATTTCGTCGACACCGTTGACGATCTGTCGCTCGATGCCTTGCAGAACATCCCGACCTCGCAACTGAAGGGGACGCTGACCGGCTATGTGCTGCGCACCGGCAAGCCGGTGTTTGTCGACGAAGAGCAGATTGAGGCGCTGCACCAGTCCGGCGAAATCGGCCACGCCGGCGCCGATTGCGTCGAATGGCTCGGTTGCCCGCTGATCGCCGGCAACCGCACGCTCGGCGCAAGGGTGGTGCAAAGCTATGATCGTAATCGCCGGTTCCGGCAAAGCGATCGCAAATTGCTGATGTATATCTCGCGCCACATCGCCACGGCAGTGGAGCGCAAGCAGGCCGATGAAAAACTGGCAGAAGCACACCGCGAGCTGGAAGCCAAAGTCGAGGCCCGTACCCATCAGCTGAAAGAAACCCTCGATGCCCTGCAACTGCAGATCGCCGAGCGCGAACGCAGTGAGCAGGTGCGCGAAGCCTGCTACGACATTGCCGAGCAAAGCCAGACGGCGACAGCGCTGGATGAGTTCTATGCCTCGGTGCACGCCATCGTCAATCGGCTGATCGATGCCCGCGATTTCTTCATTGCCTTGTATGACGAAGACAAAGGCGAGTTGAGCCTGCCCTATCTGGTTGACAAATACTTGAAAAACCCCGGCACGATCAGCCTGCCACGCGCCGAGTTGGCGAGCTCGCCGCTGTTCACGGCCGAGGTGCTGCGCACCGGACTGACGTTGCTGCTCAATCACGAGGATTTGCTGCAACGACAAGGCAACCCCTACGCTGGCGAAACGGCGCCATCGGCCTGGCTCGGCGTGCCGCTGCACATGAATGGCAAAGCGGCCGGCGCCATTGTCATCCAGAGCCACGAACCGAATGGCCGGTTTTCGGTCGAGGATGCCGCGTTGCTGGAATTCGTGGCATCACACGTGGCCACGGCGCTGCAACGCCGGCAGGACGCCGACTCCCTGCGCCGCGCGCACCTCGAACTGAAAACCGTCAACGATGAACTGGAACAGCGCATCGCCGAACGCACCAGCGCGCTCGCCAATGCCAACGAGGAACTGGAACAATTGCTGGAACAGCGCCGGTTGATCAACGAACAACTGGCGCACGATGCCCATCATGATGTCCTGACCGGGCTACCGAATCGGGCGCTGCTGCGCGAACGGCTCAGCAATACCATCCAGCGCAATCAGCGGCGCAAATCCTTGCGCTACGCCCTGCTGTTTCTCGACCTCGATCGGTTCAAGGTCATCAACGACAGCCTCGGTCACTTGCAGGGCGATTTGCTGCTGTGTGAAGTCGCGAAACGCCTGCAGCAAAGCGTGCGCACCGGCGACACCGTGGCCCGGCTCGGTGGCGACGAGTTCTGTGTGCTGCTCGACGACATCGACAAGACCGCCGATATCGAGCATATCGCCCGGCGCATTCTGACCAATGTCTCGGCGGTGTATGTGCTGAATGGCCAAAACATCTACACCACGACCAGCATCGGCATTACCACCAGCCTGCTGGGCTACAAGGATGCCGATGCCATCATCCGGGATGCTGACGCCGCGATGTACGAAGCCAAGGCGCAAGGCAAGGCACGCTACTGCTTCTTTGATCAAAGCCTGCACCAGAATGCCCTGAACCGACTGAAGCTGGAAAACGATCTGCGCAACGCCGTCGATAACGGCGAGCTCATTGTTTACTACCAACCCATCTATGATTTGCGCAGCCAGCAAATTGCCAGCTTCGAGGCGCTGGCGCGCTGGCAGCACCCGCATCTCGGCCTGATCTCACCCGCGACATTCATTCCGCTCGCCGAGGAGACCGGCCTCATCAATGAGCTCGGCATGCGGGTGCTGCGCGATGCCACCGCGCAGGTGCACCGCTGGCGTGAGCAAGGCCATCCGCATCTTGCCGTCAGCGTCAACCTGTCCGGCCGGCAGCTGACCCAGCGCGATTTCCTGGCACAGATCGAAAACATCTTGGCGGCGAGCGCCTTGCCGCCGCAGGCGCTGAAACTGGAGATCACGGAAAGCCTGCTGATTCAGCATTTCGATATGGCGCAACGCTTCCTGCAGCAGCTGCAAGCGATGGAGATCCAGATTCTGCTGGATGATTTCGGCACCGGCTATTCGTCGCTGAACTACCTGCACCAGTTCCCGCTTGATACCATCAAGATCGACCGCACATTCCTGCAGCAAATCGCCAGCAGCGAGAAAAGCCTGCAACTGCTCAGCGGCGTCCGCACCCTGGCGAGGAATCTCGGACTGACATTGGTGGCAGAAGGCATTGAAACCAGCGCCCAACTGAAGTTGCTGCGCGAATTGGGCGTCGAGTTCGGTCAGGGTTATCTGTTCGGCGCGCCCATGCCGGCCGATCAGGCCAGTGGCTTGCTGCGGCAATCGCATCCGGCCTTTGCGACCGAACTGTCATGAGAGCGAGGGTGAAAATCTGCCTGAAGTACAACGAAAGACGGTTCTGGCGTTCGGCTTAAACCGCAGTCTGGCTGTTGTCGCCAACATTGTCGCTGAGATTAACGCGTAGCTCCGCGGCAAGCGAAAACAGCGGGCCTTCAACGTGCAGCAACCGGCATTCCGCTGACGCCGCCGCTTGTCCTGCCGCCGTCACCAAAAGACCGGGCAAAGCGATCAGCGTGTCGTTGTAGAACAGCTTCGGCCACAACGGCCGCAACCACGCCGGAATGCGTGCTGCCTGAAACAGATCCTTGAGTTCGCGCCGGCCATGGCGACCCGCCAGCGCCACCCGCAGTCCCGGCGTGTGCCAGCGTACGCTGACGGTTTCATCCGCGCGCGGCGCGCGCACCGACAACGCGGGCAGCGCTTCCGTTACCGCACGCGGCGCGGCTTGCCAGCGCAGCACACCCAGCGCATGTGGCAGCGTCAGCATCGGCGCCGGCATCGCCATCGACGTCGGCGAATCGGGCCACGCGACAACGGCGTCGATGGCGGCTGGCCATACTGGCGTCAGCAGCAGGCAATCGCCGTAAACGCGCAGCACATGCGTAGCCCACTGCATCATGACGCGATCCGATCCCGATGCCAGCTGCCGCAGAAACTCCTGCAGCCTGTCCGCATTGGGCAACTTGCAGCCGCGTTGCTGCAGCCAGTACCGCAGCAGATTGGCTTGCCGCGACACAGGCAGCTGCAGCAAGCACGACCGCTGCAGCAAGCCAGCAGCTGTTTGCACAGCGGCCCGATCCAGCGCCGCGAGATCGGCCAGCAAGCCGACGGTTTCGGCCTGCCACTGCACCGCCCGCAGCAACACCTCGGCCGCACCGTCACGCTGGCGCAGCAGCACCGGCATCAACTCGCTGCGCAATCGGTTGCGCGCCAACGCGTGATCGTCATTGCTCGGGTCATCGATCCAGCGCCAGCCGCGTTGAAACGCCAGCGCCGCCAGCGCCTCGCGTCGCACCGACAGCAGCGGCCGGCAGAGCTGGCCGGCGGCAAACGCGGCCACCGCCGGCATGCAGGCAAGACCATGCGGACCGGCGCCGCGCAACAGCTGCAGCAGCAAGGTCTCGAGCTGATCATCGGCGTGCTGGCCGAGCAGCAGGATTTCGTGTTCGCGCAGACGCTCGGCAAAAGCGGCATAGCGTGCTTCGCGGGCGTCGGCTTCCAGGCCCTTGTCAGTGCGCGTAACCGAGAGCGTGACCACGTCGAGCGGAATCGCCAGCGCCGCGCACTCACGCTGACAGTGCTGAACAAACGCCTCGGCCGCTGCTTGCAATTGATGATTGACATGGATGGCGCGCAAACCGAGCTGATGCTTTTGGGCAAAGGCAAACGCCAGATGCAGCAGCACGGTGGAATCGCGGCCTCCGCTATAGGCCACGACCAACGACGGTGGTGTTGTGTTTTGTGCAGACGCTGAAAACAACAACGCCCCGAGCGCTGAGGCAAAGGCTTCAGCCGGGGCGTGTGGGGTCATGACCAGTGCTCGCGTTTGCTGCGGATCAGGCCTCGGCAAAGACACCGAAACCCATCAAGCGCTGGTAGCGCTGGCTGAGCAGTTGTTCTTCGCTGAGTTTGTCGAGTTCAGCCAGATCCTTGAGCAGCTGTTCGGCCAGGGTCTGTGCCATTTTGCGCGGCTCGCGGTGGGCGCCGCCGAGCGGCTCTTCGATGATCGCGTCGATCAGTTTCAGCTCTTTCAGGCGCTTGGCGGTGATGCCCATGGCCGCCGCCGCTTCCGGCGCTTTCTCGGCACTGCGCCAAAGAATGGACGCACAACCTTCCGGCGAGATCACCGAGTAGGTCGCGTACTGCAGCATGTTGACCCGATCGCCGACGCCGATGGCCAGCGCGCCGCCCGAACCGCCTTCACCGATCACGGTACAGACGACCGGCACTTTCAGTTCCGACATCACCTTCAGGTTGCGGGCGATCGCTTCCGACTGGCCGCGTTCTTCGGCGCCGACGCCCGGATAAGCACCGGGCGTGTCGATGAAGGTGATGATCGGCAGCTTGAACTTTTCCGCCAGCTGCATCAGGCGCAAGGCCTTGCGGTAGCCTTCCGGCCGCGGCATGCCGAAATTGCGGCGGATTTTTTCCTTGGTGTCGCGGCCTTTCTGGTGACCGATCACCATCACCGGCCGGCCAGCCAAACGGGCGGTGCCACCGACAATGGACGGATCGTTGGCAAACGCACGGTCACCGCAGAACTCATCGAAGTCGGTGAACAGTTCATTCAGGTAATCCAGCGTGTACGGACGCTGTGGATGGCGCGCCATCTGGGCGATTTGCCAGGCATCGAGATTGGCGAACACCTGCTTGGTCAGCTGCACGCTTTTCTTGCGCAACCGGTCGATTTCTTCCGTGATATTGATTTCGCCATCGTCACCGAGCTGGCGCAGCTCCTCGATCCGGGCTTCCAGTTCGGCAATCGGCTTTTCAAAGTCGAGAAAATTCAGGCTCATGGGCTCTATTGTCCGGTCAACCCGCCCTTGCTGGCCGCCCGCCATGACATGGCAGACGGCGCCTGCGGGCGCAGGGGGCGTAGTCTACCAGCGGCAAGCAGGCCTAACCATCTGACCAGCATCAGCAAGCTGCTGGCCCAGAACGAAAAAACGGCATGGCGGCCGGGCCGACATGCCGTTCTGACGGGCCTTTCAGCCCTTCAACACCTTAGCCGTTGCAGCTGCGGCTCAGGTAGGTGTGGGCCGCTTTGGCCTGCACCAAGCCGTAACCGAACTTGGTGTCACGACCGGCCGTACCGAGGTCCTGGGCCGTGGCATTCAAGGCGTTGCGGATCTGGGTCGCCGTACAGGTCGGGAAGTAGCTCCAGACCAGCGCCGCAACCGCCGACACGTGCGGGGTCGCCATCGAGGAGCCGTCAAAGTAGGCGTAGTTGGCAGCTTCGACGCCGACCGTGGCGCTCTGGCCCAGTTGGGCCTTCATTGCAGCACCTTCGGTGTCGCTCGCCGTGACCGACGGAATGGTGGTGACCGTGGTGCCGAGCGTACCGCCGAAACCACCGGCCGCATTGTTGTAGACCACCGCACCAACACCGCCGCTGTTCTGGCAGTTGCTCACCTTGGTGGCGAAATCCACTGTGCCGCGCTGGATCAGGCAGACCTTGCCGGCGACGGCAGTGTTGACTGCATCGCCAATGCCGAAGTCAGCCAGCGGCGCAGTGGCCACTTGCTTCGGCGAGCCTTCCATGTCGCCCGGCGCATAGCTGACGCCACCGACCGACAGCACCGACTGCGAGCCCGAGCCCATCGGCACGGTCGACAGCACGCCGACACCCGGACCGGCGATTTCCACTGCGCTGTTGTACTGCGAGAACGTCGCCCAGGCCTTGTTCTCGTCCACCGCAGCGACCGACATCACGCTCGCATACGAGGCCGGGTACGACAGCGTGGTATTGCCGTCATTGCCGGCTGCGGCGATCGACAGAATGTTCTTCGACAGCAGGCTCTTGAACAGCCTTAGCGGTTACACAACCCTACAAAGAGCCCGAAAAAATGTGATTGTGCTGACTGGGTGGGGTGGCCGCAATCAGTGCGGCCTCTCTGCGGTCACCTGGCAAGCGATCGATGAATGCGGTGGCAAGCTGGATATGATCGCCACGGACGACGCCCCCTGCTCTTACGCAAATGGCAAAGTGGAACCGAGAATCAAAATGCCTGGGACGCGGACTGAACTCCAAGACCTCCGTAAGGGCACGAGGGCACGGTATCGCGGTACATTGATTGATCAGGGGGTATTGTCAGGGCCCCATTCAACGCAAATCCACTGAGTTTTGGAGTTCTCTCGCTGTACCCCTTCTTGGAACTACCAGGGGGTATGGGGGGACGCGGAGTTGGGCGGTCATTGGAGCCAGCACTTCATGTTCGCTCCTGACTGCAGCAAGCTGCATTTCGGGCGCATGGATCGCGCCCGACACCAATTCAAAATCCGATAAGGCCATCCATTCCAACCGACATGACCGAAAAGACCTATCGCCACGCCACCTGGGCTGAGCTTCATCACGAATACTTCATGGCCCAGCCAGGTTTCGCAGAAGCCGTGCAGCAAACCTGCATGTTTGACTGGTCGGCCATTCCGGTGGCTCCAGCGCCGAGCGAGCCGACCCCATCGAGCGTCGCGGTTGCGGCAGCTCAACGTGGAGCGTTCGAGCTCATTGATGGCCGCAGAGTGTTTTGGGAGTCGCTGCAACAACGCAACCTGCATGTTGCGCTGACTTTCACACCAGGCCGAACCTACCACCCGTTCGACCGCGTCCGGCGAGCACTGAACGACATGACAGCTATGTGGCCCGGCAGCGCCCGGCACCGCATCGTCCTGCCGCCTATGCGACTCAACAGCCGTCGTATTCTGATCACCATCGGCAACGAGCGCGTGGATGGAGTGCTCGCGCGGCTACCACCCATCGAATGCATGGGGATACTACGGGGCGAAGCGCACTACCCAGGGGAACACGACAGTTTTGTTGCCGTGCTGTGGTATCAGGAAGGCTTTGGCATCGACCCGGATGTGACCGAGTTGATCAGAGTGCTGGACTGGCCGCGCTATGCGGGGCCGCTTCGGAGCCTTCGATAGACCATGGGCGCGTTGAACCTAGCACTTCACATTTATGCGTGCTGCGTTGTCGCCATCGCGCTGCGACTAGGGCTGCATGTGACCCGTAAGCTGGATGCCCATGACTGGCACTTTGCCAAGCTGGAAATCCTGTGCCCCTTACTTGGCCTCCCGTTACTGTGGCCAGCATGGGTGTTCTTTCCGAAGCACTGTCTGCGTGTACTGAAGAATCCAGCACTTGCCTTCGAACAGGGGCCTGCGGCAGCCGGCAATGGCTTCCACGCCGCCTATCGCCAACGCATTCTGCAGAGACTCGAAGCGAATCCACCGCCCTGTGGCAAGTGGGTGGCATTTCATTGCCCGGCCAATGATGGTGACGGTTACTCCTGCACTATCACGATGCCCGCCGATGTATTGGAGGCTGCGCTCTGGCGTATGCTGGAGGAGCGCCACCACCATCCAGATGCCGCCAGCCAACTCCACGACGAGAACTGGCCTCTGTTGGCTGCTGCAGTTACCGCACGCGATGCCGACGCCATTGCAGGTAGCAAAGGCGCCATACTGCGCTGGCTGAACACCCGCGACACCGCAGACGAAACCTTCACCGCTATTCCCGAACCATGGGCATCCTTCGATGATATCGAAGTCATCGCTGATGAACTGGCTCGTAGCGGTATCGCCATCGTCGATTGCCGACAATGCCAACGCAGACTGGCACCGTCACAGGTCATCGCCCGTGATGACCAAGGCAGACCCGGTTGGAACTTCACCTACACCTACTGCGACGCCGGCCACCTGTTGATGAGTCGCTGGAGTTTTCATGTTTACGTCCGCCAACCGCCACGGCCTGCCTCGGTAGGAAAAAGTGTGGCATTCAGTTGACGGAAAAACCGGGCCTCTTGCAACCCTTAAATGTGCAAGAGGCCTACGGCACCGCGCTCGCAAAAGCGCGTACTGCGGAAAATGCTCTGCCCAAGGAGCCTCAGTCCACCGGTCGCCTTGGCCTCACCGCTTGGAACCAATGAGGCGCCACCAGACATTTCCCTGGCGCCACTCATCGCGATTCAGAAGCGGTGTCAGCTTGCGCTCAGCCCCGTGCTCGTACTCGCCGTGAGAGCCTGCTCTCACTAACCATATCGCCACAGAAAAACTCCTTGCAGAGGCAAATCAACTAGCTGTGTTGGTGTCGCCATTAGGCGTGATATCCGTTGTATATGCCTGGCGCGGGTCATTGGGGCGTGGATAGGCTCTCTTCAAAACCCTATCTTTCACCAACTCGTTTAGCACCCGCTTGCGAAGGTCGTTTGCATCGCGATTTAGCAGCCCCGCCAAAACTCGAACACCGAGATAACGCCCCTTGCACAAATCAAGTACCACCTGCTTCATGACCTCTGGAGGTGCCCGCTCCCGGTCCCGGACTGGCTTGGCGAGTACCTCCAACTCGGCCAGTTCTGCGGCCGACAGCTGATCAAGCTCAGTGGCTAAGGGTTTGTCTAGCTCCGGTGGTAAGGACCCAAGCTCCGGTGGTAAGGACCCAAGCTCCGGTGGTAAGCCCATTAGCTCCGGTGGTAAGCCCATTAGCTCCGGTGGTAAGCCCATTAGCTCCGGTGGTAAGCCCATTAGCTCCGGTGGTAAGAGCCCCATTTCTTGCATTCGCTGGTGTTCGAGCTCCAGCGGTATAGACGTCTCTTCAGCAAAACTGGCAGAGATGTGGGGGCTCCAAGGCAGGTAATACACCATCCCACGCCCCACCCCATCCGGAACCAAAAAGCCATCCCTGACCAATGTCGCCAAAGTCTTGGAGATATCTGACGGGTGGTCGGCAGAGATTTCCTTCAGGCGTGAATGGTTGACTACGCCTTCGGTCGCCGCCGTTACCAAAGCCAACCGGGCTCCCTCTGGAAGCCCGGTGAACCGGTTTCCCCAATGACCTTCCAAATCGGCCAAAACCTCCTCCGGCACCAGACTGGTCATCCGGAGCTCCATCAAGGTCTGTTCAGGCTCGGGCAACTCATAAAGCATAGGCATACGCCAGTGCTGGCCAGCCCAGTTCCGATAGATCTTCGGGATACCCGAGCCTGCATGATCGCCATAACCCACAAGCTGGAACATCGTCTGCAAACGACGATTGCGGCAGTCACTATTGCCACCGTTGATGGCCAGTTTGATAGGCACCCGCATCAAACCCGGGTTGCGAAACCCGAACATATCCGGTCGCTTCACAACCAGTACTGAAACTCGGCCGCTGAAATCAGCATGAATGAGGGTGTTTACCAACGCTTCACGCAATGCTTCATGCACCGGTGTGTCGTCGATGCGTTGGCCGTCTTTCAACTGAAACGGGACTTTGATATCAGCCGTTAGCTTCTGATAAACACGCCGGAAGAAATCATACAAATTACCCGACCATGTACCATCCGGAGCCAAACGATCAATCCATCGTTTCTCCGCTTTCGGTTCCGGACGTTCTTGATAATCGACCATGTAGTGCGGCAAGTAATCACGAATCGTTTCGGCACGGCCGAACATCAGAAGTCCGGCCAAGCGCACACCGGTATACCCTTCTTCCCGGTTACGGCCAAATGCCCCGATGCGCTCAAGAAACTCCACCAAAGGTAAATCAAGCCAAACGTGTCCGGGCTTTACCGCAGAAAACCGATTGCGATAAGCAGCGACTGTCTCCAAGTCCAGATCGTGAATATCAAAGCCCTTGAGCACCCGCTCGTCACGGGCATCCTCGACCCTTTCGGCCAACATGCGGCGAACAGTTTCATCATCAGCCTGATAATCACCTTCGTGCCGCCGCAGAAAGGTGCCTTCGATAGGATTGGTACCAATATGCACAGGTCGCTGCTGCCGGGATGCCCTTGGCACTTCTACCCAGAGCACAGTCTTGCCGCCGATGATTGCCGGCCGAATATGTTTCTCAGCCAACAGATTGATGCTGATCTGCTTGCGGTTATGCAGGTTGTCCCAAATGGCTTTTCTAACTCGCTCGACATCCTGCAAGCCGATTGCCTGAAACTGCCCTCTTGGCTTTTCCTGTACGCCCAAGACAATCACGCCGCCCTGGGTATTGGCCATGGCGCTATAGCTTTTCCAAAAATCGGCCGGCAATTCACCTTTGCCACTGGCACCTTGCGCAGCCTTGCACTCCATGTCGACCGACTCGGCCAGTAGCTTCAAGTCATAGGTCGTCAGATCGGTGCTCATGGCACAAGCTCCTTGTTTCGACGCGCATTGGATTTTTTCCTTGGAATGCTTTCCTGACTCTGCAGACGCTTCAGCATTTCGGCGGCTGGTTCGTCGTTCGGGTCTTGCGGGATCAGTTCGCCGCGGAAGGGTGAGGCGGGAATTGGAAATATGCCGGTGGCATATTTCCCCGCCGAACGACGCGCCATGGATGGCGCGGCTGGAACCCGGCTCCAGGGATGGCTGGCGCGCTCCGTACTGACTTTTTCCTTTGCCGCATTCATGCGCGTTTTCTGCCGCGTTTCGGCTTGTCCTCGCCGTTGTTATTGGCAGCCAA